>JAFGHJ010000013.1 GCA_016930175.1 Caldifarciminota bacterium
CATAAGGAAAAAATTGACTTCGAGAAGATAAACGTAATATGTGGATAAAAATGACTGGATCTTATTCTCTAACATCTTTTATTAAAATATTCATAATGGATTTAAGTTTTAATGAGTAAGTAATTTTCTAATACCAGATATTTTGCTTTAGTTCTCGAGAATGTACTTAAAGCATCTTCCGGAGAACAAACAAGAGGTTCTCCGTGTAAATTGAAGCTTGTGTTGAGTATAATACCTGTACCCGTTAATTTTTTGTATTCGGATAATAATCTGGCATATCTGGACGTATAATCGGTTATTATCTGTGGTCTGCAGGAACCGTCTATATTAATTACACCTTTCACCAATTTCTGTTTATCTTTTTTTACCATATATCCCATTGTCATAAATTTATTGGGTGTACCTTTTAGATCTTCCAAAATTTCCTTTGCGTCATCTAAAAGCATCGTCGGACAGAATGGTTGGTACCACACTCTTTTCTTTTGTACGAGATTTAATTCATTTTTGATTTCTTCGGAATGGGGGGGTGCTAATATACTTCTGTTTCCGAGCGCTCTCGGTCCGTATTCCATTCTTCCCTGAAACCATAATACAATGTTTCCTTCAAATATAATTTTTGCTACTTCTTTTTCAATTTCATTTACATATTTATATTTTATATCTTTCGGTTTATTTCTATCCAGGACTATTTTTATATAATCGTTTGAAAATCGGGGTCCAAAATATACATCTTTAAAGTCGTATTTGGAAATACCGTTTAGTTCATAGTTGGTAACCATAGCGCTACCCATCGCAAGGCCGCCATCGCCCATGTGAGGGAATACGTAGACATCTTCTACTTCGGGTAAGTTCTTAATGAGCATGTTTACTTTTATATTTGAGCAGGTTCCTCCGGCTAAGCATATTTTATTTAAACCTGTTTCTTTGACTGCATTCCGAATCAACTCGGTAATTTTTATTTCCAATGTTCGTTGTGCCATATAAGCGAACTGTTCAGACGGAAATTTCCAGAAAATCTTTTTTAATTCTCCGGATGTTTTTAAAGAGCCGTATTTCACTTTTACCTCCATGCCGTCAATTTCGAAAAAATCCAGAAGAGGATTTTCTTCATCTTCTATTTTTAGAGCGTAATTAGCGAGTGCCATAACTTTACCTTCATCTTCCAATTCTCTCATATTCATCAGGTTGGTTACGTGTTCGAAAAATATACCGAAAGAGTCTTTGCCGGAAATAGTTTTTATTCTTTCTAATTTACTGTTTTCTAATGTATTTATCGTTCCCGATAAAGTGTCGCCGATTCCATCGATTGTAATGACCAATGCCTTTTCAAAACCACTTGTAAAAGCTGCGCTTGCAGCATGACATAAGTGATGGTCATGAATAAATAGCTTAAAATTATTGAAACCTAATTTTTTTAATTTTTTATTTATTAACGATTTACTTATACTTTTTGATAAAGGATCTAATTGCAACTCGGTTGCCTTGTATTTAAAACCCCTTTTGAAAGAATCAAGACTGGAATAATTCTTTTTTCTTCTGCGCAACAAATAATAATTTTCTTTTAAGAAAGGTAATGCCCTCCACAGGGTTTTGGCAAATTCTGAAGTCGAAAATGATATAATTTCTATGTCTTCTTTTTTAAGACCTAAATAATTTAAAGCGTATTCTATTGACTTTTCCGGGAAAGCTATTTCTAATTTTCTTCTTGAAAGGCGCTCTTCGTTTATAGAGAAGAGGATTTTATTGTCCTTTAATATTGATATACCTGAATCGTGACCATCCCATATTCCTAAAATAAGCACTACGCATTCTCCTTCTTACTGATAAATAGAATAATAATTTCCCCTTGAAAGTCAAGGAAGTTAATGTTTATTGTTTCTCCTTATTAAAGGGTTTTTATTGTAAAGTCAAGAGACCTAATACCTTATTTTTTTATCAGTATATGGATTGTTTTTTTTAAATGATTTTTTCAGTGTATATATCCTTAAAATGAATTAGGGTAAGGTTTATAATGAAAAAATTCTGTATTATTGAAAGTATTTCGAGTCAACTTTTTTCTTATGATTTAAATAGCTTTTTCGGTTGGTTTGATATTTAAGTCGCGGTATTTTTAAAGCAGATTTCTCGACGGAGCCAACCCCGGTACAGACGTATTTTCGTATACTAAAATACATTAGTGGTGTAAAAAGGCAGTGAGAACAGACAAAAAAATCCATTCTCGCTGCCTTGATTGTATATAAATTTAAAAATTACTACTTTGCCTGTTTTTTCAGCTTATTCACATCATTTAGCTAATAGCAGTTCTTAAATTCATATTAATAATTGCGTATAAGACCAAGGTCATAGGGAATCTGCCAGTATTCCCCGTAATTTCCGCTCGGTACGCCCTGAATCAGAAAATCGCATCTATTTAAGTCATTGACTTCCATGTATTCATTTGTTCCTGCGCGGAGTATTTCTCCATGAGAACACTGATCTGTCCAATGATCTGCTTCGTAGATTAGATCATTTCTATGAGCCCATTCCTCCGAAAGTTTTGTAAATGAGCCTCCAGGGCTGCTTGCTCTCCACAATTCAAAGTGCCTGTTTATATCTTCGACTACCATATAATACTGTCCATCCGCTCTATTTCTATAAACGGCTACACCTTCGAAGGTATTTGTGGCAACTACTGAAGCTCCTGACCAACCGGAAGGAAAGTTTGAAATAGATGTACTGCGGCGTAAAATTGTACGTGAGTCGTCACCCGGCGCATAAAATATATACATGGTATTACCCTCACGAATACACCAGTAATCAAGTCCACCGGAAAACATGGATCGTCCGGCGCTCCACCCGTTAGGGTTGCCTACATCTGAATTAGTAGAATAGGTAGCTCCCTGTCCGCTTTGGTAGATTAAATACCATTGACCTTTTGCTTCGCAATAAAATACCTGCGGGGCACAAAAGTACGATCCGCCATTTACCGAACTCATATAAGTATGGGTTGCGTTATTTAGTCCTGATACCGAGGATGCTGTAGCGTAACCCATGCGCCAGCTGCTATTGTCGCGGCCGGTATAAAAGAGATGGTATCTGCCACCTGAATACACAATAGATGGATCTTTTACAGCAATATCATCAAATGAGCCTGAAGGCCCGTCCTGGAAACATCTTGATCCTAATCTCCATGAGGGATTAGTGTTTACCCCGCCTCCACCGGTTGTGGTTGTTGTGCTTCCGCTGGTTGTGGTGGTCGTTGTGCCACCTCCGCCGTCGGTTATCTGCCACTGTGCATTTACGTGTGTGGTACTGTTCGAATACTGTGCGCAGGCGCTGCCATTCTCGGTTCTACCGTATCCATCAAGTTTCATGTTGGTGCCCCGGTTTACCAGATAGTAATAACCCGAACCCGCTGAGACAATGCTCCACTGTGCATTTACATGCGTGGTAGAACTTGAATATTGTGCGCAAGCATCACCATTACCCGTTCTGCCATATCCATCAAGTTTCATGTTTGTTCCCTGGTTAATCAGGTAGTAATAACCCGAACCCGCTGAGGTAATGTTCCAGTGTGCATTGGGATGGGTTGTATTGGCATACTGTCCGCAATCAGCGCCATTATTTGTTCTACCCATACCATCGAGGTATAAACCTGTTCCCCGGTTTCTGAGTTGTTTTACTCCGGTGATGCCGCTACTACCGCTGGTGGTTGTGGTCGTGCTTCCGCCACTTGTGGTGGTGGTTGTACCATCGTCTGCCGGTGTATTGCCAAACGCTATATACCCGTTGCAGTGCATCCACTCGCTGTATGAACCGCCGCAGGAACCATTCTGCCAGACGGCAGTATTGGTCGCCTGATTTTCTGCCTGACGAGTATCCCCGCCGACGGACAGATAATCTACCTGAACGTCTCTGCCTGAAGCATCGTTAAAAAACTCCACCCTGATATCCCCTCTGCTGGTCCATAAGGAAACGCTATGGTCGCCCATACTTGTACCTAAAGTCCAGGTCCCAACCGTATTGCCACCAACTATAAGACGAACCTGACCGGCTCCGTCCGTGCTGCGTGCTCTTAGACTCATAACTAGTTCGGCTCTAAGCTTACCGCTATCATCGTCCCTTTCGATTATTTCGGGAGCAGTGGGTTGATTTTGCTGGCATCCCCAGGAAAAAACTATAACTGCAGCTAAAACTGTAATTACGAAAATTATCATAAAACGCTTAAAATCCATATATACTCTCCTTACTTCCTTTTGTCTTTGATTATTGTTTTTGTTACATAAAGAAATAAAACTACTTTTTTGAACCCTCCTTTCTTACTTTGAAGATTTTCCTTCCTTTGCCGCAACCGAAACAGCCGAAAGGAAGGGCTACTTAAATAAATTTATTTTTATCCGCTACAGGGATTTCGGCCACAATTGAATACTTTAAGACTTTGTTACCATACGATTCCATATAGCCTTTGACTCCCTTATTTTAGATTTCGGCTTAAGGCTATTACTGTAATCCTTAAAGCCGAAAGGCTTTTTTTGATAAATAAACCCGCTTAATTTCCGCATAAAAATCGAAATTCAACCGCTAGATAACTAAAATTAAATTATTACCCTTTAATTACAGGTATTTTACTGTGAAGTCAAGCGACGAATTACCTTATTTTTTAGTCAATATTTCATGATTTTTTAATTAACCAATAAATAATTTCGACTAAAGTATATAGTAATAAAAATATGTAGTCGGAATCTAAATTCGACCGCGTATTTGGAATAAAAATACGCAGTCGAAATCAAATAAAATCTTTGGCTTAAATCTTTAGAAAGTAACAGAAGAATAAAAAGTAAAGAAAGGAATATTCTTTAGAGTAGCCCTACTTTTAAAAATAAAAAAGGCGATCTGGCTGTGCAACTATAGTATTAAAGGAGTTTTTCCTAAAGGTCTAAAATATGTTGTTAAGATAAAGTATTAAACTTTTAGATATTGGTTTTTCGCTTTTTGATGTTGGCTTAAAAACAAATAAAAATCTTTGTGTGCTTTGTGGTTAATAATCCGTGGTTTTATTCTATTTTTTTTATTCCTTCGAGTATCTTATCGCCGCCGTAATCCACTCTTGCAACTATCTCATCGTCTTTAATCGTTTTGACGCCTTCGAAAGTTAATAGATATTCTCGAGTTGTTTCAGGTAATATTATTGACGGGTCAAGAGAATCGCGGTATATCTCTTTTTCTCCTCGCCTGACCCAGTACTCTACTTCGGGTCTTAGCCATATGTTGCCGTTGTTCTGGACTTCCATCTTCAACTCCCCGCTCTTTTCCAATTCCATTTTCTTTATTTCTGCTTCTTTAAATGTTGTTCCCGCGATATCTAAATAAGTAGTGATTCCGACTCTGCCGGCGAGTCTGACAAGGGGTGTCCATTCCTCCTGTTCCGGCGGTTTGCCTTCAAAGAATATAACGCTCCAGAATCCACCTTTGGTTTCCGATGGTATTTCGAAGGTAACTCTTATTTCTTGTACCGCTCCCGGCGCAAGAACGAACTCAGTTGGATTTATTGTAATCCACTCTGAACAGGAATTGGAAAGAGAATCCGCAGGATAATACAATATATTGCCATCTTTACTGAGGTTCCAGTCTCCCTTGTAAACACTGATTATGGCTTCATTGTAGGCGTCTCCGTTCTTTACCGATATTTCCCTGGTAATCACTCCGGGATATGAAGTTACCTCTAAACGCAGGGGAGAAACAAGTAACGAAACGGATATTAATAAATTAAACATTTCATATATCTCCTTACTTTTTCATTAACGTGAAATCGATATTTGTCAGGAAATCTCCCGGGCTGTCTTGCCACTTCAAATCCAACCTCAAATCTATGGAAAAGTCTCTTCCTGTCTCTTCTGCAGCACTTCCTTCTAAAACCTTATCCTCTCCCATTTCGAAAGAGACCCATTCTCCTCCTTCGATTCTCCAGGCTAATCTCCCAAGAGGCATCCTGTCTCCCTCTCTTGACAGAAAATCTCCTTCTGCCGAACATATAAGAATCCATTCGGTATTGGATTGAATTGTGCCTTTTATGGCCCCCGGAATTTCAATTGGAGAATTTAAGGGGCTTACAAAACCGATGTCGATTTTTTCGGTTCGAATTTCAAGTGAAAGGTACTCGTCTAAATCGGCTTGACTTAAAATTCCTTGAGTTATAAGAAAAGGCAATAGAATAAATATTATCATTTCTTTACTATTAATTATAGCCGGTAAACTAACATTGTCAAGCACTTGCCTGGTAACGCAAAACACAATAAAAAATTTCGTTTATTTTTTTTGTGTTTCGTAGAATGAGAAGCATAAACTCCTCTAAAAAGCTGTCTTCTCCTTGGCTACTATTTGCCAGCTTCCTGATTTTCCGAAATTATCAGAGCGCACAATACATTCCATATTATGCGCTTTTTCCTCCCTGTCATAGAATTCACCCGCTACGTATACAAACTTCCCGTCAGCACTGCAGGCAATGCCTGATATTTCAGATATATCAACTAGTTGAATACCTTCATCGCTTTCGGGTTTGGCTTTCGCTTCGATGTATAATAACGGAGAGGCGAGATTTCCTTTTAACAGATTCAGACAGAGTAGAATTAAAATTAAAACCAAAACTGTTTTGATAAATTTGTCTTTAGGCATAAACCCTCCCTTTTGTTTAAAAGTTAAGGGTTTTCTCTAATTAGTCAATATTAAATTGAATCAAGATTCTCTGATTCGCGAGTTGATTGAACTGGGAATGGTTAAGAGTGAATTCTTTTGAATTTAAATAAAAAATAGATATGTTTGGTTCGACGGAACGCAAAGTTAAAGTAATTGACAAATCGAAAAAAATCGTTAAAATAATTATTATCAATACTTTTAGTTAATTTTTGTATTGTTAATATTTTTTAAAAGGAGGTATTTATGAAAAGGTTTGTTTGTTTGTTTGTACTGTGGCTTATTGTTTTATCCTGGATTGGCGGATGTGGCGGAAAAGGAGGGGGAGGTGATAAGGAACCCAACAATTCTATTGAAGAAGCTGGTGAAATAACCCTTGATGAATCTTTTCCCATAAAAATTAATCCAACGGGAGATGTGGATTGGTTTAAAGTGGGGTTATCGGAACAGGGCTATTTGAAGGTACAGGCAGGGGAAAGCCCCGAAGAGTTAAATCTTGAAGTTGCTTTTGCTTTGTATAAGGAATGGGAGGGGGAAAAGGAAGAAAGAATAAGAGGTTGGAACCGTTTGCCGGATGCTTTGTTTGTACCTAAAGGTGGTACTTACTATTTCGCAGTTAAGGATGATTATGACGATGCTTCATCCGGAAAAGCAATTCAAATTAAAGCAAATTTCTTAAAAGAATTTGATCCTTTTGAACCAAACGATAAACCGGAAGAAGCTAAACTTGTAGAAGCGGGTTCCATAGTAAGGCCAGCAGTATATCCCACGGGAGATGTGGACTGGTTAAAGATTAAACTCGACAAGCAAGGTTATCTGGTTTTGAAATCAAATAATGTTCCCGAGGCAATAATTCCCGAAGCTTCTTATTTTCTTTTTGATGAGTGGTCAGACCCTAAAGTTAAGGAAATAAAAAGTTGGGGAAAATTTCCTGATGCCTGCGTTATTTCTGATTCCGGGGAATACTTAATTAAGCTTCACGACGATTATGATGACGCCGAATCTGAAACCCCATACGATTTGAAGATTGAATTTCTTTCAGAGATGGATGAAAATGAGCCGAATGATGTATTCGCAAATGCTAAAAGTATAAATCGTGGGGATACTATTAAATTGGCTATTTTCCCGTTAAAAGACAGAGATTACTATAAAATTAGGACTGCCGATAATCAAAATCTTAAATTTTTGGCAAAGGGTTTTTCTGATGATATCGTACCGGAAATTAAATTGATGATAGTGAACGAGAATAATCCGAATGAATTGAAGGAAGCAAGTGCTTGGAAAAGATTACCTGCTGATTTTGAGGTTGAGGCGAACAAAGAGTATTTTGTTTTGGTCCACGACGATTATGATGATGCTGGTTCGCCTGAGGTTTTTCAGTTGATAATCGAGTAGATTATATCGTATAGATTGAAGTCAAAAAAGAGGCATCGTTTGATGCCTCTTTTTTTATTGGATATTAAAAGACTTTGAGTTACCGTAGTCTCTGTGTGAAATTTAGGGAGTAGAGAGTAGCCGGGAGTTTAAAACAAAAATAAAAATTTCGTTTATTTAGTGTTTTTCGTGGCTAAATTTGCCCCTTGACAAAATCAAAGAAAACACTAAAATTGTTTTAACTAAACAGTTAGTTAGGAAGGAAGATTGACAGGCAAAAAAAAGGAAAACGCAAGAGAGAAGATAATGAAAGTAGCGATATCGCTTTTTGCGAAGAAGGGTTTTGATGCCGCGACTGTTGATGAGATAGCCGCAAAAGCGAAAGTGAACAAAGCTCTTATTTATTACTATTTCAAAAATAAGGATGATCTGCTCGAGAAAATTTTCGATAGTTTTATGGAAGAGGGTTTAATTCGGTTTCAGGAACTTTTCTCGAAGATGGAATCGAAGGAAGTTTTTGATTCAAGTGAGAGAGTGGGCGAGATGATGCAGATTTTAATTAATTTTATGATGGAGAATGGGGAGCTTTTGAAAATAATGCTTATGGAGTCTATAAAAGGAGAGAGAGATCCTTTTCTTGAAATAATGGAAAGGCAAACAGGTAAGGATCTTTTGGGATTGGTTAATGAAGCAAGGGATAAAGGTATAACTCTTGATAAAAATATAACTCAGATGTGGGTGACGGAGTTTTTTACGGGTTCTATTCCTATGATGGTATATATAGTTTATCGAAGCCGATGGGCGAAGTTTTTTAATGTTGACGAGAAAATTCTGGATAAAATGTTTGTTAACGCTTTTGATGAAACTCACATCGAACACCATCGAAAATGATTTTTAAACCTATAATGTTGCCTGAAGAATTTGTCCGACTCGGTGGGTTGGGTGAGGATTTAACTGCTCGACCATTTAACTATTTAACTGCTTTCGTTAGAAAGCTTTACGGTGGAGGAAATATGATGAGAAAAGTTTTATTTGTTTTTATTTTAATTATATTTTTTGGGCTGGTGGCGGAGGAAACAGGGGAGACTATCACTGCTGAAGAGATTATAAAGACGATGACAGAAACATTAAATCCCGAGCAATCGGAGGCGGTCATGGAGATGACGATAACTACTTCCGGCGATCAGGAAAGGACATTTGTGTACAAGGCGTATTCTAAAAACGGCGGTGAAAAAAGTTTGATGAAATATCTCGAGCCCGGCAGGGTCAAAAATCAGTCTATTTTGATGTTGAATAACGCGGATGATATCTGGATGTATTTTCCGGGAACCAATAGAGTAAGGAAGCTGGCGACCCATGCAAAAAAACAAAAAGTACAGGGAAGCGATTTTTCTTATGAAGACCTTGGTTCTTCGAACGAGTTTGAAGACGACTATAAATCAGTTTTGCTTGGAGAAGAAGAAAAAGAGGGGCAATTATGTTATAAGCTCAAACTTACAGGTAAAGAAAATTCTAATGCCGGCTATTCCCGTCTTTTTGTATGGGTCGAGAAAGAAAATTATGTTCCCCTGGTAATAGACTATTATCATGAAAAGGACCCGGAACTTCTGGAAAAAGAACTCGTTCTTACCGAGGTAAAAACGATCGATGGAATACCGACACCTATGAAAATGGTCATGTATAATAAACTTGATAATACAAAAACATCCATGAGTTTTAGAGAATTGACCTATGATGTAAATCTGCCCGATAACCTCTTTACTGAAATGGGGATGAAAAAATGAGAAGCGCAGCTTCTTTTTTAAATTTAGTTGTTTCTGTTATAGTTTTAAATTTATTGGTAACGCCCAATGCTAATGCGGAAAAGGTTGATATCTTTGGCTATTTCGAACCGCAGTTTATCTTTCTTTATCAGAATGGAAATTCATATCAAATGAATTCGGATAAGCTCCGAATCGATTTGCAGAGTTCTACTTCTAACGTAGAATTTGGCGCCGATGTAATCTACAATCTATACTTCGGGAAAAAGAGCTGGAATATCCTTGATTTTCTACCTTCGGAAATAGTTGGGGAAGTACCTTCGGAAATGCGCTCGTATTTTAGATATACCTTTAATGACACATTGTATCTCGATAATGCTTACGTTAGAATTTCTAATTCAAGAATAGCATGTATTTTTGGTAAACAGCAGATTTCCCTTGGCACGGGCTATTTTTCCAACCCCGTCGATGTTTTTAACCTAAAAGATGCAATGGATCCTACCTACGAACAGACAGGGCATAACAGCGTAAGATTAGATGTTATGCTGTTGAACAGAACAAGTGTTATGTTTCTTTATTCTCCGATAGAAAGTGATTGGAATAATTCCGGAAAACTTTTTCGTCTGAAGGTCGGATTGGGCCATTTCGATTTTGTTCTTACAGGTTACGAGTTCCGGGATAAATCGACTGATTTTTATTCGGTTTCGGTAACAAACGAGCGCAGAAGACTAACCGGTTGCGAGTTTGTCGGAGAAATTTTTGGTCTAGGCGTATGGGGTGAAGGAGCTTATAATTTAATGGAAATTTCTGATGATTTTTATGAGTTTTTAATTGGGAGTGATTATACTTTTGAGTCCGGTCTTTACGTTTTACTAGAATACCATAGAAACGAGAAAGGCAAAACAAGTTACGAAGATTATAATATTAATGATTGGCTCAGATTTTATATGGGGGAGAGTAAGACCATAGCTCAAGATCAGATGTATGCGCTGATAAGTTATCCGATAACTGATTTAATAAATTTGCAGCTCATGTCTATTTTTAGTGTATCTGATGGTAGTGCTGCTTTTGTCCCTGTGATAGATTATAATATTTTTGAAAACGTTGATATAAATATAATGGGTAATATATATGCGGGCAGTGAAGGAAAGACTTACAACAGTAAGCTCGGAAATGGCGTGGTGATACGCGCAAGGGCATATTTCTAAATATTGTTATTATGGCTTTAATTGTAACAGACTGTTTTTGCTCGGCAATATTATTCAGAAAACGCAGTCGATTTCCCCTGCGAGGAAATCGCTGCTCCCGCTCTCACTTTCGCTCTTTATGATTTTCTTCGAAAATCATAAAGCCGTGCCCGCTCAAGTTCCGAGAGGGTTTCTGAATAATATAGCCTCGCATTTATTTCGAGCGTTAATAGAAAAGAGTTTTGAATTTCTACATGAACATCAATCAATTAACTTTAAAAGAAAAGTTGATTTTAAAGGAGTGAAAGGAGGTTTGAGATGAGAGATAAATTACTTAAGGCTTGGGGACGTTTTTCGATGACTCATCCATGGCAGGTTTTAATCGGGCTTTTCCTTGTGGCAGTGATTTGTTTGGTATCTGTGGCATATCTATCCGCAACCAAAAGATTCACAATGGAGATGAGCTGGTCTGATATGCTGCCGGCGAATGACACGATGGCAGAGGAATTCGACAGAATTTTAAAGGAATTCCGTAGCGCTTCGAATACAATAGTAGTGGTTCGGGGTGAGGAGAAGGAGATAAAAAGATTTGCCGATGAAATAGCTCCGAAAATCGAGAAACTTACAGAGTATGTTGATGAAGTGTACTATAAAATCGATAAAGACTTCCTTGCCCGGCACGGGTTTATGCTTATTAAGGAAAAGGATCTGGAAAGCACCGCCGATATGTTCGCTAATTTGAATCTTATACCTCTTTTAGAGAATATAAACGATAATTTCGAAGAAGAATACGTTGGAGACGAGGAGGCGCTCAGCACGAAACAAAAAGAAGATGAAGCGGTCAGATCCCTCGACGGTTTCCAGTACTGGATTTCTACAATGGATGAGTTTATTAGCAATCCCGAGAAAGCGGATGAGGAATTAACGGTGAAAGCGATTGATAGATTTCTTTACGGAGACCCTTACTTTATTTCTCAGGATAAAAGAATTCTTTTGATGACTGTAAAGCCGACTTTTACCGAGATGGACATAGAAAAAGACGTGGCCTCAACCGATTCTATATATTCGATTATAAACAAGACTTTAGAGAGGTATCCTAACGTCAAAGCAGGTCTTACCGGCAATATACCTCTCCAGCGGGACGAAATGTATTACACTCAAAGAGACATGACTTTAGGATTTATACTTGCTATAATCCTGGTTATGCTGCTATTTATTTTAACTTTCAGGATGTTAAGCGTTCCAATACTTGCAGGAGTTAACCTTATACTCGCTATTATAATTACTGTGGGGCTTGTTGCTATTTATCCGGGAAGATTAAATTTAATGACGGCGATGTTCGGAGTTATTCTGATTGGGCTTGGTATTGATTACGCAATTCATATTATTTCATTGTACAGTGAACGTAGGACGATAGATAAGGATGCCCCAACCGCAATGGCAGAGGCTCTTGTTCGCTCAGGAGGAGGAATTATAACCGGGGCTTTAACTACCGCGGCAGCTTTTTTTACCCTTTCTGTATCGGTGACGAGAGGTATAAAAGAGATGGGCATTGTTCTCGGTATGGGTATAATATGCGCTATGGTTGTAACAATGATTGGATTGCCTGCTTTTCTTTCCGCAATGGAAAGATTCTCGTCGAAGTTCATAAAAAGGCCTTTTCAGCCCAGACATATTGAGTTTACTGCTTTAGAAAATTTTGGAAAAAGTGTAAGTAAGCACCCTTTGAGATATCTTTTAATCGGCTTTGGGCTTACCGGTTTTTTCTTCTATCAGTATAAATACAGGTTAAAATTTGATTATAATATGCTCAATATCGAACCGAAAGGTCTCCCTACGGTAATGCTTCAGGATACAATAGTTGACGCTTTTGATCTTGCTATCGATTATGCAATGGTTACTGCCTCTACAATTGAGGAGTCTTATACTCTGGCTGAAAAGGCAAAAGAAATGCCTTCCTTTTCGATGGTTGAGAATATAGGAGATTTCTGCCCTCCGTTGGATAAGCAGAAAAAAAGGGTCGTTTACTTAAATAAAATAAGGAATTTGTTAGACAAAAACAAGAAAAGTATTCCGATATCATCGGGTAACCTTAAGGATTTAATAGAACAGTTAGAGCGGCTTGATATGAACATTTATGAACTTTCTCAGCTCGCATTTTTAGGTGGTCAGGATAAAGTCGATGAAAAATGTAAAAGTATAATTGGGAACCCGGAGTCCGATAATACGGAGAGCATTATTTTGAATCTTGTGGATAAAATAAAGGAAAATCCCGCGGTTTCTATTCGTAGGCTAAACAAATTTCAAAAGTTATATGAGCCTTTATTGAGAAAGAAAATTTACGATATGGCTAACCCTGCGTTTTTAACTCTTGATAACATCCCGTATAATATTAAGAGCAGATATGTAAACGACGATGAAGATCTTTTTCTTGTAAATATATATCCGAGAGAGTATATTTGGAACTTTGAAAACATGAGAAGATTCAGTAAACAGGTCGAGCTGGTGAGCGAGAGAGCTACAGGTCTTCCTCCTCTTTTTCTTCGTTTGATTGAATTGATTGGTAGAGATGGAAAGAGAGCAACGGTACTTACTTTATTTATAGTTGTTCTTCTTTTATGGTTGGATTTCCGAAGTCTTAAACTTGCTCTTTTAGGTATTATTCCTCTCATTGCCGGAGGATTGTGGATGTTGGGACTTCTTTCGAGTTTTGGTATGATGCTTACAGTGGTCAATGTAATCGGTATACCGATGATAGTTGGGATAGGGATTGATGACGGGGTTCATATATTGCACCGGTATAGGGTAGAGGGATTTAGCGAGACGCCACATGTGCTTTTGAGTACAGGTAAAGCGGTTCTCCTTACTTCTCTTACCACAATGGCGGGTTTTGGTTCCCTTATGATTTCCAAATATAGAGGTTTTATCGGTCTTGGCGCCCTTCTTGTTTTCGGTGTAGGCGCGTGTTTTATTACAACCGTTCTCTTTATGCCTGCTATAATAAATATCGCGGAAATAATAATTAAGAAGAAATCTTCTAAAGAATAAAAAAAGATGGAGGGTAGCGATATGTCAGATAGGATTTCTGTCTGGGGGATTGGATTTAAGTTTACTGCCTTGTCTTTAGGATATTCATTTGCGATTATTTTTATTAATTATTTTACTTATCCTTTATTTTATATCAAGTTCTTAGAGTACAGGATATTCTTAATCTCGGGTATTGTTCTGATAGTTCTTGGGCTGCCTTTATTTATAATTTCAGGGTTTTCTGTGCATAGAGCGTATGCTGAAGATGTTTTAAGAACAAGAGGGGTTTATTCTATATGCAGGCACCCTTTGTATGCTTCTTTTATTTTCTTTATTGTTCCGGGAATTTGCCTCTTGTTTAAATCCTGGATAGCATTCTCTGTCCCTTTCGTGATGTATGTATTCTTCAGGATCTTAATAAAGGAAGAGGAAGATTACTTGAGTAAAAGGTTTAGTTCTGAGTATGAAAAGTATAAAAGAAAAGTGCTTCTCGCATTTCCGAGAATTTGGAGGTATGAGAAGTAATTGTAGTAGTGATACCACAAAGCCTGGACAACTCAATTGTTACGAGTCAATAACTAGGATTTGGGATTTGGGATTTAATATTAATAATTATGAATTCTGAATTTTGAATCTTGAATTAAAACAAACAAAAAACTTTGTGTTCTTTGTGGCTTTGTATGAGATTAATTTGGGGATGTGGGTCGGGTCTTAAACAACACATTCTTTCTTTGTGTCTTGGTGCCTTTGTGGCTGAAAATAAAAAGGTCTTTCTATCAAATGAAAATTTTTATCAGGTATGCAATAAGAAGCGCGAGAGAAAAGCTGAAGAGCGTTCCAATAAGAATATATTCCGCTTCCTTTCTTCTCGAATGGTCTTTTATTTCTCCGAATCTGAAAATCGTTTTAGCTGTTATTAAAAAGGCGATAGCCATTACATTACCGCTTAAGACAAAGATGTAAATCAGCGTTCTCTCTAAAATTCCTATCCATAGCCCCGCTTTTTCAAGACCTTTGGCTTCTTTTATTTGCTTCCTGAAAGGTTCGGTGGCGAGGCCAATTATATACCCGGAAGGCCAGATTAGTATAATAAACCCAAGGATTACTAATAGTACTCTTTTAGAGTTCCATAAGATTATTACAAGAGCAAAAAGGAAGGATAAATAGGTATCTGTGAGCAAAAGCCATATCGCGACCAATGTAAATATAAGCAATATCTGGCTTAAGAAGAAATTAAAGAGAGTTCTTCTTTTCGGTATCATAATCAGGTATGCCAGAAAGTGAGCAACAAATACGAGCGGCAGAATCCATAAATCTGCCCAGGAGAAAGAAATGAGGTATATTGATAGTGCGTAAATGGCTCCGGAAATATATAGCCACCTGGATCTTATTTTTTTCTTCTTTACATGATTGGTTAAATTTTTGAATGCGAATATCAAGCTGACTGCCGAGTGAATTATCAGTATATGCAGTAAAATATTAATATCGTTTATAATAATCTCCGAAACCTATAATTAGTTTTATAGTCTTCATAACTTATAATTTTTATCAAGCAAATGTTTAAACAGTTCGAAAGATTCGCTCAATGTGAAATGACCTCCAAGCTGAAGTCTCTGATTAACTGCGGGTTGGGAAATCTTCAATTTTTTACTGATAGAAATCTGAGTATCGCCTTTTAGCCATAAAAGTATAGCTTCAGCCTGCTCAGTAGACCAGCGCCGGGTTATCGAGTCTATAGAAGAAGAAATAAATTCAAGTTGTTTATTCAATTCATCGATACCGGACTTTATGGAGAACCTTCTGTATTTCGATATATTATCGAGAGCGTTACCGGATAATCTGAATGCTTCGCCGTCGCTTTCCTTTAAGTTTTTTCTATTAAGCGATTCTATATTTCCTATACCTATGGCAATTCTAGCGTCAATACTTTTTCCTTTTATCGTGTTACTTAAAAGCTCAGCTTTTAAATATATTGCAATCTCCAGAGCATGTTTCGGCTCTGAAATTACTATCTGGAAAGAGTCACCTCTGAAGATATCGGAGATTCCTTCAATGCTTTTACCTCTAAAATCGCTGAGAGAATTTAGCGCGTCTTTTAATATTTTCAGAGCTTTCTCTCTTTCTCTGCCGAATTTGCCGGATTTTACAATATCACCGGTAATAACCGCATATATCTTATCTTTACCCATTATAAACCTCTAATATTATATTCTATATTATAAGTCTAAAAGGCTATAATGTCAAGGGGGAAGTTTTATTTTAGTTGGTGTGTTGGTGGGTTGGCGTGTTAGTGTGTGTGAAAAAAACAGACCAACGGACTAACAGACTAATAGACCAACAGTTTAGGTCCTCTGTGTACTCTGTTGCTTTGTGTGAGATTAATTTGTGGTTGTGTGGGGGTTTTTTAAACAACAAAAAATCTCTGTGTCCTCTGTGAATAAATTAGTCATAAGTCACTGGTCGCTAGTCATTAGTCAAAAAAATAAAAAAAATCAGTGATAATCTGTGAAAGCTCGTGGTTACAATTGGGAGTAGTGTAGGGGAGCGCTCTTGACAAATAATTTCACGGGTTTATATTCATAAAAAATGGGAAATAAAAAGTATAAAAGAATTGTTGTAAAAGTCGGCAGCTCCACCATAACTCACTCCGTCGGCAAACTTAACCTTACCATGATAGACAATATTGTGAGACAGCTGGTCGACCTTAAGAATAAGGGCAAAGAGGTAATTCTTGTGACTTCCGGTGCGATAGGAGCCGGCATGGGAGAGTTAGGGTGTGAGAAAAGGCCCAAGTTGATACCAAAGCAGCAGGCGATGGCTGCAATAGGTCAGGGGCTTTTGATTGGCGTTTACAATAGGCTTCTGCGTGAATACGGAGAAAAAGGAGCTCAGGTTTTGCTTACTTCAAGTGACCTTGAAGACAGGGACAGGTATTTGAATGCTTTTAACACTTTAATCACTCTCCTGGAGTATGGAGTTATACCTATTGTCAACGAGAATGATACTGTAGCGACTAATGAGATTAAATTCGGTGATAATGATACTCTCTCAGCCAGGGTGGCGAGTCTCGCCGAAGCTGATGTTTTGTTAAATTTAAGCGATGTTGAGGGCCTTTATAAGGGGGACCCTTCGAAGGCAACCGAATCGCTTGAAATTATACACAAAGTCGAGCAAATCACACCTGAGATTG
Organism: Caldifarciminota bacterium; assembly: GCA_016930175.1. Lineage (GTDB taxonomy): Bacteria > Hydrothermota > UBA3072 > UBA3072 > UBA3072 > JAFGHJ01. Next base: position 17,208 of record JAFGHJ010000013.1, read on the forward strand.
AAAGCTTAGCCGGAAGTAATAAAGGAAGCGAGGTTAGTATCGGAGGTATGACCACCAAGATAGAAGCCGCTAAGGCAGCTGTCGATTCAGGTATAATAATGGTTATTGGTCCCGGCTACAGAAAAAACGTTATTGTCGATCTGGTGAATATGCTTGAAAATGAGGAAGAATACAATCTGGGAACAACTTTTTTGCCTTCGAAAGGTTGTCTTTCCAAAAGGAAGCAGTGGCTGAGTTTTAATGTTCCTATTTGCGGTAGTATTACAGTGGATAGAGGAGCCGAAGAAGCTCTTGTTAATAAGGGGAAAAGTTTGTTGCCTGGAGGCGTTAAAGAGGTTAACGGCGTTTTTTCCACAGGTGGTCTGGTCAAGATACTTAATGAAGATGGAAGGGAAATAGGAAAAGGTCTCGTGGATTACTCGAGTGCGGAAATAGAAAAAATTAAGGGACATCATTCCAGTGAGATTTTTTCGATTCTGGGCTATATAAATCAGGAAGAGGTAATCCATAGAAGGAATATGGTTATAGGGGGTTAAAAGATGGATGTAAAGAAAGCGGTTATTGTTCAGGGTAAAAAAGCAAAAGAAGCCTCAAGGATACTGGCTAACACCTCTACGGATATTAAAAATAAAGCGTTACTTAACATAGCCCGGAAACTTGAAGAATCAAAGAAAAAGATAATTTCGATTAACGATAAAGATATGAATGCCGGAAAAAAAGCCGGTTTCGCAAAATCACTTTTGAACAGATTGGAATTGAATGAAAAGAGGATAAATAGTATGGCAAAGGGTCTCCGTGAAGTGGTGCAATTGGAAGACCCTATTGGTGAGGTCATAGGAATTAAAAGAAGACCCAATGGGCTTGAAGTGGGTAAAATTAGAGTTCCTCTTGGAGTCATAGGCATTATTTATGAGGCTAGACCTAATGTAACAGTGGATGTCGCCGGGCTTTGTCTTAAAGCCGGTAATGCCGTACTTCTAAGGGGAGGGAAAGAGGCATTCAAATCGAATCAGATTCTAACAGAGATAATTCAACAATCTATTGTTGAAGAAGGGTTGCCCTGTGAATCGGTTCAGTTAGTGCAGACAACCGACCGTGCTGCCGTCAGTGTTATGTTTAAAATGAATGATTATCTCGATGTTTTAATTCCCAGGGGCGGAGCTGGTCTTATAAAGCGAGTTGTGCAGGAGTCGAGCGTTCCCGTTATTGAAACCGGCGTGGGTAATTGTCATGTGTATGTCGATTCTTCGGCTGATATAGATATGGCTCTTAGAATCGTTTATAACGCGAAAACCGATTATCCTGCGGTTTGCAATGCTGCCGAAACTCTTCTTATACATAAAGATATAGCTGAAAAATTTCTACCTTTAATCTATAAAAAGTTTTCTGAAAATAACGTAGAGCTAAGGGGATGTGCTGTGTCGAGGAAAATAATACCCGATATTAAGAAAGCTACTGAAGATGACTGGTATGAGGAATATCTGGATCTTATTATGGCGGTTAAGATAGTAGACAGTATCGATGATGCTATAAACCATATTTATAAGTACGGCTCAAAGCATTCCGAATCTATTGTAACCAGTAATTATAATGATGCGAATAAGTTTTTAAAAGAAGTGGATGCCGCCGCTGTTTATGTTAATGCTTCAACCCGCTTTACCGACGGTGGTGAATTTGGCCTGGGAGCCGAAATCGGAATAAGCACTCAGAAGTTGCATGCGAGGGGCCCCATGGGCTTGAAAGAACTAACCTCCACTAAATTCATAATTAGAGGTAGCGGACAGATAAGGGAAACCTGATTTAGTTCTTAGTTCGTCGTTCATAGTTCGTAGTTTTTCCACATAGATTCTTCGAGTCTAAGTCAAATAGTATGAATTCTTCGGATTGTTTAAATAGAAAAATAGCAAAATAGTAAAATAGTTAAAAAAAAACAGAAAACTCTGTGTACTCTGTGGTAAACAATTTAAGGTTAGGGGGTTGCAGAAAAACCCGAGACATATAATTTATCTGTGTATTTTAAAAATTAAGGAAGGGTAAGAGAAAATGGATTATAAGAATAAAAAGATCAAGGGTGTTTTAAAGCAGGATTACCAGTTTTTCTCGCATGGACTTGAAGGTGTTGCCGCTTTTGAAACCTCTATAAGTTATATTGATGGTAAAGACGGTATTTTAATTTACCGCGGTATACCTATTGGAGAATTAGCTGAAAGATCCACGTATGAGGAGACTGCTTATTTTTTGATTTACGGCAGCCTTCCAACGAAAGCTGAACTAAAAAAATTTTCTAACGATCTTGAAAATCATATTTCTTTGGACACAGAGGATATAAAGTGGCTTAAAGACTTTCCTGTAGCGGCTCATCCCATGGATGTGTTAAATACATGCGTTTCTCTTATGAGTTTATCCGAAGGAGGCGACTACGAAATTGGTAGGGAAAGCGACTTAAAGGCCGGAATTCAAATTATGGGTAAGATGCCTTCCATCATTGCCGCATTCGATAGAATAAGAAAAGGAAAGGAGCCTATCCCTCCCGATAACAAGCTTTCTTATGCGGCTAATTTTCTATGGATGCTTAATGGAGAGAAGCCTAAAGAAAAAGAGGCAAGAATTCTGGATCTTTGTCTGATTCTTCACGCTGAGCATGGTGTTTGTGCTTCGACCTTTGCGACACTGGTTACTTCTTCTACTATGGCCGATGTGTACTCTTCGATTGTTTCCGGTATAGGCACGCTCAAAGGCTATCTTCACGGCGGCGCTAATGAACAGGTTATACGAATGCTGGAGAGAATAGGCGCTCCTGAAAACGTTGAGAAGTATTTAAACGAAGCTACGAAGAAAAAAGAAAAAATAATGGGTTTCGGACATAGAGTGTATAAAGCACTTGACCCGAGGGCTCGTATTCTGAAAAACTACGCCCGTGACCTAACCGGAAAAAGAGATGAGGTTCTATTTAAGACCGCATTGAAAATTGAGAAATTTATGGAAAAGAAGTTTGGACCTAAGGGTATATATCCTAATGTGGATTTCTATTCAGGTTTTGTATATAAGGCGCTTGGTATACCTACCGATATGTTTACTTCTATTTTCGCTATTGCGCGCTCTGCGGGCTGGATAGCTCATATTCTTGAATACCGAGAATCTAGCAGAATATTCAGACCTCGAGGTATCTATAGCGGACCTGTTAACGTAAAGTATATACCTATAAAAGCGAGATGAAGTTTGGGTAAGACAATTTCCGAAAAGATCATCTCTGAGCACGTAGGAAGAGACGTAAGACCTGGCGAGTTTGTGGTTGCAAGGGTCGATGTTGTTATGGCTCAGGATGGTACGGGACCTCTTTCCGTTCAGGAACTAAAAAAAATGGATATGGAGAGAGTTTTCGATAAGCGAAATTCAATACTCTTTATCGACCATGCTTCTCCGAGTCCAAGGAAAGAATTATCGAACGCTCAAAAATTATTGAGAGAATTTTCTAAGAAAACCGGGGCTTTTCTTTCTGATGTCGGAGAAGGTGTATGCCATCAAAGGCTTGTCGAAGACTGGGTTAATCCCGGAAATTTGGTTGTGGGAGCGGATTCTCATACTTGTACTTCCGGAGCGCTGGGAGCTTTCTCGACCGGTATGGGGTCAACAGATATCGCTCTTGCTTTTGCTCTTGGTAAAGTCTGGCTTAAAGTACCTGAAACATACAAATTTATTGTAAAAGGCAAGCTTCCCGATGGCGTTTATTCAAAAGATATAATTCTTCACATAATAGGGAAGATTGGCGCTGACGGAGCTACTTATAAAGCCATGGAATTCGAAGGAGACGTAATAGAAAATCTTTCTATGTCTTCACGTTTTACAATAACAAATATGGCTGTTGAAGCGGGAGGTAAAACAGGACTTATCGGGACGGATGGAATCACAAAAAGTTATCTCAAAAAGAGAGGCAGGGGGAATAAATTCAGAGAAATAAAATCCGATTCTGATGCGAATTTTGAAAAGTTGTTCGAGATAGAAGCGAATAAACTTGAACCTTTAGTTTCTTTCCCTCATACGGTCGATAATGTCAAAGGTATCTCGAATATAGAAGACGTAAAGATAGACCAGGTTTTTATCGGAACCTGTACGAACGGGAGGCTTGAGGATTTGCGAATAGCCGCGTCTATTCTTAAAGATAAAAAAAGACATCCGGATACGAGGTTAATCGTTGTTCCTGCTTCGAGAGAAGTTTTTTTGGATGCACTGCGGGAAGGTCTTATCGAGATTTTCTTACAGGCGGGTGCTGCTGTAGAGTCCCCCGGATGTGGTCCCTGTGTGGGAATACATAAAGGGGTTCTCGCGGACGGCGAAATAGTTCTTTCCACGCAGAATAGGAATTTTGAAGGAAGAATGGGGAATCCTGAAGGTTTTATTTATCTTAGTTCTCCGGCAACTGCGGCGGCTAGCGCTATAGAAGGCAAGATCGCGGATCCAAGGAGGTATTTAAAGTGAATTCCATTATTTCCGGAAAAGCCTGGAAGTTCGGCGATAATATTTCCACAGACCATATAACTCCGGGGAGATATTTTCACCTCCGGAGCAATCTCGAAGAACTCGCAAAACACGTGCTTGAAGACGCCGACCCTTCTTTTTCTTCAAAGGTGAAAGCCGGTGATATTATTGTCGCGGGCAGGAATTTCGGACTCGGTTCTTCAAGGGAGCATGCTCCTCGGGTAATTAAAATTGCAGGAGTTTCTTGTATCGTAGCAAAGTCTTTCGCGAGGATTTTTTATAGGAATTCGTTTAATATTGGTTTACCCTTATTGGTCAGCAATACTGAGGAAATTGATGAGGGAGACAATCTGAAAATTGACCTCGAGGAGGGGAAAATCGAAGACGAGACTAAAGGTAAGATTTTAACTTTCTCGCCTCTCTCTCCTTTTATGAGGAAGTTGATCGAAGATGGCGGTATAGAAGAACACGTAAAAAAGCACGGTGATTTTAAGATAAAATAATCTAAGGCGGAATAAAAGTGGTTCAATTCAAAAAACTTGCTTTACCCGATAAGGGAACGGGAATAGAAATCAAAAAAGGGAAATTGAATATTTCTGATAATCCGATAATACCTTTTATTGTGGGTGATGGTATTGGTTTGGACATAATAAATGCTTCTATGATTGTCTGGAATGAAGCGGTCAAATTAGCATATAACTCAAAAAGAGAAATAGAATGGTTTGAAATATTCGCTGGTGAAAAAGCAATAGAAAAATATGGAGAACCCTTACCGGAAGATACCTTGAAAGCTGTCCAATACTTTAAGATAGCGATAAAAGGACCTTTGACCACTCCTGTGGGAGGGGGATATAGAAGTTTGAACGTTTCTCTCAGGCAATTGTTGAACCTTTATGCATGCGTGCGTCCTGTAAAGTACTATAAAGGCGTACCGTCTCCTTTAAAAAATCCGGAAAAGATAGATATCGTTATTTTCAGGGAAAATACCGAAGATGTATATTCCGGGATTGAATGGGAGGAAGGTACGGAGGAAGCTAAAGAAGTTATCGATTTTATTAACAAAGAAATGGGAACTAAACTTGAATATGACGCAGGTATAGGAGTTAAACCAATAAGTAGATCCAAAACCAAGAGGTTAGTCAGAAAAGCGATTCAATATGCTATAGATAATAAGAAAGGGAGTGTTACAATTGTCCACAAAGGCAATATTATGAAGTTTACCGAGGGAGCTTTTAAGAAGTGGGGTTATGAGGTCGCAGTAGAAGAGTTCAGAGAGCGGATCATCACCGAAGATGAGCTTTACGATCAAGTTAAAGCTGAAGATGGGGTAACTCCCGTATTGAAAAAAGGCGTGTTTAAGTCGCTTCGCGGAGGAAAACCTGCCGGAAATCCCGGCGGCAGAATAGTTATAAAGGATAGAATCGCTGACCAGATGTTTATGCAGCTTCTTACCCGTCCCGATGAATATGAGGTTATAGCTCTGCCGAATCTCAACGGAGACTACCTTTCCGATGCCGCAGCCGGACAGATTGGCGGACTTGGAATTGCCCCGGGAGCCAATATAGGTGATACTGTTGCGCTTTTCGAACCTACACATGGCTCTGCACCCAAGTACAGGGGGCTTGATAAAGTTAACCCTTCTTCGATGATTCTTTCAGGAGTGATGATGTTAAAGTATATTGGCTGGATTGAAGCGGCAGAGTTAATAGAAAAAAGTCTTGAAAAAGCTTTCATTGATAAGAAAATTACTTACGATCTGGCAAGACAGATGGAAGGAGTAAATCCCATAAAAACTTCAGAATTTGCTCGGGCAATTGTCGAGAGAATGAAATAAGGAGGCAAGTTTGCTGCTTTTAATATTAGTTTCATACGTTAATCTTTCAATTGCAACTTCAGAACGATCCCGTGCGCTTTATTCGAATCCGGCAGGCTTATCTATACATTCTTATCCGGAAATTTCTGTTCGCAGCGAGGACTACTGGGTTTCGATGAATATACCTTTTTTAGGATTTGCAGGGGGGATTCGTTTCAGGAGCGATTCTGTGGAATTTATGACTGGAACGAGTCCACTGCATTATAAAGATAAATTTTCTCTTGGTTATATGTATTCTTCCTGGGATGATAAATACACTCTGGGTGCTATGTACCGTCCTCACAAATGGACTTCTTTAGGTTTTACCACAAATTTTCCCAGTAGAGAGGGGTATGATTTTAATTTTGGGCTCTCGGTTATACCGGGTTGGGATAGATTGGTTTTGACTTCAGATTTTTTTATTGATAGAGGTCCGGATGAAACGAGATACTTAATCCAAAGCATAACCGGGACGTTGGAAATTGTAGAGGGTGTCAAGTTGAATATCGGATTTTTGCCCCTTGATAATAATTTTGAAGATGGAAAAATCTATGGCGGCTTGGAATTTTCGCTTGGTAATCTGCTTTTCGGCGGTTATCAAAGATTTGGAGAAGGCGATAGTGAGGGTGTAGTTACGGAGGGTATAGTTACGGCTTCCGTTGTACCTTATCCTACGCTGTTTAAGGGTGGAGAACGTTCGGTAATGATTGAAATTGAAGGAGATTATCCGGAGGTTCCTAATATTCAAGGTTTTTTTGGAAGAGAGCATTCATTTTATAATCTCTTGAATCTTCTGGATTATATAAAGGAAAGAAAAGGAATCGATAGTGTAGTTGTTTATATAAAAAGTAACTCTCTTGGACTTGCTCAGGCCGAAGAAGTTAGAAATGAGCTTTTGGGGATTGCGGATGAAAAATTTCTTCTTGTGCATTCCGACTACCTTGGTTTTAAAGATTTATACCTGGCTTCTGCCGCAGATATTATATCGCTTTCTCCTCCGGGTATGGTTTATTTCCCCGGATTATATCTTTCACAAATCTACATAAAAGGGTCTTTGGAAAAATTGGGAATAGAGGCCGAAATAGGGCATGTCGGTAAATATAAAACAGCCGGAGAGATGTTTACAAGAGAAAATATGAGTGAGTTCGAGAGAGAACAATTAAAAAAGTTTCTTGATGATCTCGTAGAAGTCGTTGTCGGAGAAATTTCGGATTCGAGAGGTATCGAAGCGAGTAAAATAAAGAATCTTGTGGATTCTCTTGGGTGCTTTACGCCGGAGGAGGCAGTAAAAGAAGGATTAATAGATACTGTGGCTTATTTTGACGAGATTAAAACTCTTGCTGGCATTAAAGGCGATGGTAAAATGTGGAGAGGAAAGAGCGTTCCCAGGGAGTTTTTATTAAGTGATCCGCCGAAAATCGCAGTTTTAGCACTTGAGGGTACCATAATTGTCGGCGAAAGTTCTAACTCCCCTCTGGATATTCCTATTTTCGGAGGTTCTACTATAGGTTCCGAATCGGTGGTAAAGGAACTCGAGCGGTTGAGGAAAGATAATGCTGTAAAAGCCGTAGTTATAAGGATAAACTCAGGTGGAGGAAGCAGTGTTGCCTCAGATTTAATATACAGAGAGATTTTAAGATTAAAAGAGAAAAAACCAGTAGTTATCTCTATGGGTAATATTGCGGCTTCGGGAGGATACTATATAGCTGCCCCGGCTAACAAGATATTGGTTGACAGGACGACTCTTACAGGTTCGATCGGCGTTTGGGGGGCGAAGTTCGTTATGGAAGGCTTATATGATAAGCTTGGAATTTCACATGATATAGTTAAATGGGGAGAACATTCGGATGCGTTCAGTTCTAACCGTCCTTTCTCACATTATGAGAGAAAAATGTTTGAAAAAATGCTCCAGCATATCTACGATCAATTTCTCGAGGCAGTTGCCAACCCCAGAGGATTAACGGTTGAAAAAGTTGATTCTTTAGCAATGGGTAGAATATGGAGCGGTCATACCGCAAAAGAAATTTCTCTTATAGATGAATACGGAGGGCTTCTCGATGCTATAAAAGTTGCCGGTGATGAAGCAGGTATTCGAAAATATAAAGTCATTCTTTTGCCTAAACCATTAAAGTTTCTAGAAAGATTAATGGGAGTGGAAGAGACTGTTTATCTGCCTATATTAAAATTGATTCAGGAACCCTACCTTTATTTCGAGCCAGCCAGGCTTGATTTCGGAAGGTGATTTTTTTAACCACGAAACACACGAAATACACGAAACCCCCACCTCACCTTTTATAATCGTGTTTTAAAAAAACACACGAAAAAACAATTATCCACAGATTCACACGGGTATAAATTGATTTTTAAATTTTTTTGACTAATGACTGGTGACCAGTAACTTATGACTAAATTACTTACACAAAGAACACAAAGACACGGAGAACACAAAGAAAAACAACAAATAGCAGGAATTACACAAATGTTTTAAAAATTGAACCACATAGCAAATGAAGAATCTACTTAACAATAAAACACACCAAAAAAAATTTGTCATTGCGAGTTAGGCTTCCAGCCTGACTTATACGAAGCAATCTCAAGGTAATTTTACCGCAAAGACGCAAAGGTCGCAAAGAAAAAATTTTTATTTGACCACCAAACACACCAAATATACTAAATATACTAAATCCCACGAACCTTTTTAGTTTGAGTTAAAAAAATATTTTCCTCCTTTACTTTTTTAACTTTTTCTATAACTTTCTAATTGGATATCACTTTTATAGTATGATAAAGGAAATATAATTCTTATGGATGATGGTAAAAAGACAAAAGAACAGTTAATAGACGAGTTAAAAAAATTACGCAATAGAATTGCTGAACTTGAAAAATCTATAAATAAGAACAAGCAAACGGAACAGGAATTAGTCCAGGATCGAGCTATGTTTGAGAGTTTTATGGACAATATTCCAATGTCAGTTTACTTTAAAGATAGGAAAGGGCGATTTCTTCGAGTGAGTAAGCACTTTCTGGAACAATACGGACCCCCGGAAGTAAGTTCTATAGAAGAAGTAATTGGAAAGACGGATTTCGACTTGTTTCCGGAAGATTTAGCTAAAGAGGACCGTAAGGATGAACTTCACATAATGAAAACAAAAGAACCTACCGTTGACAGAGAAGAAAGAGCGAAAACTGCGGATGGAGAAGAGGTCTACATATCGGCTAACAGAGCTCCCTTTACCGATGATGAGGGTAATGTTATCGGAATACTTGGCATTATTCGAGATATCACCGAGCTTAAGAAAAGGGAGGAAGAATTGATTGAAGCTCAGAAAGCTGCTCAAAAAGCCTCTCTGGCGAAGAGCACTTTCTTAGCTATAATGAGCCACGAGATTCGTACACCTCTGAATGCAATAATCGGTATGTGCGAAATTTTGGAAGAGACAGTACTTTCTCAAGAACAGCATGACTATCTTAAAGTTTTAAGAGAGGCGGGAGAGGCACTTCTTGCCATAATTAATGATGTTCTTGATATTTCCAAAATTGAATGCGGAGATGTGCAAATTGAGAAGAGCGAATTCTCGCTTGACGATCTTGTTGAGAAGGTTTGTGATATTCTTGCGATTAGAGCGCACAAAAAAGGTATTGAACTTGTAGATCATATCTCTCCGAACGTCCCGATTAATCTTATAGGTGATTCTTATCATGTCCGTCAGGTTTTGGTGAATCTGATCGGAAATTCGGTTAAGTTTACTGAGAAGGGAGAAATTGTATTGAATATTAGGCTTGCGGCAGAAGAGGGTTATAAATGTGAAATTGAAAGTGAGAGTGGGGTGTGTTTGTTGTTTTCCGTAAAAGATACAGGGGTAGGAATACCTAAAGAAAAACAGAAAGATATATTTGAAAGTTTTAAACAGGCTGATTCTTCAACTACCCGTAAATTTGGGGGTACCGGATTAGGATTAAGTATTTCCAAAAGGTTAGTTGAGCTAATGGGTGGGCAAATGTGGGTGGAAAGCGAAAAGCGGAAAGGAAGCGAATTTTTCTTCACCGTGCATTTTGAAACACAAAAAGCAAAGAAGCCGCGTACTTTCATTGAACCGGAGGAGGTTGATGTAAGAGGTATTACAGCTCTTATTGTGGACGACAACGCTACAAACAGATTGATTTTAAAGGAAATTCTTACGGCATGGGACGCGGATGTGGTGGAAGCTTCAGGTGGAGAAGATGCGATATCGATAATTAAGTCTGCCAGAAAAGAGGGTAAAAATTTCCGGCTTGTTTTGCTCGATAGGCGAATGCCTTATGTAGACGGTTTTAAAGTAGCTGAGGCTATAAGGGAAGATAAAAAAAGTGAAGAGACTACCACTGTAATGATGCTCACTTCAGATTATCGGGTTTCGGATTTGACCCGTATCGATAAGTTAGGTATAAGTTGTTATCTTGTTAAGCCTATTAAGAGAGATGATTTGAAAAATGCAATTCTGACCACACTTGGCTTATGGAAGGCTAAGAAGAAGAAGAAAGAAATAGAAAAAGTTAAAGTGATCGATTTACCGGCCATGAAAATTTTGCTTGTAGAGGATACGGAAGATAACCGTTTACTAATAAAAGCTTTTTTGCAAAAATCTGCTGTTGAAATCGATGAAGCTGAAAATGGTAAAATTGCCTTTGAGAAATTCAAGAAGAATGTATATGATTTAATTTTGATGGATATGCAAATGCCTGTTATGGATGGGTATACGGCTAGTAGAAAAATACGTATATGGGAAAAAAGAGTGGGAGCGGAAGAGACTCCGATTGTTGCCCTTACCGCTTATGCTTTAAAAGGTGATGCCGAGAAAAGTCTCGATGCCGGATGTAATGCTCATGTTTCAAAGCCCGTAAAGATGGAAACGTTGGTTGAAGTCTTGAAGGAATTTGCAGATAAATTGGGTTTATAAATAAGGAGGAGTTATGGATGAGAAAGAAAAAATTGTTGTAAAAGTGGACCCTGAAATAGCCGATCTCATCCCCGGTTTTTTGAATAATAGAAGAAAAGACATAGAAAATATGGAATCGTGCCTGAAGGTGAAAAATTTTGAGCAAATAGAACGGTTAGGGCACAGTATGAAAGGTTCGGGCGCGGGTTACGGGTTTGCTGAAATCAGCGAAATAGGCAGGTTTATAGAAATAGCAGGAAAAGAAAAGGATATAGAAAAGATAAAAAAAGGTATAGAGGACTTAAGAGATTATCTGGATAGAGTTGAAATAGTAGGTGAGTAGGTTCTTTAATATTATATTTAATGAATAAAAAATACGAGTTGATTCTTTTTGACCTCGATGGAACATTGTTTGATTACGAAAAAGCGGAAGGTTATGCTTTGAAAAAAAGCATGGAGCGCTTCGATATTGATTATAAATTCCCTTTTTATTTAGAAAAATACAGAATAATAAACAGGGAAGTATGGAGAGAGTTCGAAAGGGGCGAAACAAGCCTTGATGAGTTAAAGTTAAAAAGATTCAAAATTTTGTTTAACGAACTTGGTATAAATCAAGACATCAAAGATTTTAGCAATAGTTATCTGAATTATATATCAGATACTTCTTTTGTTACAGAGGGCGCGGAGGAAATTGTTTTCTCATTATATGGAAAATATAAACTTGCATTGGTTACAAATGGAATCTACTCCGCGCAGTATGAAAGGTTAAAGAGGTCACCTCTAAAGAACTATTTTGATGTTTTTGTGGTTTCGGAAAAAATCGGGGTTGCGAAGCCCAATCCGGACTTTTTCTCTTACGTTTTCAAAATAACCGAACACAGTGATAAGAATACTGCTTTAATTATTGGGGATTCTCTTTCATCCGATATAAAGGGAGGAGTAGATTTCGGGATTGATACGTGCTGGTTTAATCCCGGAAAGATTAGAAATGAAGGAGATATAATTCCAACGTACGAGATCGAAAAGCTGCCTCAGATTAAGGATATTCTTACCCAATCCCACCAAAAATAAAAAATTCTCACACAAAGTTACGGAAACACATAGAAGAAATTTGTTGTTTTTTACTACTCCCTGCTTACTATTTTTCACTATTTAACCATTTTACAATTTAACTACTTAACTGATCCGAAGGATTCTTAAAGCTTAACAGTAGTTTAGTAATCGATTAATAACTCCTTAACAAGAGAGCTTATATCTTTGGCTGAAATTTATAACCTTAAAGGAGGTTTTTTATGAGAAGGTTTTGGTACTTGGTTTGTTTGGTGATTTTAATTGTTGCGCCTGTAAGTTTGATTGGCGGAGAAACGAAAGTCTCTATGGTTTTGTGGAACAGGTATACTGCTGACCTCACTGATGGGAAGATAAATGAGAGTGTGTTCAGCCTGGAAAGAGGTTATTTTAGAATCGAGCCAACCTTTACGGATAAAATAAAAGGCAGATTTAATATTGATTTATTTTCCGACGAAGATGGCCTCGACGGGGCAGGGCTCAAATTGAAATATGCATATCTGGATTTTGCTGAGGTTTTGCCGATTCCTGAAAGCCAGATTAGCATTGGTTTGATTAAACATTATTTCGGCACCGTCTACGATTGGGAGTACCTATCCATAGAGAAAGCATTAGAAGATAAGGAAGGAGTTGCTGCATCTACGGATTATGGGCTTGCATTATTTGGTTATCTGCCCGGCGGTTACGGTGAATACGCGGTTTCCCTATTAAACGGCGAAGGATATAAAAAGACCGGCGGTGATTTGGATAAGGAACCGGAGATTGCCGCTAATTTGAGGGTTATCCCGATACCCGGAGTTACTGTAGGTGGTTCTGTGTTGTATGAAAACGACGAGAGCGAGAGACTCGCATACGCAGGCGTAGCCCATTTTGCAAAAGGTCCTTTTGATCTCTGGGGAGAATATCTTGTTTCTGATATGAACGATGTAACTGCTAACGGTTTTATGGTTATGCCTATGTTTAAACTTAAAGGATTGACAGGTATCGATGTTGACTTATTAGGAAGGTTTGATATGTGGGACGGGAATACCGATGTAGATGATGATGGTCGCATGACTATTACCGCAGGGATAAACTGGAATCTTGTTAGAGACGAGAAAGGTGCCCCTATGGTGTTTTTCCAATTCCAGGGAGAAAGAACGATGTACCAGGACGATGTTTTAGTTGATATTGATAAATTGATGGCTCAGATTCAGTGGAAATTCAGCAATGTCTTTTAAAAGGTAAGCTGATTTCTTAACAGTTTCTTAACAAATACTTAATGGATGGTTAATGTTTAAAATTAAACTTAAGAATATATAAGGAGGCTATAAATGAAAAAGTTAGGAATGTTTCTTTCCTTATTTGTGCTTATGAGTGCAGTGTTTACGGGCGGTAATGCACTTTATGCTGCTTCAAAGAGTATAACTATAACCGGTTCGACAACCGTTTTACCGATCGCTCAGATGGCTGCCGAGGCTTTCATGGATATTCATCAGGATATTTCCGTGTCAGTCAGAGGCGGAGGTTCCGGTGTAGGTATAGCTGCGCTTATTGACGCAAGGGCTGACATTGCTGATGCATCAAGATCTATAAAGACAAAAGAAATTAAGCTTGCCAGAGAAAAAGGGATAGATCCTTACGCAAACGTGGTGGCGAGAGACGGTATTGCTGTAGTTGTTCACCCAGATAATCCGTTGGATTCGATTAGTATTGAAGATCTTAAGAAGATTTATACCGGAGAAATTGAAAACTGGAAAGACCTTGGGGGTCCAAGCAAATCTATTGTTGTTATATCGAGAGATTATTCATCGGGTACTTTTGAAGTTTTTAAGGAATTGGTCCTCGAAGGTGCTAAGGTGATAGACGGAGCGTTGATGCTGGCTTCAAATAAGGCTGTTTCTACTACTGTCTCAACAACTCCTAATTCTATTGGTTACATAGGTCTTGGTTATCTTTCAGAGGATGTTAAAGCCCTTAAAGTAGATGGGGTAAAGGCAAGTGAAGAGACAGTTAAGAAAGGAGAATATAAGCTGGCGCGTCCTCTTTTTATGTATACCAATGGAGAACCCAAAGGTATAATAAAGACCTTTATTGATTTTATTTTTTCTCCGCAGGGGCAGAAAATAGCGAGGGAAGTGGGATACGTTCCTGTTAAGTAGTTTTTAGGAGAAATAATAACAGTATTTAAGTTTAAAAAACGGGGGTGGGATTAAATTAGTCCCACCTCCAAAAATTGTGAAAAATGATTAAAGAAAAACTTTTTAAATACTTAACCCTAACAGCAGCTCTATGCTCGGTTGTTTTTCTTTTTGGTATAATATTCAGTATATTCAAAGAAGGATATTCTATATTCGCCGAAGTAGGATTTTTTAAGTTCATATTTGGTAGATCCTGGCATCCTACGCACTATCCTCCAGAGTTCGGAATTTTGCCTTTAATTGTAAGTTCAATATTGGTTACAGCGGGCGCGCTGTTAGTATCGGTCCCTCTTGGTGTTGGGTCGGCAATTTATATTTCCGAGCTTGCGCATCCAAAAGGAAAGGAAATTTTGAAACCAATAGTGGAACTTCTTGCTGGTGTTCCATCTGTAATTTACGGTTTATTCGGAATGGCATTTTTAGGACCTTTCATAAGCAGAGTTTTTGGTTTGCCGGTTGGGTTAAATGCTTTAAACGCTTCAATAATTCTTGGGGTAATGGTTGTACCCATAATATCGAGCATCTCTGAGGATGCGTTAAATTTAGTGCCAAGGCAGCTAATAGAGGCATCTTACGCACTCGGAGCCAATAAATGGGAAACAATAATAAGAGTAATATTACCAGCTGCTAAATCCGGAGTGATCTCTTCGATTGTGTTAGGGTTTGGTAGGGCTATAGGAGAGACGATGGTTGTATTGATGGTAGCTGGAGGTGCTACTTCTATCCCACGTTCTATATTCAGGCCTGTTAGACCGATGACTTCAGCAATAGCAGCAGAAATGGGAGAGACAACCATGGGGAGCTCTCATTTACATGCCTTATTCGGAATAGCAATAGTACTTTTTGTGATAACATTTATTTCTAACTTGATAACAGAATGGGTGATGAGAAATAGAGGTAAAAATGGGGCTTAGAAAATTAAAAGAAATTTTAGGAATAAATTTGCTAAGATTAACAATATTCATAAGCATATTATTTTTATTCCTATTTATTATTCTTATTTTTGCAAAAGGTGCAAAAATGCTTTCTTTTTCTTTCTTAACTCAACCTCCAAAATCAGGAATGACAAAAGGCGGAATATTTCCAGCTATAATCGGTACTCTGTATTTAACTATTTTCTCTGTTTTATTCGCTTTCCCTATAGGTGTACTTTCTTCAATTTATCTTGTGGAATACGCAAAAAAGAATTTTCTTGTAACTATTATAAGAACGGCAATAGGTACACTGGCTGGTGTTCCTTCAATAATTTTTGGTCTTTTTGGTCTGGCAATTTTTG
This sequence comes from Caldifarciminota bacterium, assembly GCA_016930175.1. GTDB lineage: Bacteria > Hydrothermota > UBA3072 > UBA3072 > UBA3072 > JAFGHJ01. The sequence goes on from JAFGHJ010000013.1 coordinate 32,976, forward strand.
TTATAACCTTTGGATTCGGCGTCTCCATACTTTCTGGGTCTTTGACTTTAGGAATAATGATTCTTCCGGTCATTATTAAAGCGTCTGAAGAAGCTATAAAAGCAGTTCCGGACAGTTTCCGTGAGGCCTCATACGCTCTCGGAGCTACCAAGAGGCAAACTATAATAAAGGTAGTTATTCCTACAGCTATACCCAGTATATTAACCGGCGCAATAATGAGTATTGGAAGAGCTGCCGGAGAAACCGCTCCTATTTTGTTTACAGCAGCTACTTTCTACACAAGGAAACTTCCAACCTCTATTTTTGATGAGGTAATGGCACTTCCTTATCATATATATGCTCTGATGACCGAGGGGACTGCCCCTGAATATCAGGTTCCTATTGCTTACGGCACATCGGTTGTGCTTCTGGGGCTTGTGCTTGTAATCAGTTCGGTTTCAATTATTATTAGATTCAGGATGAGGAGAAAAAAGAAATGGTAAAGAATGAGCTTAAAGTTGAAAAACTTAATCTCTGGTTTGGAGAAAAGCAAATCTTAAAAGATGTTACTTTTTCCATACCAGACAAAAAGATAACTGCGATTATTGGACCTTCCGGCTGTGGTAAGACTACACTCCTTAGATGTTTTAACAGGATGAACGATATGACAGATAACGTTAAGATTAAAGGGAAAATCATCCTGGATGGTTGTAATATATATGAAGAAAAAACAAATTTATCTTCTCTCAGAATGAAAGTTGGTATGGTTTTTCAGAGACCCAACCCATTTCCGAAATCCATTTTTGAGAATGTGGCTTTCGGATTGCGTGTTAAGGGTTTCAAAGATAAAACAAGGTTGACGGAAATAGTCGAGAAAAGTTTAAAAGACGCCTGGTTGTGGAATGAGGTTAAGGACAGGCTTAATTCTTCTGCGATGGAGCTTTCGGGTGGACAGCAGCAGAGGTTGTGTATCGCTCGCGCGCTTGCTACAAATCCGGAAGTTATACTTTTTGACGAGCCGACTTCCGCGCTTGACCCACAAGCTACTGCCAAAATAGAAGAACTTAGCGTTGAGTTAAAGAATTCGGTAACAGTTGTTCAGGTAACGCATAACATTGGACAGGCTGCCAGGATTTCCGATTATACCGCTTTTTTGTATCTTGGAGAATTAGTCGAATTCGGTATTTCGGAGAAGTTATTCACAGTTCCTCAGGATAAAAGAACCGAGGAATACCTCGGAGGAAAATTTGGTTAAGAAGGGGGAAAAATGCTTGATGAAAGAATGAAATCGTTAAAAAAGGAAATTGTAAACTATGCTTCTCTTGTTGAGTCTATGATAGAAGAAAGCATAGCGGGTTTATCAAAAAGAGATAAAGCTTTATTGGAATCAGTTATGAAAGAAAAAGAAAATAAAGCGAACAATCTTGAAATGCTGATAGAGGAGCACTGCATTGAGATTATTGCTCAGTTCGAGCCAAGAGCTAAAAATTTGAGGTTGATTTTGATGATTCTGAAAATGAACAATGATCTGGAAAGAATGGCTGATCATGCGGTGAATATTGCCGATAGCGCTTCTTTTTTGATAAAACTAAAAAAGGAAGAATCTATGGAAGAGATCTTAAATCTATCAAATGAAACCAAAGAGATGTTAAAGGATAGCATTGATTCTTTTATTGATGGAGATACAAAGAAAGCAAAGAAAGTTTGCCAGAGGGATGATGTTGTTGATAAGATAAGAGATAAGATAATTAAAACTTCAGTTGTGAATATGTGTTCGGATCTCGATTCTCTTGATTCGGTTGATCAAAGAGTTCACATAATGAGAATAGCTAAGAATTTAGAAAGGATAGCGGATCTTTCTACCAACATTTGCGAAGATACGATATACATGGTAGAAGGCAAAGATATAAAGCACGGAAAATAGTATACGGAGAAAGTCTGAAACTTCAGAAATATAGTTTTATCCCTTTACTTTTTTCAAGATTCTTCGTAGAATAATAAATAGATTTTTTTGGAGGATAAATGGGTAAATTAATTGCTGTTGTGGATGATGAAGCGGATATTGTAGAACTTGTTTCAGTCAACCTTGAAAAGGCAGGCTTTAAAGTCGAAGGTTTCTACAACGCGAATGACCTTTTAAGTTTTATAAAGAAGAAAACACCGGATCTTATTATTCTTGACTTAATGCTACCGGATGCCGACGGATTCGAAATTTGCAAGAACCTGAAAAGTCAAGAAAAATATACCAACATTCCTGTCATAATGCTTACTGCTAAAGGCGAAGAAGTAGATAAAGTTGTGGGGCTTGAAATAGGAGCAGATGATTACGTAACAAAGCCTTTTTCTACAAGAGAATTGGTCGCCAGAGTTAAAGTAGTTTTAAGAAGAGGAGAAAAGGAAGAAGAACCGAAAAAATCAATAAAAATCGGAGAAGAAATCGAGATTTTTCCCAAGGAATATAAAGTATTGATTTCCGGAAAAAAGATAGAACTTACTTCGACTGAGTTTAGGATTCTTCATTTACTCGCAAAGAGGAAAGGATGGGTTTTTTCAAGGGATCAGATTCTGGATTATCTCTATGAAGGAGATAGGATAGTTTTTGACCGGACAATCGATGTGCATATAACTCATCTCAGGGATAAACTCGGTAAATTCGGAGAGTGCATTAAGAGTATAAGAGGTATTGGTTATAAAATAGAGGAATGAAAAAAAATATTTTTTTTCGTATTTTTATAAGTCATTTACTACTAGCTTTCGGAATTTCTTTATTGCTTGTTGCTTTTTCTTTTAGGTTGGTTAAGAAACATTATATTGAAACCCTTACTAATGATCTTGAAAAAATTGCTCTTGCTCTGGATAAGACGTTAAGACCCTATATTGCATTAGGAGATTTTTCTACGCTTGATTCTGTTGTTAAAAATATGGGTAAAAAAATCGAAGTTCGGATTACCGTCGTTGATTCAAAAGGGGTTGTTTTAGCGGATTCTGAAGAAGACCCTGAAAAGATGGAAAATCACGGAATGCGGTCGGAGATATTGCCGGCTTTTTACGGTAAAACCGGGTCTTCCTTGCGATTTAGTGAAACGGTTAAAGAGGAGATGCTATATGTTGCAATTCCCATTAAGGATAATACCGATAATTTGATGGGAGCGTTAAGAGTAAGTCTTTTTTTAACGCAAATTCAAGAGCTTCTGAGTTACATAATGAGAAATGTGATAATTATAGCTGCTCTGCTCACCGTTTTTTCTCTCTTAGCGGCTTTCTTCTATGCTAAATCACTGGCAAGGCCCATAAGGAAGCTTGCTGTCGCGGCTGATGAGGTAGCCGGCGGCAATTTTAATATAGAAATTTTAACTGAAGGCACAGGAGAGATAAGCCGTCTTACAAGGAATTTTAACGACATGGTTGTACGCATAAGAGAATTAATCTCCGAACTATCCGAGCAAAAAGATTCCCTAAAAGTTATTGTTTCTTCGATAAAAGAAGCCCTTATTGTTATTAACGCAGAGGAAAAAATAGTGATAATGAATGATAGTTTTAGAGAAATTTTTAAAAGCGGCGAAATAAAAAATAAGATTTATTGGGAAGTCATAAGAGAGCCTAAATTTGAAGAAATAATTGAAGAAATAAATAAAGACAAAAAAGATTTAACCAGAGAAATACGAATTCATGACAGAGATTTCATATGCAGTGCAGCTTTCCTGGAAAAGTATAATGAAATTGTTGTCACTCTTCATGAAATAACAGAGATCAAGAGTGCAGAGAGGATTAAGAAAGATTTTATCTCGAATGTTTCTCATGAGCTTCGAACACCTCTGACTGCTATTAAAGGTTTTGTTGAGACTCTTCTTAGTACAGCGAAGAAAGAAAATAAGCGTTACCTCGAAATAATTGGCAGGCAAACCGACAGGCTTATAAATATTGTAAAGGATTTGCTAAAGCTTTCCGAACTCGAAGATATAGAGGAGGGTAAGCTCGACATAAATTTATCAAAAGTTGATTTGAAAGAAATTATAAGTAATGTTCTGAGTATTTATGAAAAAGAAATAAACAATAAAGGCTTAAAATCGATTGTTGAGATTGACAAAAACGTTTCCAAAATTAAAGCTGATCCTTTTAAGCTTGAACAACTTTTCATAAACATGATTGAGAATGCGATTAAATACACAGAAAAAGGCGAAATAAAAATAGTTGTGAAAAGAGATAAAAAATCGGTTTTGATTGAGGTTTCGGACACGGGAATTGGTATAGCCCGTAAGCATTTGTCTAGAATTTTTGAGCGGTTTTATGTCGTTGATAAATCGCGTTCTAGAGAATCAGGAGGAACAGGTCTGGGTCTTTCGATTGTAAAACATATCGTTCAATTACATAAGGGCGAGATAACCGTCGATTGCAAGCTCGGAACAGGTACAAAGTTCATAATTGTTTTACCAATAAATTAACCACAAGAAATAATTATCTCACACAAAGAGTACAAAGACACAAAGGAAAACAACTAAAAATATTTATGTTTTTTTAAAACCCAATTCTACCCCAAAAACTAAGAGAAACAACAAATCACACGAATGGCACGAATAGAAGAATGCCCATTTTGAGGTTTGTATTATAAAAATATAATATTTAGATTGATTAAGAATTTAAGAATTTACTTAGTCTCGTATATTTCCCTTAATTAATTCTATAGCTTTTTTAAATGCTTCTCGATTTCCGATTCTTACTATTTCTACTTTTGAGTCATCTTTTTTGATTATAATCATTTTATCTGATTCGGATATTGAATTTGTCCAGGGAGGTGCTCCAATAAATCTATAAAAAAAATCTTTAGAACTGAAATACCCTTCTAAGTATTTAACACTTTTTATATCACTGTATTTATATTCCTGATATTCATTTAATATTTTAAAGTAACCGTGTCTTTCTATGAAAAATTTTTCGTAATCTACTTTAAGCTCTTTTGTTTTTATAAATACCGACATAAATATTATGTATAAGCCTAATAATAAAATAAGTGGAGATACAAGAGGTGAAGATATAAGATAAATTAGATAAAAGCACCCAATACCTAGGCCAATCAATAAGGATCTAAAGAACATTGGCCAAAAGTAATTATCTTTAACTTCGTATATTACCATAAAACTCCTTTATTTTTTTAAAACTAATGAGACCCGCTTATTTGATATTCTCATATATAATATTTTTGAATCGAATTTTTATTCAACAAATTAGAGTTATTTATAGTTAAAGAATTTCTCTTTTTTCTTTGTATCTTTGTGCTCTTTGTGTGATATTATTTTTGTGGTTGGGGGTGTGGTGTTAAACAACAAAAAAGTCTCTGTGTTCTCTGTGAGTTTTTTGTTTTTTCTCTGTGACCTCTGTGGTAATTTTACAATTCCACAATTTCGCATTCAGGTTTTTCGAGGTCGATTATCGCGAAAGTTGCTTTTCCCGAAAGATAGCCGCATAATTCGCCCGGATTTACTGTAAGCGGGTCTTCTTTGACATAATATTCGTGGGTGTGCCCATGAAGAACTATGTCATAAATGCCGCTTTTTCTGAATGCTTCCAGTTGGTAAGGTTCGTGCATAATTGCTATTTTTCTTCTTTCGATAGTAATAGCTTTGGGTGCTCTGTCGATTTCAAAGCCGCACTCGTTAGCTTTTTTCTGCAGAAATAATTTATCTCCGTCATTGTTGCCGAAGATTGCGTATACCTTTTCTATTTTAAGAAGTGGTAATGAGAAAGGAGAACAATAATCCCCTAGGTGTATAAGGTTTGTTATATTCCTTTCTTTTAAGATATTTATAACTTTTTTTATGTTTTCAAGATGGTCATGCGTGTCAGATATTACTCCTATTTTCATAATTTCCTCCATTCGGATTAAAAGTAATTAAATCGGAGAAAAATTCAAGGAGGTTTTTTTGAAGTCATAGGTATTGGAATCCGAGAAAGACGTGGTCAATTTTCCCAGCGGGAAGATTCGTAAGGGGTACTGTTCGAGAAAAACGGAGTCAATTCTCCCAGCGAGAGAATTGCTCCTTAGCTCTCGCTCTCACTCTTTCCGATTTCTCCGAAATCGAAAAACCTTGCCCGTTCGAGCTCCGAGATATTTTCCTGAACAGTACCCCTTACTCATTGGATTGTTTTTTTAAAAAGTCCATGCCCGCTCACCCTCCGAGACGCTTTCCTGGACAGCACTTCTTGCTCATTTTACAATTTCCAACTTGCAATTTAAAATTAGACACTAAGAAGTGTCGTATTTCTCTGTGAGCTCTGTGGTAGAAAATAGTAGGGAGTGGTGGGGGAGGTTCGCTTGACAAATACAAAGGTTTTAGTAGAATTAAAGTTATGGAACCATTACTGGTAGTTCATGGTGGAGTAGGTAGTAATTTAAGAGACTCAAAGCTTAGAGGAAAAGTTCTGGGAGAAGCCCTGGAAGCCGGTTTTGTGGTTTTAAAGGAAGGTGGGAGTGCCGCTCTGGCAGCAGTTAAAGCTGTTATGGTTATGGAGGATTCTCCTGTATTTAATGCCGGTACAGGTTCTGTTCCCAATCTGATAGGTGAAGTCGAGATGGATGCTTCGGTTGCGACTTCTGAGGGAAATTTCGGAGCGGTGGCTTCTATAAAAAATGTTAAGAATCCTGTGCGAATTGCGTATGAAGTATCGGATAAAACTAAACATTTAATACTCGCCGGCGAAGGCGCTACTCTCTTTGCGCGAAATAGAGGGTTTAAGAATTATGAACCTCTGACTGACGAAATGAAGAAATTATTTAAGGAAAAAAGTAATTGTGATTCCGAAGAAATAGAGAAGTTGCAGAGTCTTTATTCCAATGAGACGGTTGGGGCAATTGCCATAGATGGTTTTGATAGTATAGCTGCCGCAGTTTCTACAGGAGGTATAATTTTTCATCTTCCCGGCAGAGTCAGTGATGTCCCGATACTAGGTGGGGGTGTTTATGCTTCAAATAGAGGCGCTACTACAATTACCGGTAAAGGTGAAGTCATTGTTAAAGAAATGATTGCCAGAAAAGTCGATGAATATTTGATTGACCATAGCGCTGAGGAGGCGGCAAAAGATATAATTCAGGAGTTCGAGATAGATTTTGGAATAATAGTGGTGGACCAGGATTGTAAGGTCGGGATAGCTTATAATACTGAGTCTATGAGTTGGGGTATTAAAACTCAGGATTATAAAGAAGTACAGCCAGAATGATTTTTTTGTTTTTTTCTTTATTTATTTATGATGTAGATTTTCAGGCTTATAAGCGTTACTCTGTATATATAAACGATTTGAATCTTTCAGTAGGAAATAGGGGTAAATGGTTATTTTCGGAGCTCGAAGGAGGAATTGGTCTTGATTATACTTCTTCAGGATTTGATATAGGTTTTTCCGATTTGTTTATTAGAGCCGGGGCAAATAGGTATGTTCGAATGTTTAATGTGAGCCTTTTTCCGGTTTTGCATCGTCCCGGAAGATGTAAAGAAGGGGAGGTACGCGATTTTTCTATCAGGCAGCCGGGGTTTGGATTTGGGGCAAGGTTGGGAACGGAGATTTTATGGTTCTCTATCGATTCTGATTTTGAGTATATAGAACATTTGTCTAATCCTTCTACAGAACATTTTTTATTTGATTCGGAGATTAAATTTAATCCCGATACTTTGACATTTGCCTTGGATTTTGAGTTAGAAAGATTTGTAATGATAGGTCAGGACCCAATTAGTTCGATTTATATAAAGCCGAAAATTATTCTTTCCCGATGGAGGAATTTTTCTTTGAATTTTGGTTTCTCTTTTCGTATTTCCGGCAAAACGGATAAGACGTCGGATAATATCGGATTAACTGAGTTAGGGGTTAATGCAGGGTACTATGGGTCTCCTTCTTGGAAAATTTGTTTTGGAATTTCTTCCGCTGATTTTCATAGAAAAACAAGAAAGCTCTTTCCCTTTAGGATTTTTCTTGTCGACGAGGAAGGTAATCCTGCCTCCGGACTTTTATCGCTTGCCGATTCAGGTAGTTTTCAAATAGGTGACGGGGAAATTAAGTTTGATTTACTTCCGGGCATATATCCATTGTCGGTTTTTTCGGAGGACTGTCTTCCTATTGATACGGTAATTGTACTCAAGGAGGAAACAGACGTGCTTCTGCAGATTCATAAAAAGCCAGATTTTAATATCGTTCAAGGTAAAGTTGTTGACGTTGTATCCGGGAAGCCGCTTTATGCAGAGATTTTTATTGAGAATTCTATTAACTCCGAAACAAATAGTGATCCGGTAACCGGAGTTTATAGGGCATACCTTACTTCGGGAGATTATATAATCAGAGTCACTTCTAGAGGATATTATCCTTCTACTTCTCTTATTGAAGTTAAACCCGGTAAGGTATCAGAATTAAATTTTGAGCTTTTTCCGGTTAAAAAGGAGAAAAAATGAAATTTGGAGGTCGCTTTCGAAAAGTCGAATATAAACCGAGATCCCCTGTTTATTTAATATTTCTATTGGTATTGGTAATAGCAATTATGCTATTATTAAGATTTTTCAGAGGATAATAAGAGAGAAGAATATCAGGTATTTTTCAGAGTGTAATTGAGATGTGAAAAATTTTTTTATTTTTTACGGAACGAATACAGAGTAGAACAGTCTAATATCTTAAAAGTATTATCAAAAGGAGGAGTAAATGGTAAAATTTAAGAGCTTAGTATGTTTTATAGTAGTTTTTTTTGTATTTTTTTCTATTTTTTCTGTATTGTCTTTAAATGCTCAGGAACCCGCTGCGGCTAAAGAATCGAGTGAAGTCAAAATCAGCTGGGAAGAATTTAAGAAGCTTTTAAAGATGGATACGGATGAAATTAAGCTTTCATGGGACGAATTCAAAAAACTTTTGGCGCAGACAGGTCAGGATGTTAAAATCGAATATAACATTGAGAACGGGATGGTTGTCCTCACGAGAGAACAGTTTAAAGCGCTGCTTCAGAAGATGAAAAAGCCTGATGTTACTCCGATAGTTCCTCCGGGAGATTACCTTATAACGAAAGCGGAATATAATGGGGTTATGGCACATAACAGCACTACTTTTGATGTTACATTCGATATTGAAATATTTAAAAAAGAGAGAACGAATTATCCTAAGATACAGTTGATGCCGCAAAGTGTCGCTCTCAGAGATATAAAGTTAGACGGCGCCTCCGCTCTCGTTATGGTTGAAAATGGATGGTATATACTTACTACCGATAAAATCGGTCAACATAAGGTGACGCTTTCGTTTTCCGTTCAAACCGAACTTGATAAAGGTCCCGATGTTTTAAATCTAACTATTCCGAGGACTGCAATTACGTTATTCAATATCGATATTCCGGTAACTGACGCCAGGGTAGAAATACCTGAATCTAAATATATGTCTGTTACGAAACGAGGTATTTATTCGAATGTGAAGGCTGTTCTTTCTACAACTTCCAACATTTCATTAAAACTGCATCGAACTGTCATGAAAGAAAAGAAAAAGGTTCCTGCTAAGATTTACACCGAAGCGATGAATTTACTTTCCGTTGAGGATAATGCTCTGCGAGTCGAATCTAACTTCAAACTTAATGTTCTCCAGAATTCAATTTCCGGTGTACAGTTATATGTACCTAGTGACTACAGTGTTTTATACGTTAGAGGAGAGGATTATCAGGAAATAAGAGACTGGAGCACGAAAGAAGTCGAAAACAGGGAAGTACTGAGCGTTCCTTTCGGAGGAGAAAAAGAAGGCTCTATTGTATTTACGGTAGTGGCAGAAAAGATTCTTACCGGAGAGAGTAATGAGATCAAATTCGATGGGTTTCAGGTAGTAAACTCCGTTAGAGAAACAGGATTTCTTGGAATTGAGAAGAAGAGCGCGGCTGAGGCTGAGATTATAGAAAATAAAGATATCGATATTGTGGATATACAGGAATTACCAATGGAGCTTGTGAATATGTCCACAAGACCATTAATTCTTGGTTTGCGATATCTCAGGCACCCATTTTCGCTGACTCTTAAGGTTACAAAACACGAAGAACTACCAATGGTTAATACGGTTATCGATAACGCCAGTGTTGTTTCGGTCTTACTGGCAGAAGGTAAAGTTGTAAGCAGGGTTATTTATACTATGCGAAATACCGGTAAGCAATTTTTGGAGTTAAGCTTACCCGAAGAGGCAGAGATATGGAGTCTTTATGTTGATGGTAAGAGAGAGATACCTTCTAAAAATAAAGACGGAGAGTTTATGATACCTCTTGTCCGTTCGAGGGTAGAGGGTGAAAGTATAGAGTCGTTCGACGTGGAAGTTCTCTATTATCATAAAAACAATTCGCTGCCTCTTGTCGGTTCAAAAAAACTTTTATTTCCCAAGGCTGATGTTGTAATAAGTAAAATGTTATGGTCGTGTTACCTTCCTCTGGAATATCACTACCTCCATTTTGGTGGAAACGTCGAAAAAGAAGATATTGCAACAGGAATACGTCCTTTATTGAGTGGCGGAAGAGTTTTTACCTACGAAAAGGTTCGCGGATACGAGCAGGCTCTCGAGAACTGGGAGGAAGCAGAACAGATCGAAGATGAAAAAATACAAAAAACACAGAGGATGCTTAAAAGTAATTTTAGATTGAGTTCGGCGAATGAGCAGGCAGACATAATGAATCAGGTCAGACAGGAAATCGGCTTTGCTGAGAATATAAAAAGGGAGAGAGATAGAGGGGTAACCGATGTGGCACTCTTTAAGATAGAAGTTCCCACTTCCGGGAAACTTTATCGTTTCGCGAAAACAGTCGTTGAAGATGAGCAGCTGTATTTGGATTTTCAGTATACAAGAAGATGGATTTATTCTCTACTTAAAGTTCTTTTCTTTATCATAATTCTTATTGTCATTTATCGTCTTAGATTTAGAATAAATGCCATCCTTATCGAATTGAGGAATTGGGCTAACTCCAAGAAAGATTTCTGGATGAAGGCAAAGACTCCCGAGGGCATTAAAGTTCTTTCTATTTTGGGCGCTTTTCTCTTTTTCTTTATATCTAAATTTCTTTTTGTCGTTTTTGTTCTTATTTTTCTATTCGCGTGGCTTAAACCCGAATTGATCAAAAAAGAAACAAAACCCACGACCCGAAAGAAAAGAATCCCAAAGAGAAGTAAGAAAGCCAGCGGGGAATAGGGGTGTAATCATGAGAAGAAAAAGAACTGTAGATTGTATTTTCTCGATGGGCTTTTACCTTCTTTTATTGTTTTCCTTCTTTAGTTTTACACTCAAAGCCGATAATTCTGTTAATTCAAAAGTAACCATTGATTGGAAAGAATTCCGTTCTCTTTTGAAGCTTGATGTTGATGAGATAAGACTTTCCTGGGATGAATTCTCAAGGCTAATGGAGCAAACAGGTGCAAGGTATGAGCCGGAGTATAGAGTTGATAATGGCAGCGTTGTTCTTACGAGGCAAGAATTCAAAAAACTTGTAGATAGTATGAAACCGCCGGCAGGAGATGAACTTATGCCTCCCGCCGACTATATTTTAACTAAATCGACATACAACGGAGTAATGGGTAGGGAGAGTACCACTTTTACCGCTGTCTTGAATCTGGAAATATTCGATAGAGCTAAAGAAGCCTATTTAAAGATTCCCCTTTTTCAGGAAGGTTTAGCTATCTCGGAAGTTCGGCTTGACGGCAGACCGGCTTCGGTAATAACAGAAGGGGGCTGGCATTATCTTTCTACTAATGAGGTCGGGCGACATTCAGTCAGCGTGAGATTTTCTATTCAATCTTCTCCGGATAAAGGAATTCCGGGTTTGAATTTTACTATTACGGGGACGCCAGTTACTTATATAAGTCTCGATATTCCAAAGGCTGATCTTGAAATTAGTGTACAAAATGCTCAGGAAATAATAAAGACCGGGGCGAAAGGCCATACTATAATCAGAGGATATCTGTCTTCAACTTCCTATGTGTCGATTTCCTGGAAGAGTGAAGATAAGAAAATCAAGAGAGGTCCAGCAAGGATATACTCTGAAGTTTTTAATCTTCTTTCTATTGAGGCGGACGCAATCAGTGTAACTACTGTCTTTGAATTAAACATAATGCAGAATACTATTAGTGTACTTACGCTTGCTGTTCCTTCCGATTATCAGGTTATTGACGTGAGTGGTGGAGGTCTGGCAGGATGGAGCGTCAGGGAAGAGGGAGGAGGGCAATTACTGGATATAGCTTTTGAGTATCCTTTCGAAGGTACGAAGGCATTGACCGTTAAATCGGAAAAATTACTCGCGGAGGAAACGATTGTTGCAAATTTTGAAGGTTTTGAAGTTTTGGGAGCGATGAGGGAATCAGGTTATGTCGCTGGAGAAGTCAAAAGTGATGCCGAGGCTGAAGTTCAGGAATTTAATAATATAGAAAGAATAGATTTTCAAAAAATACCCTATCAGTTGAGCAACCTTTCGGCAAGACCTATTCTTTTTGCTTTTAGATATGTAAGGCATCCTTTCAATATGGTAGTTCGTATTACTAAATATGAAAAGGAGGAGGCGCTTACTTCTTTTATAGATCTGGCAAAAGGAATTACACTCTTTATGGAAGACGGCAAAATGGTGCATCAAGTTACATTTACCATGCAAAATCTGTGGGATCAATTCCTTAAGATAAGCTTACCTGCCGATGTAAGTATCTGGAGTGTTTATGTTAATGGTAAAAGAGAAAAGGCTTCGAAAGGAGATGACGGCAGAGTTTTAATTCCTCTTGCGAGGTCGGAAAGAGGGTACGATGGCTCGCTTACGCCTTTTGATATCGAGCTTATTTATACGGAAAAAGTAGAAGGTTTTAATTTCCTGGGGAAAAAGAAAAATTACTTTCCGGCTACTGATATCTTAATTAATAAAGCAGAATGGACTCTTTATTTGCCGGTCAATTATGATTATATAAGTTTTGGCGGGAATCTTAACCCTGCGGTTGAAGAAGTTATTCCCCCGAGCCAGTCCGAAATTGAAATGAAAGAACTTCCGGAAGAGGCTATGGAAAGCGAAACAGAAGAAATAGAATTGGATGATAAATCCGGCGTTAGCGCTGCTGCTCCGGTTTCTAAAAAAGCTTATGATTTGGTTTCAACCAGGCAGGCAGTTGAGTTTGCTAGCGGGAAAGCGGGATTGCTGTCTCTGAAGGTTAAAGTTCCTATTTCCGGCAAGAAATATTCTTTTGAAAAAAAGATTGTGGAAAAAGAAGAAGCTCTATTTTTAGGTTTTTCTTATGCGAACGAGATAATAATTAGAACGATAATTATACTTTTGATTTTAATCTTACTGTTTGTTCTCTTTCGAAAGAGAAGGATATTTATACCGCTGTTCGGGGCTTTGGGTAAAGGGCTGGTTAAATTACTATATGTGTTTAAACTTGCCTTAAGACCCAGGGAATTTATTATAATTATTAGTGTGTTTTTGCTGCTATGGATATTAACAAGGTTCTACTGGTATTATCCGCTTCTTTCTTTTGTTTTATTGCTTTTGTTTGGAGGGTCGATTGTGAGATATGTGCAGAATAGAGGGAAGTGAGCAGTAATATAAGGATTTGGGATTTAGGATTTAGCAAAAAAGAAAAATCTAAGTGTCTTTGTGCTCTTTGTGGTTATCCGGGTCATTAGTCAAAAAATAACAAATAAAAATCCTTTTAAATCTGCGTTTATCTGCGTTCCATTTATTGGTATGATGTGGGGTGGCTCTGTGTTCTCTGTGTATTTCTTTTTCTCTGTGTACTCTGTGGTAAAAATTTTTTTTGGAGGGGAATTTTCTCTCTTGCCATAATTTTATTCATTGTTATAATAAAATGCTTGAAACATAACTTAAAATGAAAGGTGGGTTTTAAAATATGGATTTTAATAAAAAGAAAATATTTTGTTTTACGTCTGTTTTTGTGGTTTTAATCAGCGTGTATTTGTATACTATTGCTCCTACGGTTTCCCTTTGGGATTGCGGTGAATTTATAGCCTGTTCACATATCTTAGGAGTGCCTCATCCTCCCGGTACCCCTTTTTATATATTGCTTGGGAGAATCTTTGACATTCTTTTTCCTTTTAAGGAAATAGCAAAGAGGATAAATTTCCTTTCTGTGTTGTCCGGGGCTTTGGCAGGAGCGGTTTTATATCTTGTAGTTTTAAAGGTTATAGGAAGATTTAACGAGAATAAAGGTAGAGAGCATTTATTGGGAACTCATCTTATTGCGGTTTTCTCTTCCATCGGAGCAGGGCTATGTTTTAGCGTATGGGATTCATCAGTCGAGGCGGAAGTGTATGCTCTGTCAACATTAATAATTGTTTTGGGGCTGTGGTTGACTTTGCATTGGAGCGATCACAGGCAGGAGAAAGGTGACAACAATTACTTACTTTTATTCGCTTATTTATTGTTTTTATCGATTGGTGTTCATTTGCTTCCATTGTTGCTTTTACCCGGAGTTTTAATATTCCTGATTTTGATCGACTGGAAAATTTTAAAGGATTATCGGCTTATAGGAATAGTACTGGTTTTGGCTCTTATAGGCGTTTCGACTTATTATGTTCTGATGATAAGAGCGCAGGCAAATCCCGGTATTAATGAAGCGAATCCAACCACATTTGCAAAATTATGGGATGTATTTAACAGAGAACAGTATGGGGCAGATAATTTGTTTATAAGACATACTTCCTGGCAAACAGATTACGGATTTATTAGAGCTTTATTTGAACAGCTTAAAGTGTTCTTCAAATATTTTTCGTGGCAGTTTTTCCCTTATCCCAGAACCGATACCGGAGTTTTGCTCCGTTATCTATCTTTATTCGGTACGTATATGTACGTTTTGACCGGTGTCTGGGGGATATGGATAAATTTTAAGAAAGATAAGGAATCTTTTTGGTTGGTTTTCATCCTTTTTATACTTTTGACTTTGGGGTTGGTTGTTTATCTTAACCATGAGTTTTCTCCTTCCGACCCAAATCCAGCCCATCAGCCGCGGGAACCGCGGGAAAGAGACTATTTCTGGGCACCCGGATTTTTCTTTTTTATGTTTTATGTCGCTATAGGTCTGCACTGGGTATGGGGTCGGTTAAAGCAAAGAATTCCTCGTTACGCGGTGAGCGTCATAGTAATAGCGGGTTTTATGGGTTTTATTCCTTTAGTCAGCAATATTAAATCCCATGCAAACAGGAGAGGTAACTGGCTTGCGCATGATTATGCGCATAATTTATTAATCAGCTGCGAAGAGAATTCGATTTTATTTACATACGGAGACAACGATACATTTCCTGTTTGGTTCATACAGGAGGTTAAGGATTTTAGAAAGTTCGATGCGGAGAAAAAGAAAGGTGTAAGGTTGGGTAATTTTTCGCTCATGAACACCAACTGGTATATTAAGCAGTTTAAGTTGTCGAAGGTACCGATTGATTTTGCTTCACCTTTTATAGGTACACGATTTGCTTCCGAATACAATCGTCAAAAGAGGGCAGGATCGACAAACAAAAATTTTGAAGAGTGGGTAATGGACTCATTACCCCCCGCCGTGAGGATTGAGGAAGGCAGAATAATTGAACTAAAGGATATGGCAGTCAGATCTATAATTCTGTCGGCGCTTGGAAAAGAGCCGACTTTCAGAGATATGTTTATGGAATTGGGTTTGTTTGTTGAGAAGTACATAAATAGTGAAGATTTCAATCCTTCTATCAATATTTATTTCTCGTTTCCCATACCCTCCGATTATCGTGAGCCGTTGAGTGCTCATTTATTACGGGAAGGCGTAGTATATAAACTCGTAAAAGATAAAGTTAATCTTAAAAGCAACAGGGAAAAGACGTGGGACTTATTTAATAATAAGTTCGCGTACAGCTATTACGATAACTTCTGGATGTGTATAGGAAGCGAGGCTCAGGTTACTACTCTGATAAACCTTGCTTTTTCTTTATTCACTTTCGGTGAGGAGGTCATGTCCGACATCTATCCCGCTCTGCAAAAAGATAAACTAACAGAACCTGTCCGGGATACGCTTCTTATGCTCCAGTCGCTTTTTAATAAGGCTATCATATACACTGAAGATGAAACCCTTTTTCTTGGCATAGCTCCTAACTTGATAGAAAATCAAAAGTTGATTTATCGAAAACTGGGTAATTATGACGAGGGTCTTCAATTCGTGAATTCTTTTCTTCGGATAAAAGATGTCCCGAGACTTCGCTTACTCAGGGGAGAGTTACTGATAATAAAGGCAAAGAACACAGAGGATTCCGGAGAAGCAAGAAATATGCTTACCCTGGCGGAGGAAGATTTCAACAGTTTGTTTCCATTGAAAAGATGGAGACCATTTGCTTATAAAGGTTTTATCGAACTATATGTTTATTCGGGGGAAGAAGAAAAACTTGAAAATATAGTGGATGAATTGGTTGAAGATCAAAGAATGTTTAACACTGTTTTCATGCTTCTTGAAAGAGAAGATGTAGAAATTGCGATTGACCTTATAACAAGAGTAAAGAAAAGATACCCCAAGGATAAATATCTCGATGAGGTTCTGGATAGTCTGGAAGTGAGAAGATAAAAGAGTCAGGGGTCGTGAGTCGCGAGTCCTGAGTCAAAAAAACTCACCTCACATTTCCAAATTAATCTCACACAAAGAGTACAAAGACACAAAGTTTTTTTGTTATTTTTTTAGCCGTAAGCTGCGAGCAGTAAGCCGATGGCGATTTATCTTTATGGTTTAAAAATATAGTGTTTTTCTATAATTGATAGTATTATATCAAAGTTGATAATAGTTTTTTATCTTGACATTGTATTTGATTTTACTTATAATGGGAAAGTATACTAAACTCATACATACGGACTTTAAGAAATTCTTATAAGTAAAATTGTATTATTTTATTGGGGGGTACAATTGAAATTAGATTCTAAAGATATTGTTATTTTCTTAGTTAAATCAGATTCATACTTAAACCAAACCAAAAAAGGAGGGAAGGTATGAAAAAACTAATTGTTGTAGTACTCGTATTGTTGTTGGTTAGTCGGGTCAGCTATGGGCAATCCTGTGGTAATTCAGGTGACGATCGTGTAATTGAGGGTAAAGCTGCTGCATATGCGCCTGGCGGAAAAATAACAGTAAAAGGTGGTACTCCCGGAAATGGCGGGTCGATAATTCTAACACCCGGGGATGGGATGAGTGGGGATGGAAATGTTATCGTAGAGCTGGCTTCTGCTTCTCGTGTTGGTATAGGGACACAAGTGCCAGATGTGACACTTCATGTCAAGGGAAGCCATGTCAGCACCCTTGGGATGATGGAATTGGAAAGTACTGGTCACGCATTTATGTCATTAAAAGCAGCTAATGGTAAAGACGCAGGTTTTAATATATGGGAAGGAAGTGATCGAAAATGGATGATTAGTTATGATGACTATGATTCACGTTTCCGTTTTTATAGCTACGATTTTGGTGAAGATATTCTGGTTATAGCAAATGATGGCAATGTTGGCATCGGGACTACAAGTCCTCAATCCAAACTCGCAGTAAACGGAACAATTAAAGCAAAAGAAATCAAAGTCACCTTAGAAGGCTGGTCTGATTTTGTTTTTGGGGATAATTACAGACCAATGCCACTTAATAAACTAGAAAAATATATTAAGCTTAATAAGAGCTTACCTGGTATTCCAAAAGAGAAAGAAGTCGCGAAAGAAGGCGTGTCTCTTGGAGAAATGCAGGCAAAACTTCTTGAAAAGGTTGAAGAGTTGACGCTTTATGTGATTGAGTTGAAGAAAGAGAATGAAGAACTGAGAAAAACAAATGAGAATTTAGAAAATCGAATATCGGCATTGGAAAGGTAAACTTGATAACGTGTTATCTATTATGAAACCGACCTTTAAAGGAGGACGAATGATTACAAAAAAATCAAGTTACCTTATTTTGCTTTCTTTTATTCTTTTTCCGTTAACCATGATTGCTACGGAGGATTATCCGATAATTTTTGTACATGGTATACAAGGCGATCCGCGACCGATAATAGCCTGGGGCACATGGAACCATCCAAACTCTGCAATGAACAAAATTGTAAATTCAGGCTACGGCGGATATAAGTGGGGTTTAAGAGAATACGGATGGAATGCAGATCAATGCCTTAAGACTACCCAACTCCAATCTACGTCAGGTGATCCCAAAAGGATTTACCACTTTTCTTACTACTATGGAGATGGTTCATATATGGGAGTAATAGGCGGTCACGGCAGGTATTATCCTATGAGTTACGCTTACGATTATCAGGTATCAGAAGGTAATTCCTCTTATGCACAACTTCTTGCAGATTTCATCAATAAGGTGCTTGCCGCAACCAGCGCACCAAAAGTAGATATTGTTGCTCACTCAATGGGAGGAGTAGTGGCAAGAGCTGCTATTGCTTGGTACGGATGTGAAAATAAAGTAGGAAAACTGCTTACAGTTGGCACTCCTAACAATACTTATTACGTGAATGACTTTGTGGAAGCTATTGTAGCTAATTGGTTTCCAGGATATCAAGATTGGCAAAAAAAGGGTGAGTTATTAGAATTGGGAATCAACTATGAATCTAAAACGGGTGGTGCTCTGTTTTTCGATGCTCAAAACCCTGGCACAGTAGCCACTTATCTGGATTGGTTAGCTCTTGGCGAACCTCAAATCCATACAGCTTGTATTGCGGGAAATAAGGATCAATGTTGGTCAGAGCTTTTTGATGACAATGATGGAATAGTTTTCGTGACACAAGCCCATCTACCTTATGCTCAATTTAATCCCACAATCCATGTAACACATGCCCGGGACTGGGCGACATTCGATGAAGGGGCTCTCGTCACTTGCACATACACAACCGAATTTATAAAGAAATGGATAATCGATGATGAAGTTCTTCCTGATTTCCAAATCTCCACCTCTGATTTTTGGCTGTTTCCTAGCCCAGTAGGTTTATATGAACAATACGTAGGAATTTATACAAATCTTTCGGGCTCATGGGATCCGATTTTGAGCTCTGTTTTTAATATAGTTAATTTAGCCGGGCAAATTGTACAGCAGAAGGGAATTGGTTGGAATTCTGCAGAAGGTATGGACAGGTGTTTTTATCCTGTCTTAAGTACTTCTCCCGGATTTTTCCCGGCAAATGGTGTATATTTCATATATTTCCGGCATCAAAACATGCAAGATGGTGATATTGAAGAAGGAGAAGGGAATTACTCGCTTACAGTTGTGGATCATGGTGGAGAACCCGCCTCAGTTAGCTTTGACTTGCCTGTCTATGTCTATTTTGGACGAAAAATGCTAATTGGCAATGCTTTAACAATTAACGCTAATGTTATTGGACAAGGTTACACTAGGACAATGCTTGATACAACTTATTTTTATAAATATACAACGGAGACGGATTACCGAGAATGTGAGTTAGACGCTTATGGACAATGGACAGTACCTGCTCCTCCTCCACCTCCTATATCGGGCCCAATTCAGTATAATGTCAAAGCAGTAGTAAATCTTGACCCTATAACAACTATTAGTGCTGAGGATATCATAACCGTGCCGTTTGATTTAGCACTAAGGCGCAGAGAAATAAAGGATGAAGAAACTTTTGGAGCCATCAGTTTGATAACAGCAGGAAGTGATAATCCTAGTTGTACCGAGTCTAGGTGTTACTTTATTGTTTACAAGGACGAGAGACATCCTGAGTTCTGGACGGGCGAAGTCACAATGGTGGCTGGAGACTCTATCCTATTATGTCCAGGAACTGAAGTCCAGGAAGGTTGTTATTTGTATGCGTATATCGACCCATCTTTTAAAGGCTCAACATCTTCTTTACCGACACAAGCACTTACTTTAGGCACAACTCTCGAACCCGACAAAGCAGAAGAAAGCACTCCTAATACCTCTGCTGAAGTTTCTTCGGAGAAAACAAAAGAACCTATTCCAACCGTCTTCAGCTGCGCGCAAAACTATCCGAATCCATTCATGGTTAACACCGCAATCAAATACGGATTACCGAAGAACTGTGATAACGTTAACCTGACTATCTTTAACATAGCGGGTCAGGCAGTCCGAACCTTAGTCAACGGACAGGAGTCTGCCGGATTCAAATCGGTCAGTTGGAATGGAAAAAACAGTGCGGGTATCCAAGTGCCTCAGGGAGTATACTTCTATGTTTTCAAGGCAGATGATTTTGAAAAACACCATAAGATGATATTGGTTAAGTGAAAAACGTTAGGACGTTAGAGAGTTAGAAGGTTAGGAAGTTAGAAAAAAAACGGAAACAAGGAGTAAATAGTAGAGAGTAGTGAACAGGGAATAGTATAAAATCGGCTTAGAATTCCTTTTTGGGGTTTTGAGCCGATTTGGTTTTAAACAACTATTCGTGATATTTGTTGTCAAAATAAGCTTTTAGCTATGGGCCTTTGGCTCTTAGCTTAAAAGAAACAACAAAAATAAATCTTGTGAATCTGCGTTCATCTGCGTCCTATTATCTTTGTGCTCCAAGTGAGATTTTTTCCTTGACATTTTAAAAATAATCCCTATAATTTTTTCTAAATCGATACAAAAGAAAGGGGGGGGTCACGAAAAGGGTATTCATTTTAACTGTTTTCAATATGTTTTCCGCTTTTTTTCTCCTGGCGGATAATTTACTCGTTAACCCGGGGTTCGAATTCTGGACAGAGAATAACCCTGATAACTGGACTTACGAATCAGGTATTACCGTTTACAGTGAAGAGGGTACCGTCCACGGGGGAAATTTCAGTCTTAAGGATTCTCTTATAACGCAAACGCAAGACAACGCGGATTTAGTAAGCGAGCTGGTTAAAGTCACCCCGGGAGCTCTCTGCACTCTTAGAGTATGGGTCTATGATAATGACCCTGCCGGTAGGCTCAGACTTTCAGCTTTTTGGAATTCGGGCGACTCGGATTATGACTCATATTCTGTTGACAGTGAGGAATGGCAGCAGCTCGAGATGGAAGTAAATGCACCTTTCACTGCTGATTCGGGAAGACTCGCGATGAGGGCGTACGATACGAAAGAAAATTGGGACGGAGACGCTGTTTTTTATATCGACGACGCGGAATTCATAACTACTACTACACCCGTGCCTCCTTTCATTAAAAGAATCTGGCATAAGCCCACTCATCCTTTGCCGGCTTATGAAGAAAACGTCTACGCGGAAATATTGGACGACGGTAATATAACAGACGATTCTCTTTATTACGGAATCAATAATCCGGATCCTTGTTTTGGTATTTATCACTCCGCGATTAACGGAGATACTTTTCTTTACAGTATCCCGTGCCAGGCAGAAGGGGATACTGTTTTTTATTATCTGTGGGTAAAAGATGATTATGATTCAATTACCGTTTCCGATACGAACGCCTATTATGTGGGTAATAAAGGAATAGTAATCAACGAAGTTTGTTACGACATCCCGGGTTCAGACACAGCCTGTTTTATAGAATTATATGGTTTTCCAGGAGCTTCTCTGGATGGGATAGAAGTTGTTGGGGTAAACGGTCTAAACGGCGAAGATTATGAAGTAATTGACCTTACCGGTTATTCGATACCGCCTGATGGTTTTTTTGTTATCGCGCAGGACAGTTGTGTGGCGAATGCCGATACGATTACGGATAATGTCGATTTGCAGAACGGTCCGGATAATATCGAACTGAGATTTAACGGAATAGCAATAGACGCGCTGGGATACGGAAGCGGCGATTTTATATTCACGGGAGAAGGATTGCCGGCTCCGGATATAGAGGATACTAATAGTTTGTCGCGATATCCGAACGGTGAAGATACGGATAACAACGTGAATGATTTTGTGGTAACTCTTAGATCGCCCGGAGAAGAAACCACTGCTTCGGTTGAAGAGATTTACTCTGAGACGCCTTTTGAGTTATCCTTCTCATCCGTTATGTCAGGGCAACGAGCGAATTTTGTGATCGATGTGAGAAAAAAAGGAGATATAGACTTTTCTATATTTAATGTATTGGGACAGCGGGTTTTTGAATTTAAAAAAGACTTTTTGAGTCCCACTTCGCATAAAATCGAGTGGAATACTAAGGATGTTTGTCCCGGTGTGTATTTTTGCAGGTTGAATTTCGAGGAAACAAATTTAACCGAGAAAGTTTTAATATTGAAATAGAGAGTAGTTAAACTAAGCTTTTCGCTATCGGCTTTCGGCTTTTAGCTAATAAAAAAAACAACAAAAATCCTTTGTGCGTTCTGTGTCTCTGTGGGAGAGATTTTTATAGTTGGTGCGTTAGTGCGTGGGTGAGTTGGTGGGTTGGTGGGTTTTTTAACAGACCAACGGACTAACCGACCAACAGACCAACAATTAAATGAATCTGTGTTCATCTGCGTCCTATTCCTTATAATAATTCTCTCTCCAGTGCCCGACGAATGCGGCGATGGGAATTTTCGCAGTTTCTAAATAATCTTTTAGTAATTCCACAAACTTTTCCATTTTCTTTCTATCCTTTAAGTACTCGTAACTCTCCGGGAATTTATTTTTTAAAATCTCCCTGAAATTTTCTCCGCCGAGACGGGTATTCAGAACTTCGACTAGGTAATAATCTACTATTCCTTTAGTTTTCTTTAAAACTTTCCTTACTTCTGTAAGCTTTGGAATAACGGGACTTATAAAACAAAAGGTGTTTATCCCTTCTTTATTTAATTTTTTAAGCGCTTTAATCCTTCTTTCGCTTTTTGGGGCGTGTGGTTCGAGAATCTTCCTCACTTTTTCCGGAAAGCAATTTACGGTTAGACCGACACTTAAGTTTTTAAATTTTTTCAGTATATCGATGTCTCTTAAAACTAAATCGGACTTGGTGAGAATCGAGAGGTTAGTATTTTTGTCCATATTTTCGAGGACTCTTCTGGTGAGTTTACGCTCTTTTTCGAGGGGTTGATACGGGTCTGAAACCGAACTCATCGATACTTCTCCGCCAATCTTTTCTTTTGCGAGCTCAGGGGCATTTGTCTTTACTTCGATCCACGTTCCCCACTGTCCGTAATCTTTCCACCTGCTCATATACCGGGCATAGCAGTAAGCGCATCTGTGTCCGCAGCCCACGTACTGGTTAATTGTATATTCTATGCCGGGAAGTTTTGTCCTTGTGTATATCGATTTTGCTTCTCTCTCGATAATTTTCATAGTTAGAATATAGAATGTTTTTTCTTTTACTCAAGGCTTACCTGGCAAGAAAAAATATTGATCACAAAGAATATAAAGAAGACAAAGTAACAACAATTTATTAAACCACGAAATACACAAAATACACGAAACCCAACAACGACTTCAGATTTGTGTAAAAAAAATACACTAAAAATAATTGAATCGAAGAGAACACAAAGTCATAAGTCACTATCGGCTAAACGCAAAAAACCAAACCAACGGATTAATTGTTTAACAGATTAACGGTTTAAGAAACTGGAATTTTGAAACCTGGGAAAAATTGGGGGCAAAGTCCAAACAATATACAATATGATATTGTTAAACGATGCCCCCTTATATTTAGATAGTTATATATTTATTAGATAACTTCTAATTTGACCATCGGGAGCGGCCGTAGCTGGGTGCTCCGCTTCTTCCTCTGGAACCACCTCTGTAGCCTTCCGGACGGGGGCGAGCTTCATTAACGGTAATTTCTTTACCTTTAAATTCTTTGCCGTTTAAACCGGCAATCGCTGCCTCTGCTTCTGCTTTGTTAGGCATTTCGACAAATCCAAATCCTCTGGGTTCGCCTGTATACCTGTCTTTAATCATTCTAACCGAAGTCAATTCTCCGTAAGCTGCAAAAGCTTCTTTAATCTCTTCTTCAGTTAGTTGTGACGAAATGTTACCTACGTATATATTCATGTTACCTCCTTTTAGGTTTGAATATTTACATGTTTTTGTAAATGTAATTAAGGCTGAATACGATTTTACGGAAAAACGTATTAAGATGTATAACCGGCAAAACCAGAAGGGAGATAAATGAATTAGAAAACAATTAAATTCCTATCGATCTTGAAGGTTCCATAACCTACATTTACTGCTTCTAAAATACTTAATTTTTAAGAAAAGTCAAGGGGGAAAGAAAAAAAATTGAACCACAAAGGTCACAAAGAACTCAAAGTTTTTACTTTTTATCTTTTTACTAATTTGCTAATCAACTAATTAACGAATATACGGATTTTTAGATCCGAAGAATCTACGTCCGTAAAATGATAGTAATAGATTTGGAGTTTACAGTGAACATCCCTTATTTTTTGATTCTCTTCTGTCTTTACCACTTCGGCGGTCTTCACCATTTCTGCGTTCAGGACCAGTGTAGTCGGAATCCGAATTTTTTCTGCGCTCTTTTCCGCTTCGACGGTCTTTGCCTCTTCTCCTATCGGCTCCCTTATATCTGGGAGTAAAAATTATACGTTCTCGTCTCTCTGTTTCTTTTTCTTCCATCTTTTCTATTGCCTCCTGTTAAAATTAAGCGCAACAAATCTTATGTTTAAAAAATAATAGCAAAATATACGGAAAGTCAACCCCCGAAAAAGAACTTACCACGGAGGACACAGAGAAAAGACAAGCACACAGAAAACACAGAGCCACCCCACATCACACCAAAAAATGGAACGCAGATAAACGCAGATTTAAAAGGATTTTTATTTGTTATTTTTTGACTAATGACTGGCGACTAGTGACTGATGACCCGGATAACCACAAAGAACACAAAGATACTAAAATTATAACTGTTGGTCTGTGGGTCGGTTGGTGCGTTAGTCTGTTAAAAAACACATCAACGCACTAACCCACTAACGCACTAACTAAATATTATTTTTAATATTTAATTAAAGCATATTTATAGGGTCTATTTCTAAGGAGATTTTTACTCCGGGAATCTTTTTGTTATAGAGCTTCTTTAAGATGTTTTGAAGGGCAGAGCTATTTTTTGACTTTAACAGCATATGAAATCGAAAATATTTCTCTATTTTTCCGATGGGGCAGGCAACAGGTCCGAGAATAGTTATTTTTTTTGATTCCACCATGCTTTCTATTGTTTTCTTTAATTTAACGGAAGCGTTTTCCGCCTTTTTTATTTCTTTAGACTTGATAATAATTCTTGCCAGTTTGGTGAAAGGCGGGTAGTTGGCGGATTCTCTGAATCTTATTTCTTCTTTGTAAAAATCTCTGTAACTATGAGCCGATGCGCTTTTTATCGCG
The DNA here is from genome assembly GCA_016930175.1 of Caldifarciminota bacterium. Taxonomy (GTDB): domain Bacteria; phylum Hydrothermota; class UBA3072; order UBA3072; family UBA3072; genus JAFGHJ01. The sequence goes on from JAFGHJ010000013.1 coordinate 58,141, forward strand.
TAGTGATTTGGATTTGAGCTCTGTATTAAAACTTTCCCCGTTTCGCCTCTGCCCGCTCTGCCCGCAACCTGCGAGAGAAGTTGAAAAGTTTTCTCAGTTGCTCTAAAATCAGGAAAGTTTAGTGCTGTATCCGCTGAAACAACGCCTACAAATCCTATATCTGGGAGGTCGAGTCCTTTTGTTACCATCTGGGTTCCCAGAAGTATTTGAATCTCTCCTTTCTTTAATTTACTGTATATTTCTTCGTGAGAGTGCCTGCCGGAAGTGCTGTCTGTATCCATCCTTTTGATATTGTATCCGGAATATTTCTTTTCTATTTCCTCTTCTATTCTTTGTGTTCCCCATCCCAGATAAAATATTTCTTTACCGCAGACGGGGCATTTCTCTATTCGTTCGACGCGGTATCCGCAGTGATGACATATTAACGTGTTTGTTTTTTTATGAAGAGTTAAACAGATATCGCAGTCCCTGCAGCGGGCAACCCATCCGCAATTATAGCATTTGCCGTAAGGAGCGTAGCCCCTTCTGTTTAAAAAAAGAATCACTCTTGATGGCTTTTCTTTATTCAAAGTATCTTCTATTTCTTTTTCCATGACTTCAGAGAAAAGCTTACCACCAGGGTCCGCGATTTTTACTTCCGGTAAGTCCATACCTTTTACTCTTTTGGGTAGTTCGAGAAGTTTATACTTGCCGGTTTCCGCATTATAAAAGGACTCGATAGAAGGTGTGGCGCTGCCGAGAATAACCGGAAAATTTCCTATTTTCCCCCTCATAACCGCGACATCACGTCCGGAAAATCTTGGTTTGAGGTCTTCCTGGCGGTATGAGTCGGAGTGCTCTTCATCGACTATAATTAAGCCGAGATTTTTAAAGGGACTGAAAACACTCATTCTTGAACCAACCCCGATCTTTAAATTTCCGTTTATAGCGTTTACCCAGTATGAATATCTCATCCCTTTTGATGATTTGTAATTGTACGATTCGCCGATTCCGAATCTGTCCCTTATTCGCTCGATAACCTGCGGTATCATTGAAATTTCCGGTGTTAAGTAGAGCACACTTTTCCCTTTGTCTATTACCTGTTCCATCAATCGTAAGTAGATTTCTGTCTTTCCGCTTCCCGTGACCCCGAAGAGAAGAAAAGTCTCGAAACGTTCCTCTTTTATGGCTTTCAATATTTTTTTATACGCTTTGTTTTGAGATAGATTTAATTTGATTGTAGATTCTTTTTTTGTATATTCTTTAAATGCCTTGACTTTCTTCATTATCGGAGGAAGACAGAAAGAAAATACCAGACCGAGAGGGCAGACGTAATAACTTGAGACCCATAGACAAAGCTTAAATAAGTCCGGAGGCAAATCCAGTATCTTTCTCTGAATTTCTTTTGCGCCTTTAAAAGGTTTTCCCTCTTCTATGACGACTCCCTCTATTGTTTTATTTCTGAAAGGTATACGGACAACGCTTCCCCTTTGTAATTTAAGGTCTTCCTTTCCTGTGTAAGTGAAAAGGCTAAATTTATCTATGGGGACGGCTACATTAAAGTATTTCATATGGAGATAGCTAATCCTACTTCGTGAGAAATTGTTTCTTTAAAATCGATACTCCACTTAAGATATAGTTGTACAGGTAATATTTTTTCTCCCAGGATAAGATATAAGCGTCTGCCTGAACCGTAGAGTTGTTTTATAGTAAACTTGCCCGGTAGATCGTTTTCATAGGCGTAGATTCTTGAATCCCAGTTATCTGTTTCGTAAAATACTAAGCGTCCTTCGAGGATGTAATCTTTAGAGTAACGGCAAGAGGTATAAGCGAGGAAACCGGAACCATCCCGGGCGTTTAGAACTTCAAAGCGGCTTCTGAAAGTTAAATCTTTTACTTTGTGTAACAAATCGAATCTGCCGCTGTTTTTCCCCCTCTGGGTTTTTATTCTGTTTTGTATCTCAAGGTTTTTAACAGGGTAAAAGCCAAGATGAAATTCCGCTATTCTATCGAAAGATTCCATACTTGAAATGGTACGTGAGAGTTCGGTGAAGATACCGGCGGATAAAACGGGTGAAATCTTTCTCGTGTAGCTTACATAAAAAGCTTCTTCATCTTTATAGAAAGGAGAACTTCTTAAGGTAGGTAATGAGTCTTTTAAGTTAACATATATAGCTTTTAATCCTTTGCCGTTATCTATACCCATCGAATAAGACAGACTGTTTTTTGTTTCTTTAAAAGTATTGCCTCCGGCCGCGATTTCAAAACGGAAGAGATTTCCCGCGAGTTCCTTATCGGCATAAAAAGAACCCAATCCGTGTTTTCCTCTTTCTTCAGATTCGCTAAAACTTCCAGTTAATCTTATTGAGGAAAATTTATAACTCGCTCCCAGAAGTTTTTCTTCGCCCCAGCTGGTTTCCTCGAGATAAGAACCGAAAAACATAAAATTTTTCCACTTCCCTGCGATGCCTCTGAAGAAATTTTCTTCGAACGTAGAAAGATGCGGACTGAAACCTTTTTCTCCGGGTATTATCCCTGCGCTGCGGTAAAAGAAGCCAGGTTTACCCAATATAATTCCCATTCCTAGGTCTAGGTCATAGTCTCCTATAACGAGTTTTTCGGGAATATAAATCGAAACGGAGTAATAATCGAGATAATTATCCTCATCATAGTCTTTTTCGGTAAGACCGTTTACGAGTAAGCCTTTATATGGAATGGTAATTCTATTGTATATTTTGTTTTGAGATTCTTCTTCCTTATGTTCGAAGCGGGATAAAAAATCGAATCCCGCGGGTTTTCTTCTTCTTTTTGAGTCTTTTACCGTTACGTAGTTTTCTATTCTATCGAAAAGATAAGGTGTCATTCCTTCGATTAAAAGTAATTCTTCTTTTTTAGTAAAAAGGTGTTCTTTTCTGTATTTTATTGTCCTTTCCGCGAGGTAAGTGTCGAAATACGGTATGAGCATCAATTCGACTTTTCTCGCGGTGTTTATATTTATCGGATTTTCCTTTAATCTTCTTATTGTCTCTAAGAGCTCAGGCGTTTTTGCGATTTCCTGGTCTATTTCAAACGGCTCTATTGATATGAGACAAAATAGCAATAACAGTTTTTCCATCTTTTATTTTACCTGAACGGACTTTTGAAAGCGCTTCTTCTATTTTTATTTTCACGACTTCGATGTTTTCATCTTCTTCCGCTTTTTTCACTGCTTCCTCAAGATCTGTTGCTTTGAACAGGTGGATTTTCTCATTGCTGTAGCCGGGTGTGAGGTAGACCCAACCAAGTTTTTCAAGTTTTCCGGGTTTATAGTTTATTTCTTCCTGAAGTTCTCTCTTAATCGATTCTTCCGGGGTTTCTCCCTTTTCAATGGTTCCGGCGGGTATTTCAAGTACATAATCTTTTACTGAATAACGGTATTGTTTTACAAGAATTATTTCGGAGGGATTGAGAATAGGTAGTGCAGCGACAGCTCCCGGATGAGATACGTACTCTCTAAAAGTTTTTATTCCGTTTGTAAGTACGACTCTATCCGCGTTGAGACTTAAAAGATTGCCGGTAAAAATTCTTTTTTCTTCAACCGCTTTTTCTTTCATTTTATACCCCTTTTTTCTGTTTTGAAAATCCCGTGGTTTACGGTGAATGTTTCCGACAAGCCGAGATACGGATGATTCTGAATGCCTACCCCGAATCTCATCTTTGATAATTCAAAGGAGAATCCTGCTGTAGGAATCAGAGGATTGGTCAGCAGACCCAGAGAGGCGTTGAAAGTCGGGAATCTTATTTCATATCCAAAACCCAATCCTATACCCCAGTTTTCCGTGTAGTTGAGTTTTACCCCGATTTTATTCCACTCGTCGGTGTAAACGCCGCATAGCTCTAATTCGGCAGGAATTGTACTGTTCCTTATCCATGAAACAGGATGAAAAGTCCTGAGATAGACACTGTGGTTTGGTAAGGAGAAACCGATAAGAAAATCGGCTGAAAATCCAAAGTTATCTTCATCTTCTTGAGATAAATTTAAAAGAGAAGGTTCGATTATAAAAAAAGTTTTATCTATCTGTTTTATAAGGGTGCCTTCTAATATTAGTTCCCTGTAGAAAGAAGTGCCGAAGTGGGAAAATCCGATTCCGTAAGAGCCGTTTAGCCAGTCGATTTTGACCGTCTGTAGTTCCGGTATTGCGTATAGATTCTGATAGGTAACAGAAAAGGAATTCTCCGGCTCCCTCGGTATATTACCGAATCCGAATTCCTCCGCCGTTCTTAAAGGAGGGAACAATGAAAAAATTAATAAAAATACCATTCTCTACCCTATGGTTTTAGTATAGAGAGAGATTTTGTAAAGTCAAGCTTTCCTTTATTGTAAAATGATGACTACTGGAAGAGACTTGGTTAAAAGGAAATATAAAATCCTGATTAAAGACACAAAATGAGACTCTTTCGTTCTTAAAGTTTTGACCAAAAAGGACAGATAGTTTTTTACTGTCGCTGTACTAGAAAAACTTTTTAGCGTTTTTCGTTATATAGAGCTTGGATCTCCTCATTAGAGAGAACTCGGTTATAGATACGAAGGTTATCAATTTCCCCTGCCAGAGATTGGTCCGCCTCAATATGTAAGGTGTCTGATACGAGATCTTGTTCCTGTCCTATCATAACTCCTCCTTCTTCTATATTTAAGATTCTATTGCCTACATAAGTATTATGAGCTATACCATCAATGTAGATAGTTCCTTCACTGGCTTCTCTTACGAAAATTAAAGAGTGCCAGTCCTTATCAAAAATAGTGGTATCCATCTGGAAATTTAATCTACTATCTTCAACCGAAAATTCCCATGCTTTCTTATCGCAACTGTAGAATATTAGAAACGCATTATATTGAGTTCCCCTTCTGCAGCTAATAACAGCATGTCCTTGCATACGTCCTTCTCTATGAATTGTATTAAGTTTAATAAAGAATGAAATGGTAAGATCTCCAAGACCACTAAAAACAGTACTCGGAACGGTCATATAGTCTTTGGTGTTATCTCCGATTTTTAAAACGCTATCAGCAGATGCGTTGCCCATAAGGCTTCCATGATTCCCGTTTCCGCTTCCATCGTTCGCATTTCCATTAAAAAGATATTCGGCGATGAGTCCATTATCTGGTGTATTCTCAGAGATTATCAAAGAGCAAGGTTCTGACCATTGAGACATCTTATTTTTTGTATCAATAGCTCTGACATTTATGTTGTAAGTTCCTAAGTCACGCCATATGTGATTTGCCGAGACGGTTTCTCCGGATTCTACGAAATTACTCCAATAAGATAGATTGCCATCTCCCCAGTCGAATTGATATGATATACTGTCTCCTTCCGGATCGGTTGTGCGCCCGTAAAATGTATATGTAGTGTTTATAGATCCGCTATCCACACCTGAAGGTGCGGGAGGTCGATCAGGAGGAAAGTTAGTATTTGTGAAAATATTTACCGGGAGAGCTTCTGACCAATCGCTTATTTTATTTTTTGTATCAATAGCTCTGACATTTACGTTGTAAGTTCCTGTGTCTTGCCACGCGTGATTTACTGATGCTGTATCTCCGGATTCTAAGTAATCAGTCCAATAAGATAGATTGCCATCCCCCCAGTCGAACTGATACGATATCTTGTCTCCTTCCGGATCGGTTGTGCTCGAGTAAAAAGTATAATATGTGTGCACAAATCCGCTGTCGATTCCGGAAGGTACAGAAGGTTGGTTAGGCGGAAAATTTATACATGTGATAATATTTACCGGCAGAGCCGTTGACCAATCGGATATATTGTCTTTTGTGTCCATAGCTCTGACATTTACGTTGTAAGTTCCCGTTTCACGCCATACGTAATTTGCCGAGACAATTTTTCCGGATTCTGTGAAATCGGTCCATTCTGATAGATTGCCGTCACCCCAGTCGAATTGATATGATATGTCGTCACCTTCAGGATCTGTCGTTGAAAATGTATAAGATAGATAGCTGTGAGCTTCTGCTCTAGATTGTCCGGATGGAGAGGATGGGGTTGCTGGTGGACTGTTTTGAGAACAATTAGATAGAGTTACCAAAATTAATACGCAATAAATTATTTTTAATAAATATTTCATGTATACCTCCTCAGATACTATAATGATAGTTTTATTTGAAAATATGTCAAGAGGAAAAATTACCCGGCTAAAGCATATTTTTAAGCCTTAGCTTTGCCTTTTTTAAAAGAAAAAGCCAAAGCTGTAAGAAAGCTCAAAAAACCGATTAAACTCAGAACCGAAACAAAATTAAATATTGCGGATTTATAGATAAAGCGAACCTCATGTTCTCCCTCAGGGACAAAGACCCCGTAGAATATGTAATCAGCCTTGTATATTTTTTCTTTTTTATTGTCTATATAGCATTTCCAGTCCGGATGATAATTCTCCCTGTAGATAAGAAATGCCGGTTTGTCGGTTTTTACATCTACTACTCTTTCGTTAGCGATATTTTTGACTATTTCAACCTCGCCTTGTCCTTTTGATACAGGGATTTCTACTTTTTCCTCTAAAAGTACAACATCTCCTGTTTTTAATTCGTTGGATAGAATTTTACTTAGTACCTCCGGAGAGCTATCCATTATTATATAATTATACATCAAAGAAGCGCGTGGGAGGAAGTTTTTGTTTTGTAAAACCTGGTATTGGCGGCCCACAAAAGCAACCTCGAAGTTAGAATAAAAATTATTGTATTCTTCAATCAAAGTTCTAATACGCGCATCATATCCGGACAGATCTTCCGGCAGGCGGGGACCTATTATATATTTAACATTCAGCATAGACAAAAGATGTGGATATTTAAGAAGATTCTCAGGATTAAACATAGCGCTCTTACCTGCTCCGATGAATTCTTGATATCTTGCGGGTGGGTTTGGTGCATAGCCGCCTAAATTTTCGATATTATGATATTGGAGATATCGATCACGACTCTTGCCTTCGTAATTAAAAGGAAAAACCCTGAACAATCCTTTATCCTGTTTTACGAAACTGGTAACATCATCAGCTGCGAAATATCGTTTCGGCATTTCCACAGAAGACAGATATTTTTTGTCGATGGACCACTGATCTATGATTAAAATCAAAGCCAATATCGGAATAAGCATTCGATAGTCAAATTTTTTATCTAGAAGCAAATAAATCAATAATCCGTTTACTATAAACAGAAAAGATGAAAGCCATAAACTTTTTTTGAGACTGGAAAAGTTCATACTCATAATGTAGATTTTTTGTTGGATATTTTCTCTTGGGATGATTCCGGACCAATTACTGGCAAAATGACTTTTCATCCAGTTTAGAATGCTTTGGTCTCCGAGATTTACAATTAAGGCAAAGAGCAAAACCATTCCGGTTAATACACCAAGATATATAAATGCATTTTTCTTTTCTTCCTCTTGTTTTTTTCCTTTAAGAGTTAAAAGAAATTCCGTTCCGAAGCCGGATAATACACAGATACCAAAAGTAGTGAGGAAAAAAAACATATTAGGGGCTCTGAATTTTTTAGCCATGGGAAGTAGATAATAATATATCCTGAAGAAAGGTGTATTTTTGCCTAAGGCGAAGATAAGTGTTATAGCAGTAAATAGTGCGAAAAACTTAACTAATTTTTTATTCTCTTTGTAGAAGAACGAAAATCCCATTAGGATTATTGGTAGAATACCTAAGTAGCTTGAGTCCAACCTAAAATAATTTTCTCCCCAGTAATTTTCGAGAATACCGGAAAAGTGGGGAAAGATCAAATTGAATAGCTCTGAAGTTGGAAAAGACCAGGATGTTGTATATTCGTAACCTTTACTTGCACCTCTCACTCCGTAACTTAAAGCGAGAATCGGGGGAAGAACACTGATGGAAACGATAAGGAATAAAACAAAAAATCCCACCGCCGATCCGTAAAGCACTTTAAGTTTTTCTCTATTATCGGATTTTTTTCTTTGCCATACAAGCTCTAATATAAAGTATATCAAAACAGCAATCATTCCCCAGTAACATAACTGAGGCTGTCCGGCAAGCATTATTAAACCGGTTACCCCGCCAAATATTGCAAAATCGATAATCTTTTTTGAGTTTATCGCTCTATGAATTAAGAAAAAAGCCCAGGGAAGCATCATTCCGGCTATCGTCCTGCTCAAGTGTCCTCCGTGGGTTGTCGATATAAGCTGTCCCGCAAACATGAATGCTAAAGCACCTATAAGTGAGGATAATGGAGAAAGCTTGTAGCCTCTTAATAAAAACCACATCCCAAGTCCGGCAAGAAATATATGAATTAGGTATAGAATAGTCCAACCAAGATGAACGGGAAATATAAATTGTAAAATATTCAAAGGATAAACCAGACCTCCCGCTCCGGTGGTTGCTGCTGTCGGGTGTCCCGAGAAACTGAAGTTGTCCCACAATGGTAATGTTTTAAAGTCTTTAACGTAACTTACCCATGTAAGACGGCTTGGATAAATCGAGAGCAGCCAGTCCGAACCGTACATCATCTTTGCAGAAGTGAGTAAGTTCCAAAAATATATTAATGACAAAGTAAACAGGAGAAAAATTATAATACTTTTTCTTTCATATAAAGGTATCTTAGACATTTTAACCTCCAATTAATCGTCAGTGTTTTTTGAGCCTATATGTTTTATATTCAATCCAAGTGATAAAATTTTTCTTATTATAAATATCCCTGAAATTCCCCCCAGGAGTAAAAAACCAACAGTTGAAAGAGCTCTCTGGAGTAGAGTCACGGTTACTCCTTCCGCAAACCCAATTTTTGTGATTTGCGAAACAAAACCAACAAGAGATTCTCTAATACCCAGATTGCCGGGTGTGAGTTTGAAGAAGTAACTCATCTGACAGGCAATGCCGGCAAAAAAGGCATCAGGAAAGTCGATTTCAAAACCCAATATGCTATAAGAAGAAAACATCCAGAAGGCAAACAAAACTGAACCCAATATTTCTAAGGAAGCTAGTTTCATAAGTAAAACGGGATTTGAGCGCAGCTTTTCCCAGCTTTCGATCATATTGTTTATTTTCTTTATAATCCACTTCTTACTGGAGAATTTCTTATTAGGTAGAAAAGCAAAGAAAATAGCCAGAGCAGCCATTCCTCCCATTATATACCACATATTGAGATTCCAGATATTTTTTCGTAAACCAACATAGAGTAATACGACCATACCTTCTAAGCTCAATGTCAAAGCAAGAAGGATAGAGTTTCCGTAAATTATACTCGCGAAACTCGATATAGGAAGCTTATATTTTTTCTTTAAATAAGCAGCGCTGAAAATGAAATCTCCGCGGGCAGGGATGACAAGACTCAACATATTCGTAAAAAGATACAACCCATACCAATCAAGAAATTTCAGCCTGACTCCGAAAGAAGCAGCCATTATTTTTCGAGTGTAACTTCGAGAGAATGATAATAAAATCCAGATAAAAATCAATAACAAAAGGTCTTTTAAATTAATTTTCAAAAGTCCGGACAGTATTTCTCTCTTGTTACGCATATAAAAGAAAAGCATGGCTATAATTATTAAAGTGAACAGCCAGATAGAAATTCTGAAGAGGTTTTTTGCTTTATAATTAGTAGTATTTTTCATAAATCTAATTTTCTTAGAAGAGTACGTTTTACGAGGAATATTGCTTCGAGAGGTAGAAGAAAATATTTGAAGGGACTTCTCTTGCAAACGCTATTATAACTTAATTCAAGAATCGCTGTCAGGGTTCCTCTTTCAGGATTCACATTTTTATATGGGTTAGAGGAATATTTTGGTGGGTGTAATCCCAAAATCCTGCAGGCTTTAACATAAGCATTTATCTTATTTTTGTATCTTAGCGCTGTCTTTTGAGAGCGGCGAACAGCTTCTTCGTTTATATCTTCTAATTCCTGTAAGTTTGAAGCAATCATTGAATTGAAAGCTTTTTCACCTCTTCTTGTTCTTACGATTACTATGGTCGAACCCTCCGGATGATTCTTAATTACTTCGGGCAACCACGCATCTCCGAATGATATATCGGCAAGTTCTGCCGTTTCATCGCAGCAGAGCAGACATCGTCTTGGCGTAAAGAAATTATGGAAGCCGAAGGTGGCTTCTGCCCGCAGAAGATCGAATAAGCTTCCGCTCCTCCGGTCTATACTTTTTTTGCTTCCGTCTTCTAATGAAATAAGTAAATCTCCCAGCCCGCTTCCTCCTCTGTAATCAAGGCTTTTAACTTTTTTTAAATCTATACCTCTGCTTTCGAGAAGGTATCTCGTAGCCTCAAAATTTTTTGTGTTTCCGCAGAATAGACCTAAAACAAGAGTAATGCGTTTTTTCAGAGAAGGGAAATACTCAAACATCTTTCTGAGGCCATGAATATGACACGGAAGACCTACGAAAGCATAGTTTCCATTTTTTTCTTTTATTAATTCTTTTAATATTTCGCAAAGGGATACAGGGCAGTAACAGCTCGTGGCTGAATTTAACAGTTCTTTTTCGCTTCTGACAATTCTGGCTTTAGGGTAAAAAGGATTATTACCTGGAAGAACAACCACACATCCGTCTATACTTTTATTTTTCATTTCCCAGCGTATTAGATCGGTAATAGTCCCACCTGAAGATCTTTCGATTAAGAACCTTTTATCTCTGGCTCTAGAAAGAAAGAGATGCCGGTAAGCTCCGAAAGCTGAAGTTTTACAATCTTTGTCGAAGATGTCATCTGTAAGTTTTTCGAAATCGACTTCGTTTCCTGGGCAGACATCGACGCATATCCCACAGAAATTGCATTTTCTAAAGTCGATAGACGCGACTAACTCTCCCAATTTATTTTCAAACATACTTATAGCATCGACAGGGCAGGAGGAAACGCAACTGCCGCACCCTACACAAAGACCTCTTTTGACCACATCATTAACAGTTATTGGTTTTTTCTTATGAGTATTGACGAAATCAGCTATTATCCTGGCATTGTCTTTCGATAATTTTTTTATTTCAGTTAATTTAGACTCTATTTCTTTGCTGATTTTTTTTCGTTCTCTCCATAAGCGGTCAATTCCGGACAATAAGAAATGCTCGTTAAGTTTGTCATAACCTAAGGCAAATCTTTCCTGTTCAAGCATTTTCATCATCTCTTTGTATTTATGACTCCAGGAGACTGCAAGTGTCGGAATGTTTTGAGAAATTGAAGCCACAACGAAATGAAAACGGGAACCAAAAGCGACTTCCGATTTGCCTATGATACCTTTTAATATTCTGGATGAAAACTTACCTTCAAGTATCTTAATTCTATCGGGGTTGCTGGACATTTTTTTAATTTTTCTGCAAATTTCCAGATCATCTAGAGGAGATTGTCTTACTGCTCTTGAGTGCGGTATCAGAAGAGTGTCGCAGTCTGATATTTTTATGAGTTTATCAATAGCTTTAGCCATCATTTGTGAGTATGGACTTTTCTCTGCACCGGAAATTGCTTTTTTATGTTTGAGATATCCGGCTCCAAATAGGGAACTCGAAAAATAAAAAAATCTTCCCTGCAGGAAGCGCATTTCTTTTCTTATAACTTTTTCTTCCATCTTCTCTTCGAGGACCCAGCTGGGGCCGACAGCACAGAAAGAAGCACCTTTTTTCATACCAGCATTGTCAAGTGCTTTACGGATTTCGCGGTCGGGAGCTGGTTTTAGATTAAAAGCGATATCAGGCAACTGGTAAAATTTCTTACCTGGAAGTAGTTCTCTTACAAATTTTGCGCTTTCATCTCCCCTCAGGATTAAAACCCTTGTCCTTGCAAGAAATAAACGGGAGGCAAGTCTGACAAGGGGATTTTTGAATGGACCGACAGCCTGACATGCTTTAATCCATGGCAAACCGGTAGCTAAGGCTGGTATTAGCCAGAGTACATTTATTAATAGAGCGGAAAGCGGGCGATTATCGGAAAAGGAAATACCGGAAATGTCGATTAGTACATCATTGTTTACGTAAGCGGAAAAGGTGGAATTAAGTAACCATCCTCTGGGTAAATCAAATAATCTCAGAAGCCCATAGAAGATGGAAAAGGGAACTCCTTTAATAAGCTGAACTTTACTTGTAAAGGGGATCATTTTCCATCCTTCAATACGGCATTGTCCTTTTTCATCAGAGGGATATTTGGCGAGTTGTGTTACTATAACTCTGTCTGCACCTAAAATTTCTTTAATTTCATCAATAAGAGTTACACTCATAGCCTGAGCACCCATATTGCCTGCAAGCGGGGCTCCGCAAAGAAGAATCTTTAATTTGTTGTTGCGCAATTTGCTTAATTTCTCAGGCATTTATTGTCGATTTGTTTGTGGTTTTTAATCTTTTTTTAAAATTTAATACAAAATCAAGCATCCAATCTGTCATGTCAATTTTATCTTCAAGCATTTTTTTTCTTTTCTTCTGCCATATTTCTTTTAGATCCTGTTTGTTCAACAGTTCTTTGATTTTATCAAACATTATTTCTTTTTCTTCTGGTCTATAATTATAGATGAGGCCATATTTTTCATCTAATTCGTCCAGATAAGGAACCTTATCCGGAAATCCCACATAGGTATTGTTTCGAAAAGACGGCGTACCAAGAACTCCCGCTTCTGCTATAACGGTTTGAGAGTCTCCTATACACATGGTTGCGTAGTTCAGAACATCGAGAAGCTTATAAGGAGGTACTTTAATTCTAAACTTGTCCATATTATCGGGAAGTTTTACTTCCGCATTAATGAAAACTTTCCCGTAATCAGAAAGTAACTCGATTAGTTGATATCCCACATTGCTGGGTATGCCGCTTTCTCTTATATCGTGACTTGCTTTAAATGAGACAAATCTTAAGATAAAAAATTTCTCTTCTTTTTTTACTTTTAAAACTTTAAGTATGCCCGTGTCGGGAACAAATCTCTTAGGATGTAAATAAGCTAGTTCCTGATAACTCGGATAAGTAATGTGTTTTCTGCCAAGATTGGTTTTAAAACAGTCCGGAGTACAAATCGCGTCCATAAAAGGGTAGGCGATTTTTGATAATTTTTTTAAGTCCTGATTATCCTCTCCGAAATAAACGGCTGGCACTTTTTTTATTTTACCAATATGGGAGATGCAAACGGAAGTTCCGATCATCAAATCTGGTTTAAAATTATTGACCACCCTTAGTAGTTTTATATCTCTTTCAATCAGTTCCACACCCAGACCTAAAATACCTTTCTGGGCTCTTGAAAGCATTCTGTAATTACAACTATAATAATCTAAAAGAGTTTTTAGAACATCTCTGGTTCTTGCAGTCCATAGAACTTTGTGGCCGAGTTTTTCCAATTCATTCGATAAATTTCTGAAAAGATGTACATGAGCGGGATGATTAACATCGATCAGCAGTCTCATAAAATTACGGCTCCATGCATTTTTCAATCAAACAGATAGAATTTTGCTTTTTAAATGTTAATATTAGGCCAGATACTGCTAAAAGAAACAATAAAGCCATTTGCCTTATATTACTGAAGTAGTATAAATTGTCAAGGGAAATCAGGAGTTGGCGTAAGAAGATTTTCCCATTGACATATATTGTTAAGTGTATTATTATAAACCACCAATTTAATGATTTGGTTTAGTGTATTTGTTTCATAAAAAGCCTATAAATTAGGATTTTTTTAGAATAGGTTATGATTAATGGATAATTATAGAAAAAGTGTTTTGCCTTCCGGGGTAACTGTATGTTCAGAGTTTATACCTTCGGCCTATTCTGTTATCATTGGTGTTTACATAACCGTCGGTTCAAGAGACGAGGATGACAAGAAAGCTGGTATATCTCATTTTACTGAACATTCGGTATTTAAAGGGACTAAAAAACGCAATGAGCGGGAAATTTCTCTGGCTATAGAGTCGAGAGGAGGATATTTGAATGCTTCTACTTCCAGAGAGTGGACTTCTCTTTATGTTCATGTCCTTCCGGAAGAAGTTAATCTTGCCTGCGACATTCTTGCTGATTTGATAGAGAATCCCAAATTTTCAGAAGATGCGTTAGAGGCTGAAAGAGCGGTGATTTTACAAGAAATTAAAATGTTTAATGATTCTCCTGAAAGTTTACTTTTCGATTATACATTTAAGAGTACTTTTGGTGAGGACCACCCTCTGGCAAGGTTAATTTTAGGAAGCATTGAATCTGTAAACAATATAAAACGTAAGGATGTAATAGATTTCTGGGAGAAAAGTTGGACAGCGGAGCGGATATTTGTGTCCGCTGTAGGCAAGGTTAATCATGATGGTTTGTACGATTTAATTAACAAGAAAATTATTAAGAAAAAAGGCAGCGGTATTACGAGGGAGTTTCCTTCGGTCATAAGTAAAAAAATAAATGCTATTGCCAAACCTGATTTAAATCATAAATATGTCGCACTTTCGTTTCCTTCTTTTTCCTATAATCATGAACTGAGATTTGCGCTTCTCGTTGCCGGGACTATACTCGGTTCAGGTATGAGTTCGCTTTTGTTTCAAAGATTGCGTCAGGACTTGAGTTATGTTTACGAAGTATCAACTTTTAACGAGTTTTTCAGCGATGCCGGAATTTTTGGCATATATTTTTCTACCGATGAGAATAAGTTACAGGATGCTTTAAATGAAACAAGAGGTTTATTATATTCTCTGGATTTTACAGAGGAAGAGGTTGCAACCGCAAAGGAAAGATTAAAAGGTAATATTGTAATATCTCTGGAAAGCAGCGGGAATAGAATGGAAAGGAATGTAAAAGAAGAAATATGCAGGGGAAAACGTTCCACCATAGCTGATCTTCTAAAGAAAATAGAAGACGTCTCCATGGACGAGATTAATATTATTACAAAAAATCACTTGAAGCCGGATAATTTCGTTCTAACAGTTTTAGGGGAAGAAGATAATGTCTCTTGGTGATATTTACAATTCAAGAAGATTTTCTTTGTATGATTCTTTTCTCTTTAATTTTTACCGGGAGAGATTTTCCTATTTTATAAATCGCGATGTGCAGATTATAAATCTTTTTTCTGTAGACCCCATCAACACGCATCATTTGACGGATATTAGACCTCTTACAAGCGATGAAGTTATAAGAAGGCTTAAGTTATATCTCGGCATTTCTGATGATTATAAATTGCTTATTCTTCCAAACAGATACTCCGCATACTATCTTCTTTTCTTTACCACTACCGATGTAGGAGACGAAGTGTTGACTCCTGCACCCGCGCCTTATTTCATAAAGCAGTACAGCGATCTTCTTTCGCTGGATGTAAAACTTATGGAAACGAATTCTGCGGAGGATTTTAATATTCCTTTGAGAAGAGATTTCGAAGATTCTTTAACGCCTCGAACCAAGCTGTTGTATTTTTCTGAACCTAATTTTTCAGGGAGTATTCTTTATCCGAAAGAAAGCCTTGAAAGGATGCTCTTTATTTCCAGAAATTACCAGCTTTTTCTGGCTGTTGATGAATCGCTTGTTCATTTGGTGCGGAATCCTAAAAGTTTTGTTTTTTTGAAAAATATTTCGATTAATAATGAAAGAGTGATCAGAGTGAACAATTTTTTAAGAGATTTTTCTCTTGGCGATTCAACTATAATCATTTACCACGAAACTTTATCTTCCAAGATCGAATTGATTGCGAGTGATTTATTTCCTATAACGCTTTATGATCTATCTTTAATTGATTATTTTCTCGGGAACCCATCCAGTTTGATAGATAATAGGCTTGCAGAGATAGAACAAAATAGGACTATCATCCAGGATTTTATTAAAAGCAGGGAAGATGTTACGGCAGCTTATTCAAACAGTATTTCTTCTATTTTCTTAAAATTACCCGTACCAAGTGCCGATACATTTGTGGAATGGTTACTTTGCGAGTATAATCGGGATAAGAGAACAGTGTTTATCGCGCCTTCAATCTTTTTTCATTCCGATCAATATGAAGACGAGGGAGAAGTCCTGATCGACTATCGTTATCTCAATCCTGAAATTCTGGAAGAAGGTCTTGATATATTGCAGGATGCTCTTAATCAGTATCTGGGATTGCCGTCTGTGAAAGAAGTCGAAAAATGAGTTCGGTAAAGGGTATTTGGGAGATTTTACGAAAAGGTCTTTATGCAATTAACAATAAAAATTAAAAAACTGGATGTAAGTTTACCACTTCCTCATTATCAAACAGAGGGTAGTGCCGGTTTAGATTTATACGCTTCTGAGGATTGTATTTTAGATTCCGGAGATTTTAAATTGATTCCTACAGGAGTTGCTCTTGAGATTCCTTTAGGGTACGAAGGAGAAGTCAGGGCAAGAAGTGGGCTCGCTTCAAAGTTTGGAATAGGGGTGTTGAATTCTCCGGGAACAATTGATTCCGATTATCGGGGCGAAGTAAAAGTTATTCTTTTTAATTTTGGTAAAGAAAAATTTGAGATAAAAAAAGGGAATAGAATAGCGCAGTTGATTATCTCTAAAGTCGAAAAAGTAAATTTAAAAGAGGTAAAAGAGCTGAAGGTAACTAAAAGGGAGGATGGGGGTTTCGGTTCTACAGATTATTGATTATGAAAAAAACCTTTATGCTTTTAATGACTCAGTTATTACTCTTTACTCCCGCTTTTTTACGGGAGTTTTTGGCAATAACTCTCGGGACTTTGTGGTTTTATTTCGCAGGAGAAAGAAGAGAAATCATAAGAGAAAATTTAATTGCGGTTCTGGGTAAGGCTGAAGATAAGGATATCAGAGAAGTTTTTATCAATTTTATGAGAGTTTACGGTGATATTCTTAATATTCCCAATATGAGTAAAGCGTATATACAATCTATGGTAAGGGTTAAAAACATTAACTATTTTCAACAAGAGTTGAATAAGGGTAAGGGTATAATTCTTGTTTCTCCTCACGTAGGAGGTATGGAATTGTCGGGTATTTATCTTACAAGTTTGGGTCTTCCTCTCTACTCTGTCGCGGAGACTAAAGGTCCGGGGATTAATTTTTTTAGATTTTATAATCGTTATAGAGCGCATTTCGGAAATAAATTATTGCCTCTTGAGAGTAGAAAATTGCCATTTATGCTGATGAGAACTTTAAAGAAAAACAAGATTGTTGTTTTAATTGGCGATAGGGATATTTCGGATTCCGGAACGACAAGTGAGTTCTTTAATCGTAGGGCATCGATTCCGAAAGGTATTACTTTTCTTTCCAAGAAGACGGGTGCACCTGTTATGATGGGGGTTCTTGCTCTTGACCCTGATTCGCCGCGATACTCAGGTGGGGTTTTTAAACCCATTTATCCTGAAGATTTTGATTCCGCTGATGAAATGTTAAAAGAAGTTATTCGTTTAATGGAAAAGGTTATAAGAATGTATCCTTTTCAATGGTTTGTTTTTCAGAAAATCTGGAAATGAAAATTCTTTTTGTCTCTGACTTTTATTATCCCCATATCGGAGGAGTTACCGAACATATTTACCATCTGGCGAACGAGTTTGAAGAGATGGGACACAAGGTTTCAATCCTTACCGCTGATATCAAAGGGGATTTAAAACCGGATGAAAGGAGAGTTGTACGTTTGGGAAAGTCGATTGTTATTCCTATGAATAAGTCTAATGCGAGAATGACCGGCTGGGTTAATCTATCTATGCTTTCAAGTGTTGTTAATGATTATGACGTTATTCATATTCATGGTGTAATTGCTCCTACTTTGCCTCTGCTTTCCCTTAAAGTATCGAAGAAAACAAATATATTTACATTTCACCCGGCTTTTGAATCATCTAATTTGTATAAAATCTCTAAAAATTATTTGAAGCACTATTTCGAAAAGATAGACGGTAAAATTGCCGTTTCGATTACCGCCAGAGATTCTATTCGAAGGTATTTTCCGGGAGAATATCGCGTAATTCCTAACGGAGTGGATAGAGACAGGTTTAAAGCTTTTGGCAAAGAAAAAAATCCTTTTGAAATTTTATTTGTTGGCAGAATAGAGCCAAGGAAAGGATTGCAGTTCTTAGTTAACGCTATGGTAGAAATAAGGCGGAAGTTCCCGGAAGCGAGACTCACGGTAGCCGGCGGAGGTTATAAGGGGATGAAACTGGGTATACCTTCTGAAGTTAAGGATTCTATTAGATTCTTGGGTTTTGTCGCTCCTTCGGATTTGCCCGGGATATTTAGCCGGGCATCGGTTTTTGTCTCTCCGGCTATCAGCGGAGAAAGTTTTGGGATTGTCTTATTGGAGGCGATGGCTACGGAGACTCCGGTTATTGCGTCAAATATATCTGGTTACAGATGTGTCATAGAAGACGGAAAGAACGGATTACTTGTAACCCCTGCGGATTCAAAAGATATAGCTGATAAAGTTATAACCCTTTTTAAAGATAGAAAGCTATGTGAAAATCTGGTTAAGGGAGGTCTCAAAACGGCTACGAAGTACTCATGGAGTTCGATAGCAAAAGATATTATGGATTTTTATTATGAAGTCAATCCTTCTCTACCATAATATAGCCAGAACTTTTTCGCCTTACGGTTCGATCGTATTTCCGGATGTTTTTGCGAAACATATAAGATTTTTGAAAAGAAAAGGTATCAAATTTCTTAGTCCCTCCGAGTTTTTCGAGGCAGACTCGGGGGTTTTGCTTACTTTTGATGACGGATTCGTCGATTTATATGATTTCGCCTTTCCTGTGCTTACCGAGGAAAAAATTCCCGCTTTAATATTTGTGGTTTCCGGTTATGCAGGAAAGAAAAACGAATGGGAAGTTACTCTTGGAAAATCATTTACTCATCTTTCCTGGGATAAGATAAAAGAAATGCATAAATATGGCATCACAATTGGTTCTCATTCGCATCTTCATCCAGATTATTCACGCAGTCCTTTTGATTTAGTTAAGCGGGATATGGAAGTTTCTCTTAAGACTATTTCTGAAAAAATAGGGGAGAGAGTTAAGTATCTTTCTTATCCGTTTGGTAGAATAAGGAAAGACGAATGGCAATTAGCCGAGGACGCCGGTTACGAAAACGCGTTCATTTCTACACCGAAAGAGACAATCAATCCTTACCTTTTAGGTCGCTGGGGTGTATACACGATAGATACTCTTTTCAATCTTTCGGCAAAAATAGGTTTAAATAGATTCGGAGGTCTTGATAGACTTAAATGTAAAGGCATCAACTGGGTTTCAAACGCGACGGGGATAATAAAAGACGTGTTTCCTGGCAAAGGAATACAAAATACAGATATTGAGATTTGAACGGGTATAGTGTAAGAAACTACAAATTAAATATTAAAAATTAAAAAGCAAAATGACAAATAAGAATTTAAAAATAATTAGAACGCAGATAAACGCAGATTTAAAAGGATTTTTATTTATTGTTTTTCAATAGATTTTTGAACTTTGATTTGTAATTTTACTTTTTGATATTTGATTTTTGATCTTTTTTTATTTTGTTTCAATAACGACAGGGAGTTTTATGCGTTTGAAATGGGTTGATTCAACAAGATTAATAGTTTTTTTAATATGTTCTTCTTTAAAACCGGCTTCTATGATTTCCTTTTTACTTTTACCTTCATCTACATAGAGTTTAAGGATTGGGTCGAGTATTTTGTAGGGTAGGAGTTCTTCCTCGTCTTTCTGGTCTTTATTTAACTCCGCAGAAGGAGCTTTTTCTATAATCGATTTTGGGATTGGATTACCTTTATTTTTGTTAATCCACTCTGCCAGTTCATAAACTTCTGTTTTGTATAGACTTCCTATGGGAGCAATTGCGCCCACGGTGTCGCCGTAAAGTGTGCAATAACCTGTTAGTATCTCCGAGCGGTTTCCTGTTGCGATTACGATCGCGTTCTTCCTGTTTGCAACGTACATTAATAAATTTGCTCTAATTCTTGCCTGGAGATTTTCTTCAGGTATTTCAATTTCTTTAATTATAAATTTTTTGGCGAGGGTTTCTATATATGTGTCGAAAATATTGGTTATATCAAATTCAGTTAGAGGTACCTGCATGTTTTTACAAAGTTCATACGCGTCTTCTTTGCTGCTCTCGGCAGTAAATTCCGTTGGCATAAAAATGCAGTCGATATTTTCTTTCCCAATTACGTGAGTTGTAAGCAAAGCAACGATACTTGAGTCGATACCGCCGCTTAATCCTATAACCGCCCGCGTAATATTATTTTCTTTGAAATATTTTTTTATCTCTTCTATTAGTTTATTGTATATATCTGGCGAATTCATTACTATAAATTTTATATTGTTTTGGTTTTTGTCAACTCTAAAAATTTCCAAATCTCTAACCTTGACTATATAATATTTTTATTTAGTATTTAAAAGTAAGGAGGTGAAGTGGTGAAAAGGAAAATTGCCATTTTCTATTCAAAAATGAAAAAATTTGGAGTCCACCGATTTATTCGTTTTTTACAAAAGCACTTTGTAATACGACCATTAATCTCAGTTCTTAGTCTCTTTGTAATCATTTACGCTGGTATTACTATACTTATAACAATTCTTGAGGATCTAAGTTTCGCGGAAGCCAGCGTAATGCTTTTGCCTGCTTTCCTTGGTGAATTGGGCGTTTTAGAAGTAAAATGCTTTTTGACCAAAATCGGTATGCTGGCTTCACTGTTAGTGAGTTTATTGTTTGTGGCTGTTGTTACCGCTAAAATTACAAGTGTATTTGTAGAATTTGTAGCAAGAGGAGGGAGTATTGTGAAAAAAGTAGACTTTTCAGATCATATTATAATTTGCGGCTGGAATTTCCAGGGCAAGAAAATTGTAGAAAAATTGTATAATGCCGACTTAAAGAGGAAAAGAAATGTAGTTATTTTGGCAAATCTTGATACTCGACCAGTACAGGATGAAAGGATTGAATTCATAAAAGGAGAGCCTACGCAAGATGAAGATTTAATAAACGCCGGCGTTAAAAGAGCAAGCAGCGTTATTGTCTTGAGTGACCTTAGAAAGGAAGCAAATGAAGCAGATGCTGAAGCATTAATGATTGTCCTGGCAGTAGAGTCTTTGAATCGCCAGGTGCATACGAGTGTTCAGATACTCAATTCGGACAACAGAATTCATCTTGAGAGAGCTCATGCGGATGAAATAATTTCTCTAGACCAGTTAGGCGGAAGTCTCAGCGTAGCTTCTTCTCTAAATCCTGGAGTTTCAAATATAGTAACAGAATTATTGACATTTAACTCAGGTAGCGAATTCTACCGGTATGATAGAAAACTCTCTGATGAGATTATAGGAAAGGAATTTTCAGAAGTTGTTAGTATTCTGGCGAGACGTAAAATTATATTATTAGGAGTTGAAATCGATGATTCGCCGG
Source organism: Caldifarciminota bacterium (assembly GCA_016930175.1). Lineage (GTDB taxonomy): Bacteria > Hydrothermota > UBA3072 > UBA3072 > UBA3072 > JAFGHJ01. The sequence continues at coordinate 79,387 of JAFGHJ010000013.1, forward strand.
AAATAAGAAAAAAGTTAACCATGGATGTGCTTCATCCTGTAGAAGAGAAAGGAAGGCTTATTATGGTTAATCCTCAGAGTTCATACAAGATTCGCCAGGGGGACGCCCTTTTTATAATCGCAGAGTCTGAGCCAATTAAATTATAATAGAAAAGAGGAGAAATGAATTTGATAAATAAGATGAATAAACGGGTGGAACATATGAGCGTTTTTGATCTGAAGTTGACGCAATGGGCGACATTGTTTATAGCTTTTATTATAGCCAAATTGTTCCCCAAGATATTAAATATTAATATCTGGTGGTTCGTTGGATTGTTTATGCTTTGCCTTATAAAACCAGTATATGTGTTTTATTTTAAGAAGTCTTAAAAAAGCTAAGCAAATAATTTTAACTATTTTTCAATTTAATTTGGATTCGAAGGAACTACTTAAACAAATCAAGAAGTGCGAAAAAAAATCTAAATCCTATATACCAAATCCTAAATTCCGGATTACTATTTTACCAGTACAACCTTATTTATTTTGATGAATTTTTTCTTATTCTCTTCCATCCTGACGAAGTACACGCCTGCCGGTTTGCCGCTCATATCTATCTTCCCTGAATAGAAGCCTGCGGGCTTTTCTTCTGAAAGCTCTTTTATCTTCGTTCCTTTTATATCGTACACCTCAAGTTTGAGCTTAGCCTTTTCGGGAAGGGCGTATTTGATATCAAGCTGATTACCTACTGTTATTCCTTTAATATTGAAAGAATAAACCTCGGGCAGTTCGGGTGTAGGTATGGCTGTAACAGAGACGAAGGAAAATACAGCGTCGCTGGTGTCCGCCGGACTTCCGCTTGTATCGGATATTATCACAAGGCAGCTATCTGAAGTTGTATCGGGTATTGTCCAGAAATAGACCCCGGTATCGGGCATCTCAGCAATCACGTCTAACCAGCTCGAACCATTGTTTATAGAATACTCGATTTTGACCCTGCCGCTTGTACCAGTTGAAGTCCAGGTAATATAATAACTATAACCTCTTCCCCAGTCTTCTCCGCCGTTTGGAGCCGTAACCGTTATATATGGGATAGGGGAGATTTTGAATATCGCATCACTGGTATCCGCCAGACTTCCGTTTGTATCGGCGATGCGCAAAAGGCAGCTATCTGAGGGTGTATCGGGTATTGTCCAGGGATAAACCCCTGTATCGGGTATCCCGGCAATCACGTCCGACCAGCTCGAACCGCTGTCGGTCGAATATTGGATTAGGACACCTCCGCTTACGCCGTAAGAAATCCAGGTGACATTGTGAATACTATCTACCTCGAAGTCTTCTCCGCCGTTGGGAGAGGTAACTGTTATGTATGGAATGGGTGAAATCTTAAATATAGCATCACATGTATCCGATGGGCTTCCGATTGTATCGGTTATACGAAGAAGACAACTATCCGAAGGTGTGTCTGGTATCGTCCAGGGATAAACTCCTGTGTCGGGTATCCCGGCAATCACGTCCGACCAGCTTGAACCATTGTTGGTCGAATATTCGATTCTAACACCGCCGCTGGTACCGCCTGAAGTCCAGGTGACGTTGTGAACACTATCTACATGAAAATCTTCTCCGCCATTGGGGGATGTGACAGTTAAAGAAATGTCGGGCATTTCGACTTTTCCCCAACCGTATACATTATCTTTTCCTGATGCGCCCAGATCGACCGTGCAATTCGTATATAGATAATCCCGGATTTCGCTGTTATTATATCCGGGAAATCGTGATTTAATTAAAGCACAGACTCCTGCTGTATGCGGGGATGATAAAGAAGTACCGGACCAGTATCCGTAGGCGTAACTGTTGCAATTGTCGGGTGCCGCAACGTCTGGTTTTGTTCTTCCGTCTGTTGTCGGTCCCTGAGAACTGAAGGTTTCCTGAGGGCCGGAGGTATAATTGATTCTATTAATAGCTCCAACGGTTACAACATCCGTAATCGTCCCCGGATCAGTCAGACTGCTTGAATTTGTGTGATAGCCGAAGCTTCTACTCAAATCGAATAATGTAAAATCCCAATCATCACTTGTAGAATACTCTTTTACTGCAACACCATACATCCCATTTGCATATGGGTTTGTGTAAACTATTGTTTCTTCCGGATATGAAGATCCGGTTTGTCTTTCTGTAGAACTGGCAACAATTGACCAATGTGGTGTTGGAATGGTGTCATATCTTGCCAGGTAAAGGTCGTAGTCCTGATTCGAATATATATAGTCATCCCAGTTCAGGGTAATTATAATGGCTTCCCCGGGGTCGTGAAGCCACACGTGAGTAGGATCGGGACCGATTGGGTTTACATTACCTGATCCAAAAGCATGATAACCAGATCCGTCATCTGCGAATATCGATCTATAATGGTCTTCGGCTGAGTTACCTGCCGAATTTACCCACAGAATTCCATTGCTTAATGCGTTATTGACAATATTGCATATGAATCCTGTTCCGTCATAGTAACCTCCCGTGTTGAACCATCCCATTGAATGATTTACGATGTCTACGCCATTGCTGATACAGGTATCTTTTGCGTTTTCAAAATCGGTTACATCTGCTATCTTGTATAAATAAAATTCTGCGTTAGGGACCAGATCAAAAATAGCTTCAGCTACTGCTGTCCCGTGAGGAGTTCCTGTTTGAAGCCCGGTTCCGGTAAAGTCATGACTTGTATAAGATGACGGTATATCACCTTCGGTTTGCGCGTTAATTAAAGACGTAAATCCACCGTCGATAACGGCTACTTTAACGCCTGAACCCGAATCACCTACTGAGTGCCAATGGTCGGCATTCATAAGGGCAACACCTTCACTGGTGACTGCATGCTCCTTTGGTCTCATCGGGGGTATGATTTCTGCAAAATCTTTAATAGAGGTTGCTACATTTTCAAGCTCGCTTATTGGTATTTCAACTCTCATGGAGTGGTTCGCTTTTGCTTGAATTCTCGAACCGAAAGCTCTTAAATTATTTCCATCGATGTTTGCCGTTGTAATACCGGGTTTCGTTAGAACAGTTACGACTACTCTGTCTTCAACAAGTTGCAGGTCGGATTGTCTGGCAAATTGTCTATATTCTTTTTTTTCGGCATAAAGTTTGTAAAGTCTGTCTAAACTCGAGGAAAGATTTTTTATTTGTTTGGACTTATGGTCCATTTTGGTGGGTGGCTCGACTCGCAAATCATTGATTTTAATTGTTTTAAAATCTCCGGCAAAAACCGGATGGATATATATAACCGTGGTAAAAAGTATTAATATAAATATACTTTTGTTCAGCTTTTCTCCTTATCTAATAGCAAATAGTAATTAGATTTTTTTAATAAGCAAAAATGGATAATCCTTTCCAAATGCGTAGTAATAGTAAGATTTTTTTTTATTTTGTCAATCATTTTTTATTATGTAATGTAATCCGAGCAAATAATTAACTACTGAATAAATTATTAGTTCATTTGTACTATTCGTTATAAAAAATAGCAATTGGCTTTTAGCCTTTAGCTTTTAGCATAAAAACAAAAGACATTTCGTGCGTTTCGTGGTTAAATAAATTGTTTTCTTTGTGTCTTTGTGATCTTTGTGTGAGATTAATTTGCGGATGTGGGTTGGGTTTTAAACCGCAAAAAATCTCTTTGGTCTCCGTGTGTTCTTTTTTTTCTCTGCGTCCTCTGTGGTTAAATAGGGTGCTTGACAAACCTACGGGCGGTTTTTATACTAATTTGAGGTTTGAAAATGGGTAAAGAAAAACCAGTGTATAAAACATTTGTGGAGACGAGTTTCTCGGCTGCGCATCAGTTAAAAGGTTATAAGGGCGCGTGCGGAGAGCTGCATGGTCACACCTGGACCGTACTGGCTGAAGTGGAAACGGGTAAACTTGATAAATTGGGTATGACTATCGATTTTAAGGACTTAAAGAGAAAATTAGATTCTGTTGTACGCGAATTTGATCACCGCTGTATTAATCAGAGGAAACCTTTTATCAAGGAAAATCCTACCGCTGAAAATCTTGCCAGGTATATTTACCTGAAAATGGGACAAATTTTATCTGACGATATTAAGATTATTGAAGTGACGGTTTTAGAATCTCCGAATTACGGAGTTAAGTATTCGGAGAGATGATTTGCTTAAGGTTAACGAAATCTTTTATTCTATTCAGGGTGAATCTTCTTTTTCGGGAATCCCTTTTGTGTTTGTAAGACTGACCGGCTGCAATCTCAGATGCTCTTATTGTGATACAAAATATGCCTACGAAGAAGGAGAAGAGCTCACGGTCGAGCAGATTCTAAAAAAAATCAAGAAATATAAATGCCGTTATGTTGAAATTACCGGGGGAGAACCTCTGCTTCAGGAGGAAACTCCATTTCTGGTGGATTCTCTGGTCGATAAAGGTTTTAACGTTCTTGTTGAAACAAACGGAACTAAAGATATAAGTGTTATATCCGATAAGGCTGCAATAATTATGGACATAAAGTGTCCTTCGAGCGGAGAAGTGGATAAAGTCGATTGGGAAAATATAAAAAGGCTCGATAAAAAAGACGAAGTTAAGTTTGTAATCGCTGAAAAATCAGATTACGTTTGGGCAAAGAAAATAATAGCCGAGAGGGACCTGACTTATAAAGCTAAGGTTCTATTGTCTCCCGTTCAAGAAAAATTGAGACCGTATTTACTTGCCGAATGGATTTTGAAAGATAATCTAAAGGTCCGTTTTCAGCTTCAATTACATAAAATTTTGTGGCCTGAAGAGAAAAGGGGGAGGTAAGTTGGAAAAAAAAGCGATTGTTTTGTTGAGCGGCGGTATAGATTCCGCGACCACGCTCGCGATTGCAAAAGATTCAGGATATGAAGTATACGCGATCAGTTTTCGTTATGGTCAGCGACATCATTTTGAGATTGAGGCAGCAAAGAAAATTGCCATTGCTATGGGTGTAAACAGGCACTTGATTATGGATATCGACTTAGCTTCTTTTGGCGGTTCTGCATTGACTGATGATATACCGGTTCCGAAGAGAGGAGAAGTCGAAGATATAGGAAAAGAAATCCCCGTTACTTACGTTCCGGCTCGAAATATAATTCTTTTAAGTCTTGCTATCGGTTGGGCTGAAGTTATGGGTGTGTCCGATATATTTATTGGAGTTAATGTGATCGATTATTCCGGCTATCCCGATTGCAGGTCCGAATTTATTGAGGCTTTTGAAAAAGCAGCAAATCTTGGAACAAAAAATGGGGTAGAGGGTAAGAGAATCAACATTCATACTCCCCTTATAACACTTTCAAAAGCCGAAATAATAAAGAAAGGTGTGATATTTGGGGTCGACTATAGCTTAACCCATAGTTGCTATGATCCCGACGAGAAGGGACGAGCCTGCGGCAAGTGTGATAGCTGTTTGTTGCGAAAAAAAGGATTTGCGGAAGCAGGTATCGAGGATCCGACTGTTTATACTTATATTGAGTAGTTAGCAGAAAGCAGTTACACTAAGCTTTTAGCTCTTAGCCTTTGGCTGTTAGCTAAAAAAAACAACAAAAATCCTTTGTGTGCTTCGTGCGTATTTTTTTCTCTGTGTGCTCTGTGGCTAGTTTGAAGTTAGGAGGTTAGAGAGTTAAAAAAAATATAATCATTAAAATCTGCGTTTATCTGCGTCCTATTATCTCTGTGTTCTCTGTGTCTCTGTGGCTAATTCTTCCAGTTTTGCAATAAATTCCTTTTCCTCAATATCAAATTCTATCGTTTTGTTTTCGGATGTTAGCCCCGAAACAATCCTTACCGGAACGCCGGTATTTTTCTTTAGGTATTTCTGCAGTTCTTTATTGGCTTTCCCTTTCTCAGGGGCGCTTTTTATCCAGATTTTATAAGTACCGTCTTCCATTTTAACGATTCTGTTTTTATTTGAAGACGGCTTTACTTTTATTCTTAATTGTGACATAAAAGAAATATATTGAAAGTGCGAGATTGCACAAGATTCTTTTTAAACCACGAAACACACAAAATACACTAAACCCCACCACTTTCTTAAATCTATGTTAAATAAACACACGAAAAAAATTTCTCTCACAGAGCCACAGAGGACACAGGGGTTTTATTTATCTTTTACTGAAATTCCTAAATCAGGGTTATTTTATAAAAGTAACTTTGCTTCTATCTCTTTTCCCTTCAAGTTCTAAACGGTAGAAGTATATGCCAGTAGCTATTTTTTCGCTATTCCAGATTACCTCGTTTTTGCCTGCGGGTCTTTGTTCGTTTAGAATCTCTGTTACTTCTCTACCCATAACATCGTATAGTTTTAGAGATACTATGCCGGCTTTTGGTAGATTAAATTGGATGAGATTGGATGCTCCGGAGATTTCAAGAGAACATTCTCGGAAAAATGCGGGTTTGTTTTCTATCTTCTGTTCGTCTATCCCTGAAAGTTCAGGATGGATATAGTAGAGACCTGAACCGTAAGTTCCGGCGATGAGTAAGGCACTGTCATTTTGGGAGATATCCAGAGAGTAGAGAACAGGGTAGAAAATGCCATCACTGTAGTCGTGCCATGTTTCACCGCCGTCTGTTGACCGTAAGACACCGTAACCCTCTGTCGCGGCGTATACGAACTGGGGATCTCGGGGGTCGTATTCAATGTCGTAAACAAAAGCAATCAGGGAATCTTTTTTGACCCAGCTTTCTCCTCCGTTTATGGATTTATATATGCTTCCATTAGCATATCCGATATATCCTGTTCCGACTAAAATTTCGTTACTGTTGTTAGGATTAACCGTAATGCAGTTAACATAATCTTCGTTAGTTAGTCCTTTACCAGTCCATTCATCTCCGCCGTTTAATGATTTTACGATACCCTCTTGTTCGGTGCCCGCCCAGACGACAGATGTGTCATTGGGGTCAATGGCTATCGATATAATAGGCATAAACATCCCAGCCATCAACTCGGGTAGTCCATTGTTTTTCTGTTCCCAGGTTGTTCCGCCATTTGTGGTTTTATATATTCCGTGGAGAGAACTTCCTACGTATATTGTATTCGTCAAAAGAGGATTTATCGCTATGCATTGCGGATGTTCAACCTCGCTTATTATATCGAAATTATCACCATAATCTGGGGATTTATATAAACCGGTTAAAGATGCTAAATAGACGTTAGCAGAGTTTGCGGGATCTATTTTGATGTCAGTAAATTCGTCGGCATTAAGATATTCGTGATACCAATTTGTACCGCCATCCTCTGTACGGTAAAAATGTCCGTTTCCTTCCCCCGCATAAATTCTATTAATATTTTGAGGGTCTATTGCGACACTGCTAATTACCGCTGCCGTAATTCCCTCTGAGTTTTCATTCCAGTTTTCTCCCTGATCGGTTGATTTAAATACACCTCCGTCGAAATCAGACAGTATATCGGTTGCGGCGAAGAGAGTATCGGGAGTTAAAGAATTGAAAGCAATGTCGGGAACATTGCTGCAGTCAGTGTTCCCTCCCCATCCCAAATAATTCTCCCAATTTTCTCCGCTGTCTATACTCTTTGAAAAGCGATTACCTGAACTGTATATTATGGATGTGTCAGTAGGGTAGAAGTAAAGATAAGCGCATTCAATCGATTTATTGATAAAATCGCCGCATTTTAACTGCCAGTAGGAACCATTATAGATATAATAACGACCTTGGATTATAGCGCAAACCCTGCCGCTGTTATTTGGGTGGGCGGCTAAACCGTTAACTGTTTGATAATAATCTCCCGATAATACCGGTAGACTATCGTTAATCGCACTCCATGATTTGCCCGTATCGTTTGACATAAAGGCTCCGTCAAAATTTGTGCCTGCGTAAAGTATGCTTGAGTTATCGGGATCGATTGCTAAAGAAATAATCGCGTTTTTGTAACTTTCGGAGTGCGGAGTCAATCCATCATCACTTAATTCCCAGTTTGTACCGCCATCTTTTGATTTGTAGATGTTGCCAATCGTAAGGCCGATTCCTCCTCCCAGTCCTGCGTAAAGAATATCGGGATTTTGTTGGTCGACAATCACGTTAAATATCAACAGCCCCTCGTAAAGTCCGTTACTAGATTTGAACCAGGTTGCTCCACTATCATTAGATTTCCATATTCCGTCATAATCGGTACCCGCATATAAAATGCCTGAATTAGCGGGATTAATCGCAAGACTTCTTATAGGATAAAAAGTAAGCCCGTTGCGTGCAGGTAACCATGAGTTACCTCCATTTCTTGTTTTAAAAACTCCCGCGTCACGCGTACCAACATATACGATCTTGGGATTGTTCGGGTCGATTGCAATGGAAGTCATCTCACCGCCGTATAGGGGATAGGAGTCCCAAATTGTACCTCTAATCGAGCTAGAAACGTCGTTCTTTTTTAAAGTTAGATTATTAGATTCTTTGTCGAGAAGAATCGATGATTTGTTGGGTCCATACTTTTCCGTTGCAGAGTTGCCCGAAGCTAAAAGGGTCGTAGTGTTTAATAAAATTAATACAAAAACAATTAGGGTATTTCTCATTTTTTTCTCCTTATTTGTTTGTTGGATACGATAATAATATTGTTCTTTTACTTGTCAAGTATTCTTATCTAAAATTCACCCCTTGACAAAACAAAATTTTTTTGTATAATTGAGAATGAGATTCAATTGCAATTATGAAAAAAGAAAAAGAGATATTTAAAAAGTATTTGGTTGGTAAGGGCTTAAAGCTTACTTCGGAAAGAGAGCTAATTTTGGAGGAGGTTTTCTCCAGGCATGATCATTTTGATGCGGAGGCTCTTTTTCAGGCTTTTCGTGCGAGGAGTGAGAATGTTTCTCGGGCTACGATTTACAGGACTTTACCTTTGCTGGTAGAGAGCGGGCTCGTTCAGGAAGCGCTGAGATGTGGAGAAAGGGTTTGTTATGAGCATATTTACGGGCATAAATCTCATGGGCATATGATATGTATTGGATGTGGTAAGATAATAGAGTTTGAAAATAAAGCATTGGAAAAGATAAGGAAAAAGGTGTGCGAAGAATATGGTTTCAAGCCGGTGGAGTTTAGATTTGGAATAAAAGGTTATTGTAAAGATTGTCAAAAGAAATTGTAGTTTTTTAGGGTAAAATAAGGGGCTAATTTTGGATTTGAAAAAAGATTTTAACGAAAAAATATTTGCTGAATTATATATTAAAAAGCATAAGAAAATTTTGCGGAAATTGGGTCATTATTATGCCAAAAAATTGAAGAACGTTGGTTTTAGTGAGGGGAGAATAATAGATGTTGGTTGTGGTTTTGGCGAGATGTGTATGGTTTTAGCTGAAGAAATTCCGGGGTGTGAGGTGGTTGGTGTCGATTTATCTAAGCCTTTATTGGATTATGCAAGGAATAGTATACATGAAGGAACGATTAAAAAAAAGGTAAAATTTGAAATGGGGAATGTAGAAAAAATGAGTTTTGAGGATGATTCCTTTGATGCGGTATTTAACGTTAATATGGTTCATTGTGTTAGTAATCCGATTTCTATGTTGAATGAAATCGAACGGATTTTAAAACCCGATGGGCACCTCTTTATAAAGGATTTAAGATATTCTTACTTAAAAGTATTTGAAAAAGAAATAAATAATGCTTTTAACATAGAACAGGCAAAAAAAATGATAGGTGACTCAGAGCTCAGGGAAGGCGCTTTTTCCTGCAGTCTCCTATGGTGGAATTTTGAAGTATGATGAGAAATGTTAAGATAAAGTTAAAAATAGATGATTTTACTGTTAATTTCTTGGTTTGCCCCTTGACAAATAAAAAAACCTATGTATATTAACCGACGTTATGACTGACCAGTCAGTAAGAAGGAAGCAGATAATGGAAATAGCAAAAGCTCTTTTCGCGGAGAAAGGGTATCATCCTGTTACTGTTGAAGAGGTTGCTGATGCATGTGGTGTCGCAAAGGGAACGTTGTACCTGTATTTTGATTCCAAAGCAGATCTTTTTATTGAGATATTCGTGGAAGCGCATAAAGAGATTATCGAACAAGTAAGGAAAATAATTGGTTCAGGGAAAAGTTTTGAAAAGGTTTTTTCGGAAGTTTTTGATTATTTTGAGCAATTTATAAGAGGAGACGGATTTTTTTCCCGGTTTGGTAAGGTTCAAAAAGGGATGAGGGGAGCCAATATTCCGATCGAGTGTATGCAGAAAATTAACGAGTCGATCGCTGAAATAATCGGAAACTTGGAAGAAGAGGCGGTGAGTGTTTTAAAGGATTATTTGCCGCATAGTAAATTAAATTTTAGTGATGTTTATGAAGTAATTGTTTCTTTGATAATAGCTGTTGAAGAATCTGAGTCTGAAACAATAAAAAATACCGCTCTTTCTGTTCTTTTAGATGGAGTGAGGAAGGAGGCTAGATGTTAAAATTTAAGGTTATTCTTATTCTGATTTTGATTTTTTCTTTTTCTTTGTATTCTTTGACTTTTGAGGAGGCAAGGAAAATAGCTCTGGATAAGAATAGGAGTATGAAGATATCTGAGTTTGAAGTGAAAAAAGCTGAAATTGCGATGAGAGAATCATGGGCGTCTTTTTATCCTACGGTGAGCCTGCAGTCCAGTTACACAAGACTTTTGAGCGTACCTCAGTTCGAGATGCCTATGGGCGATGGAAGTACGCAGTATATTTCTCTCGGTTTTCCTGATAATTTTAGAAATTCTCTTGAGGTAACATTCCCTGTTTTTACATTCGGGAAAAGATTTGCGGTCAAGGAAATTGTAGGGAAAAGTAAGGACATGCAGATTTTGCAGCACGAGACCGACAAAATGAATTTGATAAAGGATCTAATAACATATTACTATGGAGTCGTAGTTGCCGGAGAAGGATTCAAGATAGCTGAAGGCGCTGTGGAAAGAGCGGAGGACCATTTGAGGACAGCCCGTATTCAGTATAATCAAGGGAGGATAACTAAGCTTGATTTGCTTCAAGCTGAAACAGATTTTAACAGCAGAAAGACAGAATTGTTGAACGCGTATAATGGACTCGAGCTGGCTAGATCCGCATTGAATATGATGCTTGGTTTTTCGCTGGATACACTTATTGAAGTAGAAGGGCAAGTTAATCTTGAAATAGATACTTTTGCTTTAGATTCGCTTAAAGATTTAGCTCTTACGGGGAGACCGGAAATTCAGAGCATCAAAAAATTGAGCGAACTCAACAGTATTAGTAAATCCTTGCAATATCTTTCTTTTCTTCCCGATATAGCTTTTGTAGGTAGTTTTTCTTATGATAAACCGGTCGGTTTTTTGAACGAATGGGATAATGACATGACTGCTACAATCGCTGTTTCGTGGCCGATTTTTCAGGGTTTTTCAAGAACAAATGCGATACAGAAATACAGACTTACATTTGAACAGGCGGTTATAAGAGAAAATATAGTAAAAGAAGGTATAAAAATGGAGATAAAGAATCTTCTGCTTTCATATCGCTTGAACAAACAGAAGTTGATTCTTTCCGAGGAACAGTTAAAAAGAGCTAAAGAGGCATATGAAATGGCAGATAAACAGTACAAAGCCGGTTATATATCTGCTCTTGATTATAAAGATATCGAATTGGGTTACAGGAGCGCAGAATTTGGGCATCTTAATGCTCAGTACAATCTAATTGTTTCAGCAAAACAAATTAAAGTTGCCACAATGATGGATAAGGAGGAATAATGAAAAAGTGGATTATTATTGTTGTTGTTGTTTTAGTTCTGATTATCCCTGGATTTATCAGATTCTCGAAATCACAAGAGAAAGTTGTAAAAGAAGATGGCGGGGTTCCTGTCGTGGTTACCACCGCAAAAGTTAAGGATGCGGTCAAGACAATGAGTTTTTCATCTCAAGTGGAAGGTATAGAACAGGCTCAAGTTTATCCCGATATACCGGGTAGATTTTTGCGGTACACAGTCGATAATGGTCAGTGGGTGAAGAAAGACCAGATTATAGCTTATTTAGAACAGGATATACCTGGAGTTGTGAGAGAGCCGATTGCCGTTAAAAGTACTATACCGGGTATTATTTCTTTGCGGGCGGTTGACAAAGGACAGCTTATTCGTCAGCAGGATCCCATGTTTCCCGATCCACCTCTGGCGGAAGTCGCGAGAATAGACAAAATTAAAGTTGAATTTAATGTTCCTGAGAAGTTTTTTATTAAGGAAGGATTACCTATGAAAGTAGAGATACCTTCTCTTTCGAAAACTTTTGAGGGTAAGATTGAGAAAGCTTCGGTTTTTTACAATTCAACTACCCGGACTCAGAACGTCGTGGGAGTTGTTCCAAATCTTAAAAAAGAAATTCTACCGGGTATGTTTGCGAAGGTATGGGTTGAAGTCGCACGTGAAAACAATGCTATTTCCCTTCCTATAGACGCGGTGATAGGTCTGGTAGATAAGTATGTTTTTAAAGCGAAAGGTGGCAGAGCATTTGTTGCGCCGGTTACTGTCGGTTTTACCAACGGTAACAGTTTGATTATAAAAGAAGGTGTTTCCCCCGGTGATACTGTTATCGTTGTAGGACAAAATATTGTTAAAGACAGCGCAAAAATTGACATAAAGGAGATAAGATGATTCGGGGAGCAGTAAATCGACCTGTTTTAACTGCGGTAGGTTTCATTGTACTAGTTCTTTTAGGGGTTTTTGGTTGGTCTAATCTTCCTATTTCTTTTTATCCGGATATTACGCTTCCAACCTTGATTGTAATTACCGAGTACAGAGGAGCTTCGGCACTGGATGTTGAAGAAGAGATTTCAAAGGAATTGGAAGATGCCCTTGGAAATATTTCTAATCTTAAAGCAATTAAATCTGATTCAAGAGAAAATATATCTATAATTTATCTCGAATTCGAGTTTGGTACGGATCTTACTGAAATTGCGAATGATATCAGAGATGCGCTTGGTTTTGCTTTTCTGCCTGACGACGCGGGAAACCCTATGCTGTTAAAGCTTTCCGGTTCTATGGCTCCTGTTATTGGTTTTACAGCATCTACTGAAAATCCAGGTATCGATATGAAAACTGTTCTGGAGGACAGAGTCTTAGAAGACCTTTCCAGAATTCCGGGAGTAGGTAATGCGGATTACTGGGGAGGAGGATATGAAAAGCAGGTAAATATAGATGTTTCTCAGGTAAAACTTGAACAGCTTGGCGTTTCACTCATGCAGGTCGCTCAAATCTTAGAAGCCAATAATTTGAATTTTCCTCTCGGTCAGTTAGAACAGGGCGGAGTCGAGTATAATTTACGACTTCCGGCGAAGTTCGAAAATCTCGACGAGATAGAAAAAATTGTTGTGGGAAATAATAAAGGGGAATTAGTACGGTTGAGTGATGTCGCTTCTGTTAGCTGGGGTGCGGGCGAGACAACCGGGTATTTTAGAAGGAACGGAGAAGAAGCGGCTATGTTTGGTATTTTTAAAAAAACCGACGCTAATACTGTAGAGGTAGCAAGATCAGTAAAAAAAAGAGTAGAAGAGCTTGATGAAATATATCCGGGATTGGATTTCGAGGTTATTTTTGACCTTTCGGAAATCGTAGAAGATTCAATAAGTAATCTTGTGAACACAATAGCAATAGCAATTATCCTTGTTCTCATTGTTTCGTTTTTGCTTCTCGGTAACATAAGGGCGAGTATAATTATCGCTGTGGCTATTCCTGTTTCTTTGATTATATCCTTTATATATCTGTACTTATCGGACAGCAGTTTAAATATCATATCCCTTTCTGCTATCGCAATCGCTGTTGGGATGGTTGTGGATAACGCCGTTGTGGTTCTCGAGAATGTTTTCCGTCACAGGGAATCGGGAGAGACGCGTAAAGAAGCTGCCATATTCGGCGCTCAGGAGGTTTCCCAGGCGATACTCGCTTCGACTATAACTACAATCGTAATATTTTTACCCTTGATGCTTACTAGAGGTATTGTTTCTGTTATGTTCAAGGAGCTAGCTGTTACGATGCCTTTGATGCTTTCGGTATCTTTTATTACGGCGATAACACTTGCTCCTATGCTTTCTTCCAAGTTTCTGAAAATGAAAAAGGAAGAAGACTTCTCGGATAGATTTTTCGGTAAACTTGAGAACGGTTATTCGGGGATGTTAGATTGGGCTCTTAGAAGAAGAGGGCGGACTTTGGGAATATTTATTTTAGTTTTTATCATCGGGATGTTTCTCTTTACTTACGTTCCCATGGATTTCTTCCCTAATCCGGGAAGCGATCAATTGCAGGCAGAAATAGAACTGCCTATAGGAACCAGAGTAGAGAAAACAAACGAGATGGCGAAGAAAATTGAGGAACTTATCTGGAAAGAAGTTCCCGAAACAAAAAGTATAACTGTTCAGGCAGGTGGAACAGGAGATTTCTTCGGAGGTTCGGAGGGCTCTCATTATATTTCTATATATGCTTCAATCGGAAAAACGGAAAAGTCTAAATTCGATATCGCGGATGAACTTAATAGAAAAGTCAAGGAAATTCCGGGGATAAGCAGAGTTAAATTCAGTGTTATGGGGGGTATGTTTGGCGGCGGAGAAGAAGGCATTTTTGGAGGAGCTCCTATAGAAGTTGAAGTTATCGGGGATGATCTCGAAAGGGCAGATTCCCTGGCGCAGTTGTTGATGGATACTCTTGAAACAGTGAAAGGAATTTCTTCTATAGAAATTTCCAGAAAAAAAGGAGGCAGAGAATTGTGGCTGGATCCCCGAGTTTCGGAAATGTATTCCTACGGATTTTCAGCCTATACTGTCGGATATCAGTTGAGGACCGCTTTCTACGGTACTGAAGTCGGAAAATTCAGTGTAGAAGGAATAGAATATCCCATTATAGTTCGATTGGATGATGAGAGTAGAAATTCCTTCGAGACCATAGATAATTTACAGCTTGTTGGTCAGATGGGTATGCCGGTTCATATTTCTAACTTTCTTGAGCCAGTGGAAAAAAGAGCGTCCCTCGCGATTGAAAGAAAAAACAAACAGCGTATGCTAAAATTGAATATTTACGTTTCCGCGGCTCTCGGAGAAGTTCAAAAAGAGGTTGAAAAAATCGTTGATTCATTTGTTAAACCAAAGGGATTGACCATCAATTACGCCGGTCAGGTAGAACAGCAGGGAGAGACTTTCGGAAGTTTAATCTTCGCGATAATGCTTGGAATAATACTGGTTTATCTCGTTATGGCTGCTCAGTTTGAATCTTTCTTCGATCCTTTCATAATTATGTTCTCCGTACCTTTTGCCTTTGTAGGGGTTTCTCTCGCTTACTGGGTTAGTTTTCAATCCATGAGTTTAATGGGTATGGTTGGAATCGCGATGCTTGTGGGTATTGTCGTTAATAATGCCATCGTTATGATAGACTATTTCAATATCTTGAGAAAAAGAGGTATGAATTTGGACGAAGCCGTAAAAACGGGTGCTAAAAGAAGACTCAGACCAATACTTATGACCACGGGTACTACAGTTTTTGGACTTTTGCCTCTTGCAATTTCATCCGGCAGCGGAGCGGCTTTATGGAAATCTCTCGGTATTTCGGTTGTTGGAGGTATGATTGTTTCGTCTTTCATAACATTACTTTTAATACCGACGTTATATATGATTTTTGAATCAAAGTTAAAAAGGAGATTGTCAGAATGAAACAGATAGAAGTCGTCATATTCATGGGTTTACAGGATCAATTTCAGGAAATATTGGAGGAACAGAAAGTCGATGAATATTTTATGGTACCAAAAGTCATAGGTAAACTTAGAGGAACAGATCCTAAACTCGATACTCATATCTGGCCTGGATATTTTGTGAATTATAAATTCTGCCTTGATGATAAGAAGTACGAAAGTTTCCGAAAGAAAATCGAGAAAAATAAGGATACCTGGATTCACGAAGGTTTCTTACTAACGGTTAAGGAAATCGAAGAAAGGTGCGGAGGTTGCTCATGATATTTTATATTTTGCTCTCGTTTACAGTGGGACTTGAAGGAGGAATGTTCGAGCTTAAGGGGAACGATGTTGTTTCTCCTGAATTTGGTACTACTTATGGTATTTTCGGAGATTTTTATGTGATTCCTAATCTGAATTATTGTTTGTCTTTTGAGAAGGGCAGCGCTCCTGCTTCGACTCGAACCATGGCTTTTACTTATGATTCTCTGGGACAGCAACATTTTTTTTCGGCAGTGCGCGGGGAAGATTTTGAGCATTTTAGCGGAAATATGTCCGTGAGTTGGTTCCCGGTTAGAACAGTTCTTTCTCCTTATTTATCAGGGCGATTGGGTTTTAAAAGCTGGAAATTTGTAAGCGGCGGTGATGTGGTTATGAGTCTTAACGGGAATGAGTTCAAGGGGTTAAGTCTGTCTCTGGGGGGAGGTGCGGGCCTGCGAGGTGAAATAGCTGGTTTTGTTCTTTCGGCGGAAGCATTTTCGGATTTTATATTTTCCGAGAACAGTGACTGGTATGATGGTTTCGGTAGTGGCGACGATAATGAATGGATTTTGGAGTATGTATTTAGATTGGGGAGAAATTTTTAGATGGTCTTTCTAATATTAGGGCTCTCCACCGGAATCATATCTGTAGACAAAGACTATACCGCGCATCCTTCCATCGACAGATTAAATGAAAGAATTGATTTCACTCAAGGATTTAAGGAAAAGGAGTGGGGCTGGAGTTGGAATTTACTTCTTGTTGAGAAAAACCTGGCGTTGGGTATAAAGGGACTGAAAGGAAATGAAATGAAAGATTTAGATTCACTGTTACTTGATCTTTCTTTTGATTCCAAGTTGATTGAGTTAGGTTACGCGGCTGAAATTTCGCGAATTATCTTTTTCTTGAGTGGAGGGGGCGGATATTCTTCCGTGACTTTGAAGTCAGTTAAAGAGAACGAGACAATCGATTTTAACTCGTCTCTTTTAAATCCGGAAGGGAGTGTTAATTATAAAGGTTCCTCTTTTGTCCTCTCGGCAAGTGCGGGTTTAATTTTAGCTGTTTCAGACTACATAGGCGTTGGTGCTTCTGCCGGTTATGTACACGGTTTACGTACTCCCGAGTTGATTTTGGATGGGATGGAGGAGATAGAGATACAGAATGCTCCTGAAATGCCTCTCCATCAGTGGTACGTGAAGTTTAGTGTTGGAATCGGTGATTTCGCGAATTTGTGACCCACACCCTACCCCTGAAAAAATAAACCACAGAGCACACAAAATAGTCATTAGTCATCAGTCTCTAGTCACGAGTCGAAACTAAAACCTAAGAGCCAAAAGCTCTTTTTATCACATTTAGAGTATGTAGGTATTCTAGTTTTTTGCTGATTAACAAATTTACTAATTACTCAATTGACTGATCCGAAGAATCTCTAAGTTTTCTTCACCTTGACAGAGAGAGAGTCTCTATTTATAATGCCAGATATAGGAAAAAGGCTAATAAGAGGAGGGTAATATATGGCAGACAAAGATGGAATTCGAAAAGATCATAATTATCACCTGGATATTCCCATGAAAAATGAGCCTTTTACACTTCGTGGCTCAAACTCAATTGCCTGGGGCATGAAAAATAGATTTTCCAATATTTTTAATCCTGATACCAATCGAACTGTGATGCTTGCCGTCGATCACGGATATTTTCTCGGTCCGACCACTGGTTTGGAAAGAATCGACGTAACCATTGTTCCTCTGCTTCCTTATGCTGATACACTGATGTGTACACGAGGAATTTTACGCTCAACAATACCCCCAACCTTTACAAAAGGAGTTGTTCTCAGAGCCAGTGGTGGTCCAAGCATACTTAAAGAACTATCAAATGAAGAGATTGCTGTCGATATTGAAGATGCCATACGTCTTAATGCTGCCGCGCTCGCGGTTCAGGTTTTTATTGGTGGTGAGTTTGAAACTAAATCGATACATAATCTAACGCGGCTTGTGGATATGGGTAATAGATATGGAATTCCAGTTCTTGGCGTAACCGCGGTGGGTAAAGAGATGAAACGGGACGCTCAATATATGCGTCTGGCAACGAGAATCTGCGCGGAACTGGGCGCTTCTTACGTTAAAACTTATTATGTTCCGGAAGATTTTGAGACCGTAACTGCAGCCTGCCCCGTTCCTATAGTTATAGCCGGGGGAAAGAAAATCCCGGAACTCGATGCGCTCAAGATGGCATATAATGCGATACAGCAGGGAGCATGCGGTGTTGATATGGGACGAAATATATTCCAAGCTGAAGCTCCCATCGCTATGATTCAAGCGGTTCGAAAGGTTATTCATGAAAATATGAAACCTGAAGAAGCGTTAAAAGTATATCAGACTTTAAAGAAAGAAAAAAAATAAAAGTGGTCTATGCCGGCTAATAAAGCCTTTAATCTCCTTCTCAGAAGTTCTCCTACTCTAAGTGTGGGTATAACATCGGCCGACTTCTTGAACATTGGTAAAGAAGTTGAGTTGCTTGAAAGTACGGATATAAAGATAATGCATTTTGATGTTATGGATGGGTGCTTTGTGGAAAGACTGACGGTAGGACCAGTATTCATAAAAGCCGTAAAAACTGAATTGTTAAAAGATGTCCACTTGATGATTCAAAATCCGGAAGAAAAGATACACGAATATGTGGATGCAGGTGCCGATATGATTACAATTCACCTGGAATCCTCCAAAAACGCTTACTCAGTTCTCACAGAGCTTGGAAAAACGGAAAATAAAAACGACCCGGAAAGAGGAATAATAAGGGGCGTAGCATTAAATCCCGATACGCCGGTTGAACGTATTAAAGGATTACTCGGCGATATAGAGATGATTGTAGTCCTTGCTGTAAATATCAAAAAGAAAGGATTTCCTTTCTTTAATTCTTATGCGGATAAATTTATGGAAGTGAAAGACCTTGTTTCTAACTCCGGCAAAGAAATCCTTCTGTGTCTTGATGGCGGTATAAAGATGGATAATATTTCCGAGTTCGCTAAAGTGGGTGCTGATATTCTGGTTAGCGGAAGCGCAATATTTAGTGGAGAAAATCCGGTAGAAAACATCAAATTTATGTTAAAGGAAATTGAATGAAGAATAGATGGTCGAAGAAAGAAGCATCCAAGTTCATCGCTAAATACGGTAAAAAATGGGGAGAAGATCTTGCTCTCCGAACCTACACCAGTAGACTTATAGGAGAGGCAAAAGAACTTGTGCTTCATGGGGGTGGAAATACATCGGTGAAAGGAGTATTCAAGAACGTTCTTGGCAAAAAATTTCCCGTTATTTACGTTAAAGCATCCGGTCAGGACCTTTCGAATATCGAACTGGAAGGACACACAGGAATCGATCTTGATTATATAAGACAACTGCAAAATTTAAAAAAACTTTCCGATGAAGATATGGTAAATGAAATATTAACCCATCGTTTTAATGCTAAGAGCAGAACTCCCTCGATTGAAACATTGATGCATGCCTTTATACCCGCAAAATACATCGATCACACTCACGCGGATGCGATACTCGTTCTGACCAATCAGATTAATGGAGAAAAAATCACCCGGGACGCATTGGGTGATGATGTTATAATACTGGAGTACAAAAAGCCGGGATTCGAGCTGGCCAAAGCCGCAGCTCGTGCGTTTGGTGAAAACCCAGATTGTAAGGGTATGGTGCTGATGAAGCATGGACTGCTTACCTGGGGAGAGAGCGCCCGGGAATCGTATGAAAGGACAATTGAACTTGTAACAAAAGCGGAGCGTTATCTGTCAAAGAAGTGCAGAAAACCTCTAAAAGTAAAAACTACCACCTCTCTATCAAAAGCCAGAGAAAGATATCTAAAGGTTGCTCCAATCCTTAGGGGACTTCTTGCTATCCCGACGGGAAACGCTGATTGGGCATATTCGCGTTTTATATTAAAACCTTTAATAAACAAAGAAATTCTTAACCTTGTCGATTCGTATAAGGGTAAGGTGGTAGCATTGACGCCCCCTCTGACTACCGACCATCTTATAAGAACTAAAGCTTATCCTCTGTGGATCGACGAACTTAACTATGATGATGAAGAAAAATTAAGAGGGAAAATTAAGACTTCAGTAGCAAAGTACATAGAAAAATACGATAAGTATTTCGAGCGTTATTCTAAAAAGATTAAACAAAAAATTAACCGTTTTGATTCAATGTCGCGGGTGATTCTAATACCGGGGTTAGGAGCAATATGCGCTGGTCAGGATGTAGTAGAAGCTGATATAGTAAAGGATATCACTTTCCAGACTTTATCTGCTAAAATGAAGATTTATTCGATGGGAGAATATGAGGGGCTGAATGAAAAACATCTCTTTGGCATGGAATATTTTAGTCTTCAACATGCAAAGCTTGCCCGAAAAGATAAATTTCCTCTTGGGAGTTCTGTTGCAATTGTCAGTGGAGCAGCGGGAGCAATCGGAAGTGGTATTTGCGAGGAACTCCTTAAAAATGAATGCCATGTGGCTGTCTCAGATTTGCCCGGTGATAATTTGAATTCATTGGTGGATGAGTTTAAAGCTAAGTATAAAGAAAGAGTAATTGGTGTTAACCTTGATGTGACAAATCCGAAATCAGTCGCAAATGGCTTTGATAAAGTTATTGAAAGTTGGGGAGGAATTGACCTGGTGGTTGTGAATGCCGGTATCGCAAGTGTCTCATCTCTTATGGGGATGGATCCAAACACATTCCGGAAACTGGAACAGGTAAATATTGAAGGAACACTTAATTTCCTATCTGAGTCCGGAAGACATTTTCGAGTGCAGGGAACAGGAGGTGATGTTGTAGTAATATCCACTAAGAATGTTTTTTCTCCGGGTACGAAATTCGGAGCTTACAGCGCAACTAAAGCAGCAGCACACCAGTTAGCTCGAATCGCAAGCCTGGAGTTTGCGGAAATGGATGTGAGAGTCAATATGGTTTCTCCCGATGCGGTATTTTCTCATGGTAAGCGTAAATCCGGATTATGGGCTGAAGTTGGACCGGACAGGATGAGGGCAAGAGGTCTATCCGAGAAAGAGCTCGAGGAATATTATAAAAATCGAAATCTGCTTAAAGCGAAAGTAACTGCTGAACATGTTGCAAAGGCGGTATTATTCTTTGCAACCCGTCAAACTCCGACAACAGGTTCGACCATCCCGGTTGACGGGGGGCTACCGGATGCAACTCCGAGGTGATTATCGGAACCACAGATTACACAATATTATTTAAACCACGAAACACACGAAATACACGAAAACCCAACATCCTTTTTAAATTGTGGTAACAAAACACACTAAAGAAACAAAATCACCGTAAAGACGTAGAGAACGCAAAGGAAACAAATAAGATTTGATTTATTCAAAACTACTTCCATACTACCAAGGCTAAGAGAAACAACAGATTACACGAATAACACGAATGTTCACTTTCTGGGATTTAAGCATTTTTGAATTTGACAGCCCGAATTAGGTTTAAGAAATCTATGAGGATTTACACGAATCTTTTTTGTCTGTAACTTTATATGGAATTGTTATATTTGTATGTACTGTATATAAATTTTTCGTATGATTTTTAGAGAAACAACAAAAAATCTCGTGTTAATCTGTGTAATCTTGTGGTTTCTTCTTTTAATTTTTTAAAAAGGAAGTTCTTCGTCGTCCTCAGGCGGAGACTCCATATCTTCCGTTGCTTCTGTTGTGTCTTCTGCTAATTCCTCTTCTGTTTTCTCTGTTCCGTTTTCAGGATAAGGAGTCGTGGATTTTAGCAGTACCTGAACCCTGAATGCGTTTATACTTAATTCGGTTCTTTTAAATCCGTCAACCTCTCTTGTGTAACTGGATAATCGCCCTTCCACCATAACCGGAACTCCCTTTTTTATGCGTTCACTTAGTCTTTCTGCCTGGTTTCCCCATAATGTTATGCCTGCAAAGGTCGTTTCTTCCTTCCATTCTCCACTTTTGTCTTTAAAATTCCGATTTGATGCTATACGAAATTTCAGATAAGCGCTGCCTGATTCCGTGTAACTTAAAATAGAATCAGCAGTCGCTCTTCCCGTGATGAGTACAGAATTTATGTTTGGAATTCTATATTCGGCCATGTTTTATTTCTCCTTTACCACAAGAATATGTCTTAGTATGTTGTTGTTTTGACGCATGAATTCTTTAAGATTATTGATTTTTTCAGGATCTGCCTCAAAATTAATTACAGTGTAGAACCCTTTATCATGTCCGTCAATTTCGTATGCGAGTTCTTTAATTCCCCATTCGTCTACTTTTTTAATTTTTGCTTTATTCTTTTCAAAGTACGCCTTTATTTCTTCTGTAATTTGTTTTGACTCTTCTTCTTTTTCTGGATTGATGATGAACGTGCATTCGTATTTTCTCATTTAACCTCCTTTTGATTCCCGTTAATTTTTGACATAGCCACATCAATACTTTCATCTTTCCAAATGAAAACAGCTTCTTTAGCTTTTTTCAATATTTCGGGTATTGCTTTTTCTTCCTCTTTACTAAACTTCGAGAGTACCCAATCCGAAGTTTCATTATTTTCAGCATTTCCTATTCCGATTCGTAGGCGTGGTATATTTTCGCTATCAAGATGATATATTATAGATTGTAAACCATTATGTCCGCCATCGCTTCCCTTGTTTCTTAACCTTAATTTACCGAAGGGTAAGTTTATATCATCGAGGACGATGAGAATATTTTCCAGGGAAAGCGAAAAGTCTTCATGTAATTCACGTACAGCGATTCCACTGTTATTCATAAAGGTTGTCGCGTAAGCCAGGATAAGATTTTCTTTTAGCGAATAGTAATAATGCCCTTTGCCAGGTTTAAACCTCAATTTTTTCTTCGAACAAATAAATTGTATTAGTCTTCCTCCAAGGTTATGCCTGGTTCCGATGTAAAGGGCTGAGGGATTGCCAAGCCCTATAGCTGCACGATATTCTATTCGGCACTCTCCTTTTCTTTTTGTTCTTCTGCTTTTTTTACTACTTCTTCTCCCTCTTTTGCAATAACTTCTGGTTCCTCTGCTTCCTCACCTATTGCAATCTCTTCCTCAGCAGGTTTGACTTCTATGAGTTTTCTTGGAGATAGAATGTTTACGATAGTTGAAGAGGGGTCCTCTTCAACTTTAACACCTTCTGGTATTTGAAGGTCTTTAATGTGTATGGATTGTCCTATTTCAAGATTACTAACATCCACCACTATTTTTTCAGGTATATCTTTGGGTAAGCACCTGACTATTAAAGCCCTGTGTTCTAAATTTAATATTCCGCCTTCTTCTATGCCTTTAGCTTTGCCCTGAAGTTCAAGTATGACGTGGACACTAACTTCTTCGTTTTCATGTATATGTTGAAAATCTACATGTAATAGTTTCTCATTTAGTGGGTTTCGGCTCACCTCGCGCATGAGTACCTGAAGTTTTTTCCCTTCGTAGTCTAGATTTAACAATGTCGCTTCGGAGTGCAGGGAGTGTAATACGTTTTTTAGTTCTTCTTCCTTAATCATTATTGGTCTGCTTTTTTCTCCGTGACCATAAATGATGCCAGGAATCCATCCCTCTTTTCTGAGATGATTGACTTTCCTACTTCCTAGTTCTGTTCGATCTTTTGCTTTCAACTTTTCCTCCTAAATTGCATTTTCTTATATAAAAAGCGATGACACGGATTTGTTCTCGTGGATTCTTGTGATAGCTTCGCTTAGAAGTTTGGCTACAGAAACCACTTCTATTTTTTTGCTCTTCTTTTCGTCCATTGGAATAGTATCTGTTACAACAAGTTTATCGAGCGATGAGGTTGTAATCTTTTCAATCGCTTTGCCCGAGAGTACCGGATGTGTTATATACGCGTAAATTGCACTGGCTCCTTGCTTTTTTAACTCGTTTGCCGCTTCTGTCAAGGTTCCTGCTGTGTCTACAATATCGTCGATTATTATAGCTGTTTTATCCTTTACGTCCCCAATTATATTAACAACTTCGCAATGATTCGGCTCGGGTCTTCTTTTGTCGACGATGGCTATGGGTATATCCCTGTTGATTTTCTTTGCTATTGCTCTGGCTGCCTCAACCCTTCCCACATCAGGAGAAACTATAACAGTTTTTTTGTAATCTAAATTTAGTTTTTTTATGTGTTTAACCATTACTGGTGTTGCAAAGAGATGATCCACTGAGATATCAAAAAAACCTGTTATCTGAGGAGCATGTAAGTCTATGGTTACAATCCGATTGGCGCCTGCTTTCTCGAATAAATTCGCAAAAAGCTTCGCTGAAATCGGAACCCTGGGTTTGTCCTTTTTCTCTTGTCTACCGTAACCAAAGTATGGTATAATAGTGGTTATTCTTCCCGTCGAGGAACGGCGTAATGCGTCTATAATAAGTAAAAGTTCGATAATGTTCTCTGCAGGAGAGTTTGTTGATTGAACAACAAATACATCTCTTCCTCGAACATTCTCTTTTATCTGAATAAAAATCTCGCCGTCCGAAAATTTCCTTTTTTCAAGGGAAGACAAAGGTCTTTTCAAACATTTGCTAATACCTTTTGCAAGGCTTAAACTTCCGGAACCTGAGAAAACTTTCAATTCCAATTTTACTTCTCTCCTGGGGCGGTAGGATTCGAACCTACGAATGCGAGACCCAAAATCTCGTGCCTTGCCGCTTGGCGACGCCCCACATAATTTTGTAAGGGCAAATTTTTATAAAAGATCTTCTTCTATTTCTTCTTCTAATTCCCCGTCGTCCTCGATGTCCTCAATATCCTCAATGTCTTGTTCGATTTCTTCTTCGCTGCCAGCTTCTTCTTCATCTAATGCATTTATTTCGACGTTTTCATCGGGTGCTTCGAAGTCTTCCTGCTCAAGGTCTGAGCCCTTTGGACTTTTACCTTCCTCTTCACATTTGCTGTAGTATTCGTCAAGGACAACTTTCTCAAGCCTTTTTCGCATGGTGTTATTAATTGGGTGAGCGATGTCTCTAAAAGTTCCGTCCTTTCCTTTTCGGGAAGGCATTGCAACAAAAAGCCCTTTTCTTCCTTCGATTACTTTCATGCCGCGTATAACAAAGTCGTCATCAAAGGTTACGTTGACAAATGCTTTTAATCTGGGCTCATCTCTTAATGTTACACGTACTTCTGTGAATTCCATTAGTCCTCCTTTGGTTTTAACAAGTTGAAGTACTCTTTTCGGGAGATGCTTCTGCAGTTCGTTAATGTATATTTATCTTCTTTTAAATCTCCCATCCTATAGTTGTATTTTTCTGATCCGAATATTGCAAATATAGTAGGACCAGACCCGCTTAACATAACATTTATTGGTTCTAATCTATTTAACTTTTCCATAATATCTTTTAATTGAGGATATTTCCCCACTATTATCCCTTGGAAGGAATTTCTTAATTTGCATAAAATTTCTTTTTTCCCTTCTTGCATTCTCTGGAGTATAAGGCTTAAGTCTTCATTTGTCAAGTCTTGTTTTTCACTGTTATCCCACCATTTATAGGCATCTTTTGTGGATATTGTAAATGAGGGATTTGCAAGCAGAAAATTGAGTATTGGAATGTCTTTTTTCCATTTTATTTTTTCCCCCCTTCCGCTTACCAGGGCAGTTCCACCTTTCAGGAAAAAAGGTACATCTGAGCCAAGATGCTGGGCGAATTCCGTTAATTCTTCAAACTTCTTAGGATAGTCAAACAGACGGTTTAGGGTTAAAAGAGTTGCGGCAGCATTTGAGCTTCCACCTCCGAGGCCCGAACCGAGCGGTATTCTTTTATCTACTCTTATTTTTACTCCAAAGTTTTTACTTTCTGTATTTTTAAAGAACTGGGCAGCTTTATAAATTAGATTTGAAGAATCATTCGGTAAGTCTGGATTATTGGAGGTTATTTCTATTTTTCTGCCTTCCAGTTTAAAATAAAGTAAATCTTTTAACGATATCGTTTGGAAAATAGATTCGATCGAATGAAAACCATCTGTTCTTTTTTCTAGAATGTAAAGACCGAGGTTTACTTTTGCGAAAGAAGGGACTTTAATCCAGTTCATAAAATATTATTAGCCAATGATTTTTACTGATAATCACTGATCTTTCCCCCCTACTCATTTAATTTTTTAAAAACAACAAAACATTTTTTTAATCTGTGTCTATCTGTGTTCATCCGTGGCTATTTCCTTTTTTTGTTTTGATTTGTCGTATTTCATTGAAATCTTCTCTTTTTAAGTTCTTTTATTGCTGAATCGACACTTGCAGATTCATCAGGATAAAGTTCTTTCCAACTCTCAAGCAGTTTGATTGCTCCTTTGGGATCATATCGGACAGAAAGAAGGAAAATTTGATCCATGAGTTTTGGGTCGTTTTTTATATTCAAAATAACTTCTTTTATTTTTTCATAGTCATTAGACATAGAGTAAAGTTCGATAAGTCCCCTGTATCCTAAAGGCTTGAAATCTTTGTTATTAATTAAGTATGAAAATTC
This sequence comes from Caldifarciminota bacterium, assembly GCA_016930175.1. Classification (GTDB taxonomy): domain Bacteria; phylum Hydrothermota; class UBA3072; order UBA3072; family UBA3072; genus JAFGHJ01. The sequence goes on from JAFGHJ010000013.1 coordinate 105,745, forward strand.
TTCCATTGCTTTTTTAAATTCTTCCGAATTATCTTTCTTTGTTTTTGATTTTAAGGTTAACATCTCCGCGTGCAAAAGATGGAGTGAAGGTGTGTTTATTATCGTAAAAAGAGAATCGCAAAAATTTGTTGCTCTTTCTTCCTCTCCAAGTAATGAATATATATCTTTAAGATTATTTGCTGCTTGCGATGTTATCGCTGAAGAAAACTTTGAGTCATGGGAAAATATAAAGGCTCGATTCACAATAGTTTCCAGAATTCTCAATGTGTCTTTTTGAGCGGAAGAAATTGCTCTTCTGTCTTGCCCTGCGAAATTTTCTAATACATAATCGCTAAATATCAGGTAAATATATGTGTGATTATTTAAGGGTTTCTTCTGTGCTCTTCCGGTATAAATAGTTGGATTTTCGCAATAACTTATTTTGAATTCGTCTTTAAGTTTACCGAACATCTTTCTGTAGTTTATCATGTCTTTACCTTTTTTTCCTGCCAGGCGGTAGGCGAAGCCTTCCAATTCCAGATGGGGTCCGAAGAGATCCATTGAATAGATTTCTACGGGGAAGGAAAAATAGATATTGATTGAAGGGTTAAAATCCTCTTTTATGTATCTGTCAACGAATACGTCTGCCGGCATCATTAAATCCTCAAGAGATGGTTTTATCCCGCTGGAGGTAAGAATTATGTTTCTGACTACGATATCTGCCGGTCGTAACCATTTTCCGTCGTCGCACCTTAAAGGTATAATGTTGTTGATCATCCAATCCTCAAATTTCAAAATCGTCTCTCCCTTTTTTTTCTTTACATTATAGGTTCTTTCCATATTGGTTCCTTTAAATGGAGAAGAAAAATCCATGGGTACGCCGGCTGCCTTTAACTGCCTTATATACCAGGTAGTATTCATAAGAGAAAAGTTAGCCAGTTGAATTCCTTTTTTGTTTTTCGAGTCAAATTTCCTGAAATTTTTTACTTCCTGGAGAAACCAAGCAGGAAATGTATCGTTGTCACCGTATGTGAATAGAATTGAATTATCCTCGGGAGTGAGTAGTAGATTATAAGCATAATCGGAGGCGATCCAGTTTCCTCTTCTGTTAACATGGCTTTTTATGTTTGAAATGAGCGGTGAAAATCCTATTAAAAAGGATAGGATTATCCCTGCGTAACCATAAGAAATATTTCTCTTTCTGAATTTTTCATATATCCAGTATAATCCAATGGATACGTAAAACATAAAAAGGAAGAATGCGGGACTCCAGAAATAATCTCTTTCTCTGACTTCTCTTCCCCGATGAGCAGGATTGGGATCGGAAGGAGAAAATTTTAAGTTCAAGTAAAAAACAAGACCCAAACTCACGAGAAGGTACAAAATGAAAAATAGATAAAAAGATTTTCTGTATTTTTTATAATGAAGGAGCATTCCCGATAGACCTATCAAAACATATATATATGTCCCTGCTATTGACGTAATTTTAAGCAGGTTGTTTACGTTTGATTCTCTCGGATAAGGGAAATATTGCCATGAAAAATATTTGAAAAATATTTTTATCTGTTCGTATAATGCCACAACTGTAGAGAGATTGGTGTTGATTTGAGTCTTCCTGGGAAACATCTTCATTGGTCCGTACTGTTCTCTTGATATGACTTCCCATAAAGCCGAAAAGGTGCCTGGATCCGCCTCGTTTATTGCCGGATTACTGTGAGCCCTGACCATCAAATAATAATATGTTGTGATTCCTATTAAGACGAGAACTAATGAAAAGAAGATTAATTTTGGATTATTGAATACTTTTTTGTTGGTTATTAGCACAAAGACCAAAGTTCCGGGAATGAGAAGTAAAGGCATCAGGTGAATGCCGAATGATAGGAAAATCAAATAAACGAGAAGCAGAAGATAGTTGTCGGCACCTCTCATTTTACGGTTTTCATCCCAGTGGAGAGCAAGCCACAAACCTATCACCAATATTAGAATTGATGTGGAGTAAACTTCTGCTTCTACCGATGTATCCCATACGCTGTAAGAAAGTCCGGCGCAGGTAGAGCAAAATATAGCGATCAAGTGAATTTTCAGAGGCAGTATTTTCCCTCTGTTTTCCCTGAACCTTTGAAAAACCGAAAGTATGATAAGATAAAGAAAACTTCCTGCTAATGCGGATGAAAGAGAGGAAAAAAAGTTTATCCTTTTTGCCACTTCATCAAAGGGAATAATTATGTCGAATATTCTGCCGAGCAAAGTAAAGAAGGGAGTTCCCGGAGGGTGTGCGACTCCTAAAATGTGCGCGCAGGCTATGAATTCTCCGCAATCCCAGAGTGAGACAGTGGGAGCAATAGTATATAAATATGCAGAAATTAAAACTATTGATACAGATAAGAACCCTACAATTTTTCTTTTGTCGTACATTTATTACTTTCCATTTAGAGACAAATATAACGGGTAAATACAATAAATCAAGACCGTAACATAGCCTTGAGTTACCAGTCTTTTCGTCTTGAGATAAAAAAACTTACCCCAGTGTTGCATATAAAATTATAACAAAAAAACAACAATGGGGCTTTTTTGTCTTTTATTTTTTTATCTATCGAAACTTTATATTGAGAACTAAAGTTTAACGAATCTTTTTAACTTTTTCGGCTTTTGGTCCTTTATCACTTTCTATAAGCTCGAACTCTACCTCGTCTCCTTCGGAAAGTGTAACCAGACCTTCACTAAGGGATGTTGTGTGGACGAATATATCCTGTGAGGTGTCATTCGCTGTAATAAAACCATATCCTTTCCTGTCACTGAACCATTTTACTTTACCTTCTGCCATACTGAAAAAACCTCCTTTGGTTTTTTTGGGTATACAATGAAACTTAAATAAACAATCGGTTAATCATATTCTTTTTTGTTTATTTGTCAAGGCTTGATTTTTTTTTGGGGATATTGCCACCAAGACACTAAGACACAAAGCCCCACCTGCAACCCATTTATTTTTATTTGTTTAAAACCCATCCCTACAACCCCATTTTCTTATATGTAGAGCATGTAGTGATTGTAGTTTATTTTTTTTTGTTTGCTGTTTTAAATTGTGTTGATAGAGTTATGTTTATTTATTACTTCTAATTTTGTTTTTAAGTCTTAGAAGTAATAACATTTTTATTCCTCTGAACCAATCTATCCATGAGATTTTTTTTCCGGCTTTTTTTGAACGGGGATTATAATTAATAGGAACTTCTTTTATTTTCTTTCCCGCGAGAAGTATTTTTGCCGTTAGTTCGGCTTCCAATTCAAAACCATTTGCTCTTATTTTAAAATCCCTTATTAAATAATTGGGAATTAATTTATAGCAAGTATAGACATCGGTTAGGTGACTGCCGAATAAAATATTGGTAATCCAGGTTATTGAAATTCTTCCTATATATAACATCCTATCCCTATTTGAATTTTTATTCTTATCGAGAAGCCTGGAGCCAAAAACAACATCCGTTTCTTTACTTAAAATAGGTTTAAGTAATTTTGGATATTCATTCGGATCATACTCTAAATCTGCATCCTGAATTATTATATAATCTCCATTTGCCAATGATAAACCTTTTTTGATAGCTTGTCCTTTTCCAAGGTTTTTGTCGAGATGTAATATTTTTATATCATAATTGTTTCTTAAGTCTTTTTTTACGTCTTGCAGCAATTTTTTTGTTCCATCGTCCGAACCATCGTCGATTATAATTATTTCTTTTTTTACAGGAGACTGCTTCACTTTTTCGATTACCTTCTTGATGGTATCTTTTTCGTTAAAGACAGGTATAATTACTGATAACTTCAATATAACCTCATTTGTATAAGTATTATAAAAGCTTTGTTTTATTTGAATTTTAATGTAAACGTATTTTAATATAAGTCAAGCAGGAAGGATGGTTTTCTTTTATTTATCTTGGCTTTTGATAGTTTGCCTTTGGCTATTAGCTTTAAAAATAAAGCTTTTTGCTTTTATAGTTGATTTTAAAATCCGTGCGTTGTGATGCGGTTTTTATGCGAAAACGAAAAGAGCGATGAGCTATGTTTGATGCGGTTAGCCGATAGCGGTCAGCGGATAGCCCATTTTATAGCCTTGACAGTGGTAGATAATTAAATAATAGTTTACTTGAATTATGGTATAATTTTAAGAGATGATTTTTCTATCTGGAAAACTGAAGGAGGTTTTTATGAGAAAGGTTAAGTTCATTTTATGTTTGATTATGAGTTTCTTTATTTCTGTAATCCCCGTTAGTTTAATTGGTGGAGAAACAAAGGTATCTATGCTTTTATGGAATAGATATACGAGTGAGATTGTAGATGATGAATTAATTGAGAGCAAACTTACCTTAGAAAGAGGTTACTTCCGGATTGAACCTACCATTACAGATAAGATAGATGGTAGATTTAATCTCGATTTCTTTTCGGATGAAACTTCTACCTCAGGTAGCGGTGTAAGAGTAAAGTATGCCTATATTAATTTTAAAGATGTTTTACCTATACCTGCAAGTGAAATTAGCGCTGGTATAATTCAACATTATTTTGGGTTTGGCTACGATTGGGCATACATTACAATAGAGAAAGTTTTGGAAGAAGTCGAAGGTGTTGCAAAATCCGCGGATTACGGGATAGCTTTTTGCGGTAGTTTTCCGGGTAATAAAGGAGTGTACTCTCTCTCCGTTTTAAACGGAGAAGGCTATACCAGTACCGGCAGCGATCTAGACAGGACTCCTGAGTTTTTGGGTAACTTTAGATTTGCTCCCATTCCAGGTTTTACTTTTGGCAGTTCTTTATTATATGAAAATAATGCCGCTGATAGACTCGCATATATTGCATTGGGACGTTTTTCAACTGGAGTATTTGAGCTCTGGGGAGAATATCTACTTCGTAATATGAATGATGCCACTAGTAGGGGATTTATGGTTATGCCTATTCTTAAGCTGCGAGAGCTTATGGGAGTTGACTTTGATATTGTAGGGAGATTTGATGTATGGGATAGGTATACCGATATGGCTGATGACGGCCATAAGCGTATTATCGGAGGATTAAACTGGAATATTCTTAGGAATACCGAGGATAAACCTCAAGCTTTGCTTCAGATTCAAATGCAAAAAACCATATTTGAAAGCGATATGCGGAGCGATATTACTCAACTAATGATTCAATTGCAGTGGGGTTTTAGTAATACTTTTACCCAATAATTTTTGATCTTTAAAAACGATATAGACTTTTACTTAAACCCGGAGTTCTCCACTCCGGGTTTATTTTATTGGGAAGATTAATTTTTTGATTTTACGTACTTATAATACAGGACCAACCCTTTTGCCTCATATGATGTTTACTAGCAACAACTTATCTTCCACAATTTATCAACTTTTTAGCCGGCTAAAAATCTCTAAGGTTATTTATGTTAAAAAAATTCTAAGAATTTTTTTTAAGAATTTTTCTGTTTATAGTTGCTCTATTTCATACTTCCCCAAGATGAGTTTTCCATATGGGTAAAACCCGATATCGGGAGGAAGATAAAGAATACAATTTTTAAAATATTATTAAGATTTCGTTAAGTTTCTAATAATTAAGGGCTTATAATAAATCGTTGTGGATAAGTCGGATAGACTAAAACTATGTATGTCAGTATCTTATAGGGTATATAGACATCTTTTAACAACTTTTCCACATGATTTATTTTTGCCTTTTTTGTAATTTGTTTATGGATAAGTAGAGGTGTTTTTTCCATTTTTGCCATTAGAGATAGTTCTTGACATTCAATAATTTTCTTCTATAATGAATCAAAATGTATTTTTTGTTTTTGTTATTTTCGGCTGTATGTATTAACGAAGTGATGTCAAACCCACTCGGGTCCGGCGGTGTTGGGTCTCCTGAAGACAGGAATGAATTTGTGGAGATTTTCAATATTGGTCCTGACGCGGTAGATTTAGGCGGCTGGCAGATTACGGATCTCGATGCTGTCGATGAAATTATTCCTTTTTATGAGCTTTTGCAGGATTCTAATACTATTCTTTTGCCCGGGGAATTCGCTCTTGTTATGGATCCCGAGTATTCGGATTCTGGGGAAAATTATATGCCTTATGGAATTCCAACTTGCGTTTTACTTACGGTTGATAATACAACAATAGGAAACGAGCTTTCAACTACGGATCCGATTGCTCTTATTTCTCCTGAAGGCGATACGGTTTCTACCTATTATAATACATTGAATCCGGGAGATGGGATTTCTGTAGAGAGGGTTTACCCCTATAATGGAGATGTTCCGGAAAATTGGAGAAGTTGTGAAGATATTTCCGGGTCCACGCCCGGAAGAGAGAATTCGGTTTATGCGTCTCCCGATTTCGTACTTGATTCTCTGTGGGTTAATGGTAATACTGTATTTATTCTTTTGTTTAATCCTCATGAAACGGAACTTAGCGGTACGGTGGAGGTTTTTAATGACGAGAATCGGAATGGGATTCTCGATGAAGGGGAGCTGATTGATTCTTTTGTTCTTGCGGGTGTTTCAGAGGATTCTCTTTGCCAGATTAATTTTTCGTTATCTTCTGAGGGCTTTTATGTTCTCGGTTTTGATTTAATTGAGGGAACTATTTTTAGAAGGGTTAGAATAGGAGAGGGGATTTCGGATATTATTATAAACGAGATTATGTTCGCGCCGGCAGGACATCCTGAGTGGGTAGAGCTTTTTAATAGGTCCGCGTATGATGTTTCTCTCGATTTCTTTTTGTTAGATAGTGAATCTGCCGGTGGAATAGAAGTTCTTCCCGGAGGTTATGTATTGATATCTTCTGATTCGGTTGCTTTTTTGGGTTATTACGGAGTAATTACGGCTTCTATTTTACAAATGGATTTGTCCTTTTCGAATAATGGTGATAGCGTTTTTTTGTTTGATGAGAATGGCTTTATTCTTGATAAAGTTGTTTATTCCGGAGATCAAACTGATGGTAATTATTCTTTAGAACGGATTAACCCGGATATATCTTCCGATAATTCTACTAACTGGGGGCAGTCTGTTTCTGAGGGTGGTACGCCGGGGGCGGTAAATTCGGTATTTGCCGAATACAAGAGGACGGACGTTGCTCTTGCCGTGACTCCGAGACATTTTACGCCAGATGGAGATGGAGAAGATGAAATGAGTGTTATTTCATTTAATCTTCCTTATCTAAGAAATGAGGTAACATTACAAATATATGATAGAAGGGGACATCTTTTATTGGAAAATACGCAAGTTTATGGAGGAGAAAGAGGCGAATGGATTTGGGATGGAAAAGATAGAAGGGGTGAAACGGTTTCTACAGGTCTTTACGTAGTTTTTTTATTAATTGAAGATGCCGACGGTGGAAAAAGGAGTTCTGAAAAGGCAGTCGTTTCGGTGGGGAGATAGGATTAATTTGAGTACTCAAATTAATCCGTTAGTCTGTTGGACCTTTAGTGCAAAGTAAATGGCACGAAGTGCGGAGTTCCGAGTGCTGAGTTTTTTGGTTTTGTTGAGTCAAAGATTAATAAAAAAAACTTAAAAGTTTATTCGTTAATTTGTGCTATTTGTTGTTATATTTTCTTTTGGTGAGGGGTTGGGGTATAAAAAAATAAAAATTTTTTGTTGTTTCTCTGTGTTCTCTGTAGTTCAAAATCCTGAAGTGTGGGGTGGTTTTTACTGAAACATATAATCTTTAGTTTTTCTCTGCGTACTTTGCGTCTCTGCGGTGAGATTAGAACAGTTCCTCTTCGGGGGCGAATTTCCTTCCGATAACAATATTGTCGTTTCTTTCCGTTTTCATCATGGTATTTAAAAATCTTTCCTGAACTTTTGCTCGCTCGATATTAGATTCTGTAATGATTACAAGTCCATCACATCTTAATACTCTCATAGCTTCCTTATAAGCTATAAGAGGTTCGGTTCCGAATTGTTCGAGCCATGATACAGAATACAGAAAAAGTATTCCATCAATACATTCTTCAGGAAAAGGCAGATTAACGGCGTTTGCTTTTAAGGGAATTATTTTTTTCGAAATTTTTTTACTGATTTTCTTGCTTTCTACAGAACAGATGAGTTTTTCCTTAAACTGGGTCATTTTTTGGTAACGGTCGATTGCGAAAACGACTACTCCTTTAGATGCAAGGGTTATTGAAGGTTCAATGTTATCCCAGCACCCTATATCTATTACTTTTTTCCCCGGTCCGAAAAATGGTATCGACGCAAAATTTTCTTTCATTGAGAGAAAATTAGATTATTAATCTTCATTGTCAAGTATAATTTGAATTATTGTTGAAAAAGAAGTTAGTAGTTGGAAGCTAGTAGTTAGAATAAACAACAAAAATCTCTGTGCGCTCTGTGCTCTCTGTGTGAGAATAATTCGGGGTTGGGAGTGGGGTGAGTCTTGACACATAAGAAAGTAGTAATATATTGAATCTATGGAAGATAGTAAAGAAATACGCGAAAAGGTTCTTGGCATAATTGGTTTGGGTTATGTTGGATTACCTCTTGCTATGGAATTTGTGCGTGCCGGTTACAAAACAATTGGTTTCGACATCGACGTAAAAAAAATCGATAAGCTTTCCAACGGAGAAATTTATTTAAAACACATACAAGAAGAAAGGGTCAAAGATTTTTTTAATTCGGGTCTTTTTGCCGCGACGACAGATTTTTTAAGGTTAAACGAAGTGGATTTAGTTTCTATTTGTGTCCCTACTCCGCTTGATAAATACCGTCAGCCTGATTTGTCCTTTGTTGAGAATTCAGCCAGAGCGGTAGCGGAAAATTTTAAGCAGGGAGCTATAGTTGTCCTAGAATCTACGGTTTATCCCGGTACCACGAGAGAAGTTCTACTTCCGATATTAGAGACAGGTGGTAATAAATTAGATATGGAATTTTATCTCGCGTTTTCCCCTGAAAGAGAAGATCCGGGTAATGAGAAATTTACAACGAAAAACATTCCTAAAGTAGTTGGTGGTCTTACTAAGCAGTCTAGAAGAAAAGTTGTAGAAATTTATAAAACTATTTTTGACGAAATTGTAGAAGTTTCGTCTGCCGAAGTAGCGGAAGCGACAAAAATATTGGAAAACACTTACCGTTCTGTAAATATTGCTCTTGTAAACGAGCTTAAGATTATATTTGACAAGATGGGAATAAATGTGTGGGAAGTAATCGAGGCGGCTAAGACAAAACCTTTTGGTTTTACGCCTTTTTATCCCGGACCTGGTCTTGGTGGTCATTGTATTCCAATAGATCCTTTTTATCTTTCCTGGAAGGCTCGAAAGTTTGGAGTTAATACAAGATTCATTGAGCTTGCAGGTGAAATAAATACGATGATGCCCGAATATGTAATAATGAAAACTATATCCGCCTTGAATAGGAAGAAAAAATCTTTAAAAGATTCAAAGATACTTGTTATAGGTATTGCCTATAAAAGAAATATCGATGACTCAAGAGAATCTCCGGGTATAAAGATAATAGAGCTTCTTCAGGAAGGTGGGGCAGAAGTATCTTATTATGACCCTCATATTCCTCAGATATATGATATGAGGCAGACCGATTTAGTGATGAGTTCGGTAAAATTGACGGAAGAACTTTTAAAGGAACAGGATGCGGTTATTATCGTTACCGCTCATTCCAATATCGATTACAAGAATATTGTCGATAATTCTTCAGTTGTTATAGACACGCGCAACGCTCTTTCTGGCATTAAAAGTAGTAAAATTTTCAGAGCCTGAATGAAGCTTATTCATGTGGTTGGAGCCAGACCTAATTTCATGAAAATAGCTCCGATTATGAGAGTGGCTTCGCGCTATGATAATATCGAACAAGTTCTCGTTCATACAGGACAGCATTATGATGATAATATGTCACAATGGTTTTTCGATGAACTTGGAATAAAACAACCGGATGTGAACCTTGAAGTGGGTTCAGGTTCTCATGGAGAGCAGACCGGTGAAATAATGAAAAGATTCGAGAAATTTATTATGAAAGAGGGAGGAGATGTTGTTGTGGTTGTTGGCGACGTCAATTCAACCATAGCTTGCGGACTTGTCGCTGCTAAGCTGCAAATACCTTTAGCTCACGTTGAAGCGGGCTTAAGAAGTTTTGATAGAAGTATGCCTGAGGAAATAAACAGACTTCTTACCGATTCGATTTCCGATTATCTTTTTACGCCTGCGGAAGAGGCAAATGAGAATCTTAAAAAAGAAGGAGTCTCAGAAGAAAAAATACATCTGGTCGGTGATATAATGATAGATACATTAATCTGGGAGATGGAAAGAACTGCCGATATAGATAAGCCTCCGTTTGAATATCTTGAAGCGGGTAAATATGCTGCTTTAACCCTTCATCGTCCCAGTAATGTGGATAATGAAGAAACTTTCAAAGAAATTGTCGAGGCTTTAAATATCGTTTCTAAAAAAATAAAAATAGTATTTCCTGCCCATCCGAGAACTCAGGAACGAATGAGGAAATTTAAAATTGACCTTGATGTAGATACCGTTAAAGTTATCAATCCTATTTCGTATAGAGATTTTCTAAGATTATATAAGAATTCGAAATTTGTTTTAACTGATTCGGGCAGCATTCAGCAAGAAACCACGTATCTGAATATCCCATGCCTCACGATAAGGGAAAATACAGAGAGACCTTTTACTATCACTAAGGGTACTAATGTATTAGTTGGTAAAAAGGGGAATGTTATCGTGGAGGAATCTTTGAAAATACTAAATGGTAAACAGAAAGAATCATCAGGTATACCCTTATGGGATGGAAAAACCGCGGAGAGGATAATTAAAGTTTTTTTAGAAGTCGAATAAATGGAATAATTTTTACAAAGTATGGTACGAAATTTTACTTTTCGGTCATTATACATAAGAAAAAATAATTCTTTAGAGAATTATTTTTTGTGTTGAAACATAAGGTAAAGATGGAGATTTTTATGGTAAAAAGGAATGTAGATTTTGGTAGGTATAGATTTTTCTAAATTAAGGGGATTATTATGAAACAGGTTTTTATAAAAAAGGGTAAAGTTTTGGTCGAGGAAGTTCCTTCTCCTTTAGTTGAAGAAAATACCGTATTAGTTGAAGTTGCGTATTCCGTTATAAGTCCGGGAACGGAATTATCTGGAGTTGAGAGAACTGGAGAATCTCTCATAAGCAAAACCTTGAATAATCCGAAGAAAGTAAAAAAAATGTTCGATTTTCTTAAAGGTAATGGTGTAAAAAAAACAATAGATATTATAAAGAGCAAGACCGGAGGAATATTAACTCCGGGATATTCTTGCGCAGGGTATGTAATTCAAGTAGGGAAGAATGTTTCTGATATAAAAAATGGCGACTGTGTAGCTTGCGGAGGGGCGGGTAGAGCATTTCACGCAGAGATTGTAAGTGTTCCTAGAAATCTTGTTGTGAAGATCCCGGAAGGGTGTGATCTTAAACAGGCAGCGTCTGTAACTATCGGCAGTATTGCCATGCAGGGATTGAGAAGATGTAATCCGCAACTTGGGGAATTCATTGCCGTTGTTGGGCTTGGTTTATTAGGACAGATAACAACTCAGTTATTAAGAATCAATGGATGTAGAACAATAGGTTTCGATGTAAAGCAAGAACGAGTGAAAAAAGCTATGGAACTTGGAATGGATAAAGGTTTTGTAGTGAGAAGAGTAAATGTTCAAGAAGAAGTTAAGAATTTTACTGAAGGTCATGGTGTTGATGCTACTATTATAACCGCTTCATCAAAAAGTAGTGAAATAACTCAGATGGCTTTAGAAATAACAAGAAAAAAAGGTAGGGTTGTTGTTGTTGGAGATGTTGGTATGGATATAAAAAGAGAACCATTTTATCGGAAAGAATTAGACTTTCTTATTTCCTGTTCTTATGGGCCTGGGAGATATGATGAAAATTATGAGGAAAAGGGCATTAATTATCCATATCCATATGTTAGATGGACAGAAAACCATAACATGAAGGAATATCTTAATCTTATTGCGGATAAAAAAGTAGATTTTACGAGCTTAGTAGAAGGAGAATATAAGGTATCGCAGGCACCCGATGCTTATAAGGAGTTACAGAATAAAGAAAGAAAACCTTTGTCGATTTTAATAGATTATGAAATTGATAAAAAAGAAAACCGGAAATTAGATATGAAAATAAACTTGAAGAAAAGAGTTCCTTCTCGAAATAATAAAATAAAAATTGCTGTGATTGGTGCCGGTAGTTTTGCGACTGGGTTTCATCTTCCCAATTTAAAGAAACTCTCTAATCTATATTCGATTACTGCGATTGTTGATGTAAATGGAGCATTGGCAAGAAAGGTTGCAGATAAATTTGATGCCGAATATTGTACTACCGATTATAAAAAAGTTTTAGAAGATTATGCAATTGGTTGCATTTTTATCACAACAAGACATAATCTTCACTCGCAAATAGTTATCGATTCGCTGAAAGCGGGAAAAAATGTTTTTGTTGAAAAGCCACTTGCGTTGAATGAAAAGGAATTAGATAATGTTATTAAAACCTATAAGAAATCCGATTCCGTTTTAATGGTAGGCTTTAACAGGAGATTTTCTCCAGCCGCGGATATGGCTTTTGACATTATAGGGGAAAGAAAAACCCCTGTTGTTATAGTTTACAGGGTTAATGCTGGTTATATTCCTCTTGATCATTGGGTCCATACAAAAGAAGGTGGGGGAAGAATAATAGGAGAGGCATGTCATATGCTTGATTTTTTTAGATTTTTCACTAAAAGTGAAGTAGAGTCAGTAGATGTGAGTAGCATATCTCCGAAGACAGATCACATTTCCCCTTTTGATAATTTCAGCACAACCGTTAAATATCTGGATGGATCAATGTGTTCTTTGATATATACTGCTGTAGGGTCAAAAGACATGAGTAAAGAATACATAGAAATATATAGTGAAAATAAAGTCCTTGTGATAGATGATTTTAAACGCTTGGATATTTACGGAAAAAATATAAGAGGCTGGCAGGGGAAACAGGATAAAGGCCATTTTAAAGAATTGATAGATTTAGGTTTGTCTCTAAAAGAAGGTAGGCGGATTCCAATTCCATTCAATGAAATTGTAGAGACAACTAAATTAAGTTTTTTGATAGATAAAGGAATCAGAAGCTCTTAGTTTTTAGTTGTTTAATGACTGCAAAATTTGTTAGGGATTTATTAAAATATTTGCCATCGATGGTTGTACCGGCCTTAATTGGTCTTGTTACCATTCCTATTGTAGCGCATTTTTTTACACCAGAAGATTATGGACAATATATTCTTGTTAAGATCACAATATCAGTTCTTTTAATTATCATCGGATGGCTAAGTATGGCTATTTTGAGATTTTATCCAGAGTATGAAAAAAATAATAGAATTGAAGAATTTTATTCTACGGTAGTGAAATTGTTATTTTTATCTGTATTTATTGTGGTATTTTTATTTTATGTTGTTCTTTCGCTTCTTAAGAAAAGTATCGATAGTTCTTTATATTCCTTAATGCTGATAGGGTTATCAATTTTTGTGTTCAACGCAGTTTTTGATGTTTTGTTAAACTTTTTAAGAATAAGGAGAGAAGTAAATGCTTATAATGTTTTTCGGGTTTGGGAGAGTGTTGCTTCCCTTGGTTTAGGCGTTTTTCTTGTATTTTTTATTGGTATGGATGTTGAGGGATTACTGTGGGGTATGCTGATAAGTCTCTTTTTTGCTTTACCGTTTTTATGGAAAAGTGCGGTTAAATATTTTGCTATGAGTAGCGGATTTTCTAAAAAACTATCATTGGAAATGTTTACGTATGGTGTACCTTTAATGGTAGGGAATCTTGCCGCATGGGTATTAAGTCTATCTGACCGGTATATTCTTAACATATTTTATACTTCAAGGGAAGTAGGTATATATTCTCTGAGTTATGCCGTTTCAGAAAAGAGTATATTATTCTTATCCAGTCTTTTTTTGTTGGCATCTAGACCTCTTGGAATGAGAATATGGGAAAACGAAAGAGAAGATGTTGCCAAAGAGTACATAACTAATATAACAAGATTTTATTTAATTTTGTCAATTCCTATGGTTGTTGGATTAAGTGTGCTTGGAGAACTTATTATTAATGTAGTTGGTAGCCCAGAATATTATGAGGGGTATAGAATAATATCTTTTGTGGCGGTTAGCGGATTATTACTTGGTTTACAGCAAGAATTTCAGGTACCTTTAATTTTCAAAAAGAAGACCAATCTTATAATGTTATCAATTTTGATTTCAGGCCTTCTAAATATAGTGTTGAATTTTATCTTTATACCCGAATATGGATATTTTGCAGCGGCTGTATCGACACTTGTTTCTTATGTAGTTTTATTGGTTTCTGTAATTGTTTTTTCAAGAAATTTTTTGATATGGAAATTTCCATTTAAAACTCTTTTAAGAGTACTAGTATGTTCTGCAATAATGGGTTTTTTTATTTATTTAATAAATAATTTTCTGGAATCTTCTTTATTCTCTTTAACGATACTTGTAATTTTAGGAGTAATTATATATGCGATAAGTATATATATTGTGGGAGAAATTGAAAAGAAGGAAAAACATTTTCTGATAGAAAAAATAAGATATATATTAAAAAAAATATAATGAAGAAATTTAAAAAGTTGAGCGAAAAAATAGTAAGAAAAATTTCTAGACAAATTGGAGCTTTAAAAGCTGTGTTTTCTTGGGGTTTAATCTCTGATAAAGAGTTTCTTTTGGCTTTAAAAGGAGATTACGAGTCGACTTGCCAATTTATTGAAGATTTCAATAAGAGAAAGAATCCGGCTTTTTTTATTTATCCCTGGAATAAAAAAGCAACTATAAAACAGTTAAAACGTAAATTTCCAGATAATGTGAATAGTATAATCGAACGGGCTGATAATATATGTAATGGTATATTAGATATTACAGGTGCGGGAAAGATAGATTTAAAGAAGTTTTCTTATATACCCTGGCAGTATGATTTTATAAACGATTATCGATGGAGTCAAAAATGTTATTATAAGAACATCAGGGTGCCCTATGGTAGAGGGGAGATAAAGGTGCCATGGGAGTTATCCAGGTTTCATTATGCAATAACTCTGGGTCAGGCGTATTATTTAACAGAGGAAGAAAAATATGCAAAAAAGTTTATTGATCTGGTGAAAAATTGGATTGATAATAACCCTTATCCTTTCGGTGTTAACTGGAAGTGTACAATGGAAGTTTCAATTCGTGTATCGAACTGGATATGGGGCTATTATTTTTTTAAAGAATCACCTTTTTTCTCTGAGGATTTTCTTTTGCTGTACTTAAAAAGTATCCTACAACATTCAAGACATATAATGAATAATCTTGAAAATATAGGACCGGTAAATAGAAATCATTATCTATCGAATTTAACTGGATTAATATATGCGGGTATTTTATTTCCGGAATTTAAAGAAGCGGGTGAATGGAAAAACTTCGGAATAAAAGAAATATTCCTGGAGATAAAAAAACAAGTGAACTCTGATGGTATGGATTTTGAAGGTTCCGTCTGTTACCACTGTTTTGTTACTGAGTTATTATTCTATACTTTTGCTCTATTAAGGCTCAATAATATTTGTATCCCCAATGAAATTAATGATAGATTAGAAGATATGTTTAAATTTTTATTAAGTACGATAAAGCCTGATGCAAGGGTGCCTCAAATCGGAGATAATGATAGTGGGCATCTTCATATAATTAATGTTCGAGCACCTCTTGACTTTTCCTATCTGCTGACTTTTGCGACCTTATTTTTCAATAAATCTGTTTTTAATATAAAAGAATTTGATTTTGCTCCAGAAGCTTTATGGGTTTTTGGAAAGAAGGCGTATGATAGATGGAAAGGAATTAAGAAAAACCGTTTGAGTGAGATTAAATCTCAATATTTTAAAAGAAGCGGTATATATATAATAAGGCATAAAAGGGATTATATTATTATTTCAAACGGGACTAACGGGCAAAACGGAAAAGGAGGACACAATCATAATGATAAGCTAGGTTTTGAGCTTTCAGTGGAAGGGCAGGATATTATAGTTGATCCTGGAACGTATATTTATACTTCGAATCCCAAATGTAGGAATAAATTTAGATCTACGAAATACCATAATACTGTTGAGGTGGATGGGAAAGAGCAGAATATACTGGGAGATAATCTTTTTCGGATGGAAGGAAACGCGAATACACATTTAAAAGAAATTAAGGAAACGGAAGAAGCAATAGATATATCACTTAGTCATGATGGTTATCGGAGATTGGGGAATTGCGTTGTTCATTCTAGGAGATTTATATATAATAAAATAAATAGATTTCTGAAAATAGAGGATAAAATTTCCGGCGATGGAGAACACAATATTATATTCAATTTGCATTTTTCGGATGAAGTAAAGATAAAAAAGACAGGTATTAAAACATTCACACTATTTCATAATAAGTTGAACTTTCCTCTTCACATAAAAGCGTGTAATATTAAAGAAGTTAATATAGAGGAAGGATTTATTTCGAGAAAATACGGGAAAAGATTGAAAGCAAAGGTAATTAGAGGAATCATAAAAACAGTACTGCCATTCGAATATGGATTAATTATATATATTGATGATATAAAAAATCCCAAGGAGAAAAAATAATTTTGGTTGATATAATATTTACAATAATAAATCACAATCATAAAGATATGACTATTGATTGTCTAAAATCGATCAAAAGTAGTGTGAGGATGATAAATTATAAAATAGTTGTCCTCGATAACGCATCAACCGATAATAGCAGCAGTGTTATAACAAAATTATTCCCTGATGTTATTTATATAAGACAAAATGTTATAAAAGGCTTTAGGGCGAATCAGAACAGGATGTTAAAAGAATTCTCCGGAAGGGCTAGATATTATATTCTTTTGAATGACGATACTATTGTTTTGGATGATAGCATCAATAAAATATTTCAATTTATGGAGGGCAATCCTGATGTGGGAATCTGTGGCGCAAGGCTTATATTCCCTAACGGTAAATATCAAATAAGTGGAGGAATCTTTCCATCAATGATAAAAGAAATAATAAGATTGCTAAATCTAAGGGCCTGGGGTTTATCTTCAGATTTAAAAGGTTTTATCGGTAGATATTTAGGATGGATGTTGCCATATGAATTTCGGGAATATCTTAGAGGGTTTATCGATGAAACTGGGGTGAGAGAGGTTGATTATGTCAGTGGAGCTTGTATGGTGGTAAGGAATAAAGTTTTTGAGAAGATCGGATTTCTTAATGATGATTACGAAATGTATGCAGAGGACATCGATCTATGTTTCAGAGCAAAATTGCATAAATGGAAAATATATATTAATAATGATGCAAAAATCATTCATAAGCTGAGTATGAGTAAGAGTCCGTATACTGTTGAACAATTTGAGATAAGCAAGGTGAAATTTTTCAAGAATTATTACAAAAGTAAGCCGATTTTTTTTTATAAAATCGCCGTTTCACTAATAACCTTTATAAAAGGCATATTATCTCAAATTGAAGGACTCTCTTATATAGCTGCTGCTGATTTTGCGGTCTCAAGGAAAATATGGTTAATATAATCTTTTTTCTTGTTGCTTTTTGCGCCAAAGAAGTGAGTATAAATAAGGATTTTGTTGCGCCTATCCGCACCAGAGAATTTAATATAAATGTAGGCTTTAATGCTCCTTTTTTTTCTCAATATATTAATAATGCTGAATACAAAAAAAGATACAAGATGCAATTGGATTCTCTGAAAGCTGGTGGAATCAAATGGATAAGGCCTAATAGTGCTTTCAACTGGGATAATATAAATCCTCAGGAAGGAGTTTTTGATACCAGAGTGATGGATTCCATTGTGAAGTGGACAGGTGAAAGAGGATTACATATAATTCCCTTTATAATGTATACACCCGAATGGGCTGTTGATACGGTTTATAATTTTTTGGATGCGAAACAAAAAGGGGAATATTTTAGGCGATTATTGCCGGCAAAAATGGAATACTGGAGAGATTTCTGGCAGTTTGTTGTGGAAAGATATGATGGAGATGGGTACAAAGATTTTTGTGAACTTAAAATACCGATAAAACATTATGAAGTATGGAATGAACCAAGGGCTAAGAAATATTTTCTCGGGAGTTTTGAGGACTATTGTAATCTATACATAGAAGCACAAAAAGGAGCTTTAAGGGCTGATACCGAGTGTATTGTTATTGGCCCTGTAATTGAGGGGGGTAATAGATCGACAGGATGGGCTTTTTATAAATCAAATAAAAGAAAAATCAGGTATTCTTTTAAGAAACCTTTCATAAACATACACAGAACTGCAAATTGGATTGATTATATTTTTTATTTTCTTTCTTACGTTAAAGAGAAAACAGGAAAATATCCGCCTATAATTTCAGCTCATCTTTATTATGCGGATGAAACAAATAATCCTTTTGGTAGGATGGATACATTATTATTTTCCCATATCGATTCACTTTTTTACTACTTCGAGCAGAATGATATTGATGAGACAGATGTTTGGATTACAGAAATTGGAAGAAAAATTGTAGAACCTGAGGGAGAAGAAGAGAAAAGATTAGAATTCACAGAGTATATTATATCCGAGCTACAAGATTCTCCTTATTCTGATAGGATAAAAATGTTTTTTTTCGCAGGTTTTACAAAAACATATTCATATCTTAAAAAGAAGAATTTTTCCCCTACACCTGCTTTTAAGTATATAAGGGAAAAAATAACATCAGAATAATCTCTTATAGGCTGAAATTACTTTTTCCGCGTATTTTTCCAATGTATAGTTTTCTCTGATGAACTGTTGTGTTCCGTTGACAGGACCTTTGTTAAAGGCCTTTAATACTTGGTTTTTTATTGACTTTATAGAATCAGGATCGCAATAGTAAGCATAATTTTTCATATATTCTCTATTAACCGGAATATCGCTGCATACAACGGCGGCACCTGCGGCACCTGCTTCCAGATTTACTCTTCCTGTTGTTTCTGAATAACTTATTAAAATTCCTACACTTGCGGACGCGAAAGCGGATGCGACCATTTCTCTATTTAATTTTCCCAGATAAATAATATTCTTACTCAGATCTTTTTTAAATAACTTATTGTATTGATTATTCTTTCCCATTCCGCCAATAAACACAACCGGTATGTTGGAATCCCTTAGTGCCTTTATTAAATTCAACTGGTTTTTCAATGGGATAATATTTCCTACGCTAATAATAAAATCTTTTAAGCCGAATTTTTTGGTAAAAAGATCAGGCGAAGCCTGATGAAAAATATCTTCGATGCCTGGGTAAATTACAAGAGTATTTGTGTTCATTCCATAAAGAGAAGTTATTTTTTTAGCTTCTGATTCGCTTCCTGGCAGTAACAGATCGGCTTCTTTAATTAATTCTTTTTTTGTCCTTTCTAATAGTTCAGCATCATATTCTAGATTTTTTGATTTTCTTTTATGGGGTGATAAGGGATATTTGAGAAAATTGAACACGGGTCTGAGAATCTGGTTTTTTTTCACGAGATCTTTCATCTTATCCTTTTTGCTGTGATTATGATATATTTTAGGTATATGAATTGGGGTCAAGACAACCGGTTTTTTCTGTTTTTTGGCATTTTTAAATTGAAAGTATGTATCTCCTTGAGTTATATTGAATAGATGAACTAAATCATATTCTTTAAGGCAAATGTGCGAGGATAGTGAATAAGAAACGTCAATTCCCTGATTTTTTAATGAATTTAAAAGGGAAAAGAAATGAATCCGATCTCCCGCGCCGGTTTGCAAAAGAGTGAATCTATTTTGCAGTAGAACTTTCATTTAACAAATTTTTATAAACCCTTCTGTAAGTTTCAATTAAATTATCCCATTTCCTGTTTTCCTGAACCCAAAATTTTGCTCTATCGGCAACTTTTTTGCATAAGTTTTTACTATTTATTAGTTTTTTTAAAACTTTTGCAAGGTCTTCGGGGTTTTGAGGTTCGAACAAAAAGCCATTGACTCCATCTTTAATTATTTCAGCAATTCCTCCAACATTACTTCCGATAACCGGTATTCCAATTCCCATTGCTTCAAGGATTTTGAGCGGACTAATTGTTTCGGTCATTTTATTTTTTAATCTTGGGATTACAAATATATCAAGCATGCTGTAATATTTTTTGATTTCCGAATTAGGTACTCTACCTATAAACCTAACCATTTCCTTTATTCCGATATTTTTTGCATGGTTATTGAAATATGAAAACATTGGACCTTCTCCGATGATTATTAAAACAATGTTATTTGTGAATTGTTTTTTTAATATGGCTATAGCATCAAGAAGGGTAATAACATCTTCTACTGCTTTTAACGAACCAATAAACCCCAGTTTTATCTTGCTGTGAGATATTTTATATTTTTTAGACAAATCAGTCGTATTCGGTTTCTTATAATGCAGAAAACCCCCGTTGATGCCATTTGGAACTATAAATATTTTCTTCTTTTTTATTCCACGGTTGCATATATCTTCTTTTGAGGCTCGCGAGAGAGTGATAATTGAATTTGCGGCTTTTAAGACGTTGTTTTCGAGCCTTTTCCTATAGACTATTCTTATATCGTTTCTATTC
Organism: Caldifarciminota bacterium; assembly: GCA_016930175.1. GTDB lineage: Bacteria > Hydrothermota > UBA3072 > UBA3072 > UBA3072 > JAFGHJ01. The sequence goes on from JAFGHJ010000013.1 coordinate 126,337, forward strand.
TTTTTTAAAGGAGATTCAATAATATAGTCCGATAATCCTCTTATTTCATAAACAAACGGTATGTTCATTGTCTTTGCTACTAAAAAAGCTGGGAGTCCATTTGTGTACGGAGAGGCCGAATGAATTATATTGGGCTTCTCTTTTTTAGCGATTTCGTAAATATATTTAGAAAATTCTCTTCTATGAAGAAATGTTGTTAGTGCCCTTGTAATACGTAAATCATAAAGTTTTTTGACAAAAAATCTTTTTTCCAAGAAATGATAATATTTTATTCCGTTGATTACAATAGGATTTTCCGAAGGAAAATCCTCCGGGTTAAACATAGGTGAAACTAATGCAACGGGTTGTGCGAACCTTTTTTGATGCTCTAGAATGTTTTTACTTCTAATCCCGCTTCCACTATCCGAATAAATTGGTTTCGGTATTATGTGGAGAATTTTTATCATATTTTTCACCTTTTATTTCAAGTTTGTTTAAACCGATTAATAAGCCTATGAATAAGAAATAACTTCCATCTGCTCCTTTACCGCCGAATGCAAAAGGGATAAAGAGATAAATAAAGTAAAGCAGCGTTAGAAGAAATTCGGGTTTTTGGGTTTGTTTATAATTTTTATAGGAAAGTGAGATTGATTTTATATAAACGATAAAGAAAAAGAGTAATCCGATGATGCCTGTAATATACAATAGAGACAAATATGTACTATGTCCGCCAAATGCGAGTTGATGGGCAAGAAAGTCTAAAAGTTCATTTTCCGACTTTACAAATCTGAAGCTTACAAATCCCTGCCCTATGAAGGGATGTTCGAGTATTCCATCTAAAAACATAAAAAACAGAGCTGATCTTCCCGGATCAAGTTCTTCGAGAGATCCCTTCCAGAAAAATATTCTTTTAAGTGGTCCGGGTAACGACTCATAATTAAGAAAAGCAATTATGAATATGGTGATTCCGAGAGTTAAAAGCAGAGGAATGCTTTTTTTCTTTTTTTTGATGATCAACATAGAAGCGAGGGCCATAAGAGTTCCGGCAAAGAAAGAGCGTCCCCCGCTTATTATAATTAGAATGAGGAAGAAAACTATCCCTGTTATTCTTATAGATTTTCTTATATTAAATATTCCCGAAACAAGAAATAAAAAACTGAGGGGTGCAGTATTTTGAAGGAAGCCAATTCTGTAAAAGCCAAAAAGAGCTTTTTTAAAATGGCCCACTGACCAACTTGCAGAGAGAATATGGTTTTCTTTTGAGAGCAAGTTTAAACTTTCCAATTTTAATATTATTGATTGTAAGCCGGGAAGAAATATTAAGAAAAGCCCCAGAAGTACTACAAAAGTGGAAATAAGAAATATGTAAGATAGTATTTGTTTTCTGTTTTTTTCGGATATTAATTCGGTTAAACCGAGTGTTAATAGGAAGCATAAGAAAAAAGAGAAGAGAACTCTTCTGCCGATTCCGATTCCGGCGGAATGTCTAAAAAATTCGAAAAAAATCCAGATAAAGTAAAATAAAAAATAATATAATAAAGGGTTGTTTTTCTTTCTAAAAAAACATATGTTTTCTTGTGTTATTATTTTGTTAAGTACAATATAAAGAACAAACAAAGGAGTAAATGCTTCTAGTACAAGTAATGAGGGGATGCCCATAAAATTACCAATAGATATTGGGATAAATAGAGAAAATATAATAATTATTACACCAAGTTTTAAATCTATGAAGGATAATAAAAGAGCAAGAAGGGCCAGAGAGAACATTAATAGTTGTATATCCTTCAAGTACTTGTCTCCAAAGTACCATAGAAACACTGAAAAAACTCCGGCAAGTGTAAATAATATGACGTATTTATTTTTATTGCTGTTTATTTCCACGGCTGTTTTATTATCTAAAAGGATATATCAATGTATTCTTTATATATTATGATAGAAAGTGATAATATGAATCCGAATATGCCGGCTATCAATGTATTTATAATTTTCTTTGGTTTATATTTTTTTATGGGAGGAATTGCCGGATCGAGTATTTTAACAATTTCAGCATCACTGGTTAGTTTTAAATTATTGTTTAGATTAGAAAGGTTAGAAATGAAATAATTAGCAATATCCGCACTTAGCTGCGGACTACTCGCTATTGTTTGGATTTCTATTATGCCTTCATCTTGTTTTATTGACACTTTTGTTCTTGAGGAGAGTATTCTTTTCGCATAGTACATTGATTCTACTCTATATAAATTCATTAAATCGAATTTTCTAATTACATCTTCTAGCATTCTTTCGCTTTTTAAAAGCGCCAGTACGGCCTGAGATGTTATTTTTGTGCCTCCTAAATCATCAGCTATAAGACCAAACGCTCCTCCGAAAATAGTGCCTCCTTCCGCTACTTCAGGCGCGATAACCGTAGCAGTTGAGAGATATGATTTCGGGAGAAAAAAACTTATTATAAGGGTCGATAATGCTGCACCAAAAACTACAATAGACGTTGTTTTTTTATACTTATTTAGAACTTTCATTAATTTTATTAAAGATATCTCGTCCATATTGTCTCCTTTTTATTACAAACTATAATATGAAAAAATTTTTTTTCAAGAGGTAAATTACAATAGATAAACTGAGCATCATATTAAATTTTGGTAGATTTTTACCAATTTATTTTTCTGAATATCCCAGTTCAGTAATTCTTTTACTCTGTTTTTACCATATTTCCCCATTTTTTTTCTTTTTTTATTGTCTCTGAGAAGAGATATGACAGAGTCTCCGAACGCTTCTTCGTCGTTGTCTTTTATATAAACCGAAGATTTGCCTGCGGAAATTTTGCCTTCTATACCATTATATTGTACTATAGGTTTCCCTAATGCCATATATTCCATTATTTTTATAGACGTCGATTTGCTCGAAATTTCGGATTCTTTTCGGGGTTCTACACATATATCGGTGTTAGCGAGCAATGAAAATAGCTTTTTTCTGTTGTACTCATATCCATGGAAAATAAAATAATCTTGAAGATTTTTTTGCCTTATATTATTTTGAATGCTTAGGCGATTAGTCCCATCTCCTATTATAAGGACTTTGAAGTTAAAAAAATTTCTTTTCTTTACCATATATTCAACGGAGTTTACAAGTTTTTCCAGCGAATCTTGTTTATTTATATTCCCCACATACCCAATGAGATAATTGTTACCTTTCTTGAAATCTATTTTATTTTTGCATGAACTTATTTCATTTGAATCGGGGCCATTTCTTACAATAAAAATTCTTTTCCTGTAGGCTTTATTTCTCTCAATACAAGTGTGCTTGACCGATTTATTTGTTGCAATTATAAGATCAGCCAGGTTGTAAGACAATCTTTCAAACAGAAGCAGTAATTTGTAAAAAAAATTTTTTCTTTTAAATTTCTCGATAAATAATTCAGGAGATAGATCATGGTGGTCAAATATGATTTTAACCCCAAAAATCTTAAAAGGCAGAAAAAGAAAAATCAAAAAATCAGGTGGATTTGCTAAATGTACTGCGCGAAAAGGTTTCCTGAAATATAATTTTATAGACTTATATAGTATAAAAAAAATGGCGGTTAAGTATTCAAATAATATTCCAATAAAAGATTCCCCTTCAAAAGGGCAGAAATATTGAAATACATTAATATTGTTTAATTTTTTATGATATTTTTTTTCTTTATTTAAATTGGGACAGATAATTGATACTTCTAACCCTTTTTCCTCTAAAGCTTCTGCTTCCTTAAGAATTCTGATATCCATAGGGATTTGATTGTTTTCAACAACAAACAATATATGCTTTTTTTTTCTTATTCTCATCTAAGAGAATTATATATTAAATGATAATATTAGCAAGAGAATTATTGGAACATACATTTAAATTTTTTTTCTTTAAATTATTTCTTATTAATAATTTTCTGTTTGTGTAAATGACAATGGTGTTGTATCGTTATTTTGTTTCTCTTATGAATAGGATTCTAACTTGAATGACTTAAGGACTGGAAGAACCGGATTATTATGTGTGGTTTTTGAATTTTTATATAGCTATTTATCTTTGAAATGTAATTTATAAAGTATGAGATATTGTCAATAAAAAAGAGTTTAAATGGAACTATATAAGGGTTTATTCGTCTACTCTTATAAAATGATAAAAGGGAGGTTAATATAATCTGGAAGAAACAGCAGTTTCTGCTTTTGTTTTTTGATATACTTTTTGCGGCAATTTCTATTATATTGACATATCAAGTTATTCCGGAGGAAATAATCGGGTTTGTTAGTAATATTTATCTGGAAATGGTTGTTTTTACGCTGCTAGTTATTGGAATATTTGCCTATCTCGATTTGTACAATTATCTTGTTTTTTTAAACCGGTTCAGGTATATTTACCGTACCACAAAGGGAATTGCTTATATATTTGTTTTTTATTTAATATGGATGTTGGCTTCATCTTCTCTTAACACCCAGAATGAATTTTCCCTTTTTGTGCTTTTCGGCATTTTTTCCTTCTTGATGTACTTTTCAAGAATTATACTTATTCCTGTTTTTTCTTTGTTGTTGCCTAAAAAAGGAATTGTGATTTTTGCACCTGAAGGTAATTATAAGTATATCGAAAATTGGATAAAAGACCACACGGTTTCAGGCCTTAATGTAAAGAAAATTTCCCAACATAAAGAAGATTTAGAGGAATATGTTAAAAAGGGCTTTTCGGTTGTGATTTCTACATTTACAGAGGATTGGGAAAGATTAATTGAATATCTTCTTTATTTTAAAAACAGGGTTCCTGTGATTTTATTTGCTCCGGTTTTAACCGGTATCGATGATGTCGATTATTGGGCGTATATTGATGATGTGCCTATTGTTTATTTTAGATGGAGTGGTCGATCAAGGGCTTATTTTTTTGTGAAAAGATTAATAGATATTATTGGAGCAATTTTAGCTTTAATAGTTTTTTCTCCTTTTATGGCTATTGCAGCAGTAGGAATTAAGCTAACATCTAAGGGGCCTGTGTTTTTTATACAGAAACGAGTTGGCAAGGGCGGAGAAGTTTTTAATATGTTAAAATTCCGTTCTATGCTTGAATCTTCTGATGATAAACCTCATAAAGAATTCGTGAAAGTTTATATGAATGGAAAAGACGGAGAAAATAGATTTAAGTTAACCGATGATTCCAGGGTAACTTCATGGGGTAAGGTATTAAGAAAGGTAAGTATTGATGAATTTCCTCAATTCTTTAATGTATTTAAAGGAGAACTTTCATTAGTTGGCCCCAGACCTCCTCTTGAATACGAGGTTGACAATTACTCAAAATGGCATAAAGAACGGCTGTCAATTGAGCAGGGCGTTACAGGTATATGGCAGGTTTTTGGAAGAGCAAGATTGCCATTTGACAAATCCTGTTTTCTTGATATATTCTATGCGGAGAACAGAAGTTTGTGTCTTGATTTGCATCTATTAGGTCAGACACCCCAGACTATAGTTTTTGGTAGAGGAGCATATTAGGAGATTTTATGGGCTTTATAAAAATTAGGGGAGAAAAGCGGCAGATTGATACGGAAAGACCGCAGGATTTGGTTGTTCCGGAATATAACATAGTCGTAAGAAATTCAATCCTGGGTGAAGGCGTTACAATATGGAGTAATGTTAATATATATGGGGCAGAAATAGGTGAGAATACAAAAATTGGAGCTTTTGTTGAAATTAGAAAGGGCGTAAAAATCGGAAGGAACGTAAAAATCGAACCTTTTGTTTTTATTCCTGAAGGTGTGAAAATTGGGGATTGTGTATTTCTTGGCCCGAATGTTATTTTCACAAACGATATCTATCCATGTTCATGTAATGAATCTGGAGAATTAAAGGAAGAATATGAGATAACGTCTACCATTATTGAGGATCAGGTTTCGATTGGAGCTCAATCGGTTATTAAATGCGGAATAACTATAGGCAAAGGGGCTCTAATAGGCCTTGGTTCGGCTGTGACGGAAGATATACCCGGGGGAGTAGTAGTCTATGGCGAAAAAGCAAAAATAAGGAGAAATTTAGATGAATCAGATGATACCGCTTGTTGATCTTCGTGCTCAATATGAAGAAGTTAAGGATGAAATGCTCGGGCTCTGGAATGAAGTACTCGATTCTATGTATTTGTATCTGGGTAAAAATGTACAGGAGTTCGAGAAAGAGTTTGCTTCCTACAATAATGTGAAATACTGTATCGGTGTAGGTTCGGGAACGGAAGCTCTTCTTTTTGCGTTGAAGGTTGTCGGAGTTGGAGAAGAAGATGAAGTGATAGCTCCTTCTCATACTTTCTTTGCGACAATTGAAGCCGTTATTCATGCAGGGGCTTATCCTGTTATGCTGGATATTGATACAAGATCTTATACATTATCTGTAGATGATACAAGAGAATATATTGAGGAGAATTGCACAAAGGAAAAGGAAGGATTAAGAGATGGAAAAACAGGAAAGATTTTAAAAGCTATTATACCGGTTCATATTTATGGGTATCCTGCCGATATGGATGGTTTTAATGAAATAGCGAGAAAATACGGGCTTTTTATAATCGAGGATGCGGCTCAGGCACATGGCGCAAAATATAAGAATAAAAGAACTGGTACCCTTGGTGATTTAGCAGCTTTTAGTTTTTATTTTTCAAAGAATCTTGGTGCGTTCGGAGAAGCGGGTGGAGTTACTACTAATAGCGATGAGTACGCGCAAGTAGTGAAAAGACTGCGGGAACATGGGCAGAATGGTAAATATTGTCATGAGTTCGTAGGTTTTAATTCCAGATTGGATGAGCTGCAGGCGGTTGTCTTGCGTTGTAAATTAAAGCTTTTGGATGAATGGAATGAAAGGAGAAGGAAGATAGCGCATTTTTACAATGAAGCTTTAAAGGATTTGCCTGTGGTAATTCCGGAAGAAGCTAAGGACGTATTTCATGTATATCATCTTTATGTCATTCGTTCCGAGAAGAGAGATGAGCTTTTTGAACACTTAAAACGAAACGGTATTGGCTGTGGGATGCATTATCCTGTACCAATTCATCTTCAACAAGCTATGAAAGGTAATGGGTATAAAAGGGGAGATTTGCCCAAGACTGAAAAGATATCAGGCGAAATTTTGTCTCTACCCATGTATCCGCATCTAACTAAGGAAAAAGCAGGTAAGGTTGTAGAAACAATAAGAAATTTTTACAAATAGAGGGGTATTTATGAAGGTTGGAGTTATTGGACTTGGATATTGGGGGCCTAATTTAATGCGAAGTATTCTTTCTTTTGGAGATATTGAAGTTGTCGGTTGCGAAAAGAACGAAGGCAGATTGGAAGAGGTTCGTAAAATATTCCCCAATGCAACTTATATCAAAGATTATAATAACTTGCTAGACGATGATGAAGTAAAAGCCGTTTTAATATCAACACCTGTGTGTACTCATTATTCGATTGCAAAAGATTCCCTTGATAGAGGAAAAGATGTATTTGTTGAGAAGCCTTTAACAGAATCTTCTCCTAAGGCTATGGAGCTTATAGATCTCGCGGCTGAGAAAAAGTCTGTACTGATGGTTGGTCATATTTTTGAGTATAACGATGCAGTGATAAAAATTAATGATATAATAAAAAACGATGAGGTTGGAGAACTTCAGTACATAACTTCTACGAGAGTGAATTTGGGAATACATAGAAAAGACGTAAACGTTCTTTGGGATTTGGCTCCTCATGATTTGTCAATTATTTTTAAATGGGTTGATTCGGAGCCTGTTTCGGTTGCTACTATGGCTAAAGCTTCCGTAGTAGACGGGTTGCCCGATGTGGCTTTTGTTCAATTGGCTTTTGATTGTGGAATGATTGCAGATATTCAGGTAGGTTGGCTGGCTCCTTCTAAAGTTAGAGAAACAATTATAGTGGGAAGCAAGAAAATGATAGTGTATAACGAAACTAATCCACGGGAAAAAGTAAAAATATATAATTCGGGCGTAGATTTCGAAGATCCTCATGATTACGGAGAGTTTTTGCTTTCTTATAGATCAGGAGATATTCATTCTCCTACTCTTTCCAATAGGGAACCTTTGAGGATAGAAATGGAGCATTTTTTGAAGTGTGTAAGAGAAAGAAAGAAACCACTTACCGATGGTTACAGCGCCTTACGAGTAATAAAAGCAATTGAAATGGCTGAGAAAAGCTTTAATGAGAAAAGAATTGTATATCAAGGAGAATGAAGTTAATTTCTAATCAGTTTAGAATTAAAACCAGCCACTCGGGGGAGTCTTTACCCGCAAAGGGTATATAGATATACCTTTCGGTGAATACCCTTGACTTTATGATTAAATACATTATTGTTGAGTCGCTATGTTAGGGTTGATTTTCCTGTTCGCTTTTCCTTACGGAGAAGTAATAGTAGAGATTAATGTAGAAGGACTTAGGGAAGTCGATACTTCTCTGGTTGTCCGTTCTTCCGGCTTTAGGATAGGGGAGATTTTAACCCGGGAAATGGGAATAAGGGCAATAGAAAGTCTTTACAGGACCGGGTTCTTCAGCGATGTGGAACTTAATGCCAAACGAAAGAACGGAGGAATTAGAGTGGTGATCGAAGTAACTGAAAATCCTCGCCTTAAGTCTTTAGAGTTTGAAGGTAATAGGAAATTGAGTGACGGAGATATCTCCTCTCTTGTTGATTTATCTCCTCCTGCTATACTTTCCGAATATAAGCTGCATAGAATAAAGGAGAAGATGTATGATTTATATGAAGAGAAGAGCTTTTCGGAAACAGAGATTACGATTAAAAAGGAGGAAGAGGAAGACGGCGTTAATGTAACTTTCATCATTGAAGAGGGAGCACAGTACAAAGTGAAAAAGATTAATTTTATTGGCAACAAGGGTCTTTCCCATTGTACTCTTGCCGGAGCTCTTTCCAACAAGACAAAAAGATGGTGGACTTTCTGGAGGAATAACAGTTTGAAGTTGGATTCTTTATCAGTTGACGTGCCTAAAGTCGAAGCTTTGTATAGAAAGCACGGCTATCTCGGAGCTGAAGTGGATACTTTTTATGTGGAGTACGAAGACAATAAAGCGATTGTAAATTATGTTGTTGATGAGGGAAAACTTTATTACTTTGGAGAGACACATCTTGAAGGGACGGAAGACCTTGGGTTTGTCTCAAGCATGCTGAAATGGAAGAAGGGAGAATTGTTTAACGAAGACAAGATTCAGAAAACAATTGAAGATCTTTCTGTTTTTTATTCCAATTACGGTTACCTGCATGCGATGGTTTTTCCAGGTTATGATATTGTAAACGATTCGATTGTCGAAGTTGATCTTTATGTAAGTAAGGGAGATCCTGTTTATGTAAGGTTTATTAATATTACAGGCAATAATAAAACTTATGATAAAGTAATCAGGAGAAATATCGTTATTTATCCGGGGGAGCTTTTCAGGAGAGACAGAATAATGCACAGTTACAGGAATATTTTTCGGCTTGGCTATTTTTCTGATATGAAAATCGATATGGAATTTCCGTCTCCTGATTCGATAGATATTCTTCTGGGAGTGGTTGAAAAATATACGGGACAAATTGGTGGTTCTATAGCTTATTCCGGGTCTTACGGTTTTACGGGTGGATTTAATTTATCTATGCCTAACGTATTTGGAACGGGACAGACTCTTAGTTTTGCTTTCGAAAAGACTCTTACGTCTTATGAGGATCGGTCGCTCCAGAATATTTCGTTGTCCTGGAGTCAGCCGTGGCTTTTTGATACACCTACTTCTGCCGGTTTAAGTCTTTATAATACGCATTATGCGAGAAGTACCTATATTGTAAAAAAAATTGGCGGAGCCGTCTCTGCCGGTAGAATTCTGAATAAAGAAAGAAATCTCACATCGTCTTTTACCTACCGCCTGGAAAGGGAAGATGTGACTGCTGACGATCCAGACCTTAATTCCGGACTTAACTGGGAGAGTTCTTTATATGGAGGTTTGGTTTATGATTCCAGAGATTCCAAGATCGCTCCGAGAGTAGGCAGTTATTATTCTCTGGGAGCAAAGTACGCTGGTGGTATTTTGGGCGGTGATAGGAAGTATTATAAACTGAACCTTGAGGCGAGAAAATTTCAGTCTGTTCTGGCAGAGGATTTAGTTATTATGAATAGAACGAAAATAGGTTACGCTTATGCTCCGCCGGGAAAAGAAGTTCCCTTGCTTGAGAGATTTTTGCTTGGTGGTGTGGGAAGTTGGGGCTTGCGTGGTTACGATGACGAGACGATTATACCTGATCCATCAAGAAGATTCTACGGAGGTGAATTTGCCATCCTTAATAACCTTGAGCTTAGGTTAAATTTTGGAGATCAGGGATACGGTATGGTATTCCTGGATGCCGGTAACTGTTTTGAAGATTTAAAGGAAGCCAATATGCTTGATCTTTTTTATGGCGTAGGAGTTGGTTTTAGAGTAGAGATCCCCATGCTCGGTACTCTTGGAATAGACTTTGGATATAACTTGAACGAATTTGAAGGTGAAAGACAATGGAAACCTCATTTCCAGATAGGTACAACGTTTTGAAGAGATATTTATTAATTGAATTTATTATAGTTATAGTTCTCGTATCGGCGGCTATTGGATGTGAACCTAAGAAGCAATATACTGTTGAACCCGTTCCGGTTTTTAGCAAAGTTTTGCTGATTGATTCGAGTTATACCAAGGTTCAAGTTATTTCTACCGGATATTCAAAATTACTGTTTTGCGGTAAAAAAGATATTTTTGATGCTTACTCGATAATAAAATTCGATACTATCCCTGAAACTTTCGATAGTTTATTCTTGCGTTTTGTATCTGATACTATTACATGTGAGCTATCTTTTTTCGTTTTAGAGCAACAGTGGTATGAGGATTCGGTGTATAAATGGGGCGATATAGGTTCTCTTTTTGATACGACCAATCCTATACAGGTTGCCACAATGTATCCCGTTCCTGTTGATTCTCCGGCTACCGATACCAATTCTCTGATTTTCCTGGGAAGTTCTGCTTCTCTCGATGAATCTACTATTAATGCGATAGGAAATTATGGCTTGGCCGTTCATTCTAACCGATTTTATGACTTTATGGCTGATTCAACAGAATTGAAAATAGAATCAGATGATACTTTAGCACCATCAAGTATTATGTGTACTGAGGAAGCCTTTATTGTTAAGAATCCATTTCAGGATACAATCATAGGCGATTCTCTTTTGGTTGGGAGAGGAATTTCTGCTAGAACTTATATATTTATTCCTCGGGATTCATTGCCTTCGTATTCGCAATTGAATGCTATAGCAAAAGCTGATATGCTTTTCGATATTACAGATTCAATACCTTTCAATGTGAGAACTACATATAGTACTCCGGCGCTGATTCTTTATAGAGAGCCTTATATGCTGAGTGATTCGTTGAAATTTGATCTTACTCAGATATTTAGGAACGTGTCTGATGGTAACGTTGTTCTGGAAATCAGAGCATATGAAGAGACAGAGGGTATTAATATTGAAAAACTTAGCGATGGCGAAATTAGATTTATCTGGGTGGAGTTTCCGAGATGACGGTACTATTTAATCTCATTTTCTTAATATCTTTTAATCCTAATCTTTCGGATAGCTTACCCGGTGAATGGGTTGGAGGTGATGGGTTTTCAGAGTCTCCCGCTTTGTTTGGGAATGTTTATGTGAATCCGGCGCTTGCAGATACACAGGATTGTCTTTCCGTTAATTTTCGGCTCTTTTCCGATGATTATTCAAAAACCTCGGGGGCGTTTTCTTCTGCTTCATTTAATATCCCTGTATTTTCAGGCTTTACAATGGGAGGAATTTTTAATATCCTCTATGATTGTGATATGACAGCTTATTCTTTCGTTTCTGATAGTGTTTATACTTATGCCAATTACTTTCATAGAAAAGGCGGGCTGTATCGTCTTGGGGGATACGCGGCTAAATCTTTTGGATTTCTTTCGTTGGGAATGGACGTTAATCTTCTGAACGGGAAAAGTGATGATATCTGGTGGATTTATTTCCAGGAATATAATGATGTTTATGATACAGTTAGCACTTACTTCAGGGGATATTCGGTGGGTTTGGGATTTAATATTGATATTGCAAATCTGAGTCTGGGAGCTTATTTTTGCCCTTACCAGGAGATAGAAAAACAATATGAAGACGAAGAGGCAGAAAAATTTGAACTTGATTCTCCTTTGCGTTTTGGTCTTAATTACTCATTTAGTGAGAATAAGAGCATAATGTTTTCTCTCGACAGGAGAGAAGGATTAATTGGTTTGAATTACGCATTTTTAAAGTTAGGGTACGGTAGAATGTATTCTATGGGCAGTGGCTTCGAGGTTAGTGCCAATAGGTTTTTAGGAGGAGTAACTTTCGATATTAGCGAATTACCTTTCTCTATAATGTTTGAGAATAGAAGGTATTCAGGCGATTTTACCGATAGTGAGTTTATAGCAAGTATAGGAATTACTATATCAGGAAAAGGGAGGAAGGATGAAGTTAAATTCTAAACTTTTGTTTGTCTTTTTTGCTCTTTCGCTTTTTGCCGAGCAAAAGATTGGTTATATCGATTCACAAAAAATTTTAGCAGAGTACAATAGAGCACAGGAAATTAAAGATGAGTTTCAGGGTAAGGTTAATGAATGGAAAGAAGAAGTCAACAGGCGCCAACAGGAGCTTGAGAAACTTCAAAAAAACCTGGAGACACAGACATTTATATTAACCGAGGAAGCGAGGATGCGTAAGGTACAGGAAATACAGCAAAAAAAAGCGGCGCTTGAAAGTTATATAAACGATGTTTACCGTAAGGACGGGAAAGCCGAACTTTTAAATAAAGAATTGATGCAGCCGCTTCTTGCAGAAATAGATACTGTCGTATCTGAAATTGCTAAGGAGGAAGAATTTACTTTCATCCTGGACGCATCTACCGGTGTTGTTATATACGCTGAAGATATGTATGATATAACCAGTAGAATTATAGAAACTTTAAACAGGAAATATATGCCGGGAGTAGAGGGTCAAGAGATCGAGTATTACATTTTTAACTTTAAAGAAGAAGATGCTGATTCCAAGTCAAAAAAACTTGGAACCATAATCAAAAATCTAATAGGCACGGGAATGAAAGGTTTGGGAGATATTTTTGAGCAAATCAAGTTCGATGAATTGACTGCTGCGAAGACCAGTCTGGCGATAAAAGACGAAGAGGAAGTAAGTGAAAATGTTTCTCTTGCTGTTCAGTTTCTTAGTATGTCGGGAGTGGATTTTATTGTAATAGGAAGAGTCTGGGTTGAGACCGGCAATATTTTCTTTGAGTATTCGATTGTTGATAAAGAAAAGGAAAAAGCTGTAGTGACCGAGGAAATCGAAGTTGGCGTGGAAGAAAACCTTCGGGATAGAATAGCGGAAAATGTAATACCAGAGATAGCTAAATTGTACAAGTGAAGATAAAGGAAATTGCCGGGCTTTTAGAAAGTTCAGTAAATGGCGATCCTGATTTTGAGGTAAAGCGCCTTTCAGAAATAAAAGATGCCCAAAAAGGGGATCTTGTATTTTTTTTCAAAGAAAAAAAATTAAAGGAAGCGAAGGAATTAAAAAACCTTGCTGCCATTGTTCCGAAAAATTTAAAAGATTGTTCTGCAAGATCGTGGATAAAGGTAGAAGATGTGAAAGCTTCTATGTTAAAAATCCTAAAAACTTTTTATCCTGCGTCCGTAAAAATCCCTGAAAACTGTTTGAGGAAAATTGAGGATTTCGGACACGTCAAAATTGGTAAAAATGTGCGTATAGGGGAAAATGTTACTATCGGCAGCAATTGTATTTTGGGTAACGGTGTCAATATTTTTCCGTCTTCTTATATAGGAAATAATGTAGAAATAGGCGATAATAGTATAATTTATCCTCATTCGGTCATTTTGGATGGAACTAAGATTGGACACTACGTTAAAATTTATCCTGGAGTTGTTATAGGTTCCGATGGTTTTGGATATCATAGGATGGGGGGAGAACTGGAAGCACTGCCGCATATTGGCATAGTTGTCATAGGAGATAGGGTAGAGGTAGGAGCTCTGACTATGATCGATAGAGGAACACTGGGGAATACAATTATCGGAGCTGGGACGAAAATAGATAATTCGGTTCATATAGCTCATAACGTTAAGATAGGAAAGAATGTAATTATTCTTGCTCAGGTAGGTATAGCCGGAAGCTGCGAAGTGGGGGATAATGTGGTAATTGCCGGTCAGGTGGGTATTGCTGATCATGTAAAAATCGGAAAGAATGCCGTAGTTGCCGCTAAATCAGGTGTTGCAAAAGATGTTAAAGCCGGAGAAGTGGTTTTCGGATATCCTGCTGGTAAGAGAACAAGCGCGATACGGAACGTGAGTTACCTTAAGCGGCTCCCTGGACTTTTTAAAAGGGTAAAAGCTCTTGAAAAATCTAAGTGAATTTTTAACCGTTTAGCCACCAAACTATGCGAAACGCTATTAGCTATTCGCTTTCTTTCTACAACTTAACACTCAGCAGATTCTTCGTGCCTTACATACGGGCTTTTTGTTTTTTGAATGTTTTGTGAATATTCTTCTTCTTGTTTTCTCATTTTCTGCTAACAATTCGGATCCTTCGTCAATTATTTACTATTCAGGTAATAAGATTTTCTTTAATGTGGATTCGTCGCTTGTGCAAATCTACGGAAATGCCAGTGCGAAGTACGGAAAACTGAGCATCTCGGCTGATACCATTTTATATAGTTTGGGAAAAAAAATGCTGCATGCCAGAGGTAATGTCCTGTTTAATGATGGTAATAGTGATATAAAAGCTGAGGCAATGCGGTATGATGTGAATCGTGAAATTGGGGATGCTTTGCACGCTAAAACTGAGGCGGAAAACGGATGGTTTTACGGAGAGCAGATCAGATATTTTAAAGGTAATATCTTAAAGATTAAAAATGGTTATTATACAACTTGCGAGCTTGACCCTCCTCATTTCTGGTTTTATTCTCCGAAAATGAGAATTAATATCGATGAAAGTTTGGTCGCCGAACCGGTTATGCTTTTAGTTCGGGATATACCTGTCTTTTTTGTTCCATTTTATTTGCAATCAATTAAGAAAAAAAGGTCTTCGGGTTTATTAAGACCTGAGTTTGGGACTTCTTATTATACAGGTAATTATATAAAAAAATTGGGCTGGTATCAGACACTCGGAGAACATGCTGATATTATTTTTTATCTAAGTTACTATACCAGGCAGGGTATTCGCTTTAATATTGATCAGGCAAGATGGAATTTATTGCCTTATAGTAGAGGTTATGTGACGGGTAATTATATTAAGGAAAGAGAAAACGATGAAGAAAGATGGGAGCTTACGGTTGATACGGAAACAAAGATACCGGGCGGAATTAATTTGAACGTGGATACGAAGATGAAGTCTGATCCTGGTTATCTAAAGGATTACGAACCCGGTGAAGTTGATCGCCTGCTGCAAAGAGAGATTAATTACAATCTTAACTGGAGCGGTGAAATTTTGAATACAAAGACTAATATTGTTATGGATCATAGGGAAAATTTAACCACCGATCAATTGTATGAAAGATGGCCGTCTATAAATATGACTTTTCCGCATTTTAGGTTAGGTGGTATTAATGTTAGGAGTTTTTATAAATTTACCAGAGACCAAAGCAAGCACTGGGCTTCAGGATTTTCTGGAAATTCGAACTTGAATTTAAACCTTTTTGTTTTTAATATGAATATGACTCTTAACGGGCAGAGTGATTATTATGAAAATGAAAATGTTTTTGTTAATCATTGGAGGACTTCAACTACTGTAAAAACAGATATTTACGGACTTTCTTTTTTCGGAATACCGCCCATTAGTAAATTCAGGCACAAAATAACTCCTTCAGTTTCTTTTTCTTACGCACCGGTTCCGGACAGTATTGATGTTGCTGCGATTTCAGGTTTTTACGTTCCCTCCGGGCAAAAATCCTTGAATGTTTCTGTGGATAATTTATTTCAATGCAAAATCGGTAAAAGGAGATTCGATTTTGCATCCGTGAGGTTTTCAAGTAATTATCGATATCAGGATGAAAAATTTTCTCCTGTTTCTATTTACGGCAGGTTCTGGTTGGGAGACCTTTTTAAGCAGGATTATTCCACCACGTATGATTTAGATTTACGTGAATTTGGTGATAAAAGAGTCAATACGGACCTGAGGTATGGAACTGATTTTGGGGGATACCCGCTCGATTTTTATCTCACGCATTCTGTCAGTTTTACCGAAGCAGATAGAATTCAGCAGGCCGATATGGGTATCAATTTAAGTCCGACTCCTAATTGGAAATTGGGAATAATGACGCATTATGACTTTGAAAGAGGAAAGGTTACAAGTAGTAGAATAAACCTTACAAGAGATTTACATTGTTGGGAACTTGTGATTTCTGTGAATACCTTTGCCGATAATTGGGACTATAGTTTGAGGCTCGGTCTTAAAGATATTCCGGAATTAAAGATAGGAAGGGAAACGTTGGGTGGTTTTATGCCGTGAGGAATTGGGACGCAGATGAACGCAGATCTTATGGATTTTATTTTTTGTTTCTTTAACTCGAAACTAGAAACTCGTAACCCGAAACTGTATTTGACACAAAGAGCAAAAATTTTTTTAAACTAAAGGCGAAAAGCCAATAGCTTAATTTGCGTATGTATTCCAAATCTGTTTTATTGCCGGATAGATTACTGTTTTTTTAAATCGTCGTTTCCTTGGTAAAAACTTTCCCTATTCGTTTCCATCGGACTTTTCTGAAGAATGATGTTATAGGGACCTCGGGTTTCCAGGACCAGTAAATTAATAGAGGTGTCCCGGATATGTTATCGAGAGGTACCGGTCCCCAGAATCTCGAATCATCGGATTCGTCTCTGTTGTCTCCCATGGCAAATACATAACCCTCCGGAACGACTATTGGCCCGAAGTTATCCCTTACATAAGGATAATTCTTTAGTTTTCTTTCTTCCCATAAATTCTGTAACTGTTCTTTCCCTACATTAAGTGGGGGATATTCTGTCGGATCCCTGTGTGAAATGTAATCCGCGTTTACGTTTTCACCGTTTATGAAGAGAATTTTATGTTCTATATAAACCGTATCCCCGGCTACGGCTACGCATCTTTTTACAAAATTTGTATTGTTGAAAATACCGTTACCGCCAAGGGGATAGCGAAATACAATAATCTCTCCTTTCTTTGGTTCTTTTACTCTAAATAGATATTTGTCAGCGAAAGGTAGTTTTATCCCATATTTAAGTCTGTTTACGATCAGAAAATCGCCGATAAGAATTGTGTCTTTCATTGAGCCTGTTGGCACGTTGAATGTCTGGACTATAAAACCTCGCAAGAAAAGTATAATACCTATTGCGATAATCCACGATTTAATTTCTTTCCATATTTTTTGTTTATCTATCATTTTAGCCACTTCCCATGACATTTTTTAAACTTTTTTCCGCTTCCGCATGGACATGGTTCGTTCCTTCCAATATCTTTTATTTTTTTCCCTTCTTTGTGCAATTTATTGACCTCCTCTTTGAATCTTTTGTCCAGTGTCGCTTTGCCTACCGTTGGTATCTCTATTTTAGGTGCCACTATTTTCTTCTGCTCGGCAGGTTTTTTGTTTTCTTGTCCTTGTTCAATACCTTTAAACTGCTCCTTTACTTCTTCCCCCTGAACTTCCTGCGGTGCCTGCACGGCTTCGGGTCGGAATCTGTTGAGCAATCTGACAGCATTTTTTCCGATATTATAAAGAAGTTCTTCAAACATGCCATAAGATTCTCTTTTGTATTCTACAAGCGGATCTTTTTGAGCAAAACTTCTTAAGTTTATGCCTTCTCTGAGGGCGTCTAACTCGTATAAATGATTTCGCCATTCATCGTCTATTATCTTTAATATTACCATTCTCTCGAAATGTCTCATATTTTCTTGACCGACAATTTCTTCTTTCGATTCATATTTTGACTTTACGAGCTTTCGAATATTTTCTTCCAATTCGGCTTTTTTGATTTCTTCTATTTTGCTTTTTCCTGCATCAAAATCTATTAAGAAAAATTCGATTAAATCGGACCGTAGTCCCTCGATATCCCATTCTTCGGGATACCTGCCGATTAAATAGGAATCGAACATTACATCGAGCGTTTCGTCGGTCCAATCCATAACTCTATCTCTTAAGTTTTCTCCGTCTAAGATGCTGTTTCTTATATCGTAAATGACTTCTCTTTGTTTATTCATTACATCGTCATATTCTAATAGTCTTTTTCGAATGTCGAAGTTCATTCTTTCAACTCGCCTCTGAGCGTTTTCTATAGCTCTCGAGATTAAAGGATGTTTGACCGAGTCACCGTCTTCAATGCCCATTCTGTCCATCGCGCCGGCTATTCTTTCCGTGGCAAATACCCTCATCAGGTCGTCTTCAAGCGATATGTAAAAACGGGATGCTCCCGGGTCTCCCTGACGGCCCGATCGTCCTCTTAACTGGTTATCTATTCTCCTTGCCTCGTGTCTTTCTGTACCGATAACGTGTAAACCGCAGGGAACATCCTCTTTGCATTTTGCAATGTCAATTTCGACTGCTTCCTGATTTTTTTCTTTGATAATACTGCATTCTTTACACTTAATTATTTCTCTTGCGGGTTTTATATCTGTTCCTCTGCCTGCCATATTGGTTGCGATTGTGACCTGTCCTTTTTCTCCTGCGTGGGATATGATTTTTGATTCCGCTTCATGATATTTTGCGTTCAGAACCTGGTGAGGTATGCCTTCTCTATTTAACATTCTTGATATCAGTTCGGATATATCCACGGAGACTGTACCTACAAGGACAGGTAGACCTTTATTGTGTAAATCCTTGATTCTTTTAACTAATGCGTTGTATTTTTCTCTTTTTGTTCTGTATATCAAATCGTCATAATCGATTCTTCTGACAGGTTTATTCGTTGGTATTTGAATAACTTCTAAATTATATATTTGCGCAAATTCTTCCGCTTCTGTCGCGGCTGTTCCTGTCATTCCGGCAAGTTTATCGTACATTTTGAAGTAATTTTGAAGGGTTATGGTAGCGAAAGTCTGAGTTTCTCTTTCTACTTCTACGTTTTCTTTTGCTTCTAATGCCTGATGGAGACCGTCCGAATACCTTCTTCCGGGCATTAGCCTTCCGGTGAATTCATCGACTATCACGACTCTGCCCTGTTTGACTATGTATTCAACATCTTTTTCGAAGAGCGTATAAGCCTTTATCAGTTGGTTTGCCGCGTGTATTCTTTCTGACTTTTCCGCGTAATCTCTTTCAATTGCTTCTTTTTGGACTATTTTTTCTCTGCTTGAAAGAGAGTTGTCTTTTTCTATTTCTTGTAAAGCAATCGAGAGATCGGGAAGCTGGAAGAAATTTTTAGATTCTCTCTTAATAATTATTTCCTGTCCCATTTCGGAAATATTGGTGGAGTTTTCTCTTTCATCTATAGCGAAATAAAGTTTTTCGTCTATTTCGTGTAATTTCTTATCCTTCATGAAGCGTGACTCTGTTTCCTGCAGGAGGTTTTCGACATCACCGCTCTGCAGTAATTTAAGCAATTGTTTATTTTTTGGATTTCCTCTTTTAGCAATTAGTAGTTTTTCTCCTGCTTCTTCTCTTTTGTTTTCGTCCATTAATCTTTTGGCTTCTGCTACATTGCTGTTTACGAGTAGAGTTTGTTTATGTACTAAATTTTGTATGGCAGGTTTAAGCTCTCCGTATTGTCTTGTGACCGAGTGTTGGACAGGTCCCGATATGATAAGAGGTGTACGCGCTTCGTCAATAAGAACGGAATCTACTTCGTCTACTATAGCATAATTATGCCCTCTCTGAACTCTGTGTTCTGGTATAACTGCCATGTTGTCGCGGAGGTAGTCGAATCCGAATTCGTTATTGGTCCCGTAAGTTATATCACAGTTATATTCTTTTATTCGTTCTTCCGGTTTCATATCAGATATTATAACGCCGACAGATAGGCCAAGAGTTTCGTAAATTGGACCCATCCATTCTTTATCTCTTCTCGCGAGATAATCATTTACCGTGACCAGATGAGCACCTTTTCCGGAAAGAGCGTTGAGATATAGAGGCATCGAGGCTACAAGGGTTTTTCCTTCCCCTGTTTTCATTTCCGAGATGTTCCCCTGATGCAGAACTATAGCTCCTACTAATTGTACGTCGTAAGGTACCATTTCCCACTCCCATTCGAGGTCGGTCACGCTCCATTTTTTCCCCAACAAAATTTCACATGTTCTTTTTACCAGGGCAAAACTCTCAACCATTAAATCGTCAACAGTTTCTCCTTCTTTCAATCTTTTTTTGAATTCTTCAGTAAATTTTGGCAGATCGTTTTCCTGGACTTTTTGGTATTCTTTGAATTTGTTGTTTATTTCGTCGATGAGCGGATAAAGCCTTTTTAAAACTCTGTCATTATGAGATGGGATGATCTTTTTTAAGAGGTTAGACACGAATCAAATCACCTCTTTCTCTGCCGGTGGAGATATATCTTATATTAACTTCCAGAAAATCCTCAATGAACTTCATATAAGCTTTTGCTTCTTCAGGTAAATTATTATATTCCTTAACGGATTTTGTATTGTTCCATCCGGGAAAACTTTTGTAGATTGGATTAGCTTTTTCTAATTTCCAGACTTCGGAGGGGAAATATTCCTGTTTTTCTCCGTCTATTTCATAAGCAGTTGCTATTTTGACTTCCGGTAGCTTATCTAAAGCGTCAATTTTAGTAAGAGCTATTTCGGTAACCCCGGATATCCAGCTGCTGAATTTTAAGGCTACAAGGTCCAGCCAGCCGCAATTTCTAGGTCTTCCTGTGGTTGCTCCGAATTCATCTCCGGTATTACGGATGAGTTCTTCCGTTTCTTTTTCCATTCTAGTGGGGAAGGGGCCCCTGCCTACCCTTGTGGTATACGCTTTTGTAACACCGATAATAGTTGAGATTGTATTTGGTGGTATGCCGCTTCCCGTTAAAATTCCTCCGGGTGTAGGATTGGACGAGGTTACATAAGGATATGTTCCGAAGTCTATATCCAGGAGAACTCCCTGTGCGCCTTCGAATATTATTTTTTTATTATCTTTAAGCATTTTTCGAAGAAGTTCTACCGTATCGGTTATCATATGTCCATAATTTCTTCTGAATGATTCCAGGGTCTTTAGATATTCAGGAGGTAGATTGAATTTGGATAAATAATCGGGAGAGTTAATGTCGCCCATACGTATTCCTTTTCTTAGTATTTTATTTGAATATGCAGGTCCTATTGCTCTTGCTGTTGTGCCGATTTTATCTTTCATTTCTTTTTCTTCTTCGAAATAGGACGGAAGTATTAAGTGACTTCTTTTGCTAATCTTCAGGTTGTCGTTAATTTTTATCCCTCTTTGTTTTAGTTCTTCAATTTCTTTAATTAGCTGGACTATATCTATTACCACTCCGTTTCCGATTATTGATAATTTATTCTGGTGGAAGATGCCTGACGGAATAAGATGCAGTGATAATTTTTCCCCTTTATATATAACCGTATGTCCGGCGTTTGCACCTCCCTGATATCGGCAAACTGCATCGAACGAACCGGCGAGATTGTCTACCAGTTTTCCTTTCCCTTCGTCGCCCCATTGAAGTCCTATCAGGGCAGAGTTCATTTTATTAATCTTACCAGCCATTAGAAACTTTCTCTATAAAATATCTGGAGCTGTCTTCCGACATTTCCGGAAAAGATATTTTTTAAATCAAACTGAATACCCATGCTTCCGGGTTGTAACTTATAACCTAGGTTAAATCGGTTTTTATCCTCATCATTAACTCCCATTATATATTCCAGGTGGAAGGTGTGGGCTTCGCCTAAATTTAAAGCCGCGTTTCCGAAAAAGTCCATTCCGTTGTCGTCTTCATAGTTATAATTAGCTCCGCCCGCAAGTATCAAACCCGGAAACAAGCGACTTCCAACAGTGACGAATAAATACTTTTTGGCATATTCTTCAATTGGTTCATCGTTGTATCCGAAAACGCTTTCCAGTATTCCATTACCGAATAATCTCACTCTAAGGTCGAGAGCCGGTCGGTCTTCCCACTGGACATCATCATAACCCACGATATTTGTTCCGCCAAAGCTTGTACTTAAGATAATACCGTTCCAGATTCCCACACCGATTTTGGCTCTTAAGTTATTGATTGGTTCTTCTTTTATATGAATTAGAACTTCTCCGTGATAAAGAAGAACCGGTAACGGATTATCGATTCCTGTTGTTGGCTCGTAGTAGGTGGAAATCATAGAGAAAAGAAAAAGAATCATTTAACCTCCTTTATATACTGAAGCGGATGCTTCCTTCGCCGATAATATTGTTAACTTTTTGTATCATTTGTTCGTCCGGCTTTATTTTTATATCTCTGGATTTCAGACGTACTTCTTCGTAGTCATTTCTGCAGAGTATTGTAAGCGGTATTTTTCCGGAATGTTCGAGTAGAACTTTTTTTACGCCGGTTATGTCTTCTTCACTTAGTCCTGCAAGATCAAGGATAAGATAAGCGGCTTTAAGATGACTTTCTATTTTATCCAGAGGCATTATTTTTTCCGCGCTTACTTGTACTTGATTGCTCATTGAGTCGGTCTTAATTCTGCCCTTTATTACTACGGATCCGAGAGAATCCAGTTTACTTCCAAATTCTTCGAATAAGTTAGGAAATACAAGTACTTCAAATGAACCGTTTTCGTCTTCTACTTTTAGTTTCGCCCACCGCCGGTTCTTCTTTGATGTTTTTTTCTCAACTTTGGTTATTGTTCCTCCGGTAATAATTAACTTATTTTGAGGTAAATCTTTTAGTTTTGTGGATGGGGTGAATAGAGCTTCGGCGAGCTTTTCGTATTGAGATAGTGGGTGGCTTGAGAAAAAGAATCCGTAGGCTTCCTGCTCGTATCTTAATTTTTCGTCTTCATCGAACGGAACTGTCGGAATTAATTCTTTCTTTTTATCTCCAAATAAAGTCTCCATTTTTCTTTTTTCTTTAGTTTTTGCGTAGTTGATTGCGTTCTGAAGGGAGGAGAGCAGAGAATGCCTATTCGACTCGAGAGTATCGAAAGCGCCTGCTTTAATAAGACTCTCGATAACTTTCTTGTTGACCAGCCTTCCGCCGGCTCTCTCAACAAAGTCGAAGAAGTCCTTAAATTTTTTCTTTTTCCTTTCTTTTATAATTTCCAGTACAGCATTTTTACCGATATTTTTTATGCCTCCCAGACCATAACGAATCGTGCTCTTTTTTGGAATGAATTCATAATCCGAAACATTTATATCGGGAGGTTTGATTTCTATTCCGTGTTTTCTGGCATCTTTGATAAATTTCCTTATATCTTCTACTTCCGCACCAATGTTGCTGGTGAGGGAGGCGGCATAAAACTCGGTTGCGTAATGGGCTTTTAGATAAGCGGTTTGATAGGCTATTTCAGCATAAGATACCGAGTGTGCTTTATTAAATCCGTATTTTGCAAAGGAACTCATTCGCTCGAAGAGATCTTCCGCCTGGTTTTTTGATATACCGTTTTTGACGCAGCCTTCTATAAACTTTTCTCCCATTGACTGCATTACGTCCATCTTTTTCTTACCCATTGCTTTTCTTAGAATATCTGCTTCACCCAGAGAAAAACCCGCGAGTATATTTGCTATTTTCATTACCTGTTCTTGATAAAGCATTATTCCGTAAGTTTCCTCTAACACGCCCTTTAACTTTGGGTGAGGATATTCCGGGTCCATTTTGCCTTTTTTCCTCAGAGCAAATTCATCCTGGTCTATGTTTTGAAGAGGACCGGGTCTATATAATGCGACTGATGCCACAAGATCCGAAAAGTCATTTGGCTGGATTTTCCTGAGCATTTTTTTCATACCTTCCGACTCAAGCTGGAATACACCTGTTGTATCACCTCTCTGTATAAGCTCATAAGTTTTTTTATCGTCTTTGTCTAAATTATAAATATCCAATTTATGTTTAATGTTCTTAAGGGTTTCTTGTATTACAGTAAGAGTTCTTAGTCCCAGAATATCTACCTTTAGAAGTCCGAGTTTTTCTAATGTTTCCATGGCAAATTGTGTGGTTATTACTTTTTCTTCACCCGTAGTACTCACAAAGAGAGGTACAAAATCTGTGATATCGCCGGGCGCGATTACCACTCCTGCTGCGTGGGTAGATGTTTGTCTTATTAATCCCTCAAGTTTTTTAGCAAGCTCTATAAGTTCTTTTAAATCTGCTCTGCTTTTTATTTTTTCTTTGAGTTCGCTGGAACTGTTTATTGCTTCTTCGATTGAATATTCTCTTTCTATTTCTTTGGCTATTTCATCGCAGTCGCCATAAGGGATTTCAAGAACCCTGCCGACATCCCTGACTACGGATCGGGCTTTTAATATACTAAAAGTAACGATTTGAGCAACGTTCCTTTCTCCGTACTTTTTCTTGATATGCTGAACAACTTCATCTCGTCTTACATCTGAAAAATCAATATCAACATCTGCCATAGAAACTCTTTGCGGGTTTAGAAAACGTTCGAAAATAAGGCCGTGTTTTAATGGATTTACACTTGTTATTCCAAGACTATATAGAACGAGGCTGCTTGTGGCTGAACCTCTTCCAGGTCCGACAGGTATCCCGTTTTCTTTAGCAAAGTCTACAATATCTTTAATTATCAGGAAGTAACCGGCCAAACCCATTTCTTTGATTACTGAGAGTTCGTATTGCAGGCGTTCCTCTTCTCCCGGAGTAACTCTTTTTATTCTTTCCTCGAGCCCTTTTCTTGCCAGGTGTTCGAGATATGGTTCGAGTCCTTTAAATCCCTTTGGTATATCGATTGAAGGAAGCAGGTTTTTGTCTGTTTCAAAAGGAACGGGGATACATTTTTCTTTAAAAACATGTGTGTTTTCAATCGCCTCGGGTATATCTTTGAATAATTCTTTCATTTCTTCGGGTGATCGGAGATAGAAATTATTCGTTGGCAGTTTTAAGGCGTCTTCTTCACTGATTGTCTTTTTTGTCTGGAGTAAAAGAAGGATTTCATGGCTTTTGGAGTCCTCCTGTTTTAAGTAATGGACGTCGTTAGTTGCTATTATTGGTACTTCAAAGTTTCTGGAAAGTTCTATTAGTTGTTCGTTTACTTCGACTTCCCTTTCAAGCCCGACTCTCATTATTTCTATATAGAAATCCTCTTTAAACTCTTTTTTAAAAAAATTTATTAATTCTTCTGCCTCTTTCAGTTTGTTATCGAAAACAAACGCAGGTATTATTCCGTTCCTGCATGCCGTTCCGATAATTATTCCCTCTTTATATTTCTTTAGTATTTCTTTATCCAGTCTTGGTCTCTTGTAAAAGCCTTCTATATATGCAAGTGACGATAATTTCATTAGGTTATGATAACCTTTCGAGTTTTTAGCCCACAGTGTTATATGATAGTTGTCTGACTTGTTTTTTCTTCCTTCCGTCGAAAAGTATCCTTCCATTCCTATAATTGGCTTAATTTGATTCTTTGCCGCTTCCTGATAGAATTCGAATGCTCCGAAGAGATTTCCATGGTCGGTAAGAGCTACTGAATCCATCCCCAAGTCTTTTACCTGAGATATTAAATCCGGAATTTTTATTCCGCCGTCCAGTATTGAATAATGACTGTGGACATGGAGGTGAGTAAAACTCATGCTATTTTTACCTTGACCTTTCTTATCCTTTGTCTGGTTGCTTTAAGAATAGTAAATTCTAAATTTCCGATAACAACTGATTCATTTTCTTCGGGAATTCGGTTTAGTTTCGAGAGAATCAGCCCCCCCACTGTTCTTATATCTGAATCCGCGTATTCTCCGGGTAGAATCTCTTCAAGTTGCTCAAGTTCAAAGATTCCCGGTACGATTACGGAACCGTCATCTAATTTTTTATAAATTGTTTTTTCTTTGTCTAATTCATCCTGTAATTCCCCGACTATTTCTTCGAGTAAATCTTCCGTTGTAAGCAGCCCCGCAACTCCGCCGAATTCGTCCATAACAATTGCGATAGAAATATGTTTTTTTTGGAACTCTCTGAGCGTAGAAAGCACGTTTTTTGTGTACGGTATGAAATAAGGCAGACGCATCAAATCTCCAGCCAGGATTTTTTTGTTCTCGCCCCATAGTTTTAGAACTTCAGTCATATATATAATTCCAACTATGTTGTCGCGGGAGCCATCGTATACCGGTATTTTAGTATGTCTTTTTTTTCTGTAATGCTCTATCAGGGTCTCAATATCTTTGTCTATAGATATACACTCGATATCGGTTCGGGGAACCATTACATCTTCGGCAACCGTTCTATCCAATCTGAATATAGCAGTTACTAATTCTTCTTCGTCTTCAGAAATTACTCCTTCGTCTTCGACCTCGGCGATCAATTCTTTTAATTTCTTTTCGCTTCTAATCGGCGATTTTTTGAACCACTTAAGCACTAGTATTTTCTCGTTTTTGGGAGTATGACTCCTCCTGATGTTATTATTTTAAAACCATCCTGGATTGAAATTTTCGTTTCGATAACCTCTGAAGCAGGGTAAATAAGATAATACCCTGAAGTAGGATTAGGAGATGTCGGCAGAAATACATTAAAGTATTCTTTTCCTCCTATTTTCCATTTATCTTCGCTTGTCAGGAAAGCAAGCGTATATGTATTTTTCCATGGATATTTTATTAATACTACTTTACTGAAAGCGGAATGGTCTATCATTATAGCATTTACAAGTTGGCGGATAGCATTATAAAGTCCTTTCACGAAAGGTAGCTTTGTCATTATTTTATCAAGGGTGTTTATAAACCATCTTCCCGTGAAACTCGAAGTGAGAAATCCGATTATATAAATGCCTATTATTACGGCAATAAAACCCAATAATGAGGATAAAGGTTTGGATATGTTCGAAAACATTGAAATCTCAGTAAAATACTTGCCGAAGAAACCGCCAATTTTTTGTATGAGAAACCATATAATCCCTGCAGTTAAACCTATCGGGAGGATAGCGACAAGTCCGGTTATAAAATGTCTTTTGATTTTATTTTTGAACGCCATATTCTTTTATTAGAATAATAAAAGGTTTATGTGATTAGTCAAGTATTACGAAATGAGTTTATTTTACAATTACAGCAAAAGCAGCAACAGCAAGTCCTATTTTGTATAAAATGTCTGCTGTAAAGGCCAAAACTTCCCAGCCGGATCTTCCGATCCTGACTTTCTCCGGAACGATAATTGTATCTCCGGGTTTTATTTTAACCGAGCTTCCCATTTTACCTGATGCACTTCTTATGTTTCCTTTCTCGACTTCTCCTGAAGCTCTTCTGATGTATATTTCCTTTATATTTGCTGTTGGTTTTGGTCCTCCTGCGATTTCCAGATAATCATTTAAGGATAATCTTTGTTTGTAAGCTACTCCCGTTGCGTTGTAGACTTCTCCTATAACTTGAACGGTTCCTGTTGATCTCGGTACATTTATTTCATCTCCGTTTTCCAGAGGTATATTTAATTGGTTCGGATCATTTAGATTTATTACAACTCTGCCGGGATCCTGAATCTGTTTTATGCTTTCTAACTGTTGTTCCTGCATTTTGATATACTGCATCTGAGCGAGTTTATCTTCTTCGGATGAGATGCTTCCCATAATGGCTCTTTGTTCGGCAAGTAGTCGCAGACGTGTTTCTTTAATTAAATTGTCCAGAGCTTCTGTCTGTAGCTTTTTGACCGATTTTTTTGTAAATACTGCTGCTTCATGATAGGCGTTTTCAGTAAACCCTCCGGCCATATCGATTAATTCTCCAAGTGTGGTTCCCACTATTATGTCATACCAACCCGGGAATTTGAATTCTCCAGTCAAAAGGACATGTCCTATTTCTCTATATGCCGTTTTTTCATTTATATGTATGTGATCATCTGGTTTTAATTCGATTTTTAGATCATTTTTATTGGTGATATCGATTTGTTGAACATAAATTCCTTTGTCCAGGTCTATTCTAAAAAGCTCCGCTTTTCCTTGAGATGAAATCAATGGCCGGGCAATGAACACAAGGTCTTCGACTTTCATGTTTGGGTTGAGTGGAAATGATCCCGGATTTTCGACTTCACCGTCGACTCTAACGAAAAATTTTTCTTCTACATCATCTTTTTTGAGAATTCTTAATTTATCCCATTCTTTAAGCTTAATATTTTCTTCGGAAGATTCTTCCTGTAAATTTTTAAGATTGATTTTTATTATTTCCGGATTTTCTACTCCGGTAAAACGTAAGAGTTCCGCTCTTTCTAAATATGTACCCGCAAGTAGTCCTCCTGCTTCCTCAATAAGGTCAGAAACAGTCATTCCTTCTTTAAACGCGTAGGTTCCTTCGCTATTAACATTTCCGCTAATTTCTACATAATTATGTAAATACGGAGGTATTTCTAAGACGGAAATAAGATCTCCATTTTCTAATTTTGTGGATTTTGAAATCCTTTCAAGATCGTTTTGGTTGGCAAACGTCAGATCTTCTATAATCTTTTTACCTTCGGCAGATATTCTCTCTAACTGAATTCTTTTTTTGCCGGCGGTGGGAAGAAATCCGCCCGCCATTTCTATTAACTCCGAAAGTCGTTCGGCACTGTTCAGTTCGTATATGCCCGATCTATTTACAGCGCCATTTATTCCTACTACTTTTCCTATTGGGGGAACAAGTATCATATCACCGGATGAAAATTGAAGAAAAGGTAAAGGCTTTCCCTCTATAAGGAGTTTATATAAATCAACAATATCCGTAGCTCCGTTATTAGAAATGTATTTTATCTTTCGAAGGCTTCCTGATTTTTTCGGTCCTTCTGCTTCAAAAAGAGGACTTAAGGGATTTGAAGGTACTATAATATCATAAACTCCGGGCTTGTTGAATTCACCCATAACAAATACACTAACGCTTTTTAAATAACCCAAACTTACACTAACCTCTATATTGGAAAATTCTTTGTGGAATTCATCACTGATTATTTGTTTGCCTTCGCCGTACGTTCTTCCCCAGAGTTTTATATTTCCTATATACGGGAGAACAATTGAGCCATCACGGTTTATGTTTAATATCCATGAGTTATTTAATTCTCCTGAGATGTCTATATGCAATTCATCCCCCGGCCCCAAAATGTAATTATCTGCAACCGGAGCAAAAACAGGCATTTCTTTTAATGATTTTTGGAACATGTCGTATCCGAATTGTCTTAATGTGACCGAAATAGAATCAAGCTGTTTCTTTACTTTCGACAATTTTTTACTTAGATGGAAATATGTAGTGTCTGCAGGTATTAGATATTTAGCCTGTAAGCTTGTATCCGTGAGATATTTACCTCTCAATTCGATTTTTAAAGATTCTGCTTTTACCTGTTCTTTGAGGGAGTCTTTTAAAAGCTCAAGACGAATCCTTCTGGGCGTAATCATGTATTTTTCATTAAACATTTTTTCTATTGTTGATAGAGTTTCAGCTTCTTCTACGAGAGCTTTTTTCCCTAATTCAAGGCTGTCTTCTAATGGATATTGAGAAGAAGATAACGTTCTTCTACCGCCTTGTAGTCGTTGCAGCATGCTTTCGTCTATTTGTTGACTAAAACAAATAACAGGCATAATTATTGAAATAAAAATCAATATTATTTTTTCTTTAAGCATATTTTCTCCGTTTTTTTGATATTTTGATACTACTATAAGTTTTAGATTTGTCAAGGGCTTCAAGGGAATGGGACGCAGATAAACGCAGATTTTAAGGATTCTTTTGGAGAAATTGAACCACAAAGTACACAGAGAGCACGAAGATTTTATTTTTTTATAAAAGAATTAAACCTAGGGGTTGGGATTTGGTAAAACAATATATAAAAGTGGTGTGGGTGTGGCTCTGTGCTCTCTCTGTGTTTTTTTTTCTCTGTGTCCTCTGTGGTTAAAAATTGGGGAGGGGAGGTGCAAAAACAATTGACATATTTTATATTCTAATTATAATACATCTATGAATTCTATACTTGGAAAAATCGAAGATTCTATTATATCAAAAGTCATGAAATCTGCGGAAGAAAATAAGGCAATTAATTTTGCGGAAAACCCTATTGAGCTTTTTACGCCCGAATCTGTTATCGAAAGTGCTAAAGAGGCAATAGAAGGTGGATTTAACGGCTATATAACCGGTGCGGGAAGAAAACCTTTAAGAAAATTAACTTCCGAAATGATTGCCAAGGAAACAGGTGTAACTTTTGATCCCGAGGAAGAAATTACCATAACTTCAGGAGCCAGTGAAGCTTTTATATCTTCAATGTTAAGTCTTGTTGAGGGAGAGAATGGTGTTGTTATCCCTGAGCCTTTTTACGAAAATTATGTGCCCATAACTGAATTGAGTAGGGGTAAGCCTATATTTTTATCTCTTGCTGACCCGGATTATTCTTTTCATTTTACAGATTTTAAGAAATTGCCGACATTCAAGGTTTTTATTCTTAACAGTCCACACAACCCGACCGGAAAAGTTTTTAATTCCGAGGAGATTAAAGCAATAGGAAACACCGTTCTTGAGAGGGAGGGATATTTGATAGTCGATGAAACCTATAAACATCTTTTGTATGGCAGCGAGTATATATCGCCTCTACAGATCGAAGGACTTAGAGATAGAACAATTGTTATCGGTAGTTTTTCTACTATTTTTTCTGCGCATGGCTGGAGGCTGGGTTACGTTGCAGCAAAAGCGCCAATAATGAAAGAGATAAGAAAAGTTCATTATTATAGCTCTATTTCTGCTCCTGTTCCTTTC
The DNA here is from genome assembly GCA_016930175.1 of Caldifarciminota bacterium. GTDB lineage: Bacteria > Hydrothermota > UBA3072 > UBA3072 > UBA3072 > JAFGHJ01. Next base: position 157,139 of record JAFGHJ010000013.1, read on the forward strand.
CAATGGGCATTTGAAAATTTCGATATGCAGTCTAATTTTATGGAAAATCTAAAAACTAAGTATAAAGAAAAGAGAGATTTTTTGTGCAGGGCACTTGAAAAAGCCGGATTTAGTTTCTATATCCCTGATGGGGGATACTATATATTTGCTAATTTTGAGGAAGTCTGGGACGGTAATGATTGGGGGTTTTACAAGTATTTGCTTAAGAATAAAAATGTGGTAATCGTTCCGGGTTCCGCTTTTTATTCCGGAAAAAATAAAGGAAAGAAAAAAATCAGATTTACTTTTTCTCAATCTGATGCAAATCTCAAGGAACTCGGTTCGATTTTGTCGGCAGGGATAACGTGATTTTAGATACAGGGTATCGGTTCCTGAATACCAGTTTAGATAAATATTTGAAAATCACTCGTGCTATTTGTTGTTAATAAAATTGTTAGGATGTTAGGAAGTTGGGAGGTTAGGAGGTTAAAACAAAAAACATTTGGTGTATTTAGTGTGTTTCGTGGTTAAATAAATTGTTTCTATTGTTCGTATTCCCACATAGAGTAAAAAGATTTCAGTCTTCTTCTCTCGGGACTTTTTCGCAGTTTGTTAAGAGCGTTTTCTTCAATTTGTCTAATTCTTTCTCTCGTTACTTTGAACATCAAGCCTATTTCTTCGAGAGTTTTGGTTTCACCGTCTACCAGCCCGTAACGTAGTTCCAATATCTTTCTTTCCCTTGAGGATAAGGTGCTGTCCAAAACCTCCAGAAGACTTTCGCTCAACAATGATAACATTGCTTGTTTTGCAGGAGAGGGTGTTTCTTCTTTGGCGATTATATCTCCAAAAAGTAGCTCTCCGTCCTCGGAAACAGGCTCATCCAGTGATTTTGTCGAATCGCCTAACGTTTGAGCAAATCTTATTCGCTCCTTTGAAATTCCAATGTACTTGGCTATTTCCTCAAGAGTAGGTTTAATGCCGTTTCTCTGAAGAAGGTCTCTTTTTGATTTCGTTATCTTGTTAATAAGTGTTAAAGTATGAGTGGGAATTGAGAAAGAATCAGATTGTTCCGCAAGAGTCTTTATTATAGCCTGTTTGATCCACCATATACCATATGTTGAGAATTTATAACCTTTTCGATGGTCAAATTTTTCGACTGCTTTTATTAATCCGGCATTGCCTTCCTGAACTATATCCATAAAACTGACACCGCTTCTTTTGAATTTTTTAGCAATAGAAAAGACCAGGCGGATATTTCCCTCAATTAATTCTCTTTTTGCCTGACAGAAAAAAATTTCCCATTTTCGAACATTTCTGTATATGTAGTTTACTTCTTTCCAATCCGAATGGATTTTGAGTTGAAAGTTTTTGATTTCTTTAGTTATTTCCTTTAACTGTTTTTTCAAAATTTTTCTTTCTTTTGCAGAACTTACTTTTTTAAATTCTTCTCTTAAACTTCTTACATGAGTTACTTTTTTCTTAAACTCGTCGTGTATTTCCGACTGTAAATGCATTAGTTTCTTAAGGTAAGGCGTTTGTATTCGGAATTTTAATATGTATTTGATTATGTTATTTTCATATCGCTTGTATTTAAATTTATAAATTCGCTTTCCTTTTTTGAGATAAGCGTTCTTATATTTTATAAGTTTTGATTGCCATTTTTCTATACGTTTCATTAATTTAAATAAGCTTTTTTTATCTTTATGTCCTTCATAATTTTCATTCCATTTATGGGTATCTAAGTATAAAAACTGCTTGATAAGAAATGGAGATTTTTCTATTTCTTCTTTATATGATAAGAACCTGTCTATTACGGGAAGAGATCTGAATAAGTATCTGGAAATCATGGTGCGGCCTTTTTCTAATTTCTTACCAATTTCGTATTCTTCTTCTTTTGTTAAAAGAGAGGTTCCATCGATGTCGCGAAGATAAAGTTTCATAGGCTGATCTAAAGCGGCAGGAGAAATTTTAACTGAACTGATATTATAATCCATGTATTTTTCTTCTACATCTTCCTCTTCTGTTATATCTTCTAATTTTTCTCCTATTTCGGATAAGATTTCGTTTAATTTTTCCTCTGTTAAATCTAATTTCTCTTTTAGTTCATCTAGATAGATGTTCCCATCTTTATCCATGAAATTTAATATTTCCGACCAGACGAGGTTTTTATCTTCCAAGCAATTCTCCCTTTTTGAGTTGCTCCCTTTCTGCTTTGAGTTCATCTATTTCCTTGCATAGTAATGTTTCGTCTTTTTCTTTGTTCTCCCTATCGTCAATTTTTTGTAGCTCCGTTATTTTTTCTTCGATTAACTTATTTAAATAATATTTTTTTAAACTTATTGCACAAGTCATAACCGAATTTACAGGTACTCCGCTTTTCTTCATTACGTATTCGACAAAAGGTGTAGGAAGGGAATTTATTATATCTTTTGTTTTTAAATTAGCGCCTTCTTTTATCAACCTGTAGTTTTGTTTTAGGTGGGGGTTTTGAAAATGTTCCTCTTTTATTATATTAAAGACAGTAGTGCTTTCCTCCGGTTTTTCCAGCATCGCGAATATTAGATCTAATTCAAGTTCTTCTGCTTCTCCGATATTACTTCTTTTATTAGAGATAATAGTCGTTTCTTTTACTTTAGTTTGAGCCAGCAGTTCATTTCTAATTGCGAGTTTTCTTGCGATAAAATCCTTATAAATTTCTCTTTTTGTAGAGTCGCTGATTACTTCAAGCATCGACTTGATTTCGTCGACAGCTTTTGAAAGCTCTATAGGAGAACCGAGTTTGTATTTATTTTTTATTCTATCAAGCATCCAATCCATGAAGTCGTCAGATTCTTTTATTAACTGCTCGAATACCTGTTTTCCTTCTTTTACGATTATTTCATCGGGGTCTTTTGCTTCTCCTCCCTTACCTATCTTCACGTTAATTCCCTCTCCGAGCAGCATTCCCAATGATCTAAGAGTTGCTATTTTTCCCGCGTTATCTTCATCAAAAAAAAGAACTACTTCTTTCGCGTATCTTGAGATTAATTCCGCCTGATCCGTTGTAAGAGATGTTCCAAGGCAGGCTACAGCATTTTTTATTCCTGACTGATAAAGAGAAAGAAAATCAAAATATCCTTCTACAAGTAAAACTTTTTCTGTTTTCCTTATTTCTTCTTTAGCATGATGCAAACTATAAAGATTTTTACCTTTTTTATGTATTGGTGTATCGGGTGAATTAAGATATTTTGGTCCTTTTTTACTTAATCTTCTTCCTCCAAAACCTATAACCCTCCCCGAAGTAGAAAATAGGGGAAATAGAAGGCGCAAGAAAAATGTATCTTTTATCCCACCGTTACTTTTTTTCACGAGACCGCTTTTCACTAAATCTTGTATTTTAAATTCTTTTTTTGCGTTTGGAAGGAAATTGCTTCCATAAGGCGCAAAACCGATCTTGAACTCTTCTATTGTGGCAGTAGAGAGAGCTCTTTTTTTTAAATAATTAAGTACTTCAGGTGATTTTAAAAGTTCCTTGTGATAGAAATCTACAGCAAAGTCGTGAATTGAATATAGGATTTCATTCTTTCCCTCAAACTTCCCTATTTTTATACCTGCTCTTTCGGCTAATATACGAACAGCTTCCGTAAAAGGTACTTTCTCGAACTCCATTACGAATGAAATAACGTCTCCGCTTTTTCCGCAGCCAAAACAGTGAAATATATTTAATGCTGGAGAAACATGAAAGGAAGGAGTGTCGTCTTTGTGAAAAGGACAGTTGGCAACGTAATTTTTTCCAGCTTTCTTCAAAGGAAGATAATCTCCAATGAGGTGAGTTATTTCTATTTTTTCTTTAATTTGATTTATAACCTCATCAGAAACAAGCATAACGCTAAATTTTAAGGTTTTTTTCGACTTTCGCAAGCCCTAATTTAACGGCAAGCCGCTAAATTGCAAAAATTACAAATAGTCAAGCTGTTAGCTATTAGCCTTTTGCCTTTAGCTTTTATTTTTAAAAGAGCCAAAAGCCAATATCTAAAAAGCGAAAAGCGGGATTAATAGGATATTGTAGTTTGGTGGGGAATTTGTACTCATTGTAGTTCTTTGCCTGGATCTGCTTTTGGTGATCAAACTTCAGAAAAAAATAAATTTTTTACAAACTTACTGTTCCTTATGTCTTACATTTGAATATCTTAGCGAAAAATAGAAATTAGGTTTTTTTCTTAAAAAAATTACTTTTACCACTTGACAAAATGGATAATGTGATTATAATTGTGGGTAGTGGTGGTGAAAAGTGGGGAATGGGTTTTAAGGGTAAGGAGGAAAGAATGTATTTTATAGGAAATGACATACACTCTGTTGACCATAAGGGGAGAGTATTTGTTCCTGCGAAGTTCAGGTCTGTTTTATCTAAAGATGACGAAGGTAGTTTTTATATAGCGAGGGGTTTTGAGACGTCTCTTTTGCTTTTTCCTCTTTCGGGGTGGAATGAATTTGTTCGGGAGCTTTCAAATAAAAGATATTCTCAGAAAAGTATAAGAGAGGCGATAAGGGCTTTTTCTTACGCTGCGGAACGTCTTTCTATGGATTCCCAGGGTCGTATCATCCTTTCCAAAGAGCTTCGTGATTATTCGAGAATCGAGGATGAGGTTTTCTTTCTTGGCGCTATTGATAAAATTGAATTATGGTCTCCTTCCGTTTACGAAAAATATTCCAAGGGGAGCAGCAATATAGATGAATTATATTCAAAGCTTGGTATGTAATGAGAGCCTAATGCGAAATACCGCTGTTCATCTTCCGGTAATGGCAGACAAAGTGGTTGATTGTCTTATATGGAATAAAAAAGGCGTATATGTCGATGCCACCCTTGGGTGTGGCGGCCATTCTCTCGCAATCCTTGAAAATTCAGATGCTTTTGTAATCGCCTTTGATCTCGATAGCAGGCAAATTGAGATTGCGGGTGAGAGATTATATGAATTCGGTGAGCGGTCTGTGTTGATACGCGGCAATTATAAGGATATGGGGAACTTTTTCGACGGTAAGGTTGAAGGAGTTCTTTTCGATTTTGGTTTATCTTCCTATCAATTGCACGATTCAAAGAGAGGATTTTCTTATAGAAAGGATGGGCCGCTTGATATGAGATTTGGGAAAGAAGGCTTAAAAGCGGCTGATATAATTGAAGTATGGGATGAAGAAAAAATTGCGGATATTCTTTATTATTACGGTGGAGAGAAGGCATCGAGAAGGATTGCAAAAAAAATAAAAAAAGAAAAACCCAAAACTACAGGTGAGCTTGCGCTTCTTGTAAGAAAAACAGTTCCGAGGAGCAAAGCCCACAAGCATCTTGGCAGGGTTTTTCAGGCTTTTCGTATAGCTGTTAACGACGAGTTTCGGAATATTGAGCAAGGAATTTTTGCGGCATCAAAAGTTTTGAAGGTGGGGGGCAGGTTGGTGGTTATAACCTATCATAAAGATGAGGAGAAATTAGTTTGCAGAAGAACGAAAGAAGAAGGGCTAAAGCCTCTTTTTAAAAAGCCGTTTAAGCCTACCAAAGATGAATTCCGACGGAACCCACGATGTAGAAGCGCACATTTGAGGGTTTTTGAAAAATGAGAGCGGCGAAAATATTATTTGTGATTTTGATTTTTATTTCGCCTTTTATCTTGCATGTTTGGAAGAAAAATATGGTCAATGCGCTCAATATAAAAATATCAAATTTGACTACAGAAGTTCAGAATCTTGAGAGAAGCGTCGCCATACTTTGTTCTAAGTGGCGGAGAGAGGCTAGTCCCGGTGTTATTGAAGGAAAAGCTAGAGAAATCCTGAATATGAGATATCCTAAAAGAGGCGAGATGTTTACAATAGAAGATTTTAAAAATTAAGGTAAAACTAATGAGAAATAAATTCTTTAGAGGAAAAACAAGAATATTAATTCTTCTGTTTGTGAGCCTCTGGTTTTTGGTTTTTTGCAGGCTTTTTTATCTTCAGGTTATCAGAACTGATGAGATTAGTAGGCAAACGAAGGAAGAGCAGCTGCGTTTACTTCCTATTGAGTCGAAAAGAGGAAACATCTTTGACAGGGAAGGCCGGATTCTTGCTACGGATTTGAAAATGTTTACGCTTTATGCAAAGAAAAGCCTGATTAAAGATCCGAACAGTATTGCAAAGAGGCTCTCGAATTGTCGGTTGGGGAGCGAAGAGAGATTATTAAATCTTCTTTCGGATGATGCTGAATTTATAAGAATTGCCAGGGGGATTTCGGATTCGGTAGTAAAGGAAATAAATATTCCCGGTGTATATGCCGTAAAAGAATGGTTCAGGTTTTATCCCTCGGGTCTTTTGGGGAGGACTCTTTTGGGCTCACTTGACTGGAGAAGAGAAGGCATATTAGGGGTTGAAAAACAATATAATGAGATTCTTAAGGGTGAAGACGGTTGGGCGTACTTCCTGGAAGTGCCTCGGCGTTCAGGCATTAACCTTCTTAAGCGATCTGAAAACGATTATAAAGACGCCTCCGAAGGTTGTGATATTCGTCTTACAATGGATCTTGATGTACAGTCGATCATGAACGAAGAATTGGCAATTTTAAAGGAGAGGACAGGTGCCACTCAGGTTATGGGTATTTGCGTCTCTGTGAAGACAGGAGAAGTTCTTGCAATGGTAAATTTTCCGGAATTCGATCCCAACAGGGGATGGAGACTTAATGCATGTACCTCCTGGGAGTTTGAGCCTGGTTCTATTTTTAAATTAATCCCAGCTTTTGCTTATGTAAGAGAAGGTTTTTCGATTTCCGATACATTAGTAGATTCTACCACTATTAAATTTGGTGGTAAGTTGTTTAGAGATCCGCACCCTCATTCAGCATATACTTTTAGAGAAGCCATGATTTATTCTTCGAATGTTGCATTTATAGCGGTTGGAGAAAAAATTGGTAAGAAAGAATTTTATAATACTGCAAGGCTCTTTGGTATTGGTTGCGAGAGCGGAATTGATTTGCCGGGGGAGTATTCGGGAAAATTGCCGCATTTACCACGGGGGCGGGATATAAGACTTGCTACAGTTTCTTTCGGTCAGGGCGTTTCTGTGACTCCATTGCAGATGTTGATGGCATATCAGGCGGTCGCAAATGATGGAATTTTACTCAGACCAAAGGTGATGAAGAGTATCGAAAAGAATGGCAGGATTATCAGAAGAAGCAAGAAAGAAGTTATCAGGAGAATCGGAAGTCCGGAAGTTTGCGATACTTTGCTTAGTATTCTGAATAGTGTAACAAAGGAAGGCACTGCTATTTCTGCTTCTTTTTCATTTGTTCCTGTAGCAGGAAAAACTGGGACCGCATGGAAGATTGAGAATGGCAGCTATGTTAAAGGCAAGTATGTTTCTTCTTTTATAGGAGTTTTTCCTTATTCTGATCCGGAGTATGTTCTGGGAATTTTTGTGGACAACGTCGAGTACCCTTATTATTATGCTTCCGAAACAGCCTGCCCTGCTTTCAGGAAAATTGCAAGTAGAATTGTAACGCATAAGGGTTATAGGAGTAAGTTTTTATAAATTATGAAAATTGATGAATTGTTAGAAGGCGTTGAAATAACAAAAAGAACAGATACAGTAGATGAGATTACTGGTATTGCTGATGATTCTCGTGAGGTTAGAAAAGGATATCTTTTCGCTGCAGAGAGAGGAGAAGCCTTTGATGGGCATGATTTTTATAAAGAAGCTCTGAATAATGGAGCTTGTGTTGTTTTGATAGAAAAAGAAATATCTGAAGATATTCCGTATATTCTTGTTCCAAATACCAGAAGGGCTTTTTCCAGAATTACTTCTAATTATTATGGAAATCCATCCGCTAAGTTAAGAGTTATAGGTGTTACAGGTACTAATGGTAAAACCACCACTTCTTACCTCCTTTCTTCCCTTTTCCCGAATTCTGTTTGTTTTAGCACGGTAAAGTATATTGGCGTTAGCAGTAAAATTAAAGCCATAAACACGACTCCTTCACCTATTTTACTGCATAGAGAAATAGCCGGAGCCTGCGAAAGAGGATTGGATACCGCTATTCTTGAAGTCTCTTCCATAGGTCTCGATCAGGATAGAGTTTCAGATGTGGATTTTGATTATGCAGTTTTTACGAATATTACCAGAGACCATTTAGATTACCATAAGAATTTTGAAAATTATCGTAAAGCTAAAGCGAAATTTTTCGAAGGCCTAGGAGAGAATAAAATAGCGTTAATAAACGCTGATGACCCCGAGGCTCCGTATTTTATTGCCTGTGCAAAATCGAAAGTCGTGACTTTCGGATTTAAAAGAGGCAATGTTATAGGAAATTTACTGCAGAATTCGGGAAAAGGTTTAAATTTAAAAATTGATGGGATGGGTAGAAGTTTGGAAGTTTTTAGTCCCCTGATAGGGAATTTTAATGCTTCGAATGTTCTTACAGCAGTGGTTGTCGGCATACTGGAGAATCTGAGTGATTCCGAGATTAAGGAGCGTATAGCAGAATCGAAACTTCCTCCCGGAAGACTGGAAAGAGTTGAATCTCCGGAAGGTATTTCGGTTTTTGTTGATTATGCTCACACTCCCGATGCCTTATTCTCTGTTATTTCTTCACTTAAAGAATATAATCCCTCAAAAATAATAACTGTTTTTGGGGCGGGAGGACACAGAGATAAAGGTAAAAGAGGATTAATGGGAGCTGTGGTCTCAGCGCTTTCGGATGTGATTATTGTTACTTCTGATAATCCTAGAGATGAAGAGCCGGATGACATAATCGACAATATATTCGAAGGAATTTCAAATAAAAAGGCGATTAGGATAACGGATAGAAAAGAAGCAATTTTTAAAGCCCTATCTATCGCGGGAAAAGGGGATTTTGTTTTGATTGCAGGAAAGGGACACGAAGATTATCAGGAAATAAAAGGGAAAAGAATCCCTTTCTCGGATAAAAAATGCGTAAAGGAGTTTTACAACTATGAGAGAAATAGAGCTTAAAAAGACTCTCGAAGTGTTAAACGGTAAGTATCTGGGAGGTAAAAGTATAGGACGCATGGTTTCAAGTGGAATATCTGTAGATTCGAGGACAATCAAGAAGAAAGAACTATTTTTTTCTCTTAAGGGAGAGAATTTTGATGGTCATAATTTTGTGGGTGAGGCTATTTTTAAATCGGGTCTTCCTGCTGTTGTATCCAAGAAGGTCAAAAATAAAGAAGTTATTTTGGTTGACGATACGCTTAAGAGTTTAGGAGATTTGGCTTCATATTATAAAGAAAAAACTGGTGTTTTCACAATAGCGGTTACCGGCTCATACGGAAAGACCACGACAAAAGATTTTATGGGTTCTATTTTTAACAGAAATTATTCTACCCTGGTATCTTATAAAAATTATAATAATCTTGTCGGTGTTCCTTTAAATTTATTTAGATTGAAAGATGAAAAAATTGCAGTTCTTGAATTCGGAACCAATCAATTTGGTGAGATAAAGAGATTATCTGAAATTGTGAAGCCTGATATTGGCGTGATTACGGGTATCGGCGAAGCTCATCTGGAAGCTTTCGGGGATAAAAGAGGGGTTTTAAAGGAAAAGTCTGATATTGTAGCCGGGCTTAAAGGGCCCTTGTTTGTTAACGGAGATGATCCGTTGCTTCGAGATGTTAAAAAAGACAAAATTATTAAAGTAGGTTTTCTGGAGGATAACGATTTTGCCTTTAAAATATTGCAGGAATCAATCGATGGTACTGTTTTTTCAACTTCAGATATTAATTTTTGGATTAAATTACCGACACTTGGAATGTTGAGATGTGCTATGTTTGCTGTTTCTGTCGCGCTTCATTATGGGATTCCGCGTGAAGATATTCAGGAGGGTCTAAAGACCGTGGGAAAATCTTCTCACAGGATGGAAATTAAAAGAACAGAAATGTTTAATATTGTTGATGACACTTATAATAGTAATCCACAATCTCTTTTAAATGCTGTTTCTTTTCTTTCTCTTATGCCGGGCAGAAAAATAGTTGTCCTCGGCCCGATGTTGGAATTAGGGGAGAATAGTTTTTCGATTCATAAAGAGATAGGTAAAAAACTTAAGTTCAGGGTTCATAAGTTGATTGCAATTGGTGAAGAAGCCAGGGGCTTTGTTGAGGGATATGAAGGCGGTTATTTGGTTCCCAATAAAGAGAAGGCCCTTAAGAAACTTCATGAAATAATTAACAAAGGTGATACGGTATTGTTTAAATCTTCGCGAGCATTAAAACTTGAAACTCTGATTGAGCAATTACAGGAGGAAAATTGTTTTATTTACTCTCGCCTCTAAGGGAAAATTTTATTATTTTTAATTTGTTGCGTTATATAACGTTTCGTTCCGCTTATGCTGCAATTACATCTCTTTTGATTTCACTAATATTAGGGAGAAAATTTGTTGTCTTTCTTAAAAATAAAGCTCTTACCGAATCTATTTCAAAGTGGATAAAGGATACGCACGGAAAAAAGGCGGGAACTCCAACGATGGGTGGATTATTAATCATAATTTCTTTGCTTGTTTCTGTTATGCTCTGGGCTGATATAAGGAATATTTTTATTCTATATTTAATTGGCATTACTGTATGGATGGGTATTTTTGGGGTATTTGACGATTATATAAAGGGGAAAAGAGGAGATGGCTTTAATGTTTTGACTAAAATAATAATACAAATTATACCTGCCGTTTTTATTGGTGTTATGTTTGTTCTTTTTCCTCTTAAGGGTGGTTATGAGACGTTGACAATAGCGCCTTTTTTTAAAAACGTTTTTATTAACCTTGGCTATTTTTATATACCTTTTATTATTCTGGTAATAATAGGAACGACTAATGCAGTTAATATAACGGATGGCATGGACGGGCTTGCGATAGGGCTTTCAAGTATTATAGCTATAGCATTTGCCATTATTGCTTATGTTACAGGTAACATAAAATTTGCAGAATATCTTAATCTGCTTTATATTCCGGGAAGCGGAGAGGTAACTGTCTTCTGCGCCGCATTTGTTGGTTCCTCTATTGGTTTTCTATGGTTTAATTCGCACCCGGCGGAAATTTTTATGGGTGATACAGGTTCTCTTGCTATTGGCGGAATATTGGGGTTAATCGCGATTCTCCTAAAACATGAATTTTTGTTATTGGTGATAGGGGGTGTTTTTGTAATAGAAACATTGTCCGTTATTCTGCAGGTTGCTTCGTTTAAGTTGACAGGCAAACGAATTTTCAAGATGGCTCCTATTCATCACCATTTTCATCTTGTTGGCTGGCAGGAATCAAAAGTGGTTATTCGATTCTGGATTTGGGGTATTATGTTTGCTTTGCTTGGACTTAGCACGCTTAAGATAAGGTAGAGGGTACAAATGATTGGTGTTATTGGTTATGGGCGAAGCGGAAAGGCAGTTTCAAAATTGATTGAAAGCCTTGGGGAAGCTCCTTTTGTAAGTGATTTAAGTCAGGATAGTTCTGATATACCGTATGCCAGTGAGTCGGGAAAACATACTGACAAATTGCTCGAAATGGACTTGTTGGTTGTTTCCCCCGGTGTATCCTTGAATATTCCTATACTTTTAAAAGCCAGAGAAAAGGGGATTCCTGTTATTGGTGAAGTCGAGTTTGCCTCAAGGTATATAAAAGGAAGGATTGTTGCGATTACTGGCACTAATGGTAAAACCACTACTGCTGCAATGACTCATCATATCCTGGAAAAATCACTCGATGATAAGGTCCTTCTTGGAGGGAATATTTATCCAGGGATGCCCTTGAGCAGTCTCGTCATGAAAAGCAAAGAAGATTCTGTAACTATTGTAGAAGTTTCTTCATATCAATTGGAGAGAATTAAAGATTTCCATCCATGGATTTCTGCAATAGTCAATGTCTCTCCTGATCATCTGGACAGGCATGAAGATTTTAAAGAATATTTGAACGCAAAATTAAATATTTTTAAAAACCAGGATTCTAATGATTATTCAATACTTAACAAAGACTACCCTGCCCTTGCGGCTCTTAATCTGTCTTCGAAGAGATTATATTTTTCTCTTACGGAGAAAAGCGATATTTATTTTAACGGTTCCGTTTTTGTGCGAGATGGAAAAAATAAAGAAGTCTTCAGTAAAGATGACTTATTTATGCCGGGAAACGCATTTATAGAAGATGGAATGATTGCCGCTCTTATCGCCAATATTATAGGTCTAGACTGGGAGTCTGTCCGGGAGAGAATTCGTTCATTTCCCGGAGTCGAGCACAGAATGGAAACGGTTTTTAAGAACGATAACATGTGGATTATTAATAATTCTATGTGTACAAATCCTATTGCTTTTTTGAAATCTCTTGAATGTTTTCCTGACTGCTGTGTTATTATCGGCGGCAGAATGAAAGTTGCGGACATTAGTCCTATAGTTAATGCTGTGAAAAAATTCGCCAAGTCTGCCGTTCTTATTGGAGAATCGAGTAAGTTGATTTCCGATAATTTAAAAAATATAGGATTCATGGATTGGGTACTTGCTTCTTCTATGGAGGATGCTGTAGGGAAAGCTATAAGTACAAAGTGTGACAGAATAATTCTTTCTCCGGGAGGCTCGAGTTTTGACTGGTACAGAGACTTCAGAGAAAGGGGGGATGTTTTTAAGAAATTAGTGAGGGAAATTTATGGTTAAGCCGAGGGGAATAAAAATAGGATTAGTAGAGGTTATTCCTTTGTTGCTTGGCGCTTTCGGACTTATTATGGTTTTTTCGGCAAGTTCCGGTATTTCTGTTTACAAAAGTGTGGTGCCGACCTCTTTTGTTAAACAGTTAATTTTATTTGTTTTTGGCGTGGGTTTGTTTTTTCTTACTTCTAAAATAAAGGTGAAATTCTGGGAAGAGTTTAATTTGTTTTTTATTATATTAGCGGGTTTCCTGCTTGTATTAACATATTTTTATGGTATCGAAATCAATGGTGCGCGAAGATGGTTGGCGATAAAGATTTTTAATATGAGATTCTCTTTTCAGCCGTCTATTTTTGCCCAGTTCGCTCTGGTCATTTTCTTTGCGAAAAAGAGAGATTTTGGTATTTCAATCTTTGTTATTTCCGTTATTATGGGATTGATTATTATTCAGCCGGATATTTCAATGGCTTTTCTTACTTTAATTATTGGTACGGTAATGTTATTTTTGAATAGTACTAATGATGGTAAAGTTGCAGCTTTCTTTGCAATAATGCTTCTTGTCGGTGTGATTTTTATAACACGGGAGGGGTATGCTGTTAGCAGGATAAACAACCACATTAATAGTGACTCTTTAAACGCCACTGTTCAGGCTATTTCTCATGGTGGCTTTTCGGGATTGGGTTTGGGTAGCGGAATCGAGAAGTTCTTTTATATCCCTTTGCCGGATTCGGATTTTATCTTTTCAATAATAGGTGAAGAATTAGGGTTTACCGGATGTCTTTTTATTGTCGGATTGTTTGTTATTTATTTCATAAGTGCAATAAAATCAAGTCTAAGAGCTTCTAATGAATATTCTTCTTTGTTAGGATTAGGTCTGGTTCTATTTATAGGAGTATACGCTCTGTTGCATATTTACGTATCCCTGGGGATTGTACCGGTTACAGGCATACCTTTGCCTTTTATATCCAGTGGGGGTACTGCTTTAATCATGGCCTATATGGCAGGAGGTATTATTGTCTCAATCGAAAAAAACAATAATCGTATCAGGGGGAGGGACGGGAGGACACATCTATCCGGCTCTCGCAGTCGCTCGCAAAATAGAGGGAAAAGGGTACAGCGTGATTTATATAGGAAGCGGTTCGGGACTTGAGAGAGACTTTGTTGATATGAAAAACATGTATTTATTGCCGACAGTAGGTTGGGTAAATAAGAATTTACTAGGGAAAATTATTTTCGTTTTCCGATTTATTCCCGGATTTTTTTTCTCGATATGGTTGATTATCAGGAAAAAAGTTTGCGCGGTCTTTCATACAGGAGCTTTTGCTTCTTTACCTGTTAGTATGGCAGCAGTTATTTTAGGAGTGCCGGTTTTTACACTTGTTCTTGACTCAAAACCCGGGAAGGCTGTTAATTTTCTTTCCCGATTTTCGAAGGAAGTATTTTTGCCCTATGAGGAAGATTTTCCATCTCTTAGGGGAAGGAAAAAAGTTGTGACTGGTATTCCAGTAAGAGATGAGCTTACGCGAGGAAAATATGGAGAAGCTGTCAATTATTTTTCTCTGATGCCCGGTAAGAAAACATTATTGGTAATCGGAGGTAGCCGTGGAGCAAAGTTTCTTGCCGAGCTTTCAGAGAAATTGATTCCCCTGATGAAAAAAGATTGGCAATTCATTATTCAGAGGGGAGATTTTAAAATAGTCTCTGACCATGAATGGGTCAGGCAATTTTCCTTTATAGATAGAATGGAGCTCGCTTATGCCCTGGGTGATGTAATTATTTCGCGAGCAGGGGCATCGGCTACTGCAGAGATTGAAAATACAGGTATTCCGGCTGTATTGATTCCTTACCCGTATGCTTTTAGAGATCATCAATTTTTTAACGCAAAAAGACTTGCGTTTATCAGAAACAATATAATAATAAAAAGAGAAAAAGAAGTAGAAGTGAAAAATTTTCCGGAATTAATTGAAACGCTTTACGGAGAAAAAATAAGCGTTAACGAAAGTACTTCGACAGAGAAAGTAGTCGAAAGGATTTTAGAGTATGTTCGGAAGGTTTAAAAAAGTACATTTCATTGGCATAGGCGGTATCGGTATGAGTGGTATTGCCGAACTACTCTGGAATATGGGTTTCGAAGTAACCGGCAGTGATATCAAAGAATCGGAAAATATCAAAAGGCTTCAAAAATTAGGGATAAAGATTTCCATACCGCATAATAAAGATAATATTGATGATGCGGATGTTGTGGTTTATACTTCAGCTTTATCCAAAGACAACGTAGAACTGCAGCAGGCTAAGAAAACTAATATCCCAATAAGCAGAAGGGCTGAGATGCTGGCTGAATTAATGAGAATCAAGTTTTCTATAGCCGTTGCAGGAACTCACGGTAAGTCTACAACGACTTCTCTCGTAGCTTCTATTTTAAGAGAGAAAGAACTTGATCCCACTATAATTGTCGGCGGGATACTCAGAAGCACCGGAAATAATGCGAGGTTGGGCGAAAGCGAGTACCTTGTTGCGGAAGCAGATGAAAGTGATCGTTCTTTTCTAAAATTATTTCCCACAGTTGCAGTTATCACTAATATAGATCTCGAGCACCTTGATGTTTATAAAGACCTTGATGATATAAAAGATACATTTAAGAAATTTGCAAATTCGGTTCCATTTTATGGGGCTGTCCATCTTTCTATGGATGATCCTGTTTCTATTTCTATTCTTACGGAAATCGAGAGAAAAGTAATAACTTTTGGGATTTCTCCAAATGCAGATGTGAAAGGGATGAATATCAAAAGAGAAGGTTTTTCCCATAGTTTCGATCTTGTTTCAAACGGAAATAGTATAAAAAATATTCAGGTCAATCTTCCGGGTAGGCATAACGTAATTAATGCTATAGCTGCCTGTTCTGTTGCTTTAGAGCTAGGGGTTGATTCGGAGAGTATTAAAAAGGGGATAAGCAAATGTACGGGCATTGCCAGAAGATTTGAAAAACGAGGGTTTGAAAAAGGTATTCTTGTTATAGACGATTATGCTCATCATCCGAGAGAGATCGAGGCTACTCTTTCCGGAGCGAGGGCAGGTTGGGATGGAAGAATATTGGCGGTATTCCAACCGCATTTATTTTCAAGAACCATATTACTCAAAAAAGAATTTGGGAAAGCCTTTTTCCAGGCTGATAAAGTTATTATTACTGATATTTATGCGGCGAGGGAAGAACCAATACCCGGAGTTACAGGAGAAATCATTAAAGAGCAGTGCAGGAATTTTGGTCACAAAGATGTTGAATATATCGAAAATAAAGAAGAAATACCGAAATTTTTAATTCCGCAGC
The DNA here is from genome assembly GCA_016930175.1 of Caldifarciminota bacterium. Classification (GTDB taxonomy): domain Bacteria; phylum Hydrothermota; class UBA3072; order UBA3072; family UBA3072; genus JAFGHJ01. The sequence goes on from JAFGHJ010000013.1 coordinate 173,070, forward strand.
TTTCAAAAGGGGATATGGTGATTCTACTTGGCGCGGGGGATATTTATAAAATTGCAAAGGATATACTTGATGGAATTAGAAGTAAAAGGTAAGATGTTATTTGATGAGCCTCTTTCCGCTCACACTTCGCTTCATCTTGGAGGGAAAGCAAGATATTTCCTTATGTCGGCCGATGCCGATGATATTTCTGAAGCAGTTTCTTTTGCTAGGGAAGAAGGGCTTACGAGTTTCGTAATGGGTAAGGGCTCAAATATACTTTTTTCGGATGAAGGTTTTTCCGGGATTATTATATGTACGGAAAATATGAGAAAACTTGACGTATATAATAATAAGTTGACTGCGCAGGCTGGAGCCGGTTTGTCCGAGGCAATAAATGTTGCGAAAGAATCTTCTCTTTCGGGTTTTGAGTCGCTGTCGGGTATCCCCGGAAGTGTTGGAGGCGCTTCTGTAATGAATGCGGGCGCTTTCGGTTGTGAGATAGGTAATTATATAAAATCAGTTAAGGTTTTAAGAGATGGCGAGGAAGTCAAGCTTACCGATATACGATTCGATTACAGACAATCCAGTTTTTCGGATGAAATTGTTATAGAGGTGGAATTTTCCTTGACCGAAAGAGAAAAAAGGGAAATTGAAAATAAAATAAAGGAAATAAATACGCTCAGGAAAGAAAGGCAGCCTCTTTCTTCTAAAGAGTCGGGAACCTGCGGTTCGGTTTTCAAGAATCCGGAAGGTCTTGCTGCCGGAAAATTGATTGAAAAATCGGGATGCAAGGGAATGAAAATCGGAGGGGCGAGAGTTTCCGAGAAACATTGTAATTATTTTCTCACCCACCCGGGCGCTACATCCAGGGATTTTATTGAATTGATAAAAGTCGTTAGGGATGAGGTCGAAAGAAAATTAGGGATTGCTTTGGAATTGGAGGTAAAAATAATTGGCAAAGAAAAAGAAGTCGATATTTAGAGTACGATATTTATTGATATTGGTGATTATGTGTTTTTTATATAGAATACTTGTTATTTCTCTTCCCATTGAAAAAGCTCATATAAGTTATGAGAGGGAAGTTACGGAGAATAAAAAGAACGAAATCGGAAATATAGTTAAGAAAACAGGGATAGGCGATTTAAGGTCTTTAAGAGACTCGATTGAATCTCTTACATGGGTAGAGGTAGTTGATTTAAGAAGAAATATTTTAAGCAGGCTTAAGATTGTTGTTACTCCAAGAGTACCCGTGGTCAGAATTGCCGGGGCTAAGGATAAGGTTATCGATGAAGAAGGTTTTATTTTTAGCGACGACAGAGCCGACTCTCTGCCGATAGTTGTATTAGGCAAAGGAGTTTCCGGTGAAGAAATAGCACAAGCACTCAGAATTCTCGAGATTCTGACTGCGCTTAATATTGATAAAATGCGGATCAATCGTGGAGATGTTATAACAAAATGTTCGAATTTTGAGGTTATATGGGGAAACGATAAATTCGAAAGAAAGTACGAAATACTTAAACGTATACTGGGGGATAACATAAGTGAGTTTAGCGGGAAAATAGACTTCAGGTTTAAAAACATGGTGGTTTTAAGGAGGTAAGCATTGGGAGAAGAAAATGAAGTTGTAGTAGGGTTAGATCTTGGTACAACAAAAATTGCTTCTGTTATTGCCGAAGTTGAAGAAGGAAAGGTTAATATTATAGGTGTGGGCAAATATCCTTCTGAGGGTTTGCGCAAAGGAATTGTTATAAACATAGATAAGACTGTTCAATCCATACTTAAGGCGATGAGGGAAGCGGAGATGATGGCCGGAAAGGAAGCCGGCGGTGTATTTACGGGAATTGCGGGGGATCACATACGAAATATTCAGGGAAAAGGAGTCGTGGCGGTTACGGGACCGGATAATGAGATTACCCGGGAAGATGTACAAAGAGTCTTAGAAGGTGCTAAATCAATGGCTCTGCCGGTAGACAGGGAAGTGATTCATATTATACCTACGGATTATATGTTAGATGGTCAGGGTGGCATTGACGATCCTGTAGGGATGTTTGCCCAGAGATTGGAAGCGAGTGTTGTGATTGTAACCGGAGCTGTTACATCCGCTAAGAATATTTGCAAATGTGTTAATAAAGCTGGTTATGAAGTTAACGATATTGTGCTTCAGCCGCTTGCATCTTCATACGCTGTTTTATCCGGTGAGGAAAAAGAAGCCGGGGCTGTTCTGATGGATATAGGAGGAGGTACTACCGATATAGCGGTTTTTTACAACGGTAGTTTAAGAAAAACATCTGTGATTGGTTTAGGTGGAGAAAATCTTACGAATGACATAGGAATAGGACTCCGATGTTCTTATACTGAAGGAGAAAGAGTAAAAATAGAATTCGGGACAGTCAAGGAGCTTCCCGAAGATAAGAGAAAAGAAATGATTTCGGTGAAAGGTATATCAGGCTCAAGAGATAAACAGGTAACGCTTGATTTATTGCAGCAAATTGTAAGACCTCGAGTGGAAGAAATATTGACGTTGGCTCACAGAGAGCTCAGTGGGGATCCTTTGTACGAAATGCTTTCTGCAGGTGTGGTACTGACCGGCGGTACAGCTAAACTGGAAGGGATTACAGAGTTAGCAGAGGACATATTCGGTTTGCCTGTTAGAGTAGGTGTCCCTTCCGAAGATGTAGTGGGCTTACGTGACGCGGTTTCCGACCCGTCATTTGCCACATCGGTTGGACTTATAAAATATGGGGCGGAAAGTTCAGGTGAAAGTCTGAGAAAAATCCATGGAAAGAGTATGTTTGATTCCGTTTTAAAAAGAATGAATCAGTGGTTTGAAGAGTTTTTTTAAAAAGGAGGCTTAATGTTTAAATCGAAAGGTAAAACTAATAGTCCGGCTAAGATTAGAGTTGTCGGGGTAGGAGGGTGTGGCGGAAATGCCGTAACCACGATGGTAGAATCGGGTATGTCGGGTGTCGATTTCTGGGCGGTAAATACCGATGTGCAGGATATTAATTTAGTTCCAACCAGCGATAAGATTCAAATTGGCAAAGAATTAACAAGGGGCAGAGGTACAGGAGGAGATCCGGAACTCGGAAGAAAAGCGGCGGAAGAAAGTGTTGAAGATTTGAAGGTTCTGACCGAGGATATCGATATGTTATTTATTACCGCCGGAATGGGAGGCGGAACAGGTACCGGTGCCGCTCCTGTTATTGCTTCTCTTGCCAAGGAAAAAGGCGTTCTGACTGTTGGGGTTGTTACCACACCCTTCTATTATGAGTCAAGTCGCATAAAAAAGGCTAAAAGGGGTATAAAGGCTCTTTCCCCGGTTGTTGATACGCTGCTTGTCGTACCAAATGATAGATTGATGAGTATGGGAAATATGTCTCTCGCGAAAGCTTTGAGTGAAGTTTCAATGGATGTTTTGATGAAGGCAGTTAGAAGTATCAGCGGACTCCTGCTTAAAGATGCTTATTGGAGTCTGGATTTTGCGGATGTTAAGACTGTAATGTCCAAGAGAGGTAAAGCTCTGATGGGTATGGGAAGAGCATCGGGAGAGAATAAGGCTCTGGAGGCTGCTCAGGGAGCTATCAATTCACCTCTGCTTGAGGATACGGATATATCTCAGTCAAAAGCGGCTCTCGTTAATTTTACTGTCGATAAGGAAGATTTCACTTTGAAAGAAATGAAAGAGGCTATGGAGGTTATAAGGGAAGCCGTCGGTGCAACGGATGACGAGGATAGCGACATATTTATGGGGGTTGTTTTTGAAGAGAACCGAACTGAGGCGGAAATCACATTGATTGCTACAGGTATAGGAGAGCCGGAGAAGGATGAGATCGATAAAATCGATTTTAGAGGAATCACAACCGCAAGAGACTTCGATGGAATAAGCGAATTGAATAAATTAAAGGAAAATCTGGAGATATTTGATAGTCCAGCATTTATAAGAGATAAGAAGATTGTAGATGATCTTGACGTGCCTACTTTTTTAAGAAAACAAATGGACTAGGTTTCGGGGATTTTAGAGTACTAAAGTGGGAAATGGCTTTTTTGCTAAAAGCAGTATCTGCCACTTTTGAACCTTTAGAATGTAAAAATTAAATATTAAAATGGAAAATGGATTTAAGAAAAAGATTAACTACAGAGAACACAGAGAAATAATTATGTTAAAAAAGAAAAAAACACCGAGAGCACAGAGAGAAAAAGAAAATAAAAACTCTGTGTGCTCTGTGTTAAAGAAAACTGGGGTGTAGAGGGAAGGGCTCTGTGTTTTTTTATTCATTTTGCTTTTTAAATTTTGATATTTTATTTCCTTGGGATATCAAATTAAATGAATGTCCCTGATAAAATAAAAAAAGAAGTAGAGCAACTTCGAAAGGATATCCGGTATCATAATTATAAGTATTATGTCTTAAATCAGCCTGAGATATCAGATTTCGAATTCGATTCATTGTTAAGTAAATTAAAGGATATCGAAGAAAAATATCCCGAAATGAAGGATCCTAATTCTCCGACCATGAGAGTGGGTGGGACTCCATTGGAAGGTTTTTCTCATGTTTCGCATGAACCTCCCATGTTGTCACTGGATAATACGTACAACGAAAAAGAATTGGAAGAATTTGAAGAGAGAGTTTTAAGAAATCTTGAAAATAAGGTTGATTCAGTCGAGTGGGTTGTAGAGCAGAAAATTGACGGAGTAGCTGTTTCTCTTGAATACGAAAATGGTAAATTTATTCGTGGTTCTACAAGAGGTGACGGAGTTGTAGGTGACGATATAACTCAGAATTTAAGAACCATAAAGAGCTTACCGCTCGAATTGCTGAACAACGGACAAAAATATTCACGACTCGAGGTCAGAGGGGAAGTTTTCATGCCTAATTCTTCTTTCTTAAAGTTAAATAAAGAAAAAGAGGAGAAAGAAGAGCAGCTATTCGCAAATCCCAGAAATGCCGCAGCAGGTACATTAAAGAATCTTGACCCAAGAATCGTGGCGGAAAGGAATCTTGATATTTACATTCATTCGTACGGTACTTTACCAGGAGATATCAAAACACACAGAGAAGCGCTTGATATATTAGAAAAAATTGGTTTTAAGGTTAGTTCTGTTCGTGAGATTCGCGGCAGTATTGAACTTTCGAAGGATTTAATAAAGGAATGGAGTACAAAAAGATTTAAGCTTCCTTATCAAACAGATGGTCTTGTTTTTAAGGTTAACAATCTTCAATTTAGAGAAATTTTAGGCTCGACGTCGAAATCTCCGAGATGGGCAGTGGCATATAAATTCCCTGCGGAAAGAAAAGTTACCCGTCTGAACGAAATAGAAGTATCTATAGGAAGAACCGGTATTGCTACTCCGATTGCTATGCTTGAGCCGGTCTTTGTGGCTGGTACAACCGTTTCGAGGGCGTCTCTTTTTAACAAGGATGAAATCGAGCGGAAAGATATTCGCGTGGGCGATAAGGTTTTTATTGAGAAAGGCGGAGATATAATTCCTCATGTCGTGGGAGTGGATAAAGACGCAAGAGACGGAAGCGAAAAGAAGTTTAAATTTCCGGATAAATGTCCGGTTTGCGGCGAGACTCTCGTTCAACCTGAAGGAGAGGTTTACTATAGATGTATAAATGTCGGGTGTCCTTCTCAGGTTAAGAAGAGTATTTTACATTATGGTTGCAGGGACGGGATGGATATTGATGGTCTCGGAGAAGTTCTTGTCGACCAATTAGTAGAAAAAGATTTAGTTTCCAATTATGCCGATCTTTATTATCTGGAACAGGGAGAAATCGAAGAACTGGAGCGTATGGGAGAAAAATCTGCAGAAAATCTATTAAAAGGTATCGAAGATAGTAAAAAAAGATTATTTGACCGTTTAGTATTTTCTTTAGGTATTCCCTTTGTGGGAACCTATAACGCGAAGTTAATTGCAAGAGAATTTTCTTCAATAGATAAGTTGAAAGACGCAACATGCGAAGCATTACTTCAAATAAAGGGAATCGGTGATAATACAGCAACTTCGGTCGTGTCATTTTTTAAAAACAAGAAGAATCTTGCCGTTATAGAGAGGCTCCGTAAAGCCGGAGTTACGATGGAAGGTAAGACAAAGAGGAAAGGAGAACTTCCCTTGGCGGGGAAAAGCTTCGTTTTTACAGGAGAGTTAGAGAAGTATACCAGGCGAGAAGCGCAGGATTTAGTTGAACGGTTAGGAGCAAGGGCGGTAAATTCGGTTTCTAAAAATACCGATTATGTGGTAGTGGGGGAGAACCCGGGTTCGAAATTCGAGGATGCAAAGAAATTGGGTGTGAAAGTTATTGGGGAAGAGGAATTTTCGAAATTGATTTCCAAAGAAAAGTAGATTAGCCACGAAGACACTAAGGCACAAAGAGAAAACAATTTATTTAACCACGAAACAAACGAAATACACTAAATTTTTTGTAATAAGAACTCAACCCATAACCCTGAATTAGCCACGGATTCACACGGATAAACACTGATTTTCATTATTGTTTTTTGACTCATGGCTCACGACACACGACTCATGACGCAGTTATTCACAGAGAGCACAGAGAAAAAAACATTTTTTGTTGTTTAAAACCCCTCCCCACAAACCCAAATTATTCTCACACAAAGACACTAAGCACACAAAGCCCCAACGCACCCCGATTCTTTTTGTTTTTACCCTAAACTCAAAACCCGAAACTTTGTTGAGCCACAGAGGACACAGAGGAACAAGAACACACAGAGAGCACAGAGCCCACCACACAGACCCATTTATTTTTTGTTTAACCCCACCCCACAGCTCCTAATTAGCCACGGATTTACACGGATAATCACTGTTATTTTTGTTTTATTTTTGCCGTAAGCCGTGGGCAGTAACCTGAGAGCTGAGTTTAACCACAGAGAGCACCGAAAAACAACAAAGAGTTTTTATTGTTTATACCCTACCCCTCACAAAAAAAAAGAGGAACAACAAATTGCACAAATAGCACGAATGGATTTTTTGTTTTTCCCTACTCAACCACACAACTATTTGACGACTCAACTTAGATTCGAAGAATCTACGGTAATTGCCACGGAGGACACAAAGTTTTTTTATTTTTTTTATCAGAAAGCTGATTTCTTAATATACCGTGTTGGCGGTAATTAACATTACTTTATAATAGGCAATTTTATTATTCCATCCTCGACGGAAACATACAGGCTTTTCTCGTCGAATCCTTTGCCTCCGACAGCTACACCGATTGAAGTCTTCAGCGGTTTTCCGGAGAGATATTTAATGTTCCCGCCGGTATCGATTTTTATTACGTTATCGATTGTGCTTGCATATATATTGTTGTTATTGTCCCTGCACAAATAAAACATTTTGGTATTATCGATAAGTACCTCAGGTTTTTCAGAAGTACTATTGGAGTCTATTTTGAATTTTATTATTCTATTTCCTTCTCTTGCATACAAATTCTCATTATTGTTGTCGATGACTATACTCGTAAGAACAAACGGACCGGTAGTATCGCTTTTGAAAAAAATATTCTTTTTGCCTTCCGGAGCAATTTTATAAATGACACCTTTTAAATCATCTGCAACATAAATATTTCCGTTGCTATCCATCTTCACATCGAAACATAATGAAAATCCGTCTGCAATTGTCTCGGTGTTACCGTCCGGAGAGACTTTCAGAAGTTTATTTCCTACTGTTATAAATATACCGTTGTTATCGGCGATATAAATTCCAGGACCCATAAAACTTCCTTCAAGAACGGTTATATCAGTAATTTTGCCATCCGGTGTAACTTTCGATAGTGTTCCATTACCTGTTGGGGGAGCGGTTATCATATACAGTAAGCCCTTATTGTCAAATGCAATACCGTATGGTCTATTACCCGAAACTTTTAGAAAATAATCCGGTTCATCGGAATTAGTAGATGCGCAACTAAATATCAATAAAATAAAAACTATAAAAAAGTTTTTAAATGATTTCATAATTATATTATTAACTCTCAGTTTTACTTAATTTAAATAATCGAAATCCAACTAATGGAAACCATAATAAATAAAAAGTACCTGCTATAACCATTATTATAGTACTGAGTTTTGGCAATATAAATACAATTAATATATGTATTAAGTCCAGCCCAAAAATCAGAACACCTATATATCCGGTTATTTTATTAAAAACTTTACCCCTTATCATTGAAATCGAAAAAAGAACTCCGCCTGTTTGTAATAATATACCTCCGATAAAGGCACTTGTTCCATGCCACATATCCTTTGATAGTACCGCTTCTCCTGCTGCTATGATTCGACTTTTCTCAATTTCACTGATAGCTAATATATATTTATCACTCAAACTTAAATATGAAAATATTGATGTTGCCGAAAGAAACAAAGTCAATCCAGAATAAACCATAATCAACGAAAACAAATCCAATTCCTGCTTCTCCTTTTTTATTGCCAGATATATACTGTAAAAAAGCAGATAATATAATGGCATTACAAATACTGTTAATATATCAAGTCGTAAGAGTCCATTTAATCGACTCTCATTAAGCATTATATAATATCCCTCGATTGTTGAAGGCGGCGGGCCTAGAGAAAAAACGATAAACATTGTGGCAATGCAATATGCTAAAAAAATCATGCATGTTAGTCCACCAAACCAGAAAAAATAATTTCGTGCTGTTCTAATCATAGTCTAACTATTTTTTAAATCTTTTTCTCTTATAATTATACTAATCATTGCATTCATAAAATTATTATAATTATTTTACCTAAACAGTCAAGAATAGGAATAATAAATGATACGAAGAGTACGAATAATTTATATTTTTGCTTCTAAATCATTTAATATCTTCTTAATCATAAGTAAATAGCTTCCTTTAAAACGGTGTTTTTAATTTCTTCTCTGATTGTATCGACTGGGACAATATCTACTTTTAAGTTGAGTTCACTCTCTACATAATCTGCTAGTCCAACAAAATCAAAGAGAGTTGCTCCCTCGAAAAATTCTACAAGAATATCGACGTCACTATTCTCTTTTTGTTCCCCTCTCACATAAGAGCCAAAAATTCCTTTGATTTCTGCTTTATACCTTTGTTTTATTTCGTCCTTCAGTTCTTGTAAAATCTTTATAATTTCCTGTTTAACCATCTTTATTCCTTCTGATATTATTATGTTAAACTATAAACAAAATTTGCCGGAAAGTCAAGAGATAATGGGAAGATAGACAAAGGTGTAATGCTTATTTTAACTAAGGAAACTTCCACTGACTTAAAATGGATTGATTTTATAAATTTCCTCCTGATTAAATACATGATAATTATTATTGATTATTTCACTTATACTGTCAAGTTTAGAGGATATAAAAAAACCACAAAAACGGGATGTTTTTGTGGTTTTTGTAGATTCGAATGAATCTAAAGTGGAATTATGTTATCCTTTATATTTGGCGCCCCCGAATGCAAGTATCGGATAGAATATTATCGGTATGATTATCATTCCGATTGCGAAACCGACACTCTGGCCGAATTTTTTCGCCAGCTCAACTGTTACTATGATAGATATTACGATGTTAACAAATGGAATCAACATAAGTATTATCCACCATAAAGGTTTATCTACTATTTCCAGTAAGACTATTAAGTTGTAGATGGGTATTATTGCTGCCCAGCCGGGTTTTCCTGCTTTGGTGTAAATTTTCCACATCGAGATGAGCATCAAGAGTCCGATTATTAAATAAATTATTATTATACCTGTAGCCATTCCTGCTGCTGGCCCTACGGGATAATCACCATAATCCATAAATACACCTCCTTTTTTAATTGTTTCATATACTATATAAGAGATTTTTGCTATAATGTCAATACAAAAAATTTTTTTGTACCTTTTTGCCACGAAGGCACTAAGACACAAAGCCCCACCCGTAACTTACTTTTTTGTTTTTTTTAACCCGAAACTCGAAACACGAAACCCAAAACTTTGTTGAACAATAGAGGTCGCAGAGATTTTATTGTTTTAACTTTCTAACTTCTCAACCTCCTAACAATTTTTTTTATTTTTAAGCTGTTAGCAGTAAGCCGTAAGCCGATAGCATTTTTTCGGTCTTGACATATATTCTCTTTGTTTTTATTCTTTCACGGGAATTTGATATTATTATGAAATTGGAGTTTTTTGAATGAATATAAAAGATGTTATTATTTGCGGAGCGGGACCTGCCGGGTCTTCGCTTGCGTATTTCCTGTCAAGAGAGGGATTTGATGTTTTACTTCTTGATAAAGCTAAATTTCCGAGAGCCAAACCCTGTGCAGGCGCTTTTCAGATTTCCCTGGGTGATTTTTTTCCTTTTTCGCTGGAAGATGTAGCTGAAGATAAAATTTCAGGTTTCTCTTTTCGGAAAAATAGGAATTCCTGTGATGTATTATTAGATGTGCCGATTTCGTATGTGGTGGACAGGAAGAAATTCGATGATTTTTTATTAAGAAAAGCTATAGAGAGTGGTGTAGAATTTATAGAGGAATGCAAAGTTCTTAAGGTCGAAGAAGGAATAGTTTACTCGGCGTCGAATAAATTCAGGGGTAAAATAGTAGTAGGTGCCGAGGGTGTGAGTAGTGTGGTGAGAAGATTTGGCAGGTATAGAAAGTTTAAAAACATGATCAAAACGATTTGCGCCGATATTCCTATCTCTTTTGAAAAAAAATTTGTTTTTGATTTTTCTTATACGGAAGGTGGCTATGCCTGGATTTTTCCAAAGGGAGATAAAACAAATGTTGGTTTTGGGACTTTGCCAGGTGATTTTAAAGATGGGGAAATTATATTATCTAAGATTTTAGAAGATTATGAATTTCCTGAACCGCTAAATGTTTATAAATGGACTTATCCTTTATTTACTTCTCCGGAATTATTGGTATGGAGGAATACACTTTTAATAGGGGATGCTGCTTCTCTGGTAAATCCGGCAAGCGGAGGAGGAATTTACAACGCGGTACAGTCTGCTAATCTGGCTTCCAAGGCTATTAATTTATGTTTAAGGGAGGGTAAGACTCTTAAGATATATCAAGATTTGGTTAAGAAACATATATATCCAATGTTTTATTATTCTAAAATTTTCAATCTGATATTGGAAAACGTTCCTTCTCCTATTCTATTCCTGCGATTGATAAAACCATTTCTTGCGTATTTGGCAAAAAATTTGTCGTAAACTAAAATTCACAACAGAGAACACAGAGTTAAAACAAACACACAGAGAAAAGAAAAATTTTTGTTGTTTAAAACCGGACCCCCCAGCCCAAAATATTCTCACACAAAGCCACAAAGAACACAAAGGAAAAAATTTAGTTTTTTAGTAGAACCCTCCCCATCCCCATTGACATGACTGTTTTTAATGCCAATATTAGTATATAAATACAGGAGGCTTTATTTATGGCAAAATCAAAAAAAAGAAAATTTGACGATATATCAATTATGGATTATCAAAGACTTGCGGATGCATTTATTGAAGAAACTGACAGGGGGGCAGCTATTCTCGCTGCCAGCTATGCAGAAGATTATCTTGGTAAATACTTAACATCTTTTATGGTTGATGACCCTAAAATTGACGAGCTGTTTGAAAGTTTTGGTCCGTACAAAACATTTTCACAAAGAATTAAAGCAGCGTATGCCTTTGGCCTTATTGATATAAATAAAAAGAACGATCTCCAAATTATTAAAGATATTCGGAATAATTTTGCGCATAATTTTCGAATAAAGACATTTGAGAATCCGAAAGTTAATTCTCTCTTTGATAGATTAACAATAGCAAAATTCAAAGGAATGAGAGATGTTGATAGTAAGTATATGAAACTTAATCTTAGAGGTCAATATATAATGACAGTAGCAAGGTTTGTTTTAGACGCACATAACGATATGTTAAAAAGGAAAGAAAGTAAAAAGAGATAGAAATTTCGCAATTATTAATGCACAGTAAAAATAGTTTTCTAAATTTAGACCAGCTTTTCACTTTACTTATATGGTATTAATATATTTATTTACAATAACTTAAATCTATTTAACTTAAGTATATTTTTTGCTTTGAGGGTTTTTCTCTTTATCTTTGATCTTTTGTAGGTGAAATGGGTTTACTCTTATTTTGCTAAAAATTTCATTATGATCAATGAATGGTTTTTCTTCAAATATTTCATTTGCGACTTTGATTATATGACCTGCCATTTGACAGCAAATTGGATATATGCTTTCGGCGCGAAAAGAGCTTAAGCTATTTCCGTATGACCTTACAATTGTTTTTGGATTGGCGTGAATTTCGTCATGTAGTTTTTTTATTACAAGCTTATAATAAAATTCGTCAAAACCGATTTCTTTCATTCTTTCCAATAAATTTGTTTCGGTCCAGTGTCCACCCATTTTTGGAATGCCCTCTTCGTCGAATTCGTAATCAACATTTTCTAAAAAAGATTTTAAATTCTTTTTTGTTTTGTCTTCTAAGACCCATCTAAGATTTACAACTAATTCTATAAGAACTCTTAGGATGATGAGGGCTTCTGTATTATGTGAATTGTTTAATAATAAAATTATTGCTTTAGAGTGACTCATGAATCTATTTATGCCTAAATATATAATAATTTTTTCGTTTGGGGCATCTTTGATCTTTTTCTCTATCTTCTTATAGCTTTTTCCAATTTCTTTTAAAGAGTATTGAAATAATTTCTTAAACTTATTTTTATCTGCATTATTTTCTCTCATTATATTATTTATGTTGAAGTTTAGTTGTTACGTGATTTACGCTCTTTTTTTAATTTCTTTAATAATATTATGTTAAAAACAAAGCTTACTGATAATGGAATGGAAAGAGAAATTGCTAATATTAAAAACAGATTTATGCTTGTCTTTTTGGCTGTAGCTTGGTCGCCTACAGCTATTTGACTGTTATCTACATCTTCCATTATAGGACTGTTATCGCCATAAGTAATTTTGCTTCCTAGGTTTCCGCTAATATCTTTCCCATCAAGTAAAACAGTTTTACCCATTATTTTTATGCTGATCTCTCCTTCGTTTGTTTTTATTTTTTCTATGTGTTCCCCGCTACCTTCTGATTCTTTAAGTATTTCAGCTGTTGCTTCTATTTTCCAAGAGGGTAACTTTTTTCGGATTTCGCTTGTGATTGTTTCTATTTCTTCTTGAGTCCATTCTGCTCTTAAAAATGTTGGAAAACATAATAATAAGAAAATGAAAACATATGTTTTTTTCAATTTATCCTCCTTAAAGCTAATATCCTATTCATTTGTGTGATTTGTGCTATTTGTTGTTCCTATCAGGTGTTGGGAGGGGTTTTTTAAAATAAATAAAAAAATTTGTTTGTTGTTGAATTTAGTATGTTTTGTGTGTTTTATAGTTAATCCTTTACAATTTCGGGGGTTTTCCGATTTCCTTATCGAGTTCCTTGAGCAAATCCTTTGCTTTTTTCGATACTTTATCGGGAGTCCAGATATATGCTTCGGCTAAGAGGTCTCCCTTTCCCATTCCGTAGAGTTTCCCCATACCCTGGCTTTTTAATACAAATATTCTTCCGGATTTCGTTCCGGGTGGTATAGTCAGTTTTACTTTTCCGTTTAAAGTCGGAATTGTGACTTTTCCTCCTTCGATTGCCGTTTTATAGCTTATGGGGACTTTTATCTTAAGATTGCTTCCTTCTCTTTTGAAGTTAGGATCCGATTTTACTCTTATCTCTACGATTATGTTACCCTTAGGACCGCCTCTTATGCCAGTATTTCCTTCTCCTCTTAAGGGAATATAATTTCCTGTTTCGACACCCGCTGGGATTCTTACCGAAATTTGTTTTTCTTTTTTTACCCTTCCTTCTCCGTGGCAGTCTGAGCAGGCATCTTTTATAACTTCACCCATTCCTCTGCATACCGGGCAGGTGGAAACAGATATCATCTGTCCGAAAAAACTCGAACGGGTGACCTGAACTTCTCCATTTCCGTTACAACGTGAGCAGATTGTTGTAGTTCCGCCTTTTCCGTCGCATTTCCCGCACGTTTCAAATAAACGGATTTTTATCTTTTTTGAGGTACCTTCGGATGCTTCTTTTAAACTTATTTCAAGAGGTATGCGAACGTCTTCGCCTGATGGTTTATGTGTTCTTCTGCTTCCTCGAGTTCTAGTAGTTTGTCCGAATAAATCTCCGAAAATACTTCCGCTTCCGCCGAATCCGAAACCCTCGAAGAGGTCTCCGAAAATATCCCGGAGGTCATCCTGGTGGGTAAAATCCTGCCATGTGAAGTTTCTACCCTGGAAATGAACGCCTTCTTTGCCAAATCTGTCGTAGTTGGATCTTTTTTCGGGGTCCGCAAGCACTTCATAGGCTTCGGATATCTCTTTGAACTTTTTTTCGGCATCTTTTGGATTGTCTTTGTTTACGTCGGGATGGTATTTTCTTGCGAGCTTCTTAAAAGCTTTTTTTATTTCTTGAGTACTTGCGTCTTTACTGACCCCCAGGATTTCATAGTAGTCGTTATTTTTAGGCATATCTAATAATCTCTATCCTGTTAATTCTCCTCCTCTTCGTTCTCCTCGTCTTTTTCGTCAATGACCTCAAAGTCTGCCTCGACCTCTCCTTGTTCTTTCTCTTCTTCTTTCGGTTTTCCTTCTGCTGGTCCCTTTTGGGCTGTATCGGCTTTAGCTTTTTGAGCCGCTTCTTTCTTTGCTTTTTCATACATTTTCTCGGAAATCGCATAAGAGGCTTTTTGAAGATTCTCTATTTTCTGCATTATATTGCCGGCGTTTTCTGTTTTAATCGCTTCTCTTAAGTCCGATATGGCGTTTTCAATATTGCCGCGTTCCTCGTTTGAAACCATATCGCCGTGTTCTCTGAGTGTTTTTTCCGTTGTGTAAATCAGTGTGTCGGCTTGATTTCTCGCGTTAATTACTTCCTGCTTCTTTTTGTCTTCTTCCGCATGAGATTCGGCGTCTGTTTTCATCTTTTCGATCTCATCTTCTGTAAGACCTGAGGATGATTCGATTTTAATAGATTGTTCTTTGTTTGTTCCGAGGTCTTTTGCGGAGACTTTTAATATACCATTTGCGTCTATGTCGAAACTGACTTCTATCTGAGGTACGCCTCTTGGCGCAGCAGGTATCCCCATCAGTTCAAACCTTCCCAGAGTTCTATTGTCAGCAGCAGATGGTCTTTCTCCCTGAAGAACGTGTATCGAAACAGCAGGCTGGTTGTCTTCTGCCGTTGTAAAGACTTTACTCCTTTCAGCCGGGATTGTGGTATTCCTTGGAATTATTGAGGTCATCATTCCGCCCAGGGTTTCTATTCCGAGGGATAATGGTGTTACATCCAGAAGTAAGACGTCTTTTACGTCCCCTGCGAGTACTCCTCCCTGGATAGCAGCACCGACAGCGACGACTTCATCCGGATTAACGCCTTTATGGGGTTCCTTTCCGAAAAGTTCTTTTACTTTTTCCTGAACGGCGGGCATTCTTGTCATACCTCCCACAAGAAGTACTTCGTCGATATCGTTTGCGGTAAGACCTGCATCCTTAAAAGCATTTCTTACCGGTTCCTCTACTCTTTTAAGGAGGTCCGCGCATAAAGATTCCATTTTAGCCCTTGTTAATTTCTTTTCAAGGTGTTTCGCTCCTGAGGCGTCTCCCGCGAGATACGGAAGGTTTATAGTGGTCTCTTTCATTGACGAGAGTTCGCATTTTGCTTTTTCTGCAGCGTCTCTTACTCTTTGTACGGCGCTTCTATCATCCGAAATATCGATTCCGGACTCTTTTTTGAATTCTTCTATCAACCATTCCATTATTGTGTGGTCGAAGTCATCTCCTCCGAGATGTGTATCTCCGTTTGTAGAAAGGACTTCAAATACACCCTCACTTATTTCGAGTATAGATATATCGAAAGTTCCTCCTCCAAGGTCAAAAACGGCGATTTTTTCCTCCTTTTTTTCTCCGAGTCCGTAGGCAAGCGAGGCAGCGGTAGGCTCATTGATGATTCTAAGAACTTCAAGCCCTGCTATTTCTCCCGCGTCCTTTGTCGCTTTCCTCTGAGCGTCGTTGAAGTAGGCGGGCACAGTTATAACCGCTTTTTTAATTTCTCTACCGATATGTTCTTCTGCTGCTTTTTTCAGATATTGCAGGACTTTTGCGGAAATTTCCGGCGGAGAGTAGACCTTATCTTCTACTTTGATTCGAGCGTCATCATGAGGGCCTTTTATGACATCGAAAGGAACTTTCTTCTTTTCATCTTTAATTTCCGAAAATCTTCTTCCCATAAACCTTTTTACCGAATAAACAGTATTCTGAGGATTGGTAAGCTGTTGTCTTTTTGCCTGCAGCCCGACTAACTCTTCGCCTTCTTTAAATCCTATTACTGAAGGGGTTGTTCTTTGCCCCTCCGGATTTGAAATTACTTCCGGCTCCGATTGCTCGACAATTGCAACGACCGAGTTAGTGGTGCCCAGATCGATTCCTATTACAGGTTCTTTCATTCTGCTTTTCCTCCTTCATTTTTATTTTCCTCGTTGTTTTTTTCTTGTTTTGCTTCACCTTTTTTAGCTACAATTACCTTTGCAGGTCGTAATACTCTATCTCTGATTTTATAGCCACATTCTGTTTCTTCCAATATTTTACCTTCTTCTTCATCATTGTGTTCTATTACATGGATTGCCTCATGTTTTGAAGGGTCGAATTTTTCTCCCAGAGATTCGAATGGTTCGACATTATATATTTTTAACAAATTCTCAAAGTTTGAGCGCACAAGGCGAATTCCTTCGTAGAACGATTTGTAATCATCTTTGTGTTTTTCGCTATTGTTAAGAGACTCGAAAGCCCTTTTAAAATCGTCAAGGATGGGAAGGATTTTTCTGAAGAGCTCTTCGTGTGCAAATTCGTAAGCTTTTTGTTTCTCGCTGATAGCTCTTTTTCTAAGATTCTCGTAATTAGCAAGGGCTCTAAGATATTTATCTTTAAGCTCTTCTTTTTCTTCTTCTATCGCATTAATCAAAGCTTCCATGCTTTCGAATTCCTTTTTTTCCTCGTTTATTTCTGCTTCACTTTTCTTCTCTTCTTTAAATTCTTCTTCTATTTTATCAATATTATCAGTTCGGTCGCCTTCCGGCATCTTTCCTCCTGAACCTTATTTTCTTTTAATTATTTAAGTAATTTACTGGGTTGCCTTTTAATGTCAACCCCAGCAACTGTAAATCTTGTAACTAATCTTAATAACAAATTAGCATTTGTCAAGGTGTGAATCTTTTTTATTTTCAAGGTTTCTTGAAGTATACTAGAAAAATAAGTTTATCTTAATACGTGCTGAAAGTAGGGGTTGCTCTTTCTCTTTTTTTATTGAGATTTCAGGCGCCTGAGCCGTTTAGTTGCTGTTTGTCGTTATTATACGGTTCCCCGGCGGTTTTCGAGTTGTCTCCTTATTTCTTCGCATTTTTCTCTTGTTAATCCCATTCGCAGAATGAAAATGATTACCACAATAAAACCTAAAATCGGAATTCCTGCAAGAGTTCTGCGGATCCATAAGATTGTTTCGGGCGATTGTATTTTGACGGTATGATCGAAGCCTATCCAGCTCAGAATAAGCCCGAAGATGAAATAACCTGCCGAATTACCAAGTTTTAAGATATATGAGCCGCAGGCTGTAAATGAGCCTTCGCGTCTTTTGCCGGTATTAAGTTCGTCGTAATCAATAATATCTGCTCCGATTGAACCATGCAGCATCCATAGGGCAGATGCGGCAAATCCCATTGTGCCTGAGGCGACCGTTTGAAGCCATGGGATGAGAGGAGTATAGAGATACCAGGAGCCTCCGTATCCTATCATACCGATGCATGCTGCGACGATGACCGCTTTGCGTTTACCTATTTGGGTTGCAATCCTGTTTAATATTGGAGCTCCCAGGAGTCCTCCGAACATGAAAGATATTCCCATCCAGAAATTCCAGTTGTCTCCCATTATCGTACTGCCACGGCATACATAATAGACTGTTGTATAATAACCGAGCGAGCCGATCATACTTGTGCTTAAATTGAAAGCGAAACCGAAACCCATAATCATGCGAAATGGCTGAACTTTCAGTGTTTCATAAAATGAGCTCTTTATTGAAATGCGTTCTTTGGTTTTTACGACCACTTTATCATAATATCGTTCTTTTAACTTGAAAAACATCGTAATGGCGAATATTGCCATTACGGTGCCGAGAATCCCGGTGTAAACCTGAATACCGCGCAGGGTGTTTTTTCCTCCAGCGGGAAGAAGAAACCAGGCTAAATTCGTAAAACGCAGAGCATAAAAATTACCTACCTCGAAAATTTTCTGCATTACACTTTTATATGTCATAATAGAGGTACGTTCGTCGTAATCAGGGCTCATCTCTGCACCAAGACTGTCAAAAGGTACAGCGAAAGCGCTTATAATCGGAATGTAAATAAGTGATGATACCGCCATATACCAGAAAATAACTGAAGCTCCCAAGAATTTCACCGAAGCCCATTCGGGTGATACGGCAAATAACAGCGGGAGACCGAGTCCGCTTAAAATACCAGCAATTAGGATGAAAGGACGCCTTCGGCCGTGTTTAGAACGTAAGTTATCCGAGATCCAGCCAACAACCGGATCTATAATTGCGTCGTATACACGGATAAGTGTTAATGCTAATCCAACCAGCCGCGGGTCGACTCCTAAATAGATATTAAAAACTGCGAACGCTACGCCGGGATAAAGCCAGAGTCCCCACATATTTAATCCGGTTCCGAGGCCATAGGTTATTTTAGTGGGAGCCGGAATACGGTCTCGTACCGGTACGTATTCTTTATCTATATTAGCTTTCTTTTTCATTTAACCTCCCTGCCGATAAAATTTGAAATTGGTTATTTTTTTAGTAATATTTTTTATGTGGTAGTTTCTCGTTTGCTTTAACAAAATAGTGAGTATTTATTATAATGTCAATAGATATTTAAAAGCTTTGATTAGATTTTTTTAATTTTATATTATTCCGAAGATTCAAATATATATTTTTTGTTTGATACTTCTACATTTGGAGGAATTTTATTTTTTTCAAAGAAATCATAGCCTTCTTTCAAGTTATTCCAGAATTCTATCCATTTTGATTCTTTATGTTTTTCCATATTTTCTTTATTCATTTTAAAAGGTAAAATATGTACTCTAAAAAAACTCTGGCCGCCATGAAAAGCAGCGTCTGCAATTGCGTATATTTTTTCGATTCCATCATCTGTCATAGCATAACACCCGATAGAGACGCAGCTCCCGTGTACCATTAAATCTCCTCCTGTTCTTTTGTTAATTCTATCGTACTTGTTCGGATATCCGAGATTAAATGATAAATGAAAGTTGCTTACCGGGTTTAATCGTTGCGGTGTCACAAAATAAAACCCTTCAGGAGCCTGACCGTCTCCCTGTCGTGTTTTGGGGCCAAGGGTGCCGGAGCCGTAAGTGCATATTTCGTAAGTCTTAAAAAGCTCAAACTTGCCGTCGGATTTGACCCATACTTCGAGTTCCTTTGATTCTTTGAAAACCCTGATAAATATCGGCGCGCCATATTGTAATTTTTTTTCTTCAAATTCGCATTTTAGATTTGGTTGAACCCGCTGTATTGCGTTCCTGGATCTTAAACTTGAAGGAATTTTACTTTCTGCAAGAGATATAAAACTGCTGATAAGTGAGAAAAATATAAGTATTGAAGTGCATTTCGAGATCATATTTTGTTTATTTTCTAAATTTTGCTTTTCTTTCTGCGGTAAATTTCCACCAGGGTTTTGGTGGATTCCCGTTACAGAATGATACGGCGGAGATAAAAACATCCAGAAGGCAGGGGTCGTGATGTTTACCTGTCAGCTCAAGAAGTTTCTTGTACATAGCGTAAGGGTCTTTTCCTTTTAAGTCGTTTGGTGCGTTATATCCAAGAAGACGTAATTTCGCAGCAATAGCCTTTCCGACATTAGGTATGGATTCTAATTTGTCACGAGATATTCTTTTTTCAGGCATTTTTTTCCAAGTCTATATAATAATCCAGATGCTCTTTAATCTTTTCCCAGGGATCAAATTCGAGTCCGAAGTCTTCCTTCATATCCGATACATCCCACATTAGCGGGTCGTCACTCCAGCCTTTATCTTCCAATAAAATCTTGCTTTTTGAATTGCATTTTTTTATTGCTTCTTTTGCGATTTCATACCAGGATGTAAAATTTTTAGAAAGTCCGAAATATGTTTTTCTATTAACATTGCTGTGTAAGACTTTTATGTACAATTTAGCCAGATCTCCAGCCCAGATGAATTGAGTTCCGTCGTTTTTAGTAAGAGTTATCTGTTCGTTATTAAAGGCTTTATTTACGATATTTTGAAAACGTGTATCAGCCTGAGTACGAGCGCCTTCAGCGACAGGATTTCCAAATGTGTAACCCGGTCTAATGATATTAATTCTCATCGTAGAAAGATGAGACTCTGCCATTAGAAAGTTCTCGCTTGCTGCTTTTGTGGCGCCATAAAACGTAGCCGGGTGCTGTTTGGTTTTTGCATCTACGATTTTTATTTTTTCTTCTAGCTCTTCCGCTCCACCCGAATATAAGCTGTCATTAGCCGAGGTTGAGGATGTATAGATAAAATGTTTTACGTTCTCTCTGGCGGCTATATTAGACATCAATACTGTTGGAAAAGTGTCGTCCTGAAGTATTTCCCATCCTGTTTTTTGTTCCGAATAATTTACTGCGATATGAATGCATGCGTCCTTGCCGATAATTAATTTTTCAAGTAAATCGATATCTGAGAGATCGCCTTCTACCAACTCAAGTTGCTTTATTTTTTGAAATTCAGGAATTTTATTCGGGTTACGGGCTAATATAGTTACTTTGTGTTTATGTTTCACAAGTTCCAAAGTAACGTATGAACCAATAAAACCTGTTCCGCCTGTTAAAAAAATATTCATTTTCTCAAAAATTTATATTAATTTATTATTTTTATCCAAGTAATTTTTCTCCGATTATTCCAATGAGAAATCCAATTGATGCGCCTATCGGTGGAATCCAGCTGTTTTTAATTTTTGATAAGGGTGCTATATCCTGAAACATTAAAAAAACTATACCTCCGCCGGAAAAAGCCATAAGGGAAGCGATAATACTAACCTTATTTCTTAAGAGGAAATAACCCATAAGAGCTGCAATTACTCCGGAAAAACTCAATAAAAATAATATTATAAGGGATGTTCTTGAAGAGTGGTTGTAGTGTTTCAATTCTATATATGCGTTAAAAGATTCGGGTAAATTCTGCATTCCTATATAAAGGGCAAGCAATAGTCCAAGGCGAATATTATGCGCAAAAACACCACCTAAAGCTATTGCTTCGGGTACAAAATCCATCAACATTGCCATCATCTGCGCGAATGAACCTCCTTTTTTATGTATTTTGTTGTCAAGAAAGCAGAAAAAGAGCACTCCTCCCACAAAGGATAGAATTAACGGAAATATGGATAATTGTTCTATTCCTTTAGGAATTAGAACAAAAGCAACGGCAGCTATTAATATACCTCCACCAAAAGCTATTGCAAAGTGAGTTATAAATTTGTGTGCAGAATAATCTTTAAATTTTTCGAATATTCTTGACAATATTCCACCCAGAAATACCGTTATTCCCGCAAAGAAAGAATATATTATTATTTCGAAGATTTCTTTCATTTTGTTTTTAAAATAATAAAATTCTTTTTTATGTCAATATATTTTGAATTTATGATCTGGTATAATGTTTTAGCGGAAAGCGGACTGCGGTCAGCGGATAGCTTAATATATTTGCGTCTTTGAGTGAGAATATTTTTTGGATGGTGGTGGGGCGTTGACATTTAAAGATGAAACTCATATCTTGTATAGTAAATGAAAGTTCGGAAAAGATTATTAGACCGATTTTTATTTGAGATTTCTCCCGTTCTGGGGTATCTCGGTGTTATTTTAATATATTCTTCCTTTCTTTTTTTAATACCTTTAATCATAGATTATCTATATTTAAGGAGTCTTGTTAATTTAAAAGCTTTTTTAGTGCCGGCTTTGATTTCTCTTACTTTGGGTTTAGCATTAAAAGGTAAAAAACCTTTAGATAAGATTAATCACAAGCATGGTATGATGATTGCGGCGCTTTCATGGATTATTGTTTCTTTGGTTGGTTCTTTTCCTTATCTGCTCGGGCTTCATGAGAGTTTTCTTAATTCATTCTTCGAAACAGTTTCGGGTTTTACAACTACCGGTATAACGATGCTTTCGGAACTCGATGTGAAAAGCCGTTCTATACTTTTTTATAGGGCTTTGACTCAGTGGGTGGGAGGTCTCGGAATCCTTAGCTTCGCTTTGTTGATTATTTACGAAGGTGGTGTTGCGCCCCAGCTTTTCGAGGGTGAAAGTCATAAAATTAGAACAAAAAGAATAGCCCCGGGCTTATTTAATACAATAAGAATTTTATGGGTTATATACGGATGCTTAACTTTAATGCTTATTTTTCTTTTGAAAATAGAAGGGGTAAATCTTTTCGATGCGGTTACCCATTCGTTTACGACTCTTTCAACCGGAGGCTTTTCTACTCATGATATGAGCATTGGATATTATGCTGCTATGAATTATCCTCTATCAAACATTATTGAATGGACTGTGATTTTGTTTATGGTATTCGGAGGGATAAATTTCCTAATTCACTACAGGATTTTCCAGGGAGATTTTAAAGCTTTATGGGACTCATACGAGATAAAATTATTCTGGCTATTTGTATGTTTGGCTTCCGGTATTATTATCTTTAAACAATTTACGTACAGCAGGGTTCTTTCTCCCGATTTGGTCAGAACTTCTATTTTTCAGGTTGTAGCAATTATGACTACCACCGGCTATGCGACTCGTGATATCTCTGCTCCTATTTATGGAGGCGTCGCCAAGCAAATTTTTCTTTTTTCAATGGTGATAGGAGGATGTGTAGGCTCAACCGCCGGCGGATTAAAAGTTTTGCGAATAGGGATTTTATTTAAACTTATTAAATTTAAAATTAAATCAATTGTCTATCCTCTTCATACGGTGAGTTTTCTTATTGTTGATGGGAATAAACTGGATTTTGATGAGGTAAGGAGAGTTACATCTTTGTTTGCCGCATGGATGTTTTTGCTTGCAGCGGGTGGATTGGTTACAGCGGTTTTTAGTAATCACGGTGCTCTTGAATCTTTTTCGGGTATGGCGTCAGCGCTTGGGAATATTGGGCCATGTTATATTTCGGCTAGTGAAATGATGAAACTTTCTCCTGTTGTTAAGTTTACGTATATCATAGGTATGCTTGCTGGAAGGTTGGAAATTTTACCGATACTTATGTTATTTTATAAAAATACATGGAAATAGGAGGTTACAAGTGTATGTAATTATCGGAGGCGGCGGTCTTCTCGGTACGAATGTAGCCAGGAAGTTGAGTGCTTCAAAACACGACGTTGTGGTTATAGAGGAAAACTCAGAAGTTTGTGAATATATTTATGAAAGGTTGGGAGTGGTTGCGATTAAGGGAAGCGCTACCGAAATAAGTACTTTGAAAGAAGCGGGTATTGAAAAAGCCGATGTAGTCGTTGCATCTATGCGGTCGGACGCAGACAATCTTTCTCTCACCGTTATCGCAAATAGTTATGGTGTCCCGAGGATATACGCAAGAATGAGAGATCCTTCATATAAACCGGTTTATGAACGGGCGGGAGCAACCGATACCATAGATGTTGTCGAACTCAGCGCCACTCCTCTTGTTTACGAAATAGAAGAACCCGAAGTTTCGATAGTTTATACTTTCAGGGGAGGCAAGGGCGCTATTGCTATCGTTAAGATACCCGAAAAATCTCCTGTCGTAGAGAAAACTATTGCTCAAATAGCTTCTGATGAAAGATTTCCTTCGGACTGTCTTATTAACGGTATTTTTAGAAAAGAGGAAGATGAATTCTGTGTGCCCAGAGGAAACCGCAAAATATATGGAGGAGATGAGGTGTTTATAACAGCATCGCCTGAATCGATTAGAAAAGCTGCTAAGTTTATGGGGGTAAAAAGAAAGATTCGAATTTAGTGTTTATATTTCTCGACTAATTCTTCTAATTCTTTTCTTAATTCTTTCTTGAAAGGTTCTAATTCTTTTTTGACAGTAAATCCGGATGCTGTTCTATGCCCACCGCCGCCATACTTTGCTGCAAGCTCTTGAACGGGAATATTGTTCTTAGAGCGTAGGGAGACTTTTAATGTACCATCCTCGCGTTCTTTTATAATAGCAGCGGTCTCAATTCCTTTTATTGAAAGTCCGTAATCGATAAATTCTTCAGTGTCTTCTTCTTTTGCCCTGTGTTTTTCTAACATTTCTTTTGTGACATACATTATACTGATTTTATCATATAGATTCATCGTATGCAATACATCACCCAAAAGTTTTATTCTCGCTTCGGGATCTGTAAACCATA
Source organism: Caldifarciminota bacterium (assembly GCA_016930175.1). GTDB lineage: Bacteria > Hydrothermota > UBA3072 > UBA3072 > UBA3072 > JAFGHJ01. The sequence continues at coordinate 197,503 of JAFGHJ010000013.1, forward strand.
TAAATTCAGAAACCTGAGAAGCAGTTACGCCATATTCGACGAGTTCGGAAGCAACCCGTAAGGAATGTGATGTTGTATTCGGATATCGGAAAGCTCCTGTGTCTGTCAATATTCCAATATATAAATATGTGGCGATTTCTTTATCCATAGGGATTTCGTTTTTTATTAGTTTATAAATAATTTCCGCTGTTGATGAATAATCCGGTTTTATGAGGTTTATTGTTCCGAATTTTGTGTTTCCGATATGATGGTCGATATTTATGGAAGGCTTTGAGAAATCGATGTTTTCTTTTATTTTACCTATACGGTCTATTTCTGCGCAATCAACAAAAATAATTACATCTTCTTTAAAGTTCTTCTTTTCTGTCTGTATCAAAGAAGCTTTTGGAAATTTCGAATATCTCTCGGGTGGTGGATCTGAATTGTAAATATAAACCTTTTTCTCTAGTTTCATTAATGCTAAAGCAAGTGCGATTTCGGACCCAAGTGAATCCCCATCCGGATTTTTATGGGATACAATCAAAAAATTTTGGTTGCTATTTATTAATTCAAAAACTTCTTGCCAGATTTTCAATTTGTTTCCTCTCTTTCGTTTTTTAGCAGTTCTTCTATTTTTTGTATTTTTTCTGTGACTGGGCTGAATTTAAAAGTGAGTTTAGGTGTATTTTTCATCTTTATACGCCTCGCGAGTTCGTGCTGTATGAAACCACTTGCGTGATTTAAAACATCACTGTTCGATTTCCCGGATTTTTCTCCGCCGTGCACTGTAAAATAGACGGTTGCGTGCTTTAAATCCGAACTGCTGTCGACAGATGTAATAGTAACAAGACCAAGCCTTGGGTCATTTACCTCTTTTTCTATAATTTCAGGGACTATTTTCATTATATACGAATTTACTCTTTTCTGTCTCAAAGTCATTGTTTATTTTTATACTCCAATCTAAAATGTTAATATCTCTAAACTCCCTAATCTGGTTTACTATTTTATTAAGCGAAGATTGTAAGAATTTGGAGTCGTTTGATACACCTACAATACCTATTGATGCGCGCTGCCATTTATCCAAAAAATCAATTTCGCTTACTCCCACATTAAATTTCGATCGTATTTTACCTTTTATACTGTTAATAACTCTTCTTTTTGATTTCAGTGAATTCAATCCCGGAAGGAAAATTTCAACTCTGCCTATGCCGATAAACATTTTACTTTAAAGTTTTCTCTCTTTCTCTATGACCTTGTAGCTCTCTATAATGTCGCCTTCTTTAAAAGAGTCGAAATCCGTGAGCCTTATTCCGCATTCGTATCCTTCTTCTACAGATTTTACGTCCTTATCGAATCTTTTAAGCGTTGCTATTTTAGTCTTGATTATTTCTTTATTATCTCTGAATAGATAGGCGATGTCGTTATTGTTGACTGCTCCGGAGAGTACAAAACATCCGGCTACTTTCCCGATAGTCGAGCCTTCGAATATTTTTCTGATTTCTATCTCTCCGCATTTTACTTCTTCTTTTTCAGGTTTAAGTAAACCCAGCATGGCTTTTTTAATATCTTCGGTTATTTCGAAAATAACATCGTAAGTTTTTATTTCTACTCCTCTTTTCTTTGCTTCTTCTTTGGCTTGTGGATATGGTTTTACTTTAAACCCAATAATTATTCCTTCTGATGCCTGAGCAAGCATTACGTCATTTTCATTTATTGGTCCTATACTCGAATGAATAACTTTAATTTGAATTTTTTCCTTTGGTAAACTTTCGATTAAAATTTTTAGAGCATCAACTGAGCCGGCATCATCACCTTTTATTACTAATTTCAAAAATTCTTTTTCGTCTTCTTTTATCTTTTCATAAAGATTTGAAAGACTTATTGTTTCTTTTTCTTTTTTTTCTTCCTTAAAACTTTTTCTTTCCTCGGAGATATCTCTTGCTGTTTTCGTATTTTTAACCACTTTGAAGATGTCCCCGGTTTTAGGTAAAGATTCAAACTGAGATATCTGTACGGCTTGCGAAACCCCGGCGGTTTTTAATCTTTTGTCGTTTTCGTCGAGAATTAATCGGACTTTTCCTGAAGTTGAACCCGCGACAAATGAATCCCCGATTTTTATTTCGCCTTCTTTTACTACTACAGTCGCCACATTACCTATTCCTTTCTTGATGCGAGTTTCAAGTATTATACCGATTCCCGGTCCTTCTAAAGGGGCTCTTAGATTTAAATCTTCGGATTGCAGAATAATTGCGTCCAACAATTCATCTATACCTTCGCCTTTTAATGCTGATATTCTTACCGCGATTACATTTCCGCCGTATTCGTGAGCTACTACTTCTTTTTCGGCTAGATCTGCCAGTACTTTAGACGGATTGGCGGAAGACAGGTCGATTTTGTTTATAGCTACAATAATTGGTGCATTTGCAGCTTTAGCGTGATTTATTGCTTCAATTGTTTGGGATTTTACTCCTTCATTAGCGGCTACTACCAGTACGACAATGTCGGTGACGTTGGCACCTCTGGCTCTCATGGAAGTGAAAGCTTCGTGTCCCGGCGTATCAATGAATGTTATCTTATGGCTATTGTAGTTAATATGATATGCTCCGATCTTCTGAGTAATTCCGCCTGACTCTTGCTTGGCTACCTGTGTTTTTCTTATGTAATCGAGCAGTGTTGTCTTACCGTGATCTACATGTCCCATAATAGTTACAACAGGGGATTTTTTTTGTAGCTTGTATGTTTCTCTTCTTATTTTTGGAACCTCGATGGGTTCATGTAGTTTTACTTTAAATCCGAATTCTTCCGCTATGAGATGTGTGGTGTCAAAATCCAGATTTTGATTTATGGTAGCCTGAATGCCGAGTTTAAGGCATGCGTTAATAATCTCGCTTGCCGATATGCTCATTTTTTTGGATAATTCTTTAATGGAATTTGTTTTGCCAACTTCTATTAAATTGTGTTTTTCCTTTGTTATTTCTTTTTTTTCTTCTGGCTTTTTTTTCGCTTCTTCTTTTTTTAATTTTTTTGGCTTGATTTCTTTCGGTGCTTTTTTCTTGCGTGTTGTTTTCTTCTTTCTTTTTTCGTCTTTTACTTTCTTCTCTTTTTTCGTTTTTGGAGCCTTCTTTGGTTTAGCACTTGATTTCTTTTTTGTTTTACCCTGGAGTCCCTTTTTTGCTTTGTCGGCTTCGTTTTTAGTTATTGAAGAAAGAACGGATTTTACTTTGATACCTTCTTTTTTCAAAAAATCAAGAATTTCGTCGTTTGTAACGTCCAATTCTTTCGCCAACTCGTATATTCGTATTTTTCCCTCTTCCTTCTTTGTCATGTCACTCCTTGTTTATTCTGGCATGAATAGATTTGTGTATCGCCTCTAATTTCTTTTTTCCAATTCCTTTGATTTTGGATAATTCTTCGTCGTTCTTTGATAATATATCCTGAGCATTTTTAAAACCGGCTTTTTTCAGAATTTTTTTAATATGGTCACTTAAATCCAAATCATCTGTAGTAATTTTGCTTCTTTCTTCGTCTTCTTTTTCTTTTCTGTATTCGCTTTTAACTTTTATCTCAATTTTAACATGTGTAAGTTCTGACGCCAGAGAAACATTTTCTCCCAACTTTCCAATGGCTCCGGTCAATTCATCATCCGGGACAATACATAAAACTCTATTTTTATCAATTTTCTTGGATTCTAAGACTTTTACCGGAGAAAGAGCTTTTTCAGCATATTTTGCTTTATCCTTTTTCCAATGTACAACGTCAACGCGTTCACCGGAAAGTTCCCTTACAATTGATTTTATTCTACTTCCTTTATGCCCTACGCATGAACCTACCGCATCAACTTTCTCGTTCTGGGAATAAACGGATACTTTAGCACGAACTCCTGGTTTTCTTGCGATGTCTTTAATTTCAACTTTTGAGTGCAGTACTTCCGGTATTTCAAATTCAAGCAGCCTCGCTACAAATTCCGGTTGGATTCTGGAGAGGTAAACAATCGGTCCCTTTATTCTTATTCTTTCTTCGTCCCCATCTTCAGGTGTTTGAGTTATATTTTTTATAAGAGCTTTTATTTGTGAACCCCTCCTTAGGCGTTCATTTGGTATTTGTTCTTCTCTAGGCAGGAAAGCTTCAATATCTCCAATCTTGATATATGAACCTGTCGAATAAATTCTAGAAACGGTTCCGGAGACCAATTCCCCTTTTCTGTTTTTGTATTTCTCGTAAAGCATTTCCTTCTCGTTTGTTTTAATTCGCTGAATCAGAGTATTTTTCACAATATTTATTGCATTTCTTCCGAATTCATCGACTGGTATTTCTTCTTTGAAGACTGAACCTATTTCTATTGTGGGTTTTATTTTTCTGGCTTCCTTAAGGGAAATTTCTATGTCGGCGTCAGTAACAGTTTCTGTCACTGTTTTCTTAAGAAAAAGTTTTATGTTTCCCGAAGCTTCAGATATTTCGCAGCCGAGATTTTCAGATCGGCCGTATCTTTTTTTCGCTGCAGTAATTAAACTTTCCTTAAGGGTTTCTAGTACAAAGTCTTTCCCTAAATCTCTTTCTGCCGCCAGTTCCGTTAACATTGCCACTATGCTCTTATTAATCATCTTACCGCCTTTTTTTCAACTCCGGGAGAGGAAACTTCAAGTCTGTAAGACCCGGTGATTAAATCGCAAACTTCTAGATGAATTCTTACTTTTTGCGAAATATGTACGCAGTCGTCGATTGTAATACCTCCGGGTTTATCGACAAAGATTTTAAGAAGTTTTATTCCATTGTTGTTTTTTATTTCCAATCCCATAAGAGAAAAATCCTTTTTCATGCTCGAAAGCACAAAATTTATTTTTTCTTTCAATCTTTCTTTAGTTCCTTTCATATATTAAACTCTAATTTTATTATTATTTCACATAATAAAGATGGGTAGACCCACCTTTATTTGCGCATCCACCCATTTTCTTATGGTAATTTACACAAATCTTTACATAATGCAACCCCATATAATTGGAGATTGAATATTGTAAATTGGAAATTTTAAAATTGGTTAAATTTGGGTTTGCATTCTTGACAAAAGCATTGTGAAGGTTATATTACAACGCTATGTTTAAAAGAATTTTGAAGGATTTAAAAGAAATAAAAACACCCTATTATATATACGATAGCAGGGTAATAGAGAAAAGGGCCGAAATTCTTCGGGATAATTTTTCGGATTTTGCCGATTTGTTTTTTGCAGTAAAAGCAAATACGTCTATTTCTATTCTGAAAATTATAAAAGGGCAGGATATTGGCGCAGAAGTGGTATCGCCTGGCGAGATTTTTATAGCTCTAAAATCGGGAATTGCTCCGGAGAAGATTCTTTATGATAGCCTTGCCAGGAAAGAAGAAGAGATAGAATATGCTATTGATAATAGAATAGAGTTTTTCAACTTTGAATCTCTTGATCAGGCAGTTCTCCTCGATAATTGCGCAAAAAACTCAAAGTTAAAAATTAAAGCGTTTGTAAGAATGAATCCGGGAATATTTCCTAAAACGCATTCACATCTTTCTACAGGTTCTTCCTGGAGTAAATTTGGAATTGCCTTGCGAGATTTGGATAAGTTATATGATATTGCAAAAGATTTTAAATCAATTGAACTTGTTGGGGTGCATTATCATATTGGTTCGCAGTTGCTTACTCCGGAGCCTTATTTTGAAGCTCTGAAAAAGATAGAAAGTACAGTAGAATTTTTTATTGAAAAGGGTTTAAAAATAAAATATGTAAACCTTGGCGGTGGTTTTGGAATTCCTTATAAGAAAGAGGAGAAAAGATTCGAGCCCGGCAATCTTAAGGAAACTTACAGAGAAATTTCCGGTAAATATGGAGTGCGTGTATTCCTTGAGCTGGGTAGATTTTTAGTCGCGGAATCGGGATTTATTATTACAAAAGTTCTGGATGTAAAAGATAGAGAGGGGATTCCTCTTTACGTGGTTGATTCGGGTATGAACGATAATCCCCGCCCTGCGATATATGATGCTTACCATCATATCGAACCTCTTTTTGAAAAATCGGGTGACAAAATAAAATCCCGAGTCGTTGGACCTATTTGTGAGAATTCGGATGAATTTGGCGCTTATGAGCTTCCTTCTCTTAAGATAGGAGATTTGCTAATTATTTACAACTGCGGCGCTTATACAAGAACTATGGCGTCTAATTATAACGGCAGACTTTTGCCTGCCGAGTATTTGTACGACGGTCACGAACTAAGGCAGATTAGAGAAAGGCAAAAGTTAGAAGGATTGATAACAAACGAAAAATTGTAAAATAGGACGCAGATGAACGCAGATTTACAGGATTTTTTATTTGTTGTTTTGACTCTCTAACTTCCTAACCTTCTAACGTCCTAACTATGGTAATAGCCACAGATTCCCGCAGATTTTTTTGTTTTTTTTATTCGATGATTCAACAATTCAACTTTTCAACGTAAAGAAATGCTTGACAAAGTGTCTTTAATGTTTATATCATATATACTAGGAAGAAATAATGAGAAAGACTAAAATAATTGCAACTATCGGACCTTCGTCCGAAGACAAAAAAGTGATTAAAGATATGGTAAAAAGCGGACTTAATATTGCCAGGCTTAATTTTTCTCATAGAACACAGGAACAGGCTAAAACAACTTATAAAAACTTAAGAAAAGTTGTACCTCATGTAGGAATAATGATGGATACTCAGGGTCCTGAAGTTAGGCTTGGTAGAATAAAGGAAGGTATCGAGTTATTAAGAGGAAGCGAAGTCGAGCTTATTAAAGGAGATATTCTGGGGGATGAGAAAAAACTGCCTGTCGATTATCCCGGATTGTTTGATTATTTGAAAGGAAACGATACAATTATTATGTCTGACGGTAGTTTAGAGCTAAGGGTGGAGAAAAATTCTGGTTCTTCTGTGAAATGCAGAGTGATTTATGGGGGGAAAATATCTTCTAAGAAATCTGTCAATATACCCGGTAAGGATATAGGTTTATTTGCCCCCACAAAGAAGGATCTGGAAAATATTAAATTTGGAGCCAAACTGGGTTTTGATTTTGTAGCGGCTTCTTTTGTTAAAAGTGCGGAAGATATAAGGAAAATAAGAGCAGTTTTGAGAAAGGAAAAATCCAGTATGAAAATCATCGCTAAAATAGAACATATAAAAGCAGTAAAAAATCTGGATGAAATCCTTGAGGTTTCAGATGCTGTTATGATAGCAAGAGGAGACCTTGGAGTTGAAGTTCCTGCTTCGGATGTTCCTCTTTTGCAAAAAACCATAATACGAAAATGTCTGGAGTGCGAGAAACCGGTTATTGTTGCCACTCAAATGTTGATGTCTATGACCGAACATCCTAGGGCAACAAGGGCTGAAGTTTCCGATGTTGCCAATGCTGTAGAAGACGGTGCGGACGCGGTTATGTTGTCTGAGGAAACTGCGGTCGGCAAATATCCTGTAAAGTCTGTTCAATTTATGGCAGAAACAATTCAGAAGATGGAAGAATACTTACGTGGTAGGTTGCCGGAAGCCTTGAAATCGGGCAAAAATGAAATAGCCGATATTATAGCAAAGAATGTATGGCAGGCTGCGAGAGATAGCTCGGCTAAGTTTATAATAGCGCATACTTCTTCCGGTTATACAGCGAGAAAAATAGCAAAATTCAGACCGGATATCGATATACTTGCTTTTACAGACAAAGAAATTATCGGTAGACAGATGAATCTTATAAGGGGTGTAAGGCCTTTTTTAGCTAAATTTTATAAACATGTCGATGATATGCTGTGTGATTCCGCGGAGTTCTTGTATAAAAAAGGATTGGTTAATAAAGAAGATATTGTTATTTTGACGGCAGGAGAACCTGTTGCGGTTTCCGGAAGCACAAATATGATGGAAATCAGAAAAGTTAAATCTCTCTTGGAACAAAGAAAAAGTTCTCTTGGTAAAAAGAGGAAATAGTAAAACTTTATTCTGGAATCAAATTAAATCTCCTATCGGGAATGTGTTTTTTGTTTGGAAAAAAGAAGGTATTCTGATGGTAAGTTTCATTGAAGGAGATTATTCAGAAAAATTATCTGATTTTATCAGGAAGGATTTTACTATAATACGTGCCGATTCTCCCGTCGGAGATCAATTGAAAGAATATTTTGAAGGTGTGCGCAGAAAATTTGATCTTAATTTGGTAATTAACGGAACTCGATATCAGCAGAAAGTATGGAAAGAGTTATTAAAGGTGCCTTACGGAGAAACTATCTCTTATGGTGAACTTGCGAGAAAAGTCGGCAATCCGCGTGGAGCACGAAGTGTTGGTATGGCTGTGCATTTTAATCCCATCGGAATAATTATTCCCTGTCATCGGGTAATAATGAGTTCCGGTGAAATCGGAGGATACGCAAGCGGAGTTCATATAAAGAAGTGGCTGCTTCTTCATGAGAAATCCTGCGGATGATATCCTTCGGATTGGTTAAGTAGTTAATTTGTTATTGGTTGAGTAGAAAAAGCAATAAAAAACTTTGTGTCTTAGTGTTTTTTTGGTTAATACTTTGGTTGGAGACTTAGGAAGTTAGAAAGTTAAGACAATAAAATCTCTGTTTTCTCAATGTGTTTTTCTTTTTATCTGTGTCCTCTGTGTTAAAGAGGGGGTGGGGTGGTTTTCTCGACTTGACTGTTTAGGGTAAACAATTATAATTATTATATGATTTTAATTTTATTAACCCTTGGTAGTTGGATAAGCCTTCAGAGTAACGCTACGAAAAACATTCAGGTTGATGTATCGGGAAATGGCTTAGAAAATACAAGAATAGAATTTACTATTCCCGGTTTTTATCTGGATACGGTTACAATTAATGGCAACAGTTATTCTATGGTTAATATGCCCGGGGTGAATAGCTATTTAAAAGAAGGTTATCCGGATCTTCCCAGGGTAGCTAAAAGCGTAATTATTCCTGACGATAGGGAAATGAAGTTGAGGATTGTTCGGGAAGATGTTGAAAGAGTAAAATTTCCGCCGGTTGTACCATCCAAAGGAAATCTTTTACGAAACGTTTCCCCTTCTTCCGTACCGTATACTTTTAGCGATTTTTATTATTCAACGGGTGTTTTCCCGGAAGAAGCAGCAAGTCTTTCGGAGCCTTTTATAATGAGGGATTTTAGAGGAATTACCGTTTATGTCAACCCTGTGCGTTATGATGCCGGTACGGGAGAAATTATAATACTTAGAGAATTAATTGTTGAGATATTTTCAGAAGGTTTTTCTTTATCGAATGTTAAAGCCAGGTCAATGAAAAAGTCGTTTTCTCTATCCTTTGAGAACGTATATAAGGATTTCTTTATTAATTATTCGGAAGGTAAATCAAGATATGATATGCTCGAAGAAGATGGCGGAAGGATGATTATTTTATGCGCCGATCAGTATGTTTCCGAGATGGATTCTTTCTTAATCTGGAAAAGAAGGAAGGGAATTTCCACGGATTTATACAGTTTATCTGAGGTGGGAAGCGATACTGCTTCTATTGGAAATTTCATTAAGGAACAATATGATAGTTTAGGTGTTACTTTTTGTTTGCTTGTTGGTGATGGAGACGAACTCCCGCCTCCTGTTGGTACTGTTGGAAGAGCGTTTGGAGAAGACTCTGATCCTGTTTATGCTTATACCGACGGAGATGATTATTATCCGGATCTTTTTATTGGGAGGTTTTCATCTGATGGGGGAGAAGCGGATAATATAAGGAACCAGGTGATGCGTAGCATCAAATATGAAAGAAATCCGGAAGAGGGAGGAGATTGGTATAGTAAAGGTCTTATGGTGGCAAGCGATGAAAGCGATGATTACGATTCAATTATGGATAAGGATAGATGCGAATGGCTGAAAGATACTTTGCTTTACAACATTTCTCCTTATTTTACATATACCTCTATTGATTCGAGCTACGACCCCTGGGGTTCTTCTTCTGTTATTTCAAGTGCTATTAATTCCGGTGTTTCTATTATAAACTATATCGGTCATGGATATGTATCCGGTTGGCAAAGCGGGGGAGGGTTTACCATTAGTAATATAGAAAATCTTACTAACTACTGGATGTTGCCTCATGTGATTTCTGTTGGTTGTCGAGTTGGTGATTTTAGAGATAGAAATTGTTTTTCTGAATCTGCATTGACAGCAGGTACAGTGGAAGATCCTACGGGTTTTATTGTGACATTAGGTCCAACTATAGATCAGACCTGGATTCCGCCGTGTATAGGACAGGAAGGTGCTGTTAACTTGCTTGCCCATTATAAAGCAAATACTGCTGGAGGTATATATTTTAATGGTCTGTGCTATATGATCGAACAGTGTGGAGGTGATACTTCCAATGATGGTGTAGAAATCGCTCAGACATGGCATATTTTCGGCGATCCTTCTATTCAACTTCGTACAGACGTACCTCGTAAGCTCAAGGTGAATAAGGTTCTCGCTAATTTTCTCGATTCTCTCGTTTGCGAAGTAAAGGTTTATGAGGAGGATTCAGTAACTCCCGTTGAAAACGCTATGGTATCTTTTTGTAGCAAAGAGAATTCACTCATAGCATCGGGATATACAAATTCGGCAGGTAATTATAAATTTACATTTGACTCAAGCAATTTTATGCGGGATGAGTATGTTTATCTGACGGTGACTGATTTTAATTATAAGCCCTACCTGGATTCGACAACGCTTATGAGTATTGTGTTTTCTCCTGATTCTGTAGAGGTTAATGTCCCTACAGAGGTAGAAATTTTAACGAGCAGTGGTTTGGAAGTTGTAATTGACGGTTTTGGTTTTTGGGCTTGTGATACCACGGACGATTCTGGCAGAGCAATCATAAATATTAGCGCTCCTTATGGCGGAGAACTACAGATTTCATTTTTCGATACTGCCGAAGCAAGGTTATTCTATAAAAAAACGCTTCCTGTTTTTGGCGCGCTGGACTTAACTGCCCCTGATATTCAGGCTTCTTGCGATGAAATAGGGGTGTCCGGTGGTTTAATGCCGGGTTTCTCCGGTAGAATTCTTGGGTCCGCTGATTCATTGTCTTTTTCAATGTTTATAAGGGGAGCCGGTATTGATACTTCTTTTTTCGCACCGGATGGTTTTTTAGAAAAAGATTTAATATTTGAGGAACCCGGAGAAGTTGAAGTAACGCTTGGAAAGTCGGGTTACAATGTTTATCAGAAAGTATTTCCCGTTATAAATTACAGAGGATGGCTTTCGGGTTATGTTATTAGCGGGGCTGACTCTGTAAATGAGATAACGCTTCGGATTTATGGTGCCGGTTCTGACACCGGGTCTGTTACGCCTGTCGCCGTTATGACCTCCGATGATAATGGATTTTATGAATTAGAAGATTCTTTATTGTGCGGATACTATGATGTTTATATGGCAGGTGTTGGATATCAGAGTGAGCTATATCCTGTAACTGTTAAGAATTCCAGCAGCAATCTTGATTTCAATATTTCTCCGGAGTCTTACGCTATTGATTTATCTACATTGATTAATGGAAATTATTTAGAAGTAAAATACAGCCTACCGCAGGAAACGAATGTCGAATTTATTGTCTTCGATGCTCTGGGACGAAAAATAACGTCTGAATCAGAACTAAAAAATTCCGGCAACTTCACGCAAGTTATAGATATGCAAGATTTCTCAACGGGTATTTATTTCTTTGTGATGAAAGCCGGAAATAGAGTGTTTCCGCCTGAAAAGTTTATCTTGATTAGATGATATTAGTTCAAAATATGAACTAAGTTAATTGGTTTATTAGTTTATTAGTTAATTAGTAACAAAAAAATATTTTTTTCTCTCTTTTCCTCTGTGTGCTCTGTGGTTCAATTAGTTTTTGGTGTGGTGGGGCGTTAAAAACAATGATTAAACAGCAAGTATGTATGATTGTTGTATTCTTCCAGCCTTTCCGGCAGAGGAAAATCCAGTTCTATACCCTGGCGGAGAGCAATATATGTTTCCTTGTTAAGTTTTAAATTAAGTCCAAGAACTCCTCTTGTCTCGCTGTTTTTTTGTCCGTTTAAATTTCGCCAGGATTTTTGTATTCCCAACGTTAAATTTATGTAATCAGAAAATGAATGATTATATAGTAAAGTCAAGCCAATCCATTTTCTTTTGTACTCTAATGAGTCATTCTTAACATATTTCCAATCCATCGGTAAACCGATGTAAAAGCTGCTTTTTTCCGAGATTTCTGTTTGTATAAATGGTTCGGCGAAGAATATAGCTATGTTGGTTTCGTAATTTAGAGTATCTTCCGGTAGTGAGATATAAGATGAGTCCGTTTTTCTGTAATTTAATCGTAAACCGGGGGAAAACTTGTCAAATAAATGATAATAAATGATATTTTTTAAACCCATACCGCCGAATTCCGCACTTCCCATTTCTTCATCATTCTCTAAAAAATTCTTCTTTGCTTTTATTGTTTTATAGTACCTATAGTACAGATCAGCCTGATTGCCGTTAATTAGACCTTGAAGTTCGAGACTAACGGGAAATTTTGTAAAAGAGTCCTCGTGAATTGATGGTTCTCTGTGTGAAATTAAGTAATTGTGGTCGAATTCGTGTAAAATGATATTCAAAGAATGGTTGTTTTCAATGTTTTTCCAGTAACCAATACCCGTACCGATATATTTTTTATTTTGTGACGATTGTGGCGATAAAAATAGAGAGAAAGAAAGCGGTATTCGGGAATTTTCACCCCCGATCCATCTGAGCTTAAATAGATGTTCTTCGGTTTTTATGTCATAATCGTTTTCGTTCTCTAAGTTATATTCAAATACAATATTTGAAAAAAGAACCGCCCAGATTTTTATTCTGTACATCTCGTACCATTGATCCGAATTTCGAGAACCGTGTGTTGTCTGGATTCCGTTTTTGCTATTCAGGAAACGAAATTCTTCTTCTATGGGTGTTAGAGAAAAACTCTTATCCATTAAATAAAGAGTATTATTATCGCCCAGAAGAGAGAATAAAAAAAATAATATCATTTAAGCAAAAGAGAAATATCTATAGATTTAAAGGAGTGGGTTAAAGCCCCAACTGAAATATAGTCCACTCCTGTTTTTGCGATTTCTTTTACATTTTCAAGTGTCACATTACCTGAGTATTCAAGTATTATATTCTTTCCGTTCGTTAGAGTAACGGCTTTTTTTACTTCTTTTATAGGCATATTATCAAGAAGTAAATGTTTCGCATCGTTTTGTATAGCTTCTTTAACCTCCTTTAGATTTTTTACTTCGATTTCACCTTTGATTTGGGAAAGCACATTTCTAATCCCCCCCGCGATTTTTATGTGGTTTTCCTTTATTAGAACTTTATCGTACAATCCCATTCTGTGATTTTTCCCTCCGCCTATACTTACGGCGTATTTTTCCAGATATCTTAATGTAGGAGTGGTTTTTCTTGTGTCAAGTATTGAAGCTTTGCTGCCCTTTATTTCATCTGCGAATTTTCTTGTATATGTGGAAATCCCGCTCAGTCTCTGGATAAAGTTTAAAACTACTCTTTCTCCTTTCAGTATTGCTCGTGTGTTTCCTCTGATGCGGATTATTTCTTGGGGTTTCAACCATATACCTTCCTTTACAAGTATTTCTGTGCTTACGTCACCCAATTCGCCAAATGTCCATTTTGCTATTTCGAGACCGGAAAGAACAGCTTTTTCTTTTGTCTTAATTATTCCAAACGAATTATGTTTTTCAGGAATTATATTTTCTGAAGTTAAATCAACTTTGCCTATATCTTCGGTGAGAGCTTTTTTTATTAGCGGCAAAACTTTTTCTTTCTTTAATTTGTCCACTTATAATCCTCCTGATTTCGTCTCTTAATTTTGCGGCTTTTTCGAATTCCAATTGCTCGGCGCTTTTTTTCATTTCGTTTCTGAGTTTTTCAATCATTTCTATTCTTTCTATTTCTGAGGTAAATTCATGCGGTATTTCAAATTCTAAATTTATTTCTTCTTCTTTCTTTTTTTCTCCTGCGACCACTGTTGTCATCATTATTTGTTCACGGCTTTTCTTTATGCTTTCAGGAATAATGTTATGTTTTTTATTATATTCAAGCTGTATATTTCTTCTACGCTCAATTTCTTTTAAAGCATTTTCTATGGCGATGGTTTTTCCTTCGGCATAGAGTATAACCCTGCTGTCTATATTACGGGCGGCTCTTCCCGCAGTTTGTATAATAGAAGTTTCTGAGCGAAGAAAACCCGCTTTATCTGCGTCAAGGATAGCAACCAATGTAACTTCAGGCAGGTCAAGGCCTTCTCTTAGCAAATTTATGCCTACCAAAACGTCGAAATCTCCGAGCCGGAGACCCCTTAAAAGTTCCATTCGCTCCGGAGCGTCTATTTCTGAGTGTAGATATTGTACTTTTAGACCAACATCGGTTAAATATTCGGTGAGCTCTTCGGACATCTTTTTTGTTAGAGTCGTTACGAGCGTTCTATTCCCTTTTTCAACTTCTTTTCTTATTTCTTCTATAAGGTCATCAATTTGATTCTCTGTTGTTTTTATTGTTACCGGCGGGTCGATAACCCCGGTCGGACGAATCAACTGTTCTACAACTATTTTTTTTGATTTTTCTATTTCCCATTCCTGAGGTGTTGCTGAGGTATAAATGACTTTATCTGTCTTTGCCTGAAATTCGTCAAAATCAAGTGGTCTATTATCAAGAGCGGAAGGAAGACGGAAACCATATTCTACAAGAGTTTCTTTTCTGGATCTATCTCCGTGATACATGCCTCTTATTTGAGGTACAGTCCTGTGGGATTCGTCGATAATGGTGAGAAACTCATCCGGAAAGTAGTCTATTAGTGTATAGGGTGGTTCACCTTCTTCGCGCAAGGATAGGTATCTGGAGTAGTTTTCTATGCCGGCGCAATAACCGACTTCTCTTAAGAATTCAATATCATATTTAGTTCTGCTCTCTATTCTTTGAGCTTCTATATATTTTTCGTTGTCCAGAAAATATTGAACTCTTTCTTCCATTTCCTTTTCTATTTTATCAATTACGTTCAATATTCTGTCTTCGGGAATAACGAAATGATGTGCCGGGTATATATTGAGTTGGCGTATTCTTTCTATTTTCTTTGCGCTTATCGGGTCTATCGAAGATATTTGTTCGATTTCGTCTCCGAAGAATTCTATCCGGTATCCTTTAAATTCGTAAGAGGGAAAAAGGTCGATTACATCTCCTTTTACCCGGAAATTTCCCTGTTCAAACTCAACATCGTTGCGTTTATACTGAATAGAGACCAATTCTTTTATTAATTTGTCTCTTGAAATTTCCATATTATCGTAAACTTTAATCGATTGTCTGGAGAAATCTGCCGGTGAGCCGAGTCCGTATATACAGGAGACAGAAGCGACGATTACCACATCTTTTCGTTCCAGAAGAGAGGTCGTGGCTTTCATCCTTAAGCGTTCTATCTCTTCATTTACCGAGGCATCTTTCCCTATGTAAGTATCGCTCTCGGGAACGTAAGCTTCCGGTTGATAATAATCATAGTAAGAGACAAAATATTCTACAGCATTTTCCGGAAAAAATTGTTTAAATTCACCGTATAATTGTGCCGAGAGGGTTTTATTGTGAGAAATAACAATAGTCGGCAAACCCAGCCTTTCTATAACATTTGCCATTGTGAATGTCTTTCCCGAGCCGGTTACTCCGAGGAGAGTTTGATGCTTTTTACCTTCTTCTATACCTTTTACAAGATTTTCGATAGCCTGGGGCTGGTCTCCTGTTGGTTTGTAATCCGCGGTAAGTTTAAATTTATTCTCCATACAGAAAGGATAAAACAGGTTTTACTTTTACGCAAGGACTACGATAAAAATTTTTACCACAGAGGGCACAGAGAAAAAAACGCAGAGCACACAGAGCATTTAAACTGTTGGTCTGTGGGTCGGTTGGTCCGTTGGTCTGTAAAAAACGCACCAACACACTCACGCACCAACTATAAAAAATTCTCACACAAAGGTACTAAGACACAAAGTTTATTTTTTATTCCTCTTTTAGTTTTTTTGCTAAATCCTATATCCTAAATCCAAAATCCCAGTTATTGTCACGAAACACGAAACCCGTAACTCGAAACTTTAATTACTAAAGAAAGTACGGGAAAAATATCAGGATAAAGACTCATATATTAATGATCCAATAATTTCTGTAGACTTGCGGAAAAGAAACAGCGCATTATATTTTATTTACCAGAAAAAAACTATCTTATAATGCGATATATTTGTTGAAAATCAAAAAAAGGAGAAGAGATAAAATGCTTGGAAAATCAAAAGAAAATATAGGTCTCTTACTAAAATATATTAAGCATCATTTCAAGAGAACAAAAAACAAGTATACGGGAATCAAATCAGTATTATTATTCCCCATTATTGGGCTTCTTTCCCTTTTATGGGTAATTATAAGGGTAGCACCAAAGCCCAGCCGATTAAGATATCCCTGTATGAAGGTTGCAGTACCAACAGCCGCCAGTTTTGTCGCATATATCATCGCGATATTTGCTTCTCTTTTTTCGTTTCGAAAAGCAAAAGAGAATCTGCGCAAGTCCAGATATTCTCTTGGGATAATACTTCTTTTAATCAGTATAGCAGGCGGGACGTTTTTGATACTGCATACGAACCAATACGCATCCGCACAAACCGTCAATTTAAAAACTAGAGACCTCGAAGCAAATGACCCCATGGGAGAAGAAAAAGGTATCTTTCCCGGAAGGGTAGTCTGGGTACACGATCCGGACGCAACAAATGAAGATTGCGATCCGGGAGACTACGGACATGGATGGTTTCTCAATGAAAATAACAATCAGAGTGTAATAGATGCTATGCTGGATACCGCCGTAAAGGTAATTTCAGGACAAACCGATATTGCCGCAGCATGGGATACTATTTTCCGATATAACAATAACAACAGAGGTAAAGGTAATGTCGGATACCAGGCAGGCGAAATAATATTTATAAAAGTCAACAGAACAAGTTCATGGACTGGCAATATCAACTTTCCCTCTTACGACCCTGCTGACAATGGCTACTATGGTGTATCGGAAACATCACCCCACTTAATATTAGCCCTTTTAAGACATTTGGTAGATAGCGTTGGTGTTGCTGAAGATGACATATATATTGGTGATCCGATGAAGCATCTTTACTCACACGACTATGACCTCTGGTATGGGGAATATCCCGATATCCATTATCTGGATCATGACAGATCAGACGCAGGAAGAGAGATAGCCGCAGTGGGCGATTCTATGATTCACTATTCTGACAGTGGTGCAGTTCTTCGTGCAGACGCTTGGAGCTATCCTCCGTCTGGAGACCCTATTTATGATGATCACTTTTACGCAATCTTTGAAGATTGCGATTACCTGATAAATGTTCCGACCTTAAAGGGACATGTGAGGGCGGGAGCAACAATGTTTGCCAAGAATCATTTCGGTTCTCATACGCGTGGCGATGCCAGCCATCTTCATATGGGGCTTGTAGATCCGGACGGAAACCCAAACAATGGAATTCCAAGATCTGGTTACGGATTATACAGAGTTCTGGTGGATTTAATGGGCTGGAAATTAATTAGAGAGAAAAACGTAATCTTCTTAATGGATGCCCTGTGGTCAGCAGGTGCCGAAGTTACTCAACCTACCAAATGGAAAAATGCCCCATTCAATGACGACTGGAGTTCCTCGATATTTATTTCCCAGGATAATGTAGCAATCGAGTCCGTTGGTTTCGACTTCCTCCAAACAGAATATACAAGTGAAAATCACCCTGGCCTTACTTATGTCCAGATGGAAGGAACAGACGACTATTTAGAGCAGGCTGCGGATTCAGCAAACTGGACAGACAGCATTCCTTTTTACGATCCGGAGGATGACGGAACTCCTATGCCATGGAGCCTTGGCGTACATGAACACTGGAACAACGAAACGGACAGACAATATTCAAGAAATCTTGGGGGAGACTACGGTATTGAATTGGTGAAAATTTTACCGGAAATTGTTCCAGCTATCACAATCACATCTCCTAATGGAGGTGAGGACTGGTACGTAGGGAGTGATTATAATATTACCTGGACATCGAGTAATACCAGCGGCAATGTTCAAATCGAATATTCGACAAACAACGGCAGTTCATGGACAGAGGAAGTCGCAAGCACAGCGGATGACGGTTCTTATTCATGGACGGTTCCGGATGCCCCTTCGGATAATTGTCTTGTAAGGGTTAGTGATACGGAGGGAACTCCCGCAGATACGAGTGATGCAGTATTTTCAATTTTGCCTGTCCCGTCGTACATAACAATAACTTCTCCAAACGGAGGTGAGTATTGGTACGTAGACAGTACCTATAATATTACCTGGACATCGAGTAATACCAGCGGCAATGTTCAGATCGAATATTCGGTAAATAACGGCAGTTCATGGACAGAAGAAATCGCAAGCACACCTGATGACGGTTCTTATTCATGGACGGTTCCCGATACGCCTTCAGATAATTGCCTTGTACGGGTGAGTGATACGGAGGGAAGTCCGTCAGATATCAGTGATGCGGTATTTTGGATATTGCCTTCTTCGGTTGTTCCTCTTGATGAGTTGAGTGGAGTTTATTCGATGAGCGTGAAAAGAGTAACAGCGGATAAAAACTTCGAAATTAGATATACTCTACCCGAGGAAACTACTTTAAGGTTCGGCGTGTATGATATAACCGGAAAAATCATAAGAGAGTTTTCAAAAGAACAAATGCAAGGATCCTATTCTGAAAAGATAGATATGCGCGGTGAACCGGCAGGAGTATACTTCGTTAGAATGGAAGCAAATGGGAGAAAGTTTACACAGACGAATAAGGTGCTACTTGTTAAATGAAAGAGTGATTTAATGTAAAACAAAACAAAAAAGCGCTCCTAAGGGAGCGTTTTTTTGTTTTGTTTTTTTATTAGTAGCAAGCACTCATTATTAAGTTTTTTTATAATATGGTCTGGCGAATCTTACTATCCTGTATATAATATTTTTAATAAAGGAGTGATTAAAATGGAAGGAAGTTCGTTTTTTGATACATGGGTTTTTTTATGGGTAATATTGCCTCTTTTGATATTTTTCTCAAGAGCAATAGATGTGTCTCTGGGTACTATACGTATAATCTTTGTGTCAAAGGGACAGCGGTTCCTGGCTTCACTATTAGGTTTTTTTGAAATTCTTGTTTGGATTATTGCTATTACCAAGATTATGCAGAATATAACGAATTTCTTTTATTATATAGTCTATGCGGGAGGGTTTGCTGCGGGTATTTATTTTGGTGTACTTATCGAGGAGCGTATTGCCCTCGGGCTGGTTAGTATTCATGTTTTTACGGCTAAGGGCGCCAGCGAACTGCTTAAAAGACTCAGAGACAAGAATTATGGAGTAACCAGCAGAATTGCTCGCGGTGAGACGGGCAAAATAGATGAATTATTTACAGTTGTAAACAGGAAGAACCTTTCGTCTGTTTTGAGAATTCTAAGGGAATATGATAAAGAAGCCTTTATCTCGGTTGAGGATGTCAGGCTGGTCAGGGGTGGAATCTTTCCCCATCGATGTTAAAGCACAAAATAAAATCTCACACAGAGCCACAGGGAACACAGAGAAAAATAATTATTTAAACCACGAAATACACTAAACACACGAAACCCTACCACACCGATTGATTTTATATTATTGAAAGAAAATACTAGAAATTCTTTAATAGTGTTTTTACAATCTAACTATTTGACTATTGACAATTTGACTGTTCCGAAGGAACTAAAGAGGTGGTTTTTTTATCAAACCTTCTCTAATTTGCAGTTCGGTTTGTTTTCTTGAGTTGCCGATTAATTCTTCTGCGTTTCGTCTTAATTCGCTTTCGCTTAATTTTATTCTTGCAATTCCCTGTTCGATTGCTTTAAGTCCTACTGCGACAGCTTCGTTTATAAAAACTTCCCATTCATCCATCGTTGGGACGATATAATCTTCTCTTAAACCTTTTCCCTCGGCAGTTTTTGCGACCGAGTAGGCTGCTGCTATTGTCATTTCATCTGTTATAGTTTTTGCGTTTACGTCGAGTGTTCCTCTGAATATACCGGGAAAACCGAGTGAATTATTTATTTGATTTTCGAAGTCTGAGCGTCCTGTTCCTACTATTCTTGCTCCGGCTTCTTTCGCTTCCCATGGCCATATTTCCGGGACCGGATTTGCTACGGCAAAAACGATAGCGTCTTTATTCATTGCAGAAATCCACTCTTTCTTGATTGTTCCGGGGACGGGTTTTGCAGCTGCTACCATAACATCCGTTCCTTTAATTGCTTCTTCAGTATCTAATTTTTTCTCATCTCCGTTTGTCCTGCAGGCAAGGTCCCATTTATATGGATTTTGTTTTTTGTTTTTTTCCAGATCCTCTCGACCTTTATGCAGAATTCCTTTACTGTCTGTTACTACAACGTTTTTTTCTTTCGCTCCGGCTTTAAATAATATTCTGCAGAGTGCGACATTAGCTGCGCCCGCGCCTATAATCGAGAATTTTGTGTTTTCGATATCTTTTCCTACAATCTTTAATGCGTTAATAATACCTGCAAGTTCAATAGACGCGGTTCCCTGCTGGTCATCATGCCAGACGGGAATATCTATTTCTTCGCGAAGACGGTCTAAAATGTAAAAGCATTTCGGATTTTCTATATCTTCAAGATTAATACCTCCGAAGGCAGGAGAGATTATTTTTGCTGTTTCAATGATTTTCTCGGCGTCTTTTGTGTCGAATACAATCGGAAAAGCACTTATACCGCCAAGATATTTGAATAGAAGACTTTTGCCTTCCATAACGGGCATACTTGCAAGAGGACCTATATCTCCGAGTCCGAGAACTCTCGAGCCGTCTGAAATTATTGCCACATTGTTCCACTTGTTTGTTAATTTATAGGCAAGAGATGGGTCTTTGTTTATCATTCTGCACGGTTCAGCAACCCCCGGGGTGTACCATATGCTGAAATCGTCCATGCTCGTTACGGAACATTTTAAAGAACTTTCGATTTTGCCCCGGTAATACTCATGCCACTTCGGGGCAATTCTTTGAGGCTGTTCGGCTTTTTGTATTAATTTTTCGATTTCGTGATTCTTATTATCTGACATTTATTATCCCTTTCTTTTTTAGCCACGAAGGCACCAAGACACTAAGATTATAAAACATATCTTTTTATACCTTTTTTTATTAATGGTACATTAAAATTTATTGGAAATCCTAAGCGTTTGTTGGTTAGTTTTAAATGACTTAATATCTGCGCTTCCCATAAGGGGTTTATTTGATCTATTGCTTTTAATTCACATATAATTGCATCTTCTATTAGAACATTTAAACGTAATCCTTCATCGAATTCAATTCCATCGTATGTTATTGGGATTGGAATTTGCCTTTTGAATTCAATTCCTCTTTTTGATAATTCGTGACAAAAACATACTTCGTATACTTTTTCAAGTAAACCTGGACCTAATTCTTTATGAACCGTATAGGCAGAGTCAACTACTTTTTTTGCCAGCTTTTCTTCTTTATCAGAAAGTGGTTTGAAACTCATTTATTTTCTTTGTGCCTTAGTGTTTTTGTGTTTATCTTTGTATAGTAAAAAAATATTCGTGCTATTAGTGTAATTCCTTGTTTCTCTTTGTCTTGGGGTGTGTGTGGGGTTTTTAGCACAAATCATTTTTGTTGTTTCTCTTTGTGTCTTTGTGCCTTCGTGGCTACTTTTTCTTTTTTTTCATAAAAACTGTTTCCCTTCGCGTCCATTGTTACAATAAGAGGGCCGAATTTTTCGATTCTTAGTATCCAGACCGCTTCGGGTATTCCGAGTTCTTCAAGAAAATAGACATTCTCGACTTTTTTTATTGATTTTGCCGCGAGAGCGCCTGCTCCGCCTGTAAAATGGACGTATACTGCTCCGGCTTTTTTAAGTGCTTTTAGTGTTTCTCTCCCCATTCCGCCTTTACCAATGATCATTTTTACTCCAAATAATGATAAGAATTCCTTTTCAAAACTTTCCATTCTCGCAGAAGTTGTAGGTCCGGCTGAAACTATAGCCCATTTATTTTTTTCTTTGCGGGCAACAGGACCCGCGTGATAGAGGACCATTTCCTTCGGGCTAAAGGGTATTTTTTTTGCTTTCTTTTTTAGCTCGATCATTTTCTTGTGTGCCTGGTCTCTCGCGGTGAATAATTTGCCGGATAAAAAAACTGTGTCTCCAATGGATAATTTTTTTATATCTTTTGCTGATAATGGTGTTTGAAGATGTATTTCTCTCATTTATATAACTTTTATTGAGCCATTTTTTTCAAATTTAATTACTTTTCTTCTATTTGCCCAGCATTGCAAGACTAATCCTACCGGGAAAGATGCAGGATGACGATGGGCGTATTCAATGTGTACGTCAAGAACCGTGGTAGCTCCTCCCATTCCCATTGGCCCGATTCCGGTTTTATTTATTAGTTCAAATAATTCTTTTTCCATTTTTGCAACTTTTTTTTCTCTGTGGGGTTCTCCGATTTTGCGTAAGAGGGATTTCTTGGCGAGCTGCATACATATATCTGCGCCCCCTCCGATACCTATCCCTGCGATGGTTGGAGGACAGGGTTGTCCCCCTGCGTTTATTATATGCTCTACGATGAGTTTTTTTGCTTTATCGAACCCTTCGGCTGAATTGAGCATCCATAAAGCGCTCATATTCTCGGATCCGCCTCCTTTGGGTAAAATGTGAATGATACATTCACTGCCTTTAACCATATCCCAGCTTATATAGGGAATATTTCTTCCCAGATTGTCACCAGAATTTTCACCTGTAAAAGGATTAACGGTATTGGGGCGAAGAGGAGTTTCTTTTGTTGCTCTTTTTACAGCGTTTTCAAGCATTTTCTTTAAGTCGGCGAGATATTTGAATTCGGTGCCAGCCTGGATGTAAAATGTCATTATACCTGTATCCTGACACATTGGTATTCCTTCTTTTGAAGCGATTTTTATATTTTCGAGGATTGCTTCCATCTGAATTTTGGCAAGACCTTTTTCTATGTACGCTGCATTTTTTAAAGCTTTTATAACATCCTTCGGCAGTTCTGTCTCAGCTTTCTCGATTGCTTCTATAAGGATTTCTTCTATATTTTTTTTGCTTATTTTTGCCATCTTATTTACAGTATACAGAGTAATGTATTTGCACGGAAAGTCAATAAGTTTTTTGGGGAAAGATATTTTATTTAACAGTGAAATTGATATTGCTGGATGTATTATTATCTTTATCCGATATAGCGGTAAGACAGTATTCCCCTGGTTTGATTTGCCAGAGAAAACTGTGTTCCTTAAAGGTTTCAGTTAGTGGTTTTTCGTTTAAAAACCAGTTTACTGTTTCTTCTTTCTCTGTGGTTGTAAGTTCTATTTTTATAGATTGATATTCGGGTTTTACATTGGATAATCGATAAAATATCGCTCCCTGTTGGGGCTTTATTATTTTAAATCTTTCTTCCTTTTTTATTTCACTGGCGGGATTTTTTGCCTCGAAACCTTCTGCCCATTCTTCATATCTCTCCGGTAATACCGTATGGATTTTGCCTTTAATATGAGTATGCATATCGCAACTATCTTTGTAATATGAGGCAAGGTTCTCTTTGGGTATTATTTCTTCGATTGTAGAGGGACAACTATGATTCGGTTTTTTACCCGATAGGGGACAAATAGGTACCAAAGTGAGTTCTTCAGGTAAAGGTTCTTTTTCGGGATAGTCTTTTTTGCTGTAAAGTAAATGCATTATATTGGCGAATAGGGGTCCGGCTCCGGAAACACCTGAAACTTTTTGCATTGGAGTATGATCGAAGTTACCAACCCAGACAGCAAGAGTATAATCTTTGGTAAAGCCTATTGTCCAGTTGTCGCAAAAGCGGAACGAGGTTCCGGTTTTTGCGGCGCAGGGGAAAGGGAAATTAAGTACGGAGAAAAAACCGAATTCGGAGGTACGGGCAAATCTGTCACTTAAAATATCGGTTATCAAATAATTCAATTCGGGTTTAGAGATGGTTTTTTCCCTTTCTGAGTTTTTCTTTTCTTTTCCGTCAATTTCAATAATTTCTTTAATTGGAATAAAATTCCCGGAGCGAGCGATACACATATAAGCTCTTGCCAGTTCAAACAGAGATACTTCGCCTCCTCCGAGTACGAGCCCTACGCCGTAATAATCGGCATTTCTGTCCAGAGAATTAAATTCGTACTCTTTTAAACGTGACAGGAATTTATCTATGCCTGTTTCGGCGAGAACCCTTACTGCCGGTACATTTAAAGAATTTGCCAGAGCTTCTCTTAATCTTACGGGACCGTAGAAATCTTCGGAATAGTTCTTTGGACAGTATATACCTGTGGGCATCTTGTAATAAGTCGGTATGTCCGAAACTATCGTGCTGGGTGTCAGACCGTCTTCGAAAACTAATAGATAAAGGAAAGGTTTTAACGTGGAGCCGGGTTGCCGCAAAGCTCTTACCCCATCGTTTTCGCCTTCGTTTTCTGTATTGAAAAAATCTGCTGACCCTGTATATGCGAGTACTTCACCTGTTGCGTTATCAAGTAATATGACAGCCGCGTTGGTAACGTTAAAGGGCTTGAGAGCCTTTACGACTCTACTGGTTTGCTCCAGAACGATTTTCTGCAAATCACGGTCAATCGTTACTTTGACATTCTGTACCTCTTCCGGTAATGTTTTCATCAGTGTAAAAACAAAATGAGGTGCAAGAAAGGACGCTGTTTGAGGTCTTAAGGAAATATCTTCTTTGAATATTCTGTCGATTCTTTCTTTTCCTATGAGATTTTGTTCTTCCATCTTTTCAAGAACATATTTTTGTCGTCTCTTGATTTCTTCCAGGTTATTGTAGGGGTTTAAGCGGGTTGGTGAATTGGGAATGGAAGCCAGGAAAGAAGCCTGTGCAAGAGTTAAATCCGAAGGAGATATTCCGAAGTAAGCCTTTGAGGCTCCTTCTATACCGTAAAGATTTCCTCCCATCGGTATTCGGTTTATGTATGATTCGAGGATTTTTTCTTTACTTAAACCTGCTTCAAGACGGTAAGCAAAATACGCTTCTTTTATCTTTTTTAGTAGTGTTCGCTCTCCCGGTCTCATCATTCGCGCAAGCTGAAGGGTTATCGTTGAAGCACCTGATACGATTTTTCGTTCTTTAAAATTTTGCCAGGCTGCCCTAATTATAGCCTTGTAGTCAATCCCGTTGTGGTAATAAAAATCTTTATCTTCGGAAGCTATAAGTGCTTTTATGAAGTAAGGAGATACTTGATTTAGAGCGGTGTGTATTGAGCGGCTCGAATTTTCCGACAAGACCTCCTGAAGCAATCTTCCGTCACGGTCGAAGAATTTTACAGAATGAAAACTTTCTCTCTGTAAGTCTTTTTCGGTGATTGGAACGAGATAGGGTGTAAGTCGAAACGCAAGTATAAATAAGATTATTGAACCCCGGAAGCTCTTTAGGGCTTTTTTATTATTTAACTTAAGCTTGATTTTTTTGAAAAAAAAACCACAGAGCCCACCTTTCGCAACCCAGAATTTTTTAACCGCAGAGAGCGCAGAGCTTTTTGTTTCTCTCTGTGTTATCAGTGTTTTTTTCTTTTTTGACACAATTTTTCTCTGTGTCCTATGTTGTTAAATTTTATATTTTTCATTCATTCAATATTTTTATAAATCCCTCGCTGCTTGTACCGAACTGCTCGGGTTCGTACATCAGGCTAACCTTCGAACAGGGCCATAAAAAGTAGCCTGATGTTGTTGCTCTCAGCAGATATTTATACTTATATATTCCAGGTTTAACCATATCGGAGAAAAGAGCGACCCTGTCGTCTCTCAGTTCGGTGTGATTTATTGGATTCCAGGAGCCTCCTATTGTGGTTCTTTCCTGTGAGTCGATATCATATCTTGTTGAAGTTGTTACGAGCGAAGCGTCGATCGCTTCAAGTCCTGACGGAATAGGATCGTCTATTACGAGGTGGTAGGAAGTTTGTTTAACTTTAAATTCAAGTTCTACTTCAAGAACATCTCCGGCTTTTATGTTGACAGGTACAAGCGGCTTATTTTCGTATTCGGCGATGAGCTTACCGGTGTCTTTGTTTCTTACTGTTCTTTTTATTGTAAGACCTTCATTCCTTGAGGCTTGCGCCCCTTTTAATCTGTATGAGTATGACAGTACATAGTATAAATATCCGCTTCCTTTTTTAGAAAGCTCAATTTTAGCCAGACCTTCAGGTAGCTTAGCGATGGGAATGAATTCTTCGAAAGGTTTATACTGGTGTCCTTTGAACATATGCGTAAGTATTTTTTCTCCCGCTATAAACAAATCCGCCGAGTACTTAGGAGGTTCCGCTTCTCTCTTAAGTGATATTTCTACAAGAGCGTCCATGGCTTTTGCGTTTTCGTATGTATATCTCCATCTTCCGTTTTTTCTTGCATTGAGCATATAACGAGCGAATTTCGATATAAATTCGCTTTCAGGCTCCATTTCTAAGAAGAGTTTGGTCGCATCGGCTGTGGTGATTATCGGTGAGTACATGAATAACCATGATGGAGGTAAATCTTTTGGACTTTCGAAGTGTGCGGTTTGCGCCGTGACGAACATTCCGTTTTTTATCTCTTTTAATAATGTCTGGGCTTCTTTTTCCCATCTTCCGGATTTGTAAAGCAGAAAGGCAAGAGAAATTTGTGCGCCGAAGCTTAATTCATTTCTACGATTGAAGTATTCCTCGAAGTAAGTTTCATCGTTTTTGTCCAGATAATGCATCCCGAGTAAGATGTTGATTCTGTACTCCGCCAGTGCTTTCCAGCTGAAGAAAGGATAGCAGGGATTTCTCAGAGTGTATTCGAGAAAATTAAGAAGCTCGTTCTTTGCATCATCAGGAATCTTATATCCTAAATCTTCACATCTTTTGAAAAGATATGCGACATACGGCGAGAGATAACAATCGGAACGCCAGCTCGTTGGCCAGAATTTGAATCCGCCGTCGGAATTTTGCATCAATAGAATTTTTCTTATGTTTGCCTCTATTACTTTATCAACCGGTTTTACTGCTTCGAGTTCAAAGGAGTATTTGTCGGAAAGAAATTTGAGTTGAACGAGTGCCAGTAGTCTGCTTGAAGTTTGTTCCAAACATCCGTACGGGTATTCAACAAGGTATTTTGCTCCTTCGCCGATATTTGTCAGGGCTGTACTGGAAAGCGTGACCTCTAATCCGCCCATATCTTTTCTTACGCTTTCGTCGACCTTTATAGCCTGTTCGGCTTCTTCTTTTGTTTCTCCGACCGCTACTACGGTTTCAGTGGCAAGCAATTCCTTTACCATTAGAGTTGTTTGAACTGCGTCGGATTCTTTTATTTTTTCTCCGCCGAAGGTACCAGTAAAGTATGCCGTGAATTTTAATGTCGATTCCCCTTTACAAGCGGCTTTAAAGGGGAATAGAATCGTTGTTGATTGTCCTGATTTTATTGCGGTCTCACTTGTTTGGGCTTCATTTTGATTGAGTATTATTGACTCACCAGAGAGTTCGGCTGATACTTTAACGACACCTTCTCCTTCCGTTGAGTTGGTAATTGCGACTCCTGAGTTGAATTCATCGCCTATTCTGGCAAATCTTGGCAGGATAGGACGAAGGACGAAAGGTTGTGTGGCAACGACTTTTTCGTCCTTGTAACCGAATAAGTCGTTTTCTCCTATTGATACGACCATTATTCTCCATGTCGTCAGGTTGTCGGGTAATTTAAAACTGAAATGAGCCTGACCGTTTTTGTCGGTTACGAGGTGTGGATTATAGTAAGCCAATTTCAAGAACTTCTTTCTTACCATCGGTCCGCCTACCATTCTTTCTGCTCCTCCGCCATAGCCGTAACCTTTCTGCAGCAATTCTTCTTTTGTTATTATAAAGGGCCGATTGTCTGTGATTCTCGCAGAAAGCCCTCTGTGTGCATATACTATTTGTACAAGGTCGGGCGGAGTATATCCGGTCAAGGAGAGTACGGCTTCATCGACTATCATAACCGTTAATTCACTTCTATGCCCCTTTCTATCAGTTCGAGTTACTTTAATATCGACATTTAATTCCTCTGCAGGTCTGAGTTTCTTACTCGATGGAGTAATTTCGACCTGCAGGTATTTGTCTGATATCGAGACATTAAAATCTTTAAATCCGATTTTCTCCATGTGTTTTCCCGTTTCTTCCTCCACGGGAACGATTGCCTCTCCCAGCCGGTAAAGCACGGCTCCCACGTAAGCGTTCGGCAGCATATCTTCGGTTACAACAAAATTATAGGTAAAGCCGCCTCCTTTTATTTTTTTAGAGTCCTTAAGTAAAATCTTTTCCCGGCAGACTGTTATGAATAGTTCCGCCTCCGGAAAAGGTGATTTAATGAAAGCTTTTACTGTATCTCCGACTTTATATTCATCCTTATCCATAATGATTTCCAGTTTGTCTTCACCGGTTTCTTCCCATGGAACATAACTTTCTCCCGCCACCCATACAGAAGCCGCGGCAGCAGTACCGCTGTTAGGGTTTTCTGTTAGTTCGGCAAGAACAAAATATGAACCGGCTTCTTCGGGTGAAAATGTAAATTCTCTCGGTGTGATGGTGCTTATTATTTCTTTGGTACTGATAACTTTTTTGACAAGTGTATTTTCGACTCTGAATTTTCCTTCTGGTGTTTTAGTTTTAACCGAGTGATATTCTCTTTTTATCAGTTTAACAGTTAACGGGATTCCTTTTAAAGCTTCTCCTTCAGGTGATGATACTATAACCGATGCTTTCAAAATATCCTTTGCCGCGATTATCCAGTCGTTGAGTTTTATTCCGATAAGCCGTTTGTCCGGCAGCACCGTAATACTTTTGTTTACTGAGGAAGTTTGTCTTGAAACGTCTGTTACCTCCACATCGCAAAGATAAGTCATATTATAAGGAACATCATCTCGTCGAAGAGTAATGGTTTTGGAAGCTTTGCCGGTTTCATCCAGCTCTATGGTTTCGCGTAGGTAGCTGCCGCTGATCGAAGATTTTTCTTCCTGCAGGTAGTAGGGGACGCCGAAGGAAAATCCTTCCCAGCCTTCCGGTCTGAAATATGTCCTTCGGCGAGTTATATTGAGGGATGAAGATGCTTTTGCCATAGGTGCGCCGAAATAATAATTTCCTTCCCATGAAATTCTAAAGGGTTCTCCGGGTAAAACTATTTTCTTATTGACATCCATTTTGACTTCGAACTCCGGCACTCTAAATTCAGCCAATCTGAAATTACCGTAAAATCTTAAATTGTGTTTTGTGTTTTCTGCAGTTATATTGTAATAACCGAGGGGTTGTCCTTCTTTTGTGGGTATTTCAAGATCGAAAGTCCCGAATTCGTTCACTCTTACTTGTCCTATCTGTTTTTCTCCGCCGTGAGGATCCCGTAGCTTGACTTCGAAAGGCATTTCCTTTCCCGTTAGCAGTTTTCCGTAAAGAAGATATCTTACCACACCTTTTAATCTTACGGTATCGCCCGGACGATACAGATGCTGATCTGAGAATATCGTCCCTCTGCATAGTGGTCTTTCCGCCTCCCAGTCTGAACTTATGCCGAAGTTCCAGAGAGAGGGGTTTCCTCCGCTTTCTGTATGGATAAAGGTCCAGTCATCGTCTTTTTCCGCTACTATTAAAAGCGTTGGCGGTTCGGCAAATCCAAATCTTTCCTGGTCATATAAAATGTCGTCAGGGTCGGCTTCCGGTGGATAAAGTTCATTCAATATTTTATTGCTTATTCTTCTTTTTGTACATTTTTGCATTTGTGAGCTTGAAAGAGTTAGCAATCCTTCGGAATCCGTTGCTCCTTCGAAACAGGGGGCAATCCTGCTTATATTTTTATCGGTAATGAGGTCCCATATTCTCTCGAGTCTCGGAAGGTCGTCTTCTCTGTATATTTTGATTTTTGCCTTATCAATGGGTTTTCCGTCAGTTAATTGGTTTAATTTGATTATACCTCCGGTTGGATGTAACTGGGTGTATATTCCGATATTAGTTCTGAGAATCAAGCCGTTAAATGTTATGGGATTACTATAGCATTTTACTTGAGGAGAGGTGAATCTGTAAGCGACCGCGCCAAATTTTCCGGCTCGCAGATAAGGTCCCAGATCGAAATAGGCTTTACCGACTTTTACATCATTTAGTTTGATATCCTGACGCAGTTCTTCCGTTCTTAGATTATTAATAAGATCATCTATTGAGTAGTAATAGTTTAATCTTTCTCTGACCAAAATATCTTTGGGTTCTAATCCCTGTATAATAAAGAAACTTTTATCTATATTAACCGTTTTTATTCCCAGTTTGGGCTCTATGTTGGGTGTTATAATTTGATACCCGCTCGGACCCCACATTTTCGGAGTTAGTTCTCCTGTTGTAAAAGAAATTTGCTGAGGGTTTCCTAACTTCTGTCCGTAAATGTCTGTGAGATCGGCTCTCAGGTTTACAGTATATTTCGTATTGGGTTCTAATAGATTATCATCGACCCCGAGGTCGTAAGCTATATAGCAATCGGAGTAATTCCTTAATGGATTTTCCTCTGCTTTTGGGCTGATAATAACATTTTTCTCTGCGCTTTCCCACTCCGGCTCATTTGTGAAAGCTATATATGGAGGTGTTGTAAGTTTATATCCACAGTGATCACAGAAGCCGGATTGAATAAATCTAAAAGGAGGATAGGTGGTGAAAATCGTTGTGTATTCTCTTTCCGTCGGTCTGTTTCCTCTTTCAGTCATTACTCCCGGATTTATTATAACTGTATAGCGGGTGTCTTTTTTTAATTCTCTTACAGGTTTTAATATATAATTGTATCTTAAACTATACATTCCGATGTCCTGTTCATCTTCAGGGTTTTTTTCATGTTCCAGAAATTTGTAATTTACTTTTCTTTTTGTTTCGGTTTCGAAGAATTCTATTTTATTTTTTAGAGATTCTAAATTTAAAGAGGTGTTGCTTGTTATGTAAACTTCCTGGTCTAATTTAATGTGATGTGAACCATTATATGGACTAATATTTATATCCGGTAGAGGAGTTTTAAATTCCCAGCTAAAATCTTCCGAAAGTGTATTTCCTGCAATATCTTTTATTCCTTTTTTAACTGTTACAATATAATACGTAGCCATTGGAAGGCTGTGTTCCGGTTCAAATACCACGCCAGAAGTTCCGAGAATCCTGAATTTTCCTTCGATAGGAGGTTCAAGATTGAAATGATTAAGAATAGAATCCCGCACTTCGTCGCTCAATGTTGTTAGGGGAATAATAGGGTTATTAAAATTTATGCTTATCTGGACCTGTCCGCGGGATTCCCCTGTTGGACCGTAGTTTGTTATTTTAAGTTCATCGGATGTTACATATTGTGGTGTGTATTCAGCTGGCGGAGTTTCATATTCATGTTGATATGTGCTCTCATATGTGTCTCTTTGTATTCGTGTTTTATCTTTTTTTATCTGCGGATAAAGTAAGAGGAAAGCTAAAATTATTCCGGCCGTAATAGCCGATGGAATCCATACTTTTTTTTGTTTAATTTTCTCTAAAAATTTTTTTCCGTTTACTTTTATACTAATTGTTTTTTTGGTTTTTTTTGTCGGCTTTTTAGAAGTGTCTTTTTTATCTTTTTTCATTTACAACCTCCTTAAAATTTAATACGATTGTGAGTAAAGGTATTGTTCTAAAGTTAAATATTTTTTAAGTCTTACGTTATTTAGTATATTGAAATCGAACTACCATGTCAAGATTATTTTTTCTTAGGCTTTTTAGCCACAAAGGCACCAAGACACAAAGAACAAACAAAATATTTTTTTTGTCTTTATGTGAAATCAGTTTTTTGTTTGGGAGAAAGGTTTTAAACAGCAAAAATATCCGTGTTCTCTGAGGGTTTGTTTTTTTTTCTCTGTGTGCTCTGTGGTAAAAAAAATTTAGAGAAGGGGGGGCGGCTTCTCCTTGACTTTCATTTTAATTAATTTATACTCAACTAAAATAAAAAGGAGTGAAACTTTTGCATGAGTGGGCGTTAGCTGAATCGGTTGTTAATACCGTTGTAAAATATAAAGAAGAAAAAAATCTTCTGAAAGTTAATAAAGTACTTGTCAAAATAGGAAAATTGCAGCAGATAGAGTTGGATATATTTAATTCCGCTTTAGACGATATTTCAAAAATGAAAAATATCGAAGGAAAATTTGTTGTGGAAGAGGAAGATGTTTTTTTTAAATGCAGAGTTTGCGGCTCGGAGTGGGATTTTAAAAAAGGTATTAAAGAGTTGAATGAAGACGAATCAGAATATGTGCATTTTATCCCTGATTTAATACGGGTTTATTCCAAATGCCCTAAATGCGGGAGTCCTGATTTTGAAGTTTTAAAAGGCAGGGGTGTCTGGATTGAATATATTGAAGGCGAAGGACTTTAAGAAAAATTACCACAGAGAACACAGAGGAATGATTGTGTTAAAAAGAGAAAAAACACAGAGTACACAGAGAAGAAGTTTAGCGCTTTTCGTTCAGGGTATCGTTCTGAAAAACCGCAGTCAGTTTCCCCGGTGTTTTATTTCACGAGGAGTATTGTTCGAAAAGAATAGAGTACATTTCACCGACGGTTTTGGTTCGGGAGTTTCACTCCGAAAAACCGCAGTCAGTTTCCCCTGCGAGGAAACTGCTGCTTGGCTCTCGACCTCGCTCCTTTTGGCTTTGCCAAAAGACCATGCCCGCTCGGTCTCCGAGACATTTTTCTTGAGTGATACCCCCTCACTTATTTCGAGGAGAAATTAATATCTATGGATCCGAGATTAAATGTAATAGATGAAAGATTATCAGGTGTTGAAAAGATTATTGCTGTTTCTGGCGGTAAAGGGGGAGTAGGGAAGAGTTCTGTATCTTCCATGCTTGCCTTGATTTTCAATGATATGAGAAAAAAAGTTGGTCTTTTAGACCTTGACCTGAGTGGTCCGAGTGATAATGTAATTCTTGGGGTAAAAGATGTTTTTCCCGAGGAAAAAAAGGGTTTAATTCCTCCTGTGGTAAGCGGGATGAAGTTTATGTCTATTGTTTATTTCGCGAGAGAAAATCCCTTGACTTTTCGGGGGAAAGACTATTCAAATGCTATTATTGAGTTATTAGCTATAACAAGGTGGGGCGGTCTCGATTATTTAATTATAGATATGCCTCCGGGGATAGGAGATACTGCTTTGGAAATTATAAAAGTAGTAAAGAATATAGAGTTTATTATGGTTGGGAACCAGTCCAAATTGACTTTAGAAACCTTAAAAAAAGTTATACGTATGAGTAAGGAAGCAAAGAAAAAAATAATTGGAGTTATTGAGAATATGGCAGCTTCAGATATTAAAGCAAAAGAGAATAAATTAGCCTCTTTCGGAGTACCTTTTTTAGGGCGAATAAGTTTCGATGAAAAGTACGAATCTTCTCTGGGAAATTTAGATAAACTCTTAAAAACAGGATTTGCAAAGGATTTAAAGAAAATAGTTTCTAATAACCCTGAAGTATTTTAATTTAGTTGGTTGGTCGGTCGGTTACTCGTTTATTCTGTTGATTTGTTTAAAAATCTTTATAGCTTGACAAAATAAGTAAAATTTATTATTTAATATATTAAGAAAAAATTTTACTTTAAATAACTCAGTTTTGTATTAATTTCTTAAAAAAGGAGGTAAAATGCGTATTTTTGGTATATCTATTAAAATAGTTTTTTTATTGTTATTATTTTACTGTAAAAGCTCAACGGCTCCCGATCTTATACCTAATGTTACCACTGTCGGTGTTGGAAGTAGTCCTCGTGGAATTTGCGTGAGCACAAGTACAAATAGAATATATGTGGCAAATGCAGGTGATAATAATGTAACGGTGATAGATGGAGCGACGAATTTCACCACCGATGTTGATGTTGGAAGTACCCCTTTTGCGGTTTGCGTAAATCCCAATACAAACAGGATATATGTGGCGAATAGAATGAGTGACGACGTGACAGTGATAGATGGAACGACCAATTTAGTTGTTAACACTATTGACGCTGGAAATCGGCCTTCTCATATCTGCGTAAATCCCAATACAAACATGATATATGTGGTAAACCAGGATGGCGACAATGTAACGGTAATAGATGGAGCGACAGATTTCACCACCACTGTTGCCGTTGGAGATTTTCCTTATGCAATCTGCGTAAATACCAGCACAAACATGATATATGTGTCAAATGCTCATAGTGACGATGTAACTGTGATAGACGGTGTGACCAATTTAGTCACCACTATTGCCGCTGGAGATGCACCCGGAGCAATTTGCGTAAATACCAGCACAAACAAGATATATGTGGCGAATATGAGCAGTGATAATGTAACTGTAATAGACGGTGCGACCAATTCAGTTACCAATACTATTGTCACCGAAGATGGACCTGAAGCAATCTGTGTTAATACCAGCACAAACATGATATATGTGGTAAATAATTATACTGACAATGTAACGGTAATAGATGGAACGACCGATTCCACCACCACTATTGATGTTGGAGATTACCCTCGTGCGATCGGTGTAAATCCCAACACAAACAAGATATATGTGGCAAATACTTCTGATGATAATATAACGGTAATTGATGGCGCGACCGATTCAACCACAACTATTGATGCCGGGGATTACCCATTGTATGTCTGCGTTAATCCGAGTACAAATAGGATATATGTGGTAAATACTAACAGCAGAGATGTAACGGTGATTTATTATACAGAGCCGTGATAAATTTGTTGATTTTTTGAATTTTTATAATTCCAAGGGGGATTGCACGTAGAAACTGTGTTTCAGTTATCGGTATATCTGTGAGTCAGTTTAAACTTTTTACTAATTAACTAATTTACCAATTGACTAATAACTAATTACCCACAGAATAACCTCTATAATTAAAACTGAATATTTCTGTGGGTAATTTTGGAGGTCTTGACTTATCTAATAACAAAGGTAATTTTTTATATATGTTTTTTATAATTATCGCAAGTTTACTTATTCCAATGGATGGAGCTCAGACAGATCACTTGAAAGCTTATGGTCTTACTTACTGGGTTTTGAAAGAGGGGCTTAACGCCGAGTGGCTTCTTAACTACAGAGGCGGCAGTTTTCTTTTACCCGGTCTTCTTGGAATAAAAAAAGAAGCAGACCAGAGAGGAGTAGCTTCCTTCTGGGTTAGTGAAGATCAGGTGAATGATATTTATGCTATTGTAGAAAGAGAAAATATGGAAAGAGTAAAATTGGAAAAAGCTCCCAAAGTTGCGGTTTATATACCGGAGACAGAAGGTCCCTGGGATGATGCTGTTGCTCTTGCGCTTGAGTACGCAAGGATTCCTTATGAGCGTATATGGGATGACGATATTCTTAAAGGAGTACTGACAAATTATGACTGGTTGCATCTTCATCATGAGGATTTTACCGGGCAGTATGGTAAATTCTATAGAAATTACGTAAATGCGGATTGGTACAGGGAGGTTGTTAATATTAACGAGAGAAAAGCTCGAAGCTTGGGTTATGCTAAAGTATGGCAGATGAAACACGATGTTGCTCAGACTATTAAACGTTATGTGTCTGAAGGCGGTTTTCTGTTTGCTATGTGTTCTGCTCCGATTACACTCGATATCGCTCTTGCTTTCTACGGAGTAGATATTGTTCCTTCGCAAATTGATGGCGACGGGATTGATCCGAAACTAAATGTAAAAGGGGATTATAATAATACACTTTTTTTAGATAATATAGGTCTTATAACATCTTTAAATATTTATGAACATTCGGATGTGGATATAACATATCTCGCGCTTAGAAGAGGTCAGAACACTTATTTCTTTCTTAGAACTTTTATGGCAAAAAGAGATATTATTCCTGCTATTTTGACGCAGAATCATACCGATAGAATAAAAGAATTTCTCGGTCAGGATACGGGTTTTAACAGAGACAAGTTAAAAATGAATGTTATTGTTTTAGGTGATGTTCCGAATACAAAGGAAGTTAGGTACGTTTATGGGGAGTGCGGTAAGGGCAGTTTTTCTTTTTTCGGAGGACATGACCCTGAAGATTACGCACATCTTGTGGGAGACCCGCCCACGTATCTGGAGTTCTATAAGAATTCGCCGGGTTATCGCTTGATATTGAATAATTTACTTCTGCCTGCCGTTAAAAAGAAGAAACTGAAAACGTGAAAATAAATAAACCACAGAGAACACAGAGAAGTTAATGTCGTTTAAAAAAGAAAAACACAGAGCATACAAAGAAAATATAGAATGAATGAACTAATAGATAGTTACATTGAGGAATTAGTGCGCAGAAGGTTTTCGGATTTTACCGTGAGAAGTTACAAGACGGATCTGGAAGAATTCTGTTCTTACTTGCAGAAAAACGGAAAAGGCGATATTTCCGGGATTGACAGAAAAGATATCAGGTCTTTTATGGGGGAACTCCTTTCTTATGGGTATAAAAAATCATCTGTAGCCAGAAAGCTTTCGGCTATAAAATCTTTTTTTAAGTTTCTTGAGGTAAATAAAATAATAAAAGGGAATCCTTCTGTTTCGGTTAAAACTCCAAAGACAGAAAGGACCATTCCTTCATTTCTTTCCGAAGACGAAATGCGGAGAATGCTTGATTTTACTGCCTTAGAGAAAGAGCTTGACATAAGAAATAAAGCGATTCTTGAAACTCTTTATGCCACAGGTATTCGCGCTTCCGAGCTGGTAAATCTCGATCTGTCGATGTTTGATATGAAAAGTAAATTGCTCCGGGTTTATGGGAAGGGTAAAAAAGAAAGAATAATTCCTGTAGCAAAAGCAGCTTTTGAAGCTTTAAGCAAATATATATCAGAGGCAAGAGGATATAAAGATGGTGCTCTTTTTCTGAGCAAGTCCGGGAAAAGACTAACACAGCGTGATCTCCAGCGTATAGTAAAAAAGGCAATAGTTAAAGTTGCTACATTAAATCAGATGAGTCCTCACACAATGCGGCACACTTTTGCGACTCATCTTTTAAATCGTGGTGCGAATCTTCGTGCTGTTCAGGAACTTTTGGGGCATGAATCTTTATCTACAACACAGATTTATACTCATGTAAGCATTGAAAAGTTAAAGGAAGAGTACAAAAGAGCTCACCCTAGAGCATAATGCGGCAAAGCCGCTTAAATAAAAGATCAAATATCAAAATGGAAAAATACAAATCAAAGTTCAAAAATAACAAAGAATACTATACGCTCTTAAAGGATAAAAGTGATTTTACATTTTAATTTGTCATTTTGCTTTTTAAATTTTAATATTTCATTTCTTTTTAAAGGGGGTTGTTATTTTAGATAAAATAATCGAAATTGCTAAAGGTTCAGGAAATTTAATTCGTGATTATTACGGTTCTCTTAAGAAGGGAGATATTCAAAAAAAGAGTTACAGTCATTTTGTTACTAAAGCAGACAATGAATCCGAAGAATTCATAAAAAGAGAGTTACAGAAAAGCTTTCCCGGTGTAGGTATTTGTTCTGAGGAAGGAGATGCTATTGCCGGAAATGGAAGGTTTATTGTTGACCCATTAGACGGGACGCATAATTTTATGCATGGAATAGCGCGTTTTTGTGTCTCCATTGCTTATGAAGAAGATTCTGAAATTAAAGCAGGTGTTGTTTACGAGCCGATTAAGGAAGAGCTTTTTTGTGCGGAAAAAGGTAGGGGAGCTTTTTTGAATGGTGTCCGAATAAAACACTCTGAACAAAAGAACCTCGATAGGGCATTGGTTACTGTTGGAATTCCTGTTTCGGCGTATGAAATAAGAGGTAAAATTATGGATGCTTTAAAGAGTTTAATACTCGAAGTTAATTCTATAAGGATTTTCGGGGCTGCGGCTTTGCAGTTGGCTGAAGTTGCGGCAGGAAGGATTGACGGCGATATTGGGTTTGCCTTATCTCCATGGGATGTAGCTGCAGGTTGGATATTGGTAGAGGAAGCGGGTGGTGTGATAACGGATGAGATGGGAGGAAATAATATTCTGAAGGGTACTATTATTTCCGGCACTCCTTATGTGCAGAAGTTTCTTCTTGACTTTGTCCAAAAAAATGTTATATAGATAAACTATGGCAACAATAAAAGGAAGTGTAATCTCCAGTATGGAATATATAGGCGGAGTTTTTATCCTTCTGGCTAATACTTTTTTAAACGCAAAAGGATTAATCAAAAAGTTCGACTTATTTTTGGAACAGCTCTTCTTTCAGGGTGTCAAATCGATATCTATTGTAGTCTTTACTTCCCTTTTTATGGGCATGGTTACCGCTTATCAGGCTAATTATCAGGCACGACAGTATATGCCCGATGTGTATATTGGCATGGCAGTGTGTAAAGCGCTGTTAATCGAACTTGGACCTCTTATTGTAGGTCTTGTGGTTGCCGGAAGGGTTTCTTCATCAATAGCGGCAGAATTGGGCTCGATGAAAGTTACTGAGCAGATAGACGCCCTCGAAGCTTTCGCTATAAATCCGATAGAGCACCTGGTCGTTCCCAGAGTATTCGCCGGGCTTTTTATTTTGCCAGTCCTTACGATTATTGCTGAATTCGTAGGTATCGTAGGAGGTTGGCTTTTTGCTGTAACGAGTTTAAGTATTTCGAATGTTGTATATTGGAGAGGTGTCCGGTTGAATTATTATCCTATAACTCTGTATGGCGGTTTAATAAAAACTATGACTTTTGGACTTACATTGACAATTATGGGTTGTTATTACGGACTACGGACGGAAGGTGGCGCTGAAGGAGTGGGTGAAGCTACTACTAAGGCCGTTATATCTTCGACAATTTTAATTTTGCTTCTCGACTTTTTTGTTGGAAGACTTGTATTTGGTTAGGAGGTTTTATGATTAAAAGGGAAAAAGCTATTAAAGTAGGTGTTTTCATAACTCTGGTTTTGGTTTTCTTCATAGTCGGTCAACTCTGGCTGTTGAGATTTAATGTCGGGAAAGGCGGATATTATTTGAATATTTTTTATGATGATGTTAGTGGTTTAAAGACCGATGACCCTGTACGCGTTTACGGTATCAAAAAGGGCAAAGTGATTAGTATGAAAATGGAGGGTAATGGAGTTCTGGTCAGGGTTTGGATAGAGAACAGTGTTGTTTTAAAAGAAGATGCCAATGCGTCTATTCAGGATGTTGCCATGATCAGCGGTACAAAGACTATCGTTGTTAACCCCGGAACTTCTGATGAACTTCTTGATATTTCTAAAACTCTGCAGGGTGCGGCGAATAAGGGTTTGTCTACTGTAGAAATTGGTGGCATTACCGAACAGATTGAAGATTTGATGAGATTACTCAGAGATGCTATGGGAGGTGAAGAAGGAACTTTTGTAACCCTGGGTTCTACTCTTAGAGAGATTGAAATCATTTTAAAGGAAAACAGAAAAGAATTGGAAACTGCTATAGCGAGTGGAAGTAAGGATCTCGCAAAGGCTGAGGTTCTCATTGATGATTTAGATTCTTCTATAAAGGAATTGGATTTAACTTTAAAACAAATAAACAGTAAAAAAGGAACGATGGGTAAGATTATTTATGATGAGAAGCTCTACGATAATTTATCAAGTGCGGCAGCCAGTCTTGATAGCTTGCTTGTCGATTTCAGAAAAAACCCCGGAAAATACGTAAAAGTAAGCGTTTTCTGATTTTATAGCCACGAAGGCACCAAGACACGAAGCCCTACCAGCCCCGGCTATTATTGGTTTTTTTAAGATTAAAATAAAATATTTTTTCTTAGTGACTTTGTGTCTTAGTGGCTATTTTTATTCAATTTCTTTTATTTTCTTTTTGGCTAATCCGATAGGAATGATTACTATTAATAATGTAATAACAACGAATATAAAGGATGATATAATTAGAGGGGTATGAATTGGAATCAGGTTGCCTTCAAGGCGACTTTTTATATATATAGATATTGGTGTTGCAAATAAGACCATTGATATAGCTATGTAGAGAAGATTGATTGCTGCCGTAAGGAGACCCCCGGCTCCCGATGCAATTTTAGCGGGATTTGTTTCTTTTAAATCTGCGAATACCGTCCCGAGAGAAATACTCAAATAAATGGAAACCAAGGAGAAGACCGCGCATAAAAGCGCAGATAGGAAAACTATTGTCGGGTAGTTAACAAGAATGATATTAGAAAATATTATCACTGATTCCGCAATAATTAGATTTATTAATAAAAATAATACCCCTTTAGAATGAAGTATAAGCTCAGGTGATAGAGGGGAACTCCTTAAACTCCACCAATTCCTGCCCTCCATGCTTACTCCCGGATAAACAAAACGCAGAGAAAGGGTGGCTGTTATGTAACCAATGAAACCCGTGTTAACTAAAGCGTATACCGATAACCAGAAGGGATCCCTGACATATAACGGAGTCCTTCTAAGAGAGAATGTGTATATTACAAGCAAGACTCCGATTATCATAAGTTGAGACCACTGCAGTGGCGAACGAAGAAAAATTTTTAAGTCTTTCTGAAGCATATTTAATATTTTTGGTAATTTATTCAGGAGAAGCTTCTTATTTATTAATAGTGAGGTCGAGTTACTTTCGGAAGACATCCAGCTCAGCCTGTAAAACGCGTTTGAAAATATTAACGCGATAGATATAGAGATTAAGCTTCCCGAAAGAAGTAATGCCAGATTTTTTGCGTATACTCCGAAATTATTATTGGCAAGAGCTGAAGCGCAGTTGTAAAACCATTCATTGGGAAAATAAGGGTTCGAAATTTTAAGGTTTTGTACAAACTGGTTTATCGCTTCAATATTTAGTGTGTCGGGTACGTTAAAATTGTAAGGCGTGGTTTGTATATACACAAAAACGAAAAAAACGCAAAGAGTGCCGAGTACCGCAGCTAATTGCTTCACCGACCAGCGAGGATTTATCTTTTTTAGCATAATAACAATTGAGACTCCTAATCCGGAAGGAATGATAATAAAGGCAAGTAAAGGAAAGATGATTAATATCGTTTTTGTCTGTAAGCTTGAAAAAGCAATCAGATAAGAGAAGATAATCGGTATTCCGCCGATTACTGTTGCCCAGGAGGAATAAAAAATAGTTTCAATCAACTTAAGCGAAAATATATGAAACGGTTGCAGTGGAGTGGAGTAGAGGTAGTCGAGTTCGCTTGAATGATATAAAGTCGAAAGAGCAGTAATGCCGTTACTCATAAAGAGAAGCAGGGTGAAGATGAAAAAAGAATATGAAATTAGCTTGTCGGCTATTATAGTACCGATAACTTCTATAGGAGCTAAGAATACAAAGATTCTGAAAAAGAAAAGAAAAGTACCGGTTAAAAAGATAGAAAATACAGCAGAATAAACGATGAGATTTGATTTTCTTATAGACGATATGGATTTGAAAGCCCTTGTCAATCTCGTTTTTATGAGAAATAAAATCATAAATCTATCATAGAATTTTGTGCTTATTTGTCAAGATGGATTTTAAACCACGAAACACACGAAATACGCTAAACCCCACCACTCCCATTAAATATATGTTAAAAAAATAAACGAAAAAAATCTGTCATCGCTGGTTCAACAACAAGGTGAGCTGCGTGATTTTACTCTGTTGGTTTTGGGGGAAACGTTAATCGTTTATAGTTTGTAAATTTACTCTTTAAAAAGTGGTGGGCTTGACATATTGTTACCAAAAGGGTATATTTTTAGCATGGAGGTTTATAACGAAGTCCATTTCTTTAAATGGGTAGGGCAATTACTCGGAAATATTTCTATTTTCAGCAGACAGGACGGTGTAATCAGGGAAATATTAAGGTCGATACCTGATATAACCGGCGCCGATTATTCTTCTTTCCTGATACTTAAAGAAAACCCTGAAAAAATTGCCTATGATTATTCTACTCAAAAAGGCAATTTTTCGATTCGTAAAAGTAGAGCAAGGCTAGCTACAGGTATAGAAGGTGAGGTGATAAGGAAAAGGGATATTGTGGTTACGAGAGATTATTCGGAACCTTCTGATCCTAACGATGAAATTCAAAACAGAGAAAAGAATTCCGTGATTGCTGTTCCTGTTATACTGCGCGGTGAGGTGGAAGGTATTTTGTATTTATATTATTTTGATGGATTCCCGGAAGATCTGGAAAAAGTGAAGGATTTAATGAAGAGTTTATCTCCTGTTTTGGCTTTTGCTCTTGCTAACTCCAGACTTTACCAGAGGCTTGACACAACTATGAGAGAATTGCGGATTTCTTATGAGTTGAGTCGGGCAATGATATCCAGTTTGGACATTGATGAACTTATAGAACAGATAGTCAAACAGATAACAACACATTTTGGCTATGAAATCATAGCTATTTATATTGTTGACGAGAATGAAGAGTATGCTACCTTGGAGTGGACTGTAGATGCTATAAGGGATTTTAAAGGTACCAGAATAAAGATAGGAGAGGGAGGAATAATTGGCAGAGTGGTGGAATCGGGGCAACCTTATTATGCTGCCGATGTTTCTATGGTACCTTTTCACGGACCAAAAGAGTTTAAAAAGAAATCCGAGTTTTCAATACCTCTGAAGATCCAGGACAAAATTATCGGAGTTCTGGATATCGAAAGTCTTCGCAGGGATGACTTTCCGAAATCTGTAAGAAATTTATTGGTTGCGCTCGGCGCTCAGATAGCAATGGCAATAGAGCGTTCCCGACTTTTCGAGGAGACGAGAAGGCTTTCTACGGAAGATTCTCTTACCGGTGCAATTAACAGAAGAATGATGGAAGAGAAATTGACGGAACAAATTAACGAAGCCAAGTTAAATGAGGAAGAGTTTGCTATTCTATTTCTGGACCTCGATAATTTTAAAGAGTATAATGACAGATACGGGCATCAGAGGGGAGATGAAGGTCTGATATCTTTTGTTCTTACTATAAAGGAAACTCTTAAAGAAGGTGATTTGTTGGGAAGGTACGGCGGCGACGAATTTATTTCTCTTTTGCCA
Source organism: Caldifarciminota bacterium (assembly GCA_016930175.1). Classification (GTDB taxonomy): domain Bacteria; phylum Hydrothermota; class UBA3072; order UBA3072; family UBA3072; genus JAFGHJ01. The sequence goes on from JAFGHJ010000013.1 coordinate 240,506, forward strand.
AAAACTAATATTGATAGAGCTAAAGAAGTTGCCAATAATATGCTTAAAGGTGTAAGAGAGAATGAATTACTGAAGGGTTTAACCATTTCGATTGGAATAGGGGTTTTTCCTTATGATGGCCAGGATCTTGTCGCACTGGTTCGTTATGCGGATGATGCCTGCTATCTCGCGAAAGAGAAAGGCGGAAATAGAGTTGAATTTGCCTCTGAAAGAGGAAGTAAGTAATTCTCACACAGAGCCCAACCCACAACCCCTTAATTTAACCACAGATTAACACAAGATTTTTTGTTTTCTTAAACCACGAAATACACGAAACACACTAAACCCAACAACCCCTTGAAGTTGTTGATAGTCTGCAGATGTTATGTGATTCCTTAACTTCCTCTCCTTGACAAATATATCGATTGATTTTATAGTTATAGAGATGAGTATAAAGACTACCCGATACTTTAAAGAACAGATTTTGAGAAAACGTAGTTATTTGAAAATAGAGTGGTGTATTGAAGCTATTGATAAGCCGCTCAAAACAGAAGTTCAGCATGACGGGAGAATAAGGTATTGGGTATATATCCGAGAAAAAACAAGTATCTGAGAGTCGTTACATTAAAAGATGGTAAAACAATTCATAATGCCTTTTTTGATAGGCGATTTAAGGAGTCAAATTATGAAATTTCATTATTATAAAGATACAGATGCTTTATATATAGATTTATCTTCGAAATCCAGTGTAGATTCAGAGGAGATAGTTCCTGGAATAGTATTGGATTTTGATAAGAATCATAGATTGGTAGGAATAGATATTCAACACGCAAGCAAAAATGTCGATTTTTCTTCTCTGGAAGCCGAGGAAATTCCTATAAAAAAAGTGCTGATTAACCAGAAGTAAACAACTTTTTATAATTGATTTCTTATCTAATTTGAAAATCAATTCTATTTTAGCAGGTCTGATATTAAGCTAATGTATAAATTCTTTCTTATTACCCGATAATTTTAAAATTATTTGCCAATTTTAAACAATTTTGCTTTTTAAATTTTTATATTTAATTTTCTTTAAGGTATGAAACATATTACATACATCCGAAGGCGGTTACATGGTTTTAAAACTTAAGCTATTGGTAATAAAAGACTTAATTTGGGGAATGAAATTTGTATATTAAAAAGGAGGAG
>JAFGHJ010000014.1 GCA_016930175.1 Caldifarciminota bacterium
CACGAGATTTTTTATTTTATTTTTAACGAAATTCCAAATCTCCCATCCCATGTTCTAAGTATTGTTACAGCAGATTTACGCAGGTATAGTGAGGAAAATCTGAGTTTTTTATTCGTGTTATTTGTCATGCCCCCTGGTGTTGGAAATTGTGGCTTAAGCAACAGTAAAAACAGGGTGTGGTTGGGTAATCTGGTGTAAATCCGTGAAATCTTGTGGTTATAATTTAAGGTTTTCAAATCTTGACAATTTAAAAAATCACATTATTATTAAAAATATAATAGGGGCCGTAGCGCAGTTGGTAGCGCGTCTGACTGGCAGTCAGGAGGGCACGGGTTCGAGTCCCGTCGGCTCCAAAGGCTGAATGGAGGGCTACTTTTTATGAAGAAGTCTCTTATTTTAATAATATTAATGTTTACTTTGATTTTTATTTCATGTGGCGGAGAAGCTATTTTTGCCGGAAAAGCTTACCGTTTAAAAGCTGAGGCAGCGCTTAAGGAAATAAGGAACGCGCTGGCTAAGTATGTTATAAAGAACGGACAGTACCCTTCAGAAATGGAATGGGAAAAAGTTTTGGAACCTTATTTCAGGACAGAAATCAATCCGGATCCTGAATGGATAACAAGAAGAAAAATGTTTGTGATGAGAGCAAAGACCAAAATTACTCAGTGCGAAGGTATAGTCAAAGAAATAAAAAAGGACTTATTTTTTGCGGATAGTTCTTTAGTCGAAAATATAACGAAGTATCTTTATCCTATTGATTCCGCATTGACTTTTGCCTCTTACGAGATTAAAGAAGCCAGGGCTTATGATTATAGAAATATTGTACCCGAAATGAATGGTCTTATGGGTTTTGTTTCGAATCTTGATGTGGGAGAAGAAAAGACTAAAATAATAAATTCAATGGTACGGCAAAATGAAGAGCTCGGTTATATGGTTACGGAAATCGAAAATAGTCTTTTGCAAAGGGATTCTTTAATGAAAACCGATTTGATAGAAGAAGAAGCTGTTGAATCCCTTTTTAGTCATATAGAAAGGAAACTGGATGTGCCTCTTTTAGATATTCAGGGCCAAACTAGTCCGCCATCGGCAGATACGATTCCGCTCTATTCAAATGAGGTTCAAGATCAAATTAAGAAGATTACCAGCGTTCTTGATTCGGAAAAAGATTCGACTCTAATACGTCAATTAAAAGAGTTTGACGATATGATGGTTTCTTATGTGAATGGTGGTGAAAATATAGATTTTGTTTTGAGTCTTATCGCACTTAAGAAGAAAATCCCTGTAGCAATAGAGCTTTTTCAATCTTTTTATTCGGAGAGAGATAAAGTTTTGAATGCTAATAAGGTACTCAACGGCTATTCTTCTCTTGGTAATCTTGTCTCTATGGTTAAACTTTACGAGGACGAAAACGATTCTCTGCCAGAGGGTAATCTATATGAAGTATTTAAGGAAGAAGAGGCGATGAAAGAAATGATACAGGATTTAGCGAGTGATCCTTATTTAGAGGTTTTAGATAATGGTTATAGATTGACATCTGAAGCTCTGGATCAAGACAGGACTAAGTTAGTTATGGAAGTCGGTTTTATTAATGATTATAAGAAACTTGTCAGAGAATCTTTTAGTGAAGAAGGCGGTCCTTTTTATGAAACCAATGATGAAGGTTTAACTTATTTTGTCTGGGTTAGGGCAAAAGATGTTGAAAATACGATTCTTGCGACAATACCGAAATTTACTGCAAAGGAGGATTAAAAGGTGAAAATTACAAGGATTTTTTTCCTTTTTTTTTCGATTGTTTTTGTAAGCTGTGCATCGGCTGCAGATAAAAAAGGAGAAACGGAATCTTCTCAAACACAGGAGGTTTCTGAAGCCGAAAGATATTACAGTTTTGCTTTCGAGTATATGAAACAAAAGAATTATAAAGAAGCAGCTTCTTTGCTCGAGAAGTCTATTAAAGCGGATTCTACCTATGCGGATGCTTATCTTATGCTCCGACAGGTATACTTAATCGTTGGAGATACTAATAAAGCACTTACGCTCTGTAAAAAAGGGTTCAGGTGTTTTTCCGATCCGGAAAGCAGTCGAAAGATGGCAAAAGCCATCGCTTCGCTGTACGCTAAGACAGGAGAGACCGAAAAGGCAGAGAAGATTTTTACTGATATAATAAAAGAATACCCGAAAGATGGCAATAGTTATGACCTGTATGCGTATTTTCTTGAGTCGGAAGGCAGATATGACGAAGCTTTAGATAACTACAAAAAAGCTTATCAGCTAAATCCAGATGATGGGGGAGTGGCTTTCAGGTTGGGGAACGCTTATTTTGAACGCGGACGTTACCAGGAGGCAGTTGATTTTTTAGGTAAGGCTAAAGAAGTTTTTAGTGATGATATCGAAATAAGAAAAAAGCTCGCCGAAAGTTACAGTGAGCTTGAACAGTACAGTAAAGCTATTGAAGAATACAAATCCATAATTAAAATAATCCCCAAACATGTTTCCAGCAGGATACAAATTGGTAATGTATATTTGAAAATGAAACAGTATCAGAAAGCTGAAAGTTACTATAAAGAAGCTTTAAAATTGGAGCCGGGCAATTTAAGTGTTTACTATCAGTTAATTAATCTTGAACTTACCAGAAAGAATCTTTCGGGCGTTAAGGCTTATATAAATAAGGGTTTTTCTATTGATCCAAACGATTATATTCTATTGGCTCTTCAAGGTGATTATTATTATCGTTTGGGATTAAATTATATGCAGGAAAAGAAATGGAATCCGTCAATAGAGAGCTTTGAAGAAGCTATAAGGGTATGGAGAAAGACAATGTCGAAAACAAGCGATCCGAAATGGATAGAGTTTGCCCAGAAAGGTATACGTAACGCACAAAAAGGTATAGAAGAAGCTAAAAAAGTAAGATGGTAATTTTCTTAAATTTTTAATTTCTGCGAGGGGTAAATTTTATGGGGAAATTTTTTCTTTGGCTTGTTATTTTGTTTGTTATAGGTTGCTCTATTTATTTAAGTGTAAACTGGATTAAAATCCGTTTAGATTATTCCAGTTTAGAAAGTGAAGCGGAAAGGCTTTTTGGTCCTACTTCTGATTGTCCCTACGAGCAGGTTCCCGAACTGTTACTAAAAATGGCTGATGAGAGAAATATACCTTTGAGGCAAGATGGTGTAAAAGTATATGTTGATGAATGGGATGGCTATAGAGTTTTGCAGTTTGGATATGTAGATTCCATATTGATATTTAATTTTAAGGCTTTGTACTTTAGTTTTTCCTTTGTAGATACGGTTTTTTTTAATTCTAAGTAAAATTTGATGCTTATAGCTCTTTTTGTTTTTTTCCTTCCCGGAGAAGTCGGCGGGTCTTCTTTTTCTGTTTTTGATACTTTTAAAGTTGGTGAGATTACTCTCGAAGGAGATATTGTTTTTTCGGAAAAAGTAATCAAGAACTTATTGCCGAAGAGGGGTACAAAATTCAGTGAAGAATTGTTAAAGGAAGGTATAGAAAGAATTATAATTTTCTATTTGAATAAAGGCTTCCCTTTTGTAACGGTTATACCCGGTCAGTTTTCAATAGATTCTTCCTACCTCAGCTGGAAATTTCTTATTGAACCCGGTCAATTGCAAAGGATAAGTAACATTTTTTTAGAAGGTCTTTCCTATACGAGTTCTGATTTTTTGCAGAGAAAAATTTCGATTAAAAAGAATGATATTTATAATGAAAAGGAAATAAAAGAAGCTATTTCAAGGCTGGAAAAATTGGACTATATAGATGTTGACTCGTTTACAGTGGTTCCGGCGTCTGATAACGGTTTTGTTGATGTAATTATTTATTTAAATGAGCAAACAGGAGGCGATTTTAAAGGAGCGATTTCTTATTCAAATAACGGAGGATTTAGCGGGTTAGTTGCTTTTAGTAATACAAATCTTTTTGGGAGAGGCAGGAATGTCGAAATCGAGTTGGAAAAGGATAGGGATGAGTACCAAACCGAATTATTTGAATATACAGAGCCTGATATACTGTCTTTGCCGGTAAATTTGAATTTTTCTTTGAACCATAAATATATTAAAGATAATTATAATTTGGTTTCTTTTTCTTCGGGAGCAGAATATCTTTTCCCCGACGCTTCTTTTTTGCTGCATGCGGGTTTCGAGATTATTTCGGGTCAAGATATGAGCGAAAGTTATCCTTTTTTGGATGCTGGTTTTTCTTATAAATCAAAGCCATTTGATATTTTTTATAAAGAAAGGTTTCGCAAAGGTAGAGGATGGGATATGGAAACTTCAGCCGATATATATTTTCTCGCATTCGTTCTTAAACTTGAGTATTTTAAGCTTTCTTTTGAGGGAAGTGATTTGATTTTCTATCGTTCGTTTCGAGGATATCCTGGAATGGTTGTCAAAGAAGGTGGGGTTGTTGGGCTTGAATTCAGAAGCAGATTTGGTGTTCTAACCGCATATCCTTTTGTGGATGCGAATTTTTTTCTGGATGAATGGAAATATTCTTACGGATTTGGCTTAAGTATTAAAAGATTTTGTTTGGAATATGCCGTACCTAAGGGTATTTCCCTGGATGAGGGAAGAATATATTTCCGTTTTGACGGAAAATGAAGAATTCACCGCAGCGGCGCAAAGAACGCAGAGAAAGCTGAGGAAATTTGTGTTATTTTTCCATCCCCAATAATAGAATACGGTAGGAGGGATTTCCTAATCCTGGTAAACTCACCGCAGGGGTGTAAAGGACGCAAAGAAATTTGATGCCTAATTTGAGTTTTTAATGAATAAAATTAAAATATATTTTGTGGTGGTGGTAGGGCTCTGCGATCTCTGCGTCTTTGCGGTGAGCCTTGTTATCTATTTCACCAGTTCATATTCCCACGAATTAGTACCGCCGAAGTTTATTACATTTTCATAGCCCAATTCTATAAGTTTCTTCCTTGCCGTTTCTGCTCTTTCTCCGAATTTACAGTAAACAATTATTAATTTATCCTTTGGGATTTCTTCCGATTGTTCATGAATTCTTGTATAAGGTACATTTATTGCCGTTGGTATATATCCGGAATTGTATTCACTCTCGCTTCGTACATCTATGAGGATATACCCCGTATCCTTTTTATCTATAAGTTCTTTAAGTTCAGACGAACTTAATTTTTGCTCTTCTATGATATTTTCTATTTGTTTGGAAAATCCTCTACTAGCACAGTTAAGCTGAGTTAGCATCAGAGCAATAAAAATTAAAACAGTAATTTTTTTTGTCATTGAACCTCCTATATTTTTCCTTCTCTTACCAATTCCGCAAACTTTTCAAAGGATCTGTTGAAAGTTTTTTCAATATCATCAGGGAAAACACAAGCCGGAAGCTCCCTCATTCTTAGGTGATATTGAATACATAAACAACACCGTCCTTTTCTGGAACAGGGTTCGTAAGTACAATTACAATTTTCTAGATTCTTATCACTTATACATTCCATATTTCCTCCATTTAATTGCCACAAAGACACAAATTCTCGAAGAAGCTAGTATTTAAACAACAATTTTATTCTTAGTGTCTTGGCGCCTTAGTGGCTAGTATCATTTTTCGTATCGTTTCCTGATTGATTCGCCGTGCGCGTGTAGTCCCTCTATTTCGGAAAGTTTTTCCGCCAAAGGACCTATTTCTTTCAAACCTTCCTCTGTTACTTTTAATGTAGTCTGAAGTTTTAGAAAGTCTTTGACACTTAAACCCCCGGTGTACCTTGATGTTGTGTTCGTTGGAAGTGTATGATTCAATCCGGATGAGTAATCACCAAGAGCCTCAGCAGAATATTTTCCGATGAAGAGCGAACCGTAATTGCGAAGTTCTTTTGAGTATTTTTCCGACTCTCTAATATGAATCTCCAGGTGCTCGGGACCTCTTTTGTTCGCCAGCTCGATTCCCTCTTCAATATTGTTCAACAGAATTATTAACCCTTGTTTGTTAAGTGACGATTGAGCAATAGACTTAGTCTTCAATGGTTCAAGTTGTGCTTTAATTTCATTTAGGACTAATTTTGCGAGTCGTTCGGAGGTTGTAGCCAGAATAGGTACTGCGTCTATATCGTGTTCAGCCTGCGAAAGCAGGTCCGAAGCTACTATTTTCGCTTCTGCTGTTTCGTCTGCTATTATCATTATTTCTGTCTGTCCCGCTATGAAATCAATACCTGTATTACCGAAAACTTCTTTTTTTGCGAATTGTACGAATTTGTTTCCGGGTCCGACAATCTTATCCACTTTTTTTACGGTTTCTGTTCCGTAAGCCAGTGCGGCTATTGCCTGTGCGCCACCCAATTTATAAATCTCTGTGATTTTTAGCAGGTAAGCAACGCTGAGGATTAAAGGGTGTATGCTGCCCTCAAAAGTCGGGGGAGAAGCAACTGCTATTTCATGAACGCCTGCTACCTGTGCCGGTATTGCGCACATAAGGAATGTTGATATTAGAGGAAAGTTACCTCCCGGAACATAAACGCCTACTCTGTTAATAGGGTTTATTGTCTGACCTGTTATTACTCCTTTTTTGATTTCAAATTCAAAATTCCTAAATTGGTTTTTTTGTTTTTTGGAAAATTTTTTTATATTTTCTGATGCTTTTTCGATAGTCTCTGTTTCGTCTTTTGAGGCTTCCCTGTATGCGGTTTCTATTTCTATACCGCTTATTTTGATTTGATCGAGTTCGACATTATCGAATTGTTTGGTATATTTCTTGAGTGCTTTATCGCCATTTTTTCGAACATCATTTATTATTTTTCTTGATACTTTTATTTCTTCTATTTCTTTATATTTGAAGAAATCCTCTTCGATTTTATTATACTTTATAACCTTCAATCTATTTCCCTTCCTTTAATAAAGTTTTTTAGTATTTCCATTCCTACATTAGTTAATACTGACTCCGGATGGAACTGAACTCCTTCGATATTGTATTCTTTGTGTCTTATTGCCATTACGGTTTCGTCTTCTGTCCATGCCGATAGGGTGAAACAATCCGGCAAAGTTTTCCTTTCCACTATTAAAGAGTGATAACGCGTTGCGGTGAAAGGGTTCTCTATGTTTTCGAATATTGTTTTACCGTCATGATATATTTTGGAAGTTTTGCCATGTAATATTTTATCCGCCCTTATAACTTTGCCGCCAAAAACTTCTCCTATTGTCTGGTGACCAAGGCAAACACCCATCATTGGAATCCTGCCTTTAAAATGGAGCAAAACTTCCGGACTTATACCAGAGTCTTTTGGAGTACCGGGACCTGGCGAAATCATTATTGTTGTCGGTGCCAGATGCTCGATTTCTTCAATTGAAATTTTATCGTTTCTTCTCACCCGTATTTCCGCTCCGAGTTCTCCTAAAAATTGAGCAAGATTGTAAACGAAGGAATCGTAATTATCAATCAGTAAAATCATTGCGATATCTCTATTGCTTTTTTTAGGGCACTCATTTTGTTTATCGTTTCCTTGTATTCGAGTTCGGGCACTGAGTCGGCTACAACCCCTCCTCCCGCCTGAAAGTAAATTATTCCCTTATTGATTACGATTGTTCTTATGGCTATGCAGAGATCCATGATGCCCGCGAAGCCGAAGTAGCCTAAGGCGCCCGCATAAATTCCCCTTCTAACAGGTTCCAGTTCATCGATTATTTCCATTGCTCTTATTTTTGGTGCTCCTGAAACTGTTCCTGCGGGGAAGGTAGCTTCGACAAGATCAAACGCATCTTTGTTTGCGAGTAAATTACCGTTTACAACTGATATATTATGCATAACTTTTGCGTATTTTTCTATCCGCATAAAGTCTGAAACTCTTATACTTCCGTATTCGCAAACTCTCCCAATATCGTTTCGCGCAAGATCAACAAGCATAACGTGTTCCGCGAGTTCTTTTTCGTCACTCAAGAGTTCTTTCGCGAACTTTTTGTCCTCTTCTTCGTCTTTTCCTCTTCTTCTTGTTCCTGCGATTGGATTACTTGTTACAAGCCCTCCCGCTTCCAGTTTAATCAATGTTTCGGGTGATGACCCCAATATATAAAGATCGTTGAATCTGAGATAATACATATACGGAGAAGGGTTTGTAAGTCGGAGTGCCTTGTATATATTGATCGGTTCTTTTTCTATTTGACCTTTGAATCTTTGGGAGGGAACAACCTGGAATATATCTCCCGCATAAATATATTCTTTAGCTTTTTCTACGGCGCTGCAATATTCTTCTTTTGTAAAGTTGCCGATAAATTCAACTTCTTTCCCTTCGGATAATTGATAATCGACTTCTTCGGAAGTTTTTATTATCTTCGTAAGCTCTTCAATTCTTTTTGTTTCTCCGTTATCATTGTATATGATTATATCCACTGTATCGTCCTTGTGGTCGAAAAGAATTATTTCCGAAGGAAACATAAAGTAGGTTTCCGGCGCTTTGATTTCGTCGGGATTTTTGTCCGGAATTTTTTCGAAAAATCTAACTGCATCATAAGAAAGATAGCCGACCGCTCCCCCTGAGAAACCGGGTATATAGGGGTAGCTATCCACTAACGACATGAGTTCGCGGAGTTTAATGAAGGGATTCCCTTTTTCTTTATATTTTTTCCCGAAAATTTCAATATCTATATTCTCTCCTGTATTTTTTAATAAAATAAAGGGTCTTCCTCCTAAAAATGAGTATCTTCCTCTTTTCTTTATATGTATCATAGATTCTAAAATAAAGCTGAAGGGTTCTTCCTTGTAAGCTTTCTCGAATAGCTCTTCGGGAGAGGACTTTGCCTTAATTTTTTTATGTTGGAATTTAATTTGTTTCGTAGACGTGATCTGCTCCACATAGCCTCCTGAGTATCGAGGTAAATTCCGGGAAAGAAACATCGATGCATTCGGACTCCAGCAGCTGCGTTTTCCCTTCTGCTAAAACTCCCGCTATAGCCAGAGCCATTCCGATTCTATGATCATTGAAACTTTCGCAAATGTTTCCTTTTAGTGTGCTAGGACCCTCTATTATAAGTCCGTCAGGTTTTTCCTCTATTTTTGCTCCCATTTTTTTAAGCCCTGCAGCTATCGCGTAAATTCTGTCAGTTTCTTTTACTCGCAATTCATGCGCATCTTTGATTTCCGTAACTCCTTCTGCTTGAGTCGCGGCTACGGCTAATATGGGAAGTTCATCTATTACTTTTGGTATTACTTCCCCGAATATCTTTATGCTTTTTAGTTTACTCGCTTTCACAATTAAATCTGCTACCGGTTCATAATTTTTATTCCGCTCAATTTTAATAGATATATCAGCGCCCATGGTTTTTAACACTTCTAATATGCCTGTTCTTGTCGGATTTATGCCTACATTCTTAATTAGTAGCCTTGAACCTTTAATTATACTTGCAAGAACGAGAAAAAAAGCTGCGGATGATATATCTCCCGGGATTGATATTTCTTTTCCTTTTAACTTATTTTTATCTTTAAGTGTAATTTTATCTTTTGATGATTCTATTTTTGCTCCATATAAGTTTAAAATTCTTTCTGTATGATCTCGACTTTGAGAGGGTTCCGTAACAGAAGTATTTCCTTCGACGTAGAGAGACGCAAGTAGTATGGCAGATTTGACCTGGGCACTTGCTACTTTTAATTTGTAATCTATTGCTTTTAAATTTCCCCCTTTTATTGTAAGCGGTGCGTATTGGTCATTCTCTCGACCGGATATTTTTGCTCCCATTAGACGCAGAGGTTCTATGATTCTTTTCATAGGACGTTTAAGTAGAGAACTGTCACCTGTTAGCACTGAAAAGAAGTTTTGTCCCGAAAGCAGACCTGATAATAATCTCATAGAAGTGCCTGAATTTTTACAGTCTAATATATCGTCTGGTTCTTTAAGTCCATGTAAGCCCTTGCCTTCAATTCTGATAGTGGCTTTATTCTTTAAAATATTTGTACCAAGCTTTTTCATGATTTCCATGGTTGCCATACAATCATCGCATGTTGAATAGTCCTTTAAAATAGTTATTCCTTCGGCAATAGAACCAACTATTAAGCCTCTGTGTGTAATTGATTTATCTCCGGAAACTTTTATCTCGCCCCTTATTTTAGAAGCTTTTGATAAAATCAGTTTCACTTCTTATCCTTTATTATATAGCTGCCCAGAAGTTTGAAGTATGTTACTACTTCTTTTAAAGTTTTAACCGCATGGTTACAATTTTCGTCTTCCATACTGCCTTTAAAGTCAATATAAAAAAGATATTCGTATGGTCTTCCAACTACCGCTCTTGATTCCAATTTAGTTAAATCAATGTTTCGCAGAGCGAAAATACTCAGGCATCTGAAGAGTATGCCGGGTTCATTTTTTACGCCGAAAACAAACATAGTTCTGGCGTTTTCTCCCGTGTATACTTTCCTATCTTTCGATATAATAAGAAACCTTGTGAAATTATCGGGGTGTGATTCAATATTTTCTTTTAGTTTTTTAAAGCCGTATAGTTTTGCGACCTGTGGTCCTGCAATAATTGCCACATTCTTGATTTTCTGTTCTTTTACAAGTTTTGCCGCACCTGCGGTATCATAGACTGATACAACTTTATATTCAGGATGAGCCGAAAGAAAGTCTCTGCACTGCGCGAGTGCCTCCGGGTGAGACCAGACTTCCTTAATCGATTTTAAACTCGTGGCAGCGGGAGCCAGCAGATTATGTTCTATTCTTAGATTTACTGCTCCTATTACCCAGACGTCATACTCGAGCAGAAGGTCGTAATTCTGGTGTATGCTGCCGGTAAGCGAATTCTCTACCGGAACTACCCCGTGTGCGTCCTTTTTGGTTTTCACCATTTCGAATATATCTTTAAAGGTTCTTACTCCCGTTCTCTTTACGTTTTTTGGAAAAAATTTATTTGATGCGACGTCGCTGTTACAGCCTGGTTCTCCCTGATATATTATTTGTTTCATATTTTCCTACCCACTACTTTTGCTATGTTTTTTATATCATCCATTAAATTTTGGAAAGTCTCAGGTGTAATGGACTGTTTTCCATCAGATAGGGCTTGAGACGGCTGAGTGTGAACTTCTATCAGTAAACCATCAGCTCCTGCTGCTATTGCTGCTCTTGCGAGTGATGGAACGTATTTATTGTTACCTGCCGGGTGACTCGGGTCTACGATTATAGGCAAGTGGCTCAGTTCTTTTATTACCGGTACTGTGCTTATGTCGAGAGTATATCTGGTGTAAGTTTCGAACGTCCTGATGCCTCTTTCACATAATATCACATCGTGGTTTCCTTCGGCTTGTATATACTCGGCAGACATGAGCCATTCTTCGATAGTAGCGGAAATTCCTCTTTTCAATAAAACGGGTTTATTAAACCTCCCGACGGTCTTTAATAGCTGGTAATTTTGCATGTTCCTGGCGCCTATCTGCAGAATATCTGCATATTTTGCAACAAGAGGAACATCGACTTCAGAGACAACCTCTGTTATTATCGAGAGACCAGTTTCTTCACGAGCTTCCGAGAGTATTTTTAATCCTTTTTCGCCCAGACCCTGAAAACTATAAGGCGAACTTCTGGGTTTGAATGCTCCGCCGCGGAGTATTTTTGCTCCTGCTTTTTTGACTTCTTTTGCAACCTGCAGTACAATTTTTTCGGATTCCACGGAGCACGGCCCTGCCATTACTACTATCTCTTCGCCTCCGATCGTCTTACCGTTTACCTCAACAATTGTGTCTTCCGGGTGAAATTCTCTGCTGCCCATCTTAAATGGACTTAAAATAGGTGTGAGCCGCTCTACGCCGGGTAGTTGTTCAATTGATTGAGTTATTCTCTCTCTATCGGTTGCGCCTATTACGTGGATTACGGTCTTTTTTATTCCTTTGAAAATCTTAGCTTCGTAACCGAGTTCTTTTATTTTTTCTTTGACTCTGGTAATTTCTTTTTTTGTTGCGCTTGAAGACATCGTTATTATCATTTTCCCTCCACGGAATACTTGAACCACAAAGTACACAAAGAGCACAAAGATTTAAAATATTTGTTTTTATTTTCTTCTTTTTTACGATTTATTGTTTTGTGATCTTGCGGTTGTATTTTCATTTTTGACGTTTTGTAGCTTCTTTAAAATTTGCTATGAGTTCTTTCAAATTTTCTTCGTTTTTGATGGCCTCGATTATGCGGCTTCCAATAATGACTCCATCAACTTTATCCCTGAGTGATTCGATTTGCTTCTGCGTTCCTATCCCGAATCCAAGTGCTATTGGTGTTTCTGAATTTTTCTTTATGTCCTTTAAAAATTTATTGAGATACGCAGGCATTTTATTTCTTATACCTGTAGTTCCAAGGACAGAAACGCAGTAAACGAATCCTCGTGATTCTTGAATGATTTTTTTTCTTCTTTTTGGAGGTGTTGCAGGAGTGATTAGAAAAATTAGTTCTATATTGTAGTCTTTTGATAGTTCGATCCATTCGGATGCTTCCTCTATTGGTAAATCAGGTATAATTAGTCCGCTTACTCCGTTTTTATTCATGTCAAGTAGAACTTCTTCTTTGCCGTAAGCGAGTAATGGATTCAAATAACTCATGAAGACAACAGGAATTTTTATCTCGAGTTTTTTGAGATTGCCGATAATTCTTTTTAACGTGGTTCCTTTCATGAGTGAAACATGTGAAGATTCCTGTATGGTTGGTCCATCCGCTATAGGATCTGAAAAAGGTATTCCGATTTCAATGATATCGGCTCCGCTTTCTTCGAGCGTTTTTATAATTTTCAGAGATTCAGCGAGATTCGGAAAACCGCCCGTTGTATAAAGAATTAATGCGGTTTCATTTTTTTCTTTTAATTCCTGGAATTTCTCTGAAACGCTTATGGGGTTTAGCATAAAACTCCTTCCACAATTTCCAGATCCTTATCTCCGCGCCCGGAAAGGTTAACAATAATTATAGATTCTCGTGACATATCTTTTGCAATCTTTATTGCGTAGGCAACAGCATGTGAGCTTTCCAACGCAGGTATTATTCCTTCCGTTTGTGATAGTATGTTGAAAGCGTTTAAGGCTTCTTCGTCAGAAATTGCGGTGAATTCTACTATACCTTTGTCTTTAAGGTAAGAATGTTCCGGTCCTACCCCTGGATAATCGAGTCCCGGCGCAATAGAATGGGTTTCCGTAATTTGTCCGTCTTTATCCTGAAGAAGATAACTCATTGCCCCGTGAAGAGTTCCTATTCCTCCGGTGCACAGGCTTGCGGCGTGTTTTTTTGTATCGAGACCCAAACCTCCTGCTTCAACACCGACCATTTTAATATTATTTTCTTCTATGAAAGGATAAAAGATACCTATAGCATTGCTTCCTCCTCCTACGCAGGCTGTAATTACGTCAGGCAACCTGTATTCCTTTTCTAAAATTTGCTTTTTAGTTTCTTTTCCTATAACAGATTGAAAATCTCTAATCATCATAGGATAGGGATGCGGTCCCACGACAGAACCGATGCAGTAGTGAGTGGTTTCCACATTGGTAACCCAATCTCTGATAGCCGCGTTGATTGCGTCTTTAAGAGTCTTTGAGCCCGAATCTACAGGTATTACTTCTGTGCCGAGAAGTTCCATTCTAAAAAGATTCATTTTTTGCCTTTTTGTATCTTCCGTCCCCATGTACACATGGCATTCAAGGTCTAAAAGAGCGCAGGCTGTTGCTGTTGCCACTCCGTGTTGTCCCGCTCCTGTTTCGGCAATTATTCTTTGTTTTCCCATTTTCTTTGCAAGGAGTACCTGGCCGAGAGTATTGTTTATTTTATGGGCTCCCGTGTGCATCATATCTTCTCTTTTAAGGTATATTTTAGCGCCGCCTATTTTGTCGGTAAGTCTTTCTGCAAAATATAAAAGAGAGGGTCTTCCTGCGTACTCTTTGAGTAAGAAGTTTAATTCTTCTTTGAAATTTTTATCATCTTTAAGTGATAAATATGCTTTTTCTAATTCGTAAATTGCGTTCATTAGTACTTCGGGGACAAATCTGCCTCCGAATCTTCCGAAATAGCCTTTTTCGTCGGGTAAATTATATTTTGCCTTGTTTTTATCCATTTTTTAGTTCACAACCCCCAACCTTTTTTAACAACAAATAGCACGAATATCACAAATGTGTTAATAATGTAATTGTCCTGAACATGAAAAATAACAAATCTTTTTACTTTATTTGTGCTATTCGTGTGATTAGTTGTTTCTTTTACTTTTTTTATTTTCATAACTGAGCCCTTCGTTTTTAATCTTTCCTCATTAAATACTCTAAAGCCAGTATGTAGCCATACCATCCGAGACCGCTGATTTGTCCTTCGCAAACGGGTGCGCTCATACTTATGTGTCTAAAATCTTCTCTTGCGTATATATTGCTCAAGTGAACTTCAACGGTAGGTATCTCCACTGCTTCAATTGCGTCCCTTATTGCAACGGAAGTGTGAGTGTATCCGCCAGGATTTATTACTATTGCGGCGTAGCTTTGGGCTTTCTGAATCGCGTCTACTATTTCCCCTTCTTCATTCGACTGTACTATTTCGACGTTTATATTGTTTTTTTCTGCGAATTTTTTTATCTCTTCGTTTATTTTCTCGAGGTTCATATTACCGTAAACTTCCACTTTTCTTTTTCCCAGAAGGTTGAGATTTGGTCCGTGAATCACAAGAAATTTTTGCATTCTACCTCCCTCATTATAATTTTTCCTATTCCAGTGGGAACAGGTAGTCTTATTTTTCCTTTTCTTACTTTTTTATCTTGAGCCACATATTTTCTCATTTTTTTAGAATTCATATTTTTAGGTATTGAGGTTGGCAACTCATATCTTCCGATTAGTTTTTTTATTCTCAAAAAGTCCTTCTCACTAAGCATTTTTTCTTCCGCTGCTAATTCTGCCTCTTTTACCATTCCCATTGCTACAGCTTCACCGTGAGAATATCGTGAATATCCGCTGAGTGCTTCAATGATGTGTCCAATTGTGTGTCCGTAGTTTAACACTTCTCTAATTCCTTTTTCTTCTTTTTCGTCTTTTTCGACGATTCCTTTCTTTATTTTTACACATCTTGTGACTATTTCTTCTAACAACTTAATATCTCGATTTAGAATTTCTTTCTGTTTTTTCTCCAGTATATCGAATAGGGTTGCATCATTTGCTATTCCATACTTAATAACTTCCGATAGCCCGTTTCTGAATTCTTTTTCAGGAAGGGTTAAAAGTTTTTTTGTGTCGATTAAAATCATATTAGGCTGGTAGAATGTCCCTATCATATTTTTACCAAGAGGATGATCAAAGCCGGTTTTGCCGCCTATAGAAGAGTCCACCTGTGCTATCAAAGAAGTTGGAACGTGTATAAGAGAAACACCTCTTTTTAATGTTGATGCAACGAATCCGGTAAGGTCTCCTACTACTCCTCCTCCCAGAGCTATTATACTTGCCGATCTGTCCATTTTTTCTTTTAAAAGAATATCGAAAATCTTTTTAATAGTATCGAATGTTTTATATTTTTCTCCGTCGGGAATTATACAAATTGTTGGCTTAACTCCTTGTTTTAATAGTATTTTTTCTAATTCGCTTATATATAAAGAACCGACCAATGGATTTGATATTATTGCCGCTTTGTCGGATTTAAATTCTAAATTAATTGTTGAATTATTCTTCCGTAAAATATCGTACCCAATATATATTGGATATACTTTGGATTCTGTTTTAACTATAAGTCTTTCAACGGTTTGTTTCTTAGTTTGTGTTTTAACTTCAAGATTTCTAATTATATTTTCCGATACTTGTTCGGGTGTAATTTCTGATGTATCTATTTTTAGATCGGCGGATTCGTAAATTCCTTTTTTCATTCTTTCGTTATATATCTTTAAGATATTGTTCTTTTTCTTTATTAAAGGCCGCGTTTTATCTTTTTTTAATCTGTTTTTTACTGCGTCTAAGTTAGTATAAAGGTAAACGACTTTTCCTATCTGAGATAAAGTTTTTCTGTTTTCTTTATCTTTTACAACACCACCGCCAGTTGCAATGACGGCATTTTTGATATTTTTTATTTCTTTTAGTGTTTCTTTTTCTATTTTCCGAAAATATTTTTCACCAGATTTTTCAAATATGTCATTTATCGTCCTTTTTTCTTTAAGTACTATATAATCATCCATAGAAAGAAAGGATAGGTTGGTTTTTTCCGCTATTTTTTGGCCAACGGAGTCTTTTCCCGACCCCATAAACCCTGTCAGCACAATGTTCTCAGGCATTTTTAATCCTTTCGATGTAAAAGTCGTAATTTGCTTTTATGTCTTTCATTACGTCTGAGCCGAATTTTTCGAGATATGCATTGGTTAATACATACGCCATCATATTTTCGGCAATTACACCCGCAGCAGGTACAACACAAACATCTGCTCTTTCCTTTTGTGCTAAACTATGTTTTTTTGAAATTATATCTACCGACTCGAGGGGAGAGGATAGGGTAGGGATTGGTTTTAAATATATTCTTACCGTTATGTCTTCTCCGTTACTTATGCCTCCTTCTATTCCTCCCGCGCGGTTGGTGGACCGATAGAATCCCTTTTTTCGAGAATAAAATATTTCATCCTGTACGTCTGAGCCGAATTTTTTCGCGTTTTTAACACCTTCTCCTATTTCTACTCCTTTAGCAGTTGGTATAGACATCATGGCACTTGCAAGGTAAGAGGTCAGGCGACGGTCAAAGTGTGCATGACTTCCAATACCCAGACATACTCCCTTCGCTATGATTTCACTTACACCGCCCAGAGAATCTCCTTTTTTCTTCGCTTCATCTATCAATTTGATCATTTCTTTTTCTGCAACCGGGTCGGTGCACCGTAAGGGACTATCTTCTATTTTGTCGAATGTTTTCACCGGTTTCTTTATACTGATTTTACCGATAGAGATGGTATGAGAGTAAATATTTATTCCAAATTCTGCCAGAAAGAGTTTGAAGATGGCTCCAGCTGCAACTCGCGCGGCGGTTTCTCTTGCGGAAGCTCTTTCGAGAATGTCTCTTATATCGGTACGGTCATATTTAAATATGCCCGGCAGGTCGGCGTGACCGGGTCTCGGCGAAGTAATTATTTTGTTCGGCGTGCCTTTTTCGGTTTTCATTAGATCTTTCCAGTTTTCAAAATCCTTATTTTTTATCTGTATTGAGATTGGTGAACCGATAGTTTCTCCGAATCGGACACCTGACAAAATTTCCACCTTATCGCTTTCGATTTTCATCCGGCTACCCCTTCCATAGCCTTTCTGTCTGCGGGAGAGTTCTTTATCGATAAAGTCAGGATTGATTTGTAACCCTGCCGGGACACCTTCGACTATAAGGGAAAGAGCTTTACCGTGTGATTCTCCGGAAGTTATTAATCTAATCATATCTCAAAACCTATTGCCTTTTTCATGACGTCGATGGGAGCATCCTGTCCCGTCCATATAGTAAAAGCACGCGCACCCTGTAAAATGAGCATTAAGCTGCCATTTACCACTTTAACCCCCTTTTGTTTCTTTACCTGGAATTTATAATTTATATCATAGTAAACAGAATTCTCTTTCATTAAGGTTAGAATTTTATCCTGGAGATCGACCGGTGTCGCGTTTAAGATGACGTCAGATTCCGAAGCCATCTTTTCAACGTCGTCAGAAAAGATTCTATCAGCCTGATAAATTACGCTGAGTTTTTTTGCTTTTTCTTCTACTATATCTGTTATTATAAATCTTGAGGGATTCTTCTGATTTATTATGTATGAACATGCATACGCGACTCCGCCCGCTCCTATGAGCATAACTTTTTTTCCCTCGAGGTCGATTTCGTATTTGTTCAGAGACTCTTCGAAACCGTAGGTATCTGTATTGAACCCTTTAAGTTTGTTTTCATCAATCAAGACAGTATTTACGGCGTCAATTGCGGTCGCATCTATAGAAATCTCATCGAGATATTCCATTACTTTCTTTTTATAAGGAATTGTGATGTTGAACCCTCTAAAATTAAGAGCTGAAAGTCCAAATACCGCTTCTTTTAGTTTTTCTTCTTTTACGGGAAGAGCCACATACATGCCGTCAATTCCCAACGCTTTGAAAGCCGCGTTATGCATTGGTGGAGAGAGAGTTATTTTCAAAGGATAACCTATTATTCCCGTGACTAACAAGATCTGACCTCCTCAATAAATCTTTTGACCTTTTCTTTATCCTTCTTGCCATAGTCTTTTTCAACGCCAGTAGAAACGTCTACTCCGTAAGGGTGTAAGTCTCTTATGACATGTTTTACGTTATCGGGAGTAAGTCCGCCGGCAATTATGAGAGGTTTATCGATTCCACGCGCTATATCCCAGTTGAATGTTTTTCCGCTTCCTCTTCCCGGATCGAGAATAAATGCAGAGACCGAGTAGTTTTGCATTTTTTCTATTAATGTTTCTTTTGTGTCGTTTTCGTTTACATGGATCCCTTTTATTACTTTTCTGTTAACCTTATCGCAATACTCGCAAGTTTCTTTGCCGTGAAGCTGGACTGTATCAATAAAAGCATATTCGGTAATTTCATTTACTTCACTCAAGGCTGTGTTCATGAATATACCCACGGTAGTTATAAAAGGAGGCAGAATCCTAATTATTTCTCTAGCCTTATCGGGTGTAATTTTTCTTTTAGATTCTGCGAAGACAAAACCGATGGCGTCGGCTCCGAGATTCGAAACCATTATTGCGTCCTCTTTGTTTGTTACTCCGCAGATTTTTAATCTTGTTCTGAAGTGTCTATCCATCTTTTCCCATCTTTCATTATTTTGGTGAAGTCTTTTTTATTTCCTTTTAAAACTGATTCAATTACGTATTTCAAGGCCTGTTCCAATCTGTCGTATAAATCATTCTTAAAAGGATTGAATTTTTGTATCGCATAATAAAGGTCTGAATTCTCAGTTATCACTTCTTTTGTTGTCCCCATCTGGGAAACGAAAGTTGTACTCGCTACTTTTTTTAGCTCGGCGTAATCGTATTCACCGTCCATTAGTGCTTTCATAAATATTATATTTATTATATGAGATAAAGCTAAAACATAGGAAATTATCCGGTCATGTTTTTTTAAAGGAATTTCTACTATTGTTGCGCTTGTGTCTTTAAAGAATGTTTTAACCTTTTCGGTCGCTTTTGTATTGCCGCAGTCACAAAGACATATTATTCTATCAGAAAGCGTGCTGACTTTTGGTCCAAACATGGGATGTATGCTTGTATAAGAAATACCGCACCTTAATGCTTTTTCAATAGCACTTTTTGAATTATCTTTCAGACTTGCAATGTCGAAAACCGTTCCTTTGAATTCTAGCTGTATAATTTTTTCGATAATTTCAGGCATAATTTCGAAAGGAACTGCGAGAAGAATACAGGAAGCTTCCTTAACTGCGTTAGCAAGGCTATCAAAGCTTTTAAAATGCTTTGATTTACCCTTAGTATCGTGAATAAAAACATTATGTCCCTGGTTTGCGAAGAAATTAGCAAACCAAAGACCCATTTCTCCGAGACCTCCTATGATAAGAATATCTTCTTTATCGCCGCTGTAAGAGGAGTAGTGTAGAATTTCCTGCTGTATCTTTGATTCTGTTATTATATTCTGCATAATTGTTTTTATCAATTCTTGAGAAAGATTTTCTTCTGAAGCCACTTCAAGTGCATTCTTTATCACTTCTTTTTCGACTTTCCAATCCTTCAAAGGTATTCCTTTCTTTTTCTTATTTCCGCCTATTTTTTTTGTTATGGAAAGTCTTTTGGCGATTAGTTTGATTATTTCTTTATCGACTTCTCTGACTTCTTTTCTGAGTTTTTCTATCTCGTTCATTTTCCGAGAAGTTCCTTTAGTTTATTTCCTATATTTTGCTCTTTGATCAGAGTTTCACCCACAAGTACCGAATCAAAGCCTGCTTCTTCTAAAATATTTATATGTATTCTATTTTTAATGCCGCTTTCACTTACGGTTACATACTTTTCCGGAATGGATTTCTTTAAATCAGTAGAAATGTTGATGGAAGTCTGGAAGGTCTCTAAATTTCTATTGTTAATTCCAATTATTTCGGCCGAAGTCGCGAGGGCTTTTTGAAGTTCATTTTTTGAATCAATTTCAACAAGGCAATCCATCTTTAATTGGCGTGCCAGATTGATGAATTTTTCTAACTGTACTAATTCAAGTATTTTTGCAATTAAAAGGATTGCGTCAGACCCAATATAGGCTGACTCATATATCTGGTATTCATCTATTATGAAATCTTTTCTTAGTACCGGCAGATTTACTTCCTTTTTTACATCAGTCAGATGAGCATTACTTCCCCAGAAAAATTTTGAGTCGGTTAGAACTGAAATAGCGCTTGCGCCATTTTTTTCATATTCTTTCGCAATTTCTCTGTGGTCAAAATTTTCTCTGAGGAGTCCTCTGGACGGAGAATGTCTTTTTATTTCGGCTATGATAGAGATATCACCTTTTTTTAAAGCTGATTTAAAATCCCTTCTTTCTTTGGGTATCTTATCGTCGAAAGATTCAAGAGGAGTGAATTTTTTTCTCTTTTCTATCTCTACTTTCTTAAAAGTTACTATCTTATCGAGAATAGTTTTTTGTCTCATTTTGCTATTTCCACGAGTTTCTTAAGTGTTTTTAAAGCTTCTCCGGAATCTATAGATTCTTTTGCTTTTTTTATTCCATCGGAGAGACTTTCGGCTTTTCCGGCAACATATATGGCAGCCCCTGAATTTAGTATCGTAACCTCTCTTTTTCCGCCAGTTCCGCCTTCCAGTAAATTCAAGGCTATTTCTGCATTCGTTTGCGGCGTTCCGCCTTTGAGGTCTTCTGGGTCTCTTTTAATCATTCCGAAATCCTCAGGTGAAATTGTATATTCGGTTACTTTTCCGTCTTTTAATTCGCTCACGAATGTTTTTCCGGTTGTTGTGATTTCGTCGAGTCCGTCTTCGCCGTGAACTATCATACAATGTATAGAATCAAGATTGGAAAGTACATTAGCAATAGTGGTGGTCAGCTCTTTTGAATAAACCCCCAGTAGTTGTCTTTTTGCATCCGCAGGATTTGTAAGGGGTCCGAGAATGTTGAATATAGTCCTTACAGCCATTTCTCTTCTTGGCCCTATCGCATATTTCATTGCCGGATGCAAAAGAGGCGCGAAAAGAAATCCGACTCCGGCTTCCTCTATGCATTTTTCGACTTTTTCCGGAGGATTTTCGATGTTTACGCCGAGTTGTTTAAGTAAATCGGCACTACCGCAATTGCTTGAAACACTGCGGTTTCCATGTTTGGCTACCCTGCAGCCTGCTCCAGCCGCAACAATGGCGCTGATTGTCGAGATGTTAAAGGTACCTGCGCCATCACCGCCTGTTCCGCAGGTATCGATAAGATATTCCTGCGGGGCATTGATTTTCGTTACTTTGTCTCGCATCGCTTTAACGAATCCGGTAATTTCATCTACCGTTTCACCTTTCATCCTGAGGGCAGTGAGTAAGGAAGCTATTTGGGCATCTGTTGTTTCTCCGCTCATAATATCAAGAGCAACTTTATACGCATCGTCTTTATTTATATCTTCTTTGTTGATGGCTTTATTGATTGCTTCTTTAATGTTCATCCCTTCGCCTCCTTAATTCTTCTATTACGTCACTTATTTTTATATCATTTTTTGCAAGCATCACGGTTAAAAAGTATAATACGTCTGCTGCTTCCCAAATAATTTCATTTTTTTCTTTTGCTTCCACTATTTCTCCTGCTTCTTCTATTAGTTTTTTCTTTAGTTTCTTTGTGTTTAAAGTCGCAGTATATGAACCTTCAACCGGATTATTTATTCTATTTTTAACTACAACATATAGATCTTCTAATGAAAATTGCTTATCTCCGAAGCAGGAGTAATTGCCGAGGTGACAGGCAACGCCTTTTTGTTTGACAGTCGCAAGTAAGGTATCTTGGTCGCAGTCCGTCCTTATTTTAAGTAATTTTTGCGTATTTCTTGAAGTTTCGCCTTTCATCCAGAGTTTTTTCCTTGACCTTGAATAATAACACATATTTCCTGTTTCGAAAGCCTTTTTAAGAGATTCTTTATTCGAATATGCAAGCATTAAAACCTGACCGTTCTCATCTTCAGTTATTGTCGGAATTAATTCGTTTTTCCAATTCAATGACTCTATAAAACCTTCTATGAGAGATATTTTACCGGTGTAAAGAGCCATACCGAGCTGGACATCACAGCCCCATTGTGCTAATTTTCTTATCTCGGAAATTTTACTTACTCCTCCCGCGACAGTAACTTTATTGTCTGTTCTTTCCAAAAGTTTTTCTACGGTTTTAAAGTTAATTCCCTTAAGGGTGCCTTCTCTTTCTACGCAGGTAAATAAGTATTCTGAAGCGAAATTTTCTAATACCTCTGCTGCCCTGTAAAGAGAAATACCTGTAGGATGAGTCCAGCCTTTTGTTACAATTTTTTCATTTAAAGCATCGATAGCTATTATAATGCTTTCTTTACCTATTTCTTTTTTTAAAGTTTTCAAGAAATTTTTATTTATTTTATCATTTTCAAAGGCTTTTGAGCCTATTATAACCTTTCTCGCTCCAAGAGAAATCATCTCTTTTGCTTTATCGACACTGCGGATTCCTCCTCCGACCCTGCATTCGGCTATTTTCAATATCTCTTTGATGGTTTCGAGATTATCGCCCTTACCCATTGCGGCATCCAGGTCTATTACCGCTGTCTTGCCGTATTTGTTGAATTCTTCGGCAAGCTTTAACGGTTTATTATTTTCCAGCATTTTTTCTTTACCCTGCTTTAGCTGGACTGCTTTTCCTTTCATCAAATCAATTGATGCGACTATCATCGTACACAGATCTCCTTTTTCTCGAGATATTCTTTTATCTCTTTAATTGTGTATTCGCCGTAGTGGAGAAGAGATGCAAGTAATACAGCATCAGCTTTTCCGTCTTTAACAGCATCGACCATTTGCTGTGGATTTCCTGCTCCGCCGGATGCAATGACCGGAATATTTACTATCTCGGATATTTTTGCGGTAAGTTCAAGGTCATATCCTTCCTTTGTTCCGTCTTTATCTATAGAGTTGAGAAGAATTTCTCCTGCACCTAATTTTTCTCCTTCTTTTGCCCACTTAATTGCGTCTATTCCGGAATTATTTCTACCGCCGTGAGTGTATGCATACCAGGATCCATTGTGCTTTTTTGCGTCTATCGAAAGAACGATGCATTGTGAGCCGAAAATATTTGCCCCTTCGGTAATTAGCTCCGGATTCTCTATGGCTGAAGTACAAATAGCGACTTTATCGGCTCCCGAATTTAAAGCTTTTCTCATGTCTTCACTTGAACGCAATCCTCCGCCGACGGTAAGAGGAATAAAAACTTCTTCAGACACTTTTTCGACCACTTCTATCAGGATTTCTCTGCTTTTGTACGATGCTCCTATATCGAGAAATGTTAATTCATCAGCACCCTGTTCGTTATATTCTTTAGCCATTTCAACGGGGTCGCCTACATTATCCAGTTCTTTGAACTTAATTCCTTTTACAACTCTGCCAAAATCTACATCGAGGCAGGGAATAATTCTCGTTGCTAACATGCTTCCGACCAGTTACTTAACATTTTTAGCCCGATTTTACCGCTTTTTTCCGGGTGAAATTGAACTCCAAAGATGTTCCCTTTTTCAATCATTGAAGTATATGTAATAAAGTAATCGGTTGTTCCCCTTATTATGTCGGTATCTGCGACTTCGACATAATATCCGTGCAGGAAATAGAAGAAAGATTTATCCTCAATTCCTTTTAATAGGGGGGACCCACTCACTATTTTTACCTGGTTCCAACCCATTTGGGGTACTTTGCCTTCTACGAAGCGGGGGCATTTCCCTTTAAATATCCCGAAGCCCTTTGTGTTTTTAGATTCTAAACTTTCTTCGAAAAGCATTTGCATACCGAGACAGATACCGAGAAAAGGTTTATTTTCAAAAAGCCAATTGTAAGTAGCATCATAAAAGTTCGACTCTTTCAGTTTTTCTATAGCCGATCCGAAAGCTCCGACTCCAGGCAACACGATTTTATCGGCTCCGTTCAAGTCCTTGACTTCTTTTGCGATTATAGAGTCTTTTTTTAAATGATCGAAAGCTTTTTTTACCGAGTGCAGATTCCCAGCTCCGTAGTCAATTATCGCTATCATTCTATATTTTTCCCTTTGTGCTTGGTATGTTTTCGGCTGCCTTTTTATCTTTTGAGCACGCCATTTTCATAGCTTTACCGAAAGCCTTAAAAATAGCTTCTATTTTGTGGTGATCGCTTCTGCCGAAGGGCATTCTTACAACAATATTTGCGGAAAGAGCAGTCGCAAAACCCTGAAAAAAGTCTTCCAGAAGGTCGGTATCTAAATCTCCGCAAAATCTTCTTTTCAATTTTACGTCGAACTGAAGATAAGGACGTCCGCTGATATCAACTGCCACTACTGCGAGAGCTTCATCCATAGGATAAACGAAATATCCCGCTCTATTGATACCTTTCTTATTTCCCAGTGCTTTTTTGAAAGCTTCACCCAAAACGATACCGCAGTCCTCGACCAGATGGTGTTGATCTACCTCCAAATCTCCTTTTGCCTTCATCTTGATGTCGAAAAGCCCGTGTTTGGTGAAGTTTTCAATAGAGTGAGTCAAAAATCCAATCGGGTTTTTGATATCGTATTTGCCGCTGCCTTCGATTTCAAGGTCGAGTGTTATGTCGGTTTCTTTTGTTTTTCTTTCAATTTTAGCTTTTCTCATCCTGTAGTACCTCTTTTAATGTTTTAAGAAATATTTCATTCCCTTCGGGCTTTCCTATTGTTACTCGCAAAGTATCTTTTAACCTCGGTGTATTGAAGAACCTTAATAGAACTCCTCTTCTATACATTTCTTCGAATAACTCTTTTCCGGAAATACTCTGTGTTTTGAAAAGAATAAAGTTCGTGAAAGACGGTACGGGCTCAGTCGTTGGAATTCCTTTTAGTTCGGCGAAAACTTTTTCTTTTTCATCCAGAATTTTTTTAACAATGTTTTTTATATATTCGTTTTTCTTCAACAGTATTTCTCCGGCAATTTGCCCGAATATTCCCACCGAAAAAGGCAATTTTGCTTTCTGGACTGCGCTGGCTATTTCCGCATTGGTTAAAAGATACCCCAATCGGAGCCCGGCGAGTCCGAAGGCTTTTGATAATGTTCTAATTATGATGATATTATCGTATTTGTCCAGTAGGGAAATTGCAGTTTTCTTAGAAAATTCATAATATGCTTCGTCTACGACGAGAATCCCATTTATGTTCTGCGCGATTTCTTCTATTTGTTCATTCGATATTGTGGTGCCGGTAGGATTGTTTGGGAGAGCAAGAACGACCAATTTTGCATCTTTGCCTTCTTTTATTATTGCCGCAACGTCGAATGAGAAATCTTCCAACAGCGGAACTTCGGCGAGGTTTAGATCCATAATTTGAGAAAGGTATGGATAGATTGCAAAGCCGGGTGAGATTGCAACAAGTTTATCACCTGAGTCGCAAATAGCCTGAAATATACCCTGAATTATTTCGTTTGATGCGTTTGCCGCTACAATTCCTTCCTTTGGAAAATTAGTATATTCTGAAATAGCTTCTACGAGCGGTATAGCGGTTCTGGACGGATACCTATTCCAATCTGTGTTCATCATTCGTTTAATAATTTCTTCTTTTAAGTCTTCCGGCACGTCATAAGGAGACTCGTTCTGATTCAGCTTTACTTTGTATTTATCCTGCGGCACGCTGTATTCTTTTAATTCTTGAATCGATTTTCTTATATATTTCATAACACCACCTTACTTATTTCGTATTCCAGTATATCTCTTGCCCCGTATTTCTTCAACTTAGGTATTAAATCAAGGACTTCCGATTTATCGACTGCGATTTTAACGGCATATCCTTCTTCTTTATAGAGTGGTGCGACTGTAGGTGAGCGCATACAGGGAAGAAATTTCACCAAACTTGTCAATTTTTCTGCCGGAACGTTCATTTCCAGCAGTACTTTCTTTCTTGCGTCCAGAACTGCTTTGAAAAGTATTTTTAGTTTATCTATCTCTTTTTTCCTCTTTTTCATAGATTCTTTATTGGCGATAAACCTTGTTGATGATTCCATAACCGTATCTACTATTTTTAAATTGTGCTCGGTAAGTGTTAAACCTGTTGAAGTATTATCTATAATCATATCCGCGTCGTCGGGCGGAAAGACTTCTGTTGCTCCGTAAGTCCGCAGAAGGTCAAATTTGTATTTTTTCTTTTTTAGAAAGTCTCTGGATATATTTTCGTATTCGGATGCAACGATAATTTTTCTTTTTTGCAAATCTTTTATCGAATATTTCGACGGAATCGCGCTGACTATTTTTACAGGGTCTAATCCAAGATCCATGACCTCTACTACGTTGGCTTTTTCTTCTTTTATCCAATCGTACCCCGTAAAACCGATATCGCGGGCTCCCATTTCCACAAGTTTAGGAATATTTTGAGGTTTCATTATTTTTATATCGATTTCTTTATTGCTTACCTCCGGACGATAATTTCTGCTATCGGCTTTAAAATATATACCTGCGGAAACCAATAA
This sequence comes from Caldifarciminota bacterium, assembly GCA_016930175.1. Lineage (GTDB taxonomy): Bacteria > Hydrothermota > UBA3072 > UBA3072 > UBA3072 > JAFGHJ01. The sequence goes on from JAFGHJ010000014.1 coordinate 26,564, forward strand.
ATCCGCGACATTATCGTAAATTCTTCCCTTTGGAATGACGATTTTTAATTTTTCCATTTTTTCTCACCGCAAAGGCGCAAAGAGCGCAGAGGAATTTTTTGTTTTAATTTTTTTTGTCATCCCTGAATCGGAAAGAGAGAAGAAGATTTCCATCGTTTCTTTTTTGACGAAATTCTTCGTTTCACTGAAATTCAGCGTGGCTCTTTTATCTGGTTTTGTGTAATAGTTAAATACAGAAAAAAACATTTTTCTTACTCTCCGAGTTTCTAAATTTGCCCTTTCGTTAATTCTAACTTTAGGCTGTGAACTCGGATGTATTTTTGTTTTTGTGCCACCAGGAATAATAAAATATGTAGGGATAAACGTAATAACGACCTGCTCTTTGTGAAGGACTAAAAAATGACCTCCTGAGAGATTTTTGGATGCTCTTATTTATTGAATTAATTTTTGTATCGTTATTATTCATGACAGTAATATAGACAAAAGTTAGGACATGTCAAGGGGTTTAATTGCCTGCGGCAATAGTTAATTGGTTGATTAGTTGATTGGTAAATTTGTAAAAACAAAAAAAACTTTAAGTTTTGTTTCTATTTGTGAAATATTCTTTTTGACTAATTAACTAATTTCCCAATTTGCTAATATACTATTTCCGCTATCGCGGAAATTTATCTTGACTAATTTTTAATAATCTCTATATTTTTTATAAAAAAGGAGCAATTATAAAATGTTTAAAGGAAAATTTTTTATTATTTTTGTTCTTATCATATTGATGATTGTATTTCAATCATGCAAGTTGAACTCCGGTCCGGCTTACGATATTTTAGCGCGTAGTACTGATTTTGAAGATGTTCAGGCAGCGGTTGATTCCGCTTTAAGCGGAGATATTGTACGAATTCCACGCGGCAATAGTACCTGGATTTCCAGACTTGAAATTCCCGATGATAAAAAGATAACGTTGTCGGGCAGCGGACAGGAAGAAACCGTTATTTCGTCGGATACATCAGAGCCCGGCAGTTTAATCAATATGGGCAGTTCGGGCTCGCGTGTTACAAATATGGGATTTAAGCTTGCTAACGATAACGGAAATGGTATTACGGTCAGGGGAGAAGGCTGGCGTATCGATCACTGCCGATTTGATAATAATATTGGAAACATTATTGAAGGCGTCAGCGCTCGAGGATATCCATCTGATGGAGGATGTCCCGTAGGATTGGTCGACCATTGTGAATTCAATAATACCAGGGCGTTGGTTGTGGGTGATGCAAGCCTTATGGCTAATAGTATCTGGGCTGAGCCTCTGGGGCTTGGAACTAATAATGCCGTTTTTATTGAAGACTGCATATTTAATTATACGCAATTTAGTAACGCGATAGATGCTAATTACGGAGGCAGATATGTATTTAGGTATAATATTATAAATGATGCCTATATCGAAGCGCACTCTCTGCAGGGGACACACAGGGCTACCCGAAGCTGGGAGGTTTACGAAAATACAATTAATCAGGTAGAGAGAGCTATGTGGGCGCCTTTTTTCCTCCGCGGTGGAACCGGAGTCGTTTTTAATAATACTATAACCGGAGACTGGTCCTCTGGTCCGGCAATTGTTGTGGATAACCGAAGAACTTTTGAGGCTCTGGGCGATGGTGGGTTAGCTGACGGTACTTCGCCCTGGGACGGCAATGAAGACTCGACAGGATATCCGGCCCGGGACCAGATTGGACGGTCTACGGACGAGTGGTTATGGACTGATGAAAATCCCTACCCGCCGCAGGAACTGGATCCTTTCTATCAATGGAATAATACACATGAGGGAAGTAATATTGAGGTTTATGTACACAACAATTGCGGTGCTCACATAAAGGAAAACAGAGATTATTATAACAACTTAGAAAAACCGGGCTATACTCCTTATACATATCCGCATCCGTTGATAGAAGAGTGGGAAGGTGAGTGATTAAGTGTTAGAAAATTCAATGAGCAAGATTTTCGAGCCGAAAGTAAAATTTTGAATAAGAAAGAAAGACAATCTTAATCTCTTGACAAATATTGAGATATTCATATCATATTTGTAAAAGAAAGGGAGGGTTTATGTTTAAAAGATTTTTACTTTTAGGCTGTGTAGTTTTATTAATGGTTTGTTTTTTCGGATGCAAGAAGTCTTCTGAGGCGGAAAAGGCTCCTGAACTTACACCTGTAGAGGAAACCACAGAAGAAGAGACAATGGTAGAAGAAATTGACACAACTGAAGAGATAACCCCAGTCGAAGATACTACAGGCGAAGTAGTGCCAGAGTAGTAAAGTAAAAAGAGTATCCGAACCGACTGGAAGTTAAAAAATTAGAGGGCAATATTTTCAAATATTGCCCTTTTTTATTTTTGAAATTCGCTCTATCTTCTATATAACTTTGCTCTTTACGTATTGACTTAAAAACAGAAAATTTTTTGTTTCAAATGGTTTTTTAATGTGTTTAGTGTGTTGCGTGGTTAAAAATGAGCTTGACTTTTAAATTAAAACTTTTAAATTCACATAGGAAACAAATTGGATAACCGGAGGTTCTTAATTTGAAGGAGAAAATCAAAGTTGCAATTATTTTTGGCGGAAAATCAGCAGAACATGAAATATCTATAATTTCAGCAAAGAACGTTATCGATGCAATAGATAAAGAAAAATATGAAACCATACCAATCGGGATAGATAAAGATGGAAGCTGGTATCTTAACGAACAATCAAAGTTTATTTTAGAGAGTAGCAATCCAAGACTAGCGAAGATAAATAAGGCAAAAGAGAAAGTGGCGCTTGTGCCAACAAATAATTCAAATGAATTAGTATGTATTACAGATAATAAAAATAAAGGGAAAATTGATGTCGCTTTTCCTATTTTACACGGTCCTTACGGTGAAGATGGTTCTATTCAAGGTCTATTTAGAATGGCTAATATACCATACGTTGGTGCGGATGTACTTGGTTCCGCCGTAGGTATGGATAAAGATGTTTTAAAGCGGCTTCTTCGCGATGCTGGGATACCAACTCCAAAATTTGGAGTTTTTAATAAGGAAACCATAAAAGATAAGAGTTTTGATAAATTAGCTAAAAAACTTGGAAAGAAAATGTTTGTAAAACCTGCAAACTTAGGCTCTTCAGTAGGGATCAGCAAAGTAGAAAACAAAGGAGAATTTAAAAAAGCAATAGAATACGCTTTTAAATACGACATGAAAATAATTGTTGAAGAAGCAGTAACAGGCAGAGAAATAGAATGTTCGGTGCTCGGTAACGAAAAACCAATAGTCTCTTTACCGGGAGAGATAGTCGTGAGCAGTGGATTTTATTCTTATGAAACAAAATATTTAGACGAAGAAGCTGCCAAATTGGAAGTTCCAGCTAAATTGTCGGAAAAGACCGTCAAAAAAATTCAGGAATTAGCTGTTAAAGCCTTTAAGGCCTTGTGTTGTAGTGGAATGGCAAGGGTAGACTTCTTCCTGCGTGATAATAATGAGATTTTAGTGAACGAGATAAATACTATCCCCGGTTTTACAAAAATCAGTATGTATCCAAAATTATGGGAAGCAAGCGGTATACCGTATACCGAATTAATCGATAGGCTTATCCAACTCGCGATCGACCGTTTTAATAAAGAACAAAAATTAAAGACATCTTTTGAGTGATAGTCTGATTTTACTGTCATTTGATAAGTAATTCCTATGAAAATTAAATTCGGGTGCGATTTAATAGAATTAAAACCCACTAAAATTCTCGCAGTCGCGAAGAATTACGTAAAGCATATAAATGAACTTAAATTATCCATGCCGAGTGAGCCGAAGATTTTTTTGAAACCTCCTTCATCTTTAGTCGGCAATAACGGTGTTGTTATTATACCCGGAGCCTCAAAACAGGTAGATTATGAGGTTGAGCTTGCGGCAATCATAAGAGAACGATGCTGGAAAGTATCAAAAGAAGAAGCTCTTGATTATGTGCTCGGTTTTACTGTTTTTAATGATATTACCGCAAGAGATATTCAGGCAAGAGAGATGAAAGAGGGGATGCCCTGGGATATTGCGAAGGGTTTTAATACTTTTGCTCCTATAGGTCCTGAAATTATTACTGTGGAAAATGTTGATTGTAATAACTTGAATATATGGTTGAAGGTAAATGGAGAAATGAAACAAAATAGTAATACAAAAAATATGATATTCTCGGTTGAAGACCTTATTTCCTATCTTTCCAACATTATGACGCTTGAACCGCTGGATATAATTGCAACCGGTACACCGGAAGGTGTTGGTTCGATTAAAGCGGGAGATTCTATCGAGTCCGGTATCGAAGGTATTGGAATTTTAAAATTTAAAATTGAAGATGAAAAATAATTTTTAATATGGATGTATTATTTTCTGCTTTCCAGGCTGTCGCGATGCTTCTTTTTATAGGTGTGATTGGCGCCTGGATGATTACGAGAAAGATGGTAAAAGAGAATTTTTTCTCGCTTCTTTCTCCTCTTGCGCTCGAAATAGCTCTCCCGGCTCTTATATTTACAAATATAATAAATAATTTTAATCCTTACTTAAAAACGCACTGGTGGAAATTACCGTTTTGGTGGGGTTTCTTTACGGTTATTGCTTTTACTGTAACTTTGATTGGTATTATTTTTGCAAAAAAAGAAAACAAACGGGAATTTGGAATTTCACTTTTTTACCAGAACGGGATATTTTTTCCGCTTGCTATATTGGCAGGCATGTTTGGAAGGAATTCGGAATATATAGTCGATTTATTCTTGTTTATGATATTTTATGCTTCTTTCTTTTTTTCGACTTCTTTTTTGTTTTTTTCGAAAAAAGGGAAAATTGAATGGAAGAAGATTTTTCATCCCGTTTTTATTGTTACTGTTCTGGCGGTTATTCTAAAGCTTACAGGATTTAATGCATATATTCCTTCTTTTATTATTTCTGCGATTGAGATGGTGGGAGCAATGAGTATTCCACTCCTTATGATAATATTGGGGGGTAATATATTGACCGATTTTAGGAAGATAGGAAAATTATATGTTGGGGAGATTGTTAAATTCTTGATTTTTAAGAACTTGATTGTACCTTTTGTTATACTTGGTTTAATAATTTTGATTAGACCTTCTTACAATATTGCTTTAATCTTAATGATTGAAAGCGCCGTGCCTCCTGTTACAGCAATTCCGCTTGTAACTGATAGGAATGGAGGTAACCGTACAATTGTGAATCAGTTTTTACTTTCGAGTTTTCTTTTTTCTTTAATATCTATACCCTTAATGATGTATTTGTTTAACCGCTTGACGTAGATGTTAAAATAAATAATATGATATGCTGGAGGTGAGCATTGGAAGAGTTTAAAGACAGACGTATAAGGAAACATGCAGGAAGGGAAGACCTGATTGGTGAAAACCATTTAGCTGATATAGGGCAAATTCTTTTTTACATTATTTTTATGGCTGTCTGGATAACGGATGCTTTTTTCTTTAAATATTCAACTTTTTCGAGCGAAAAATTTTTTCCGGTTGTTAGAATTCCTTTAGGAATAATTATATTGTTGATATCAGCATATCTTGCAGTGACAGGGCTTTTAATCGTATTTATCGAGAAGAGAGAAGTGCCCTGTGTGATAAGAAAAAATGTCTTTAGCGTTGTTCGACATCCTATATATCTCAGTGAAATTTTGCTTTATCTTGGACTTTTGATGCTCCGTATGTCGCTGGTTGCAGCGGTTGTCTGGATTTTCGCTATAGCTTTTTTACATTACATTTCACGTTACGAAGAAAAACTTTTACTTTCTTACTTTGGGGACGAATACAAGGAATATATGAATGAAGTTCCGATGTGGATTCCGTTAATTCGAAAAAAGAATAAAACTGATAATTAAAATGGAGGTACAATGCCTCAAATAACAGATGTTCCTCCCGGGGAAGTTGTAGAAGAGCTTAAAGAACTTCGCGATTCACTTGACATAGTTATTCCGGTGAAAGCTCTTGATAAAAATTTACTTATAGCGACCTGGAATCTCCGGGCTTTTGGAGATATTACAGAAAAATGGAAAGCCGGTGATAGTGACAATCCCAAAAGAGATTTTCATGCTTTGCGGTGCATTGCTGAGATAATTTCCAGATTCGATGTAATAGCCATACAGGAAGCAAAATCAAATCTAAAAGCTTTGCGTTATTTGGTAAAGGTTTTGGGTGAAAGTTGGGGTCTTATTTTATCGGATGTAACCAAAGGAGCACCGGGTAATGATGAAAGGCTGGCATTTTTATTCGATACCAGAAGATTGAGACTTTCCGGTTTAGCCTGCGAGTTAGTCGTTCCGAGAGAAAAACTATCTAAAATATCACAGGATTCTTTAGACAAACAATTTGCGCGTACACCTTATGCTGTAAGTTTTCAATCCGGCAAGAAAACATTTATACTTGTTACTTTGCATGTACTTTATGGAAAGAAGGCGGATGATAGGGTTCCGGAACTCAAATCTATTGCCGAGTGGCTGGCGGAGTGGGCAAAGGATGCGAATGCCTGGGATCAAAACTTAATCGCTCTGGGTGATTTTAACATCGATAGGCATGGAGATAAGTTATACGACGCCTTTGTTTCTACAGGACTTTATGTCCCAGATGATATGAATGAAATTCCCCGTACTATTTTTGGTTCGCCTAAAGAAAATAAATTTTACGATCAAATTGCATGGTTTACCGGTAAAGACGGAACACCCGCATTGTCTTTGGAATACTTGCGCGGCGGCAGCTTTGATTTTACGAAAATCGCCTTAAAGTCATTGAATGTTACTAAAAATCAATTATCATGGCGTATTTCAGATCATTACCCTTTATGGGCTGAGTTCGCAATGCGTGATTAATATGGGTGATGTGATTTTTGCTCCGGTTTCAGATAAATCTCCGCCTGAAGTTATAAAAAGTCTTATCAAGGCAGAAGATTATCTCGGCGATGTTAAAAAGGGAGACTATGCGGGAATAAAGCTTCATGTTGGAGAATTGGGCAATAAGTCTCATATCAAGCCTGAAATTGTAAAAGTCATAGTAGCTGAATTAAAAAGGCGCGGGGCAAAACCATTTCTTTTCGATTGTAATTCACTTTATAGAGGAAAAAGGTGGAATGCTGTTGACCATCATGAAAATGCTTATAAAAACGGTTTTACGTACGAAGTTGTTGGCGCTCCTTTTATGGTGGGTGATGGTATTCGCGGTATGGATGAAACGGATGTTGAGATTAAAGACTTACGGTACGAGTCTGCTCATTTAGGTAAAATAATTGAAGATATAGATTATCTGTTTGTTTTAACTCATTTCAAGTTTCACGAATTGTTCGGGTACGGTGGTGCTATAAAGAACATAGGTATGGGAATGGCTTCCCGCAGGGGAAAATTGTTTCTCCATTCTGATATAAAGCCGGATATTTTAGCTTCCAAGTGTACTGCGTGCGGAGCATGTGCGGTAACCTGTCCAATTAACGCAATAACAGTTGGCGAGGTCGCTAATATAGATAAGGATACCTGTATTGGTTGTGGTATGTGTGTTGTAGCCTGTAAATATGGCGCGATTGAGTTTGAATGGTCGAATACGAGAGAATGCGTAATAAAGACTCTGCATTACGCGAAAGCAGTGATTGGTAAGATAAAGAGATGTGTTTATTTGAATGTTTTAACAGATATAACTCCCCACTGCGATTGTTATGGGTATACTAAGGATTTTGTAGTCGAGGATATAGGATTTTTATATTCTAACGATATTGTATCAATCGATGCGGCTTCTGCCGATTTGGTCGACAAAGCGGAACCGCTTGAAGGTTCTAGATTTAAAAGAAAAGAACTCGCAAAGACAGATAAAGTAAAGGCAATATTCGATATTGATATGAATATGGATGAATTTTTTGAAACAGCTCAAAAAATAGGTCTCGGCAGCCGCAGTTATAATCTTGTTGAGAAGAAATTCTAGATTGTAATCTAAAAAATACTTTATGCCTTACTGGAAGATTATTTCTTGACAGGTCAATTGAAGTAATTATTATAATCTTTAAAAGCCTAATAATAAGGGTTATGGAGGTAATAGATTGAGTAAAGGAAAGATTTTAACTATTTTATTATTGCTTATATTTCTTACGATTACTTATTTATCGTTTAATTTTTATAACCAAAAAAAACAGGTCGTACGGTTGCTGGCTGAAATTGAGAGAATAAAAAAGGAAAACCAGAGCCTAAATGATTCCTTAAAGGAAGTCAGGTATGTCCCATTTGGCAACTATTTTTTAGAAAAATCGAAAAAAGATAGTCTAACAAATCTAATAAATAGTATTATTTCGGATATCGGAACTCGAGAATTTGTAAACAGTATTAATTTTCCGTATCCCGGAATACACGGAAGCGTTCCTGTTTTCTACACCGATCCAATAATCTTGGTTAACGAAAAATGGATTTTAGCGAAATTTACAGACGGACATTATGAGGGTTTTGCCTTGCTCGAATACAGGGTAGAAAACGGCAAAATTAATTGGAAGGTAATAAATAGTTGTATAGATGGAATGACAGATGAAGAATTTTTTGAGTCGTTAAAAGATTTTGAGAACTAAAATAAACGTTTCAGGTAAAATTCTGTAAGATAGTTGGAATGCTAGAGCTTTAAGAGGTTAGGAAGAGGAAAAACAAAACTATTCGTGTAATTCGCGTTATTCGTTGTTACTCTTTCTAGTAGTGGGATGAGGTATTTAACAAACATGTATTTTTTGTTGTTTTCCTCTGTGCTCTCCGTGTCTCGGTGTGAAAACCTATTTAAAAATATTGTGACAATCTGCCTGTCCTGTGTAATAGAAGCTCATCATACAGTAAATGCTATTCCATTGGGCCTGCCCTGTAGGTAGGATCGACCGTTCAGGGTGAAATCTGTGGTTAAATTTTTTTCGTGTGTTTTTGAAGTAAATTTAAAAGTGGGTTGGGTTTAGTGTATTTTGTGTGTTTCGTGGTTTATATTATTAAATGTTTTTACACCCGCGGGCGGCTTCGATACGAGCGACTTCTTCTTTATCAGCCTTTATGGGATACTCTCCCGTGAAACAAGCGGTACAAAAATTTTTAACCTTTTGATTCGAAACAGCGTCTATAAGCCCCTTTATTGATTGATAGGTAAGAGAATCAACATCAATGGCTTCCGTTATTTCTTCTAAAGCTCTTTTACAAGCAATAAATTCTCCCCTGGTTTGCATATCGATGCCGTAATAGCATGGAAATTTAAGGGGCGGACTCGAGGAAGCAAAATGAACTTCTTTTGCGCCCGCGTCTTTGATTAATTGTACGATCTTTTTTGATGTTGTCCCTCGGACGATAGAGTCGTCGACTAGAAGAACTTTTTTCCCTTTTATTATTTCCTTTACAGGAGAAAGTTTTATTCTTATTAGTTCTTCTCTTTTGCTCTGGTGGGGCATTATGAAGGTTCTGCCTATGTATCGATTCTTCATTAACCCTTCTCTATACTTTATATCTAATTCCTCTGCAAGGGATATGGCGACGGGTCTTGATGTGTCGGGTACAGGTACTACTATATCTATTTTTATTCCCTTTTTCTTTATTTCTTTCGCGAGATTTTTGCCCAGATTCAATCTTGCTTCGTAAACGGATATGCCGTCGATTGTCGAATCCGGTCTGGCAAAATATACATATTCAAAGATACAGGGGCAGTGTTTTTCTTCGGAGATTTTTTTTGTATATAGTTTACCTTCTGTGCCGAAGAATACCGCTTCGCCTGGCTGTACATCACGCTCTATTTTATAACCGAGGGTATCAAGTGCAACGCTTTCCGAAACCACACAAAAATTATTGTCCTTTTGTCCGAATATTAGGGGTTTGATACCGTAAGGGTCTCTAAAAGCAAGGATTCCCTTGTCTTTAATCAGGGCAACTACTGAATAGCTTCCCTTTATCTTTTCGAAAATTCCTTTTACCGCTTCAAAAAGAAAATCAGGAGAAAACGCCGGCTTCTTTTCCATTTCCGCTGAGAGAAGATTTAAAAGGAGTTCTGCGTCCGAAGTCGAGATGATTATTCTCCTGCTGTCATTTTCCAGTTTTTCTTTGAGAGAGTCGAAATTGATTATATTGCCGTTAAAAGCAAGAGCTATACCGTAAGGTGTATTGGAAATAAAAGGCTGGGCGTTTTCGACTCCCATTCCGCCGAGTGTCGGGTATCTTACATGACCGATGCCTGCATTGCCTTTCAGGAAGTTAAGATTTTCTTCCTGGAATGCGTCTCTTACTAAACCTTCACCCTTCTTAATGTTAAATCTATCCGAGTAGGTTACTATTCCTGCAGCGTCCTGTCCTCTGTGTTGTATTATAAGTAGTGAATCGTATATATTACCTGCCACTTCTTTATTGCCGATTACTCCTACTATTCCGCACATTTAATAAATTACTTCCTTTTTTACAAAACAGGTAAATTTGATTTACCCATCAGATATTTATCTATTTGATGTGCCGCTTTTCTGCCCTCGGATATAGCCCATACTATTAGAGACTGTCCTCTGTGCATATCACCTGCGGAGAATATTCCTTTTTTAGATGTCATAAAATTTTCGTCTGTTTTTACGTTACCGTTGGTTAATTCGAGATTTAAATCTCTGACTAATCCTTTGTGTTCGGGATGCAAAAAACCAACAGCAAGGATTACTAAGTCAGCATTTATTTCGAATTCGCTTCCTGATATTTCTTTCATAACAGGACAACTTTTTTCGGTGTTTTGCGAGAATTCGACTTCAACACATTGTAATTTTTCTATTTTTCCGTTTTTGCCGATAAATCTTTTTGTTAAAAGAGACCAGTGGCGTTCACACCCTTCTTCATGACTGCTTGAATTTTTTAGTATTGAGGGATAGTAAGGCCAGGGTTCATTTGAGGTTCTGCATTCGGGTGGTTTTTCCAATATTTCTATCTGTGTTATACGTTTTGCGCCCTGTCTCTTTGCAACACCGACACAGTCCGCTCCCGTATCGCCGCCGCCGATTATTATTACTGCTTTATTTTTCGCGTCTATTATTTCTTCTTCAGGTATTTTTTCTCCCCAGACCCTTTTATTTGCCTGTATCAGAAAATCCATGGCGAAATGTATACCTTTTAATTCCCTTCCGGGAATTTTTAAGTCTCTCGGAACTCCGGAGCCGCACGCGAGACAGACCGCGTCGAAGTTTTTCAGTAACTCTTTAGCTGGAATATCCATACCGATAAATTTATTCACTTTGAATTTTATTCCTTCTTTTTCCATCAAGTCCAATCGTCTGTCGAGGATTTCTTTTTCTAATTTAAAGTCTGGAATGCCGTAACGAAGGATTCCACCGGTTTTTTTGTTTCGCTCAAAAACGGTTACTGAGTGACCTGCTTTATTTAATTGGTCGGCAGCCGCAAGTCCCGCGGGACCGGAACCGACTACAGCAATCTTTTTTCCGGTTCTTTTTACGGGCGGATTCGCTTTAATTAATACAGACTTAAATGCATGTTCAATAATGGCAAGTTCGTTTTCTCTTATTGTAATTGCGTCGTCGTTTATAGATAAAACGCAGGAGTGTTCACATGGCGCCGGGCATATTCTTCCTGTTATTTCCGGAAAATTGTTTGTAGCGGAAAGTAATTCATAAGCTTTTTCCCATTGGTTATTAAACATGAAATCATTCCATTCCGGGATATAATTTCCGATTGGACAGCCCCAGTGGCAAAAAGGAGTTCCGCAGTCCATGCATCGTGCAGCCTGTTCCCGGGATTTATCGTCCTTTCGTCGGATTGTAACATCTTTATAATCCTTTATTCTTTCTTCAATTGGTCTTTGTTTCGAAACTTCTCTTTTTATTTCTAAAAATCCGTTTATCTTACCCATTCTATTCTACTATCGATTTTACCCATTTCTTTAAGTTTTCTTTTCTTTCCGTTTTCAAGATGTGTTCATATTCCAGAGGAATTACTTTTATAAAGTCTTTTATTTTATTATTAAAGTCATCAAGAATTTCTTTAGCTTTTACGCTTTCTGTATATCGAAAATGATTGGTTATAAGGGTATTTATTATTTCTATATCATGTTCGTTTAATTCTTTTAATTTTACCATCTCAAGATTACATTTAGATTTAAAATCACCTTCCGTATCATAAATGTAAGCTATACCTCCAGACATACCAGCAGCAAAGTTTCGACCGGTTTTTCCGATTATTACAACTCTACCTCCGGTCATATATTCGCACCCATGGTCGCCTACCCCTTCAACGACCGCGTTTAGTCCTGAATTTCTTATACAAAATCTTTCTCCAGCGATACCTCTTATATAAGCTTCACCTTTGGTAGCACCGTAAAAAGAGGTGTTTCCGATTATAATATTTTCTTCTGCCGGATAAGTCGATTTTTTATCAGGATATATTATTATTTTGCCGCCAAATATTCCTTTACCGATATAGTCGTTAGACATACCTTCCAGTTCAAAGGTTATACCTTTAGCAAGGAAGGCACCAAAACTTTGACCTGCGACTCCTTTGAATTTAAAATGTATAGTATCGTCGGGAAGGCCTCTTTCTCCATAGACATAACAAACTTCTCCGCTCAGGCGAGCTCCTACCGTGCGATCAGTGTTCTTTATTGTGATTTTATGTTTTATTTTTTCTTCCTTTAAGATTGCATTTTTTGCAAGGTCTATAAGCTGATTATCCAATATGTTATCTAAATCATGCTTTTCCGTTTTTGAATATGAGACTCCAGAATTATTTTTTGTTTCCGGCTTATAAAGAATCTTGCTGAAATCGATGCCTTTTGATTTCCAGTCAAGAATTTCTTCGTTAACTTCTAAAAGTTCGGTTTTCCCGATCAGTTCGGTTATTTTTCTAATTCCAAGACTTGCCATAATTTCACGTAACTCTTCCGCTACGAAGTTAAAATAGTTAACCAGGTATTCTACTTTTCCGTTAAATCTCTGCCGCAAGATTTCATTTTGGGTAGCCACACCTACCGAACAGTTACCAAGATTGCAGTGCCGTAGCATTACGCACCCGAGGACTATTAATGCCGCTGTGGCAAATCCGTATTCTTCCGCGCCGAGTATCGCGGCAATCGCGATATCTCTCCCGGTTCTGATTTGTCCGTCGGTCTGCAGGCGTACTCTGCTGCGGAGGTTATTCAGCACCAGAGTTTGATGGGTTTCTGATAGACCCAATTCCCAGGGTAAGCCGGCATGATGTATCGAACTTAAAGGGGCTGCACCGGTGCCGCCGTCTCCGCCTGAAATTAGGATCATGTCAGCATGCCCTTTTGCAACTCCTGCTGCAACTGTCCCTACGCCGACTTCTGAAACAAGCTTAACACTTATTCTTGCTTTCGGATTTACGTTTCTGAGGTCGAAAATCAGCTGGTTTAAATCTTCTATAGAGTAAATATCATGATGAGGCGGGGGAGAAATAAGTGTGACTCCAGGCGTGGTATGGCGTGTCTTTGCTATAATTTCACTAACTTTATGCCCTGGTAAATGTCCGCCTTCGCCCGGTTTTGCTCCTTGAGCAATTTTTATCTGTATCTCATCGGCATGAACAAGATAATTCGTTGTTACCCCGAACCGTCCCGAAGCAACCTGTTTGACCTTACTTGAAAACGAAGCTCCATTTGAGAGTCTTTTAAAACGTGAAGGGTCTTCGCCTCCTTCTCCGGTATTAGACATGCCGCCGAGCTTGTTCATAGCCATAGCTATAGTTTCATGTGCTTCTCTGCTTATAGAGCCAAAGCTCATAGCTCCAATTGCAAAACGTTTTACTATCAGAGAAGCATCTTCTACTTCGGATAGCGGAATCGGATACTTAGAATGGTTGAACTTTAATAAACTTCGCAAGGTTGTTGGATTCTCTGGCTGATTATTTATAATTTCGGCAAATTTTTTGTATTCTTCATAGCCTCCTTTCCTGCTTGAATCTTGGAGGTAAGCAATGCTCTGTGGATTCCATAAATGATATTCTCCGTCTTTTTTCCACTTATAAAAACCGCCTGAGGGAAGAATTTTATTCATCAAAGGAGAATCAGGGAAAGCTTCTTTATGTCGTAATATTGTTTCTTTTGCAAGTGTTAAGAGGTCGACCCCTCCTATACGTGAAGTTGTACCCGCAAAACATTTTTCGATAACTTCGCTGCCAAGACCTAATGCTTCGAATATTTGAGCTCCCCTATAGCTCTGAAGGGTCGAAATACCCATTTTGGATAATATCTTAAGAATTCCTTTGTTAATAGCTTTTTTGTAGTTGCTTATTGCGTCACTTAAATCAAGCTCGATTTCACCTTCGTCTGATAAATATTTTATTGCTTCAAAAGCAAGATATGGATTTATGCAATCCGCCCCGTAACCTAAAAGTAGTGTAAAATTCTGGACTTCTTTTGCATCCGCGCATTCCAACAATATATTTACCTGTGTACGTAATTCACTTTTAATAAGGGCGTGATGAACTGCGCCGGTTGCCATTAGTGAAGGTAAGCAGGCGTTTTCCTTATTTATTCCTTTGTCGCTGAGGAGTATAAATGAATATCCGGCTAGAGCGGCTTCCTTTGCTTCCTTTGTAATTCTATCCAGTGCTTTTATGAAGTTTTTTTCGCTTTTAGGGTTAAAAAGCAGAGATATGGTTTTAGTTGAAAAACCATTTACATTAATGTTCTTAAGCTTTTCAAAATCCTCGTTTGTAAGTATTGGTTCGCCTGCCTCCAATTTATGCGCATGATCAGGGACTTCTTCTAAGATGTTGTCTTTTGGTCCCAGAAAACTTACCATGCTCATAACTATTCTTTCTCTGATAGAATCTATGGGCGGATTAGTTACCTGAGCAAATAATTGTTTAAAATAATTAAAAATAAGTTGAGGTTTTTTCGATAAAATAGCGTGGGGATGGTCGTTGCCCATCGAGCCTATAGGTTCTTTTCCTTCTATTGCTTTTTGTTTGATTATAGTTTTTAAATCTTCTCTGGTATAACCATTCGCTTTCAGATAAGAGAGAAGTTCTTTTTTTTTGATATTTGATTTCTTGTTTTTCGACTTTGAAGGCTTAATGGAATCAAATTCCAGTAAATGTTTTTTTAGCCATTCGGAATAGGGCTTTTTATTTGATAGGTTTCTTTTGATTTCGTCATCCTGGACTATTTTTCCTTTTTCTGTATCAACAAAGAATATCTTTCCCGGTTCGAGTCTTCCGGATTGTAAAATATCTTTCCCTTTAATATCGAGAACGCCTACTTCCGAAGCCATCATGACCTGGCCGTCTTTTGTGATAAGATAACGGGCAGGGCGTAACCCGTTACGGTCGAGTATAGTGCCTACACGTTTACCATCTGTGAAAGATATTGCAGCAGGTCCATCCCATGGTTCGGAAATACAGGCGTGATATTTATAGAAGCTTCTTAAGTTTTTATTCAGTGAATCATCGTTTTCCCAGGCTGTCGGAATGAGCATTATGATGGAGTGGGGTAGAGTTCGCCCCGAAAGAGTTAAAAGTTCAAATACATTGTCTAATATAGCCGAGTCACTTTTCGAGGAATCTATAATTGGTTTTATTTTTTCTATGTCCTTTCCGAATAAAGGACTTTTAAGTAGCCCTTCTCTTGCCTTCATCCAGTTAACATTTCCTCTTAGCGTATTTATTTCTCCGTTATGAGCTAGAAATCTAAAAGGCTGAGCTAGGTCCCAGGTTGGGAAGGTATTTGTGCTGTATCGCGAATGAATCATAGCTATAGCGCTTTTTATAGATTTGTCTTTCAAATCGGTATAAAAACCTTCTACCTGTTTTGCCATAAGAAGACCTTTATAGGTTATGGTTCTGCTTGAGATATTAGTTATATAAAAGAAAGATTTCTGTTTTATATCGGAGAAATTTATGATGCTTTCAGCTTTTTTTCTGATTACGTAAAGAATTCGCTCAAAGTGAAGGCTGTCGTCAGATCCTCTTGGAGGAATATCAGGGTTTCTCCCGATAAAAATTTGTTCTATTGATGGTTGGCTTTCTTTTGCGCTCGTTCCTATATTCGAATTATCGACGGGTACTTTTCTCCATCCAAGCAATATTTGTTTTTCTTCTTCAATTACTTTTCCAAGAACATCCCTGCAAAATAATCTTTCATTTACATCCTGAGGTAGGAAAACTATACCCGTTCCATACTCTCCGGGAGAGGGCAATTCGATTTTTTCTTTTTCCGTGGCTTTCGATAGGAATTCATGCGGAAGTTGTATTAAAATACCGGCTCCGTCGCCCGTTTTTGGGTCAGCTCCCACAGCTCCTCTGTGGGCAAGTCTTTTTAGTATTTTTAAGCCTTTTTTTACGATGTCGTTAGACTTATCTCCGTTAATATTGCATACAAAGCCCACTCCGCAAGAGTCATGCTCATTCTCAGGGTTATATAATCCCTGTTCTCTTGGAAATCCGTTGTTATTTAGCATTTTTTATGCCATTTTTTAACCCACCAACGCACTAACTGACTAACTCACCAACCATTATAATGTCGGCAGGTATTTATCTAGTTCGTATTCGGATACCTGTATTCGGTAATCGTCCCATTCTTTCTTTTTAAGCATAATAAATCTCGGGAAGATGTGTTCGCCAAGTATTTTTCTTACGAGCAGGCTGTTTTCCGTTATAGAAATTGCCTGACCGAGGCTGTCTGGGAGCGTTTCAATGCCCTTTTCTTTTCGTTCTATTGGCGTAAGATGATAAAGGTTTTGTTCCATTGGAATCGGAGCTTTATATTTCTTCTCGATACCTTCCAGTCCGGCGTGAAGCATAGCGGCGAAAGTAAGATATGGGTTGCAGGCAGGATCTGCGGCTCGGAATTCACAGCGGGTTGCTTTTTCCTGACCCGGTTGATACATGGGCACACGGATCAAAGCGCTTCGGTTTCTCTGGCTCCAGGCTATATATACCGGTGCTTCGTAACCCGGTACAAGACGCTTGTAAGAGTTTGTCGTTTGCGCAAATATTGAACAGATTTCCTTTGAATGTTTTAAAAGACCGGCAATGTATGAAAGAGCAATATCCGATAGATTGTTACTTGATTTTTTATCAAAGAAAGCATTTTTGTCCCCCTTGAACAGAGATTGATGCGTATGCATACCGGAACCGTTTTCTCCGAAAATAGGTTTCGGCATAAATGTAGCATAAACTCCGAATTTTGTGGCGATTTCCTTTACGACCACCCGGTAAGTTATAACATCATCAGCCATTTTTAGAGCATCCGCATATCGCATATCCACTTCATGCTGCGAAGGCGCTACTTCATGATGGGAATATTCGACATGAATGCCCATTTCTTGAAGTGCAAAAACGGTTTCTCTTCTTAGGTCACTGGCAACGTCTAAAGTAGTTAAGTCGAAGTATCCTCCTCTGTCGAGCACCTCTGTTCCTTTATCGTCTTTAAAATAGAAGTATTCCAGTTCCGGACCAATATAAAAGTGGTCAAAACCCATTTCTTTAGCACGGCTTAACGCTCTTTTTAAAACGTATCTCGGGTCACCTTCATAAGGTGTTCTATCTGGATTTAAAATATCGCATATCATACGTGCAACTTTTTTCTCATTTGGTCTCCATGGTAAGATTACGAAGGTATTTGGGTCCGGCATTGCAATCATATCCGATTCTTCGATATCCTGATAACCCGTTATTGATGAGCCGTCAAATCCCATTCCATTTGTAAGAGCACCTTCGAGTTCGTTTACGGTTATCGCAAAACTTTTAACCTGTCCAAGAACATCCGTAAACCATAAGCGAATAAATTTTACATCTTCATCCTTTACGATTTTTAAAATATCTGCTTTTGTTTTTTTAGGCATTTCTAACTCCTTTTTAACCAATTGCGTTATTACCCCGTTCTCCGGTTCGTATTCTTATACACTCTGGAAGGTCAATAACAAATATCTTTCCGTCTCCTATTTTTCCGGTTTGAGCACCTTTAACTATTGCTGCTATGGTAGGTTCTACGAATTCCTCATTGACTGCTATCTCCAAACGTAGTTTCTTAAGTAAATTTACTTCCTGAAGGACGCCGCGATAAGTTTCGGTATATCCTTTTTGTTGTCCGCTGCCGAGAGCATTGGTGACAGTCATTTTGTAGACTTCAGCTTCATAGAGAGCTTTTTTTACGTCAGGTAATTTATGCGGTTGGATTAAAGCTACTATAAGTTTCATTTTTTACCTCCATTATCTATTCGGTTGTAAATATCTGGAAGCCTCCGTATGCTTCCATTCCATGTTCTCCGATGTCGAGACCTTTTAATTCTTCATCTCGAGAAACCCGTAGTCCAATAGTAACATTTATAAGCTTAAAAACAATACTCATACTTATAGCGATGAATACAATTACCGATGAAACACCAATAAGCTGAATTCCGAGTTGTTTTAATCCGCCGCCATAGAAAAGTCCATTGTAAGCTAGCCCTAAGCTTTCTTTTCCGAAAAGTCCTACGGCAATAGTTCCCCAGAAACCATTCATTCCGTGAACAGGAATCGCGCCCACCGGGTCATCGATTTGTAGTTTGTCCAGTAAGATTACTCCCAAAACAACAATTACACCGCCTATAGTGCCTATTGATATTGCCGCCCATGGGTCTACGAAAGCGCATGGGGCTGTTATCGCGACCAATCCTGCAAGAGCGCCGTTCATAGCCATTGATAAGTCTGGTTTTCCAAACATCTTCCATACCATGATCATTGCCGATATACCGCCTGCTGCGGCAGCAAGGTTGGTATTAATCGCTACGAGTGCGATTAAGCTTCCGTCTCCTACACTTAAGGAGGAGCCGGGGTTGAATCCGAACCAACCAAACCATAGTATGAAAACACCTAGTGAAGCAAGGGGAATCGAGTGTCCCGCGATAACGTTTGGTTTTCCGTCCGGCCCATATTTTCCGATACGCGGTTTTAACATTATTGTCCCGACCAGTGCGGCGGTGCCCCCAACAGTGTGAACGACAGATGAGCCGGCGAAATCCGCAAAGTTAAGTGCAGATAACCAGCCGCCGCCCCATATCCAGTGACCTACTATCGGATATATAAGAGCTGAAATTATGAATGAATATATAAGATAAGCATTGAATTTCATTCTTTCTGCCATGCCGCCGGCGACGATAGTCGCTGCAGCGCCGCAGAAAGCGGCTTGGAATAGCCAGAAAGCGTATAATGGAATGTTAGCTCCAGATTCAGCGTTTACTAAAAACCATCCCTTTAATCCTATAAGAGCGTTTCCATCTCCGAACATTATAGCATATCCGAACATAAAGAATCCTATCGAAGCCATACTAAAATCGAGAAAGTTCTTAGTAAGAATGTTGCAGGTGTTTTTTGCGCGGATAAAACCTGCTTCAACCATTCCAAATCCTGCCTGCATAAAGAAAACAAGAAATGCTGCCAGAAGTACCCATAGGGTATCTAATCCGATTGTACTTATTTGTATAACTTCTTGAGTCATTTTTATCTCCTTATATAACTATTTTTGCCACAAAGGCACCAAGGCTCTAAGATATATAAACAGAATAGACTGTTTAATAATTTCTTTGTTTTTTTCTTTTTTTTGCATTAATTTAAAATACATATTTTCCTTTGTGTCTTCGTGTCTTAGTGGCTATATATATTCGTTATTTTATAAACTCAACTCGCCCGGGATTTTTGGAAATAATGTAGCATCTTTGACGTGTTTGAGACCACAAATGTAGCGAGTTATTCGCTCGATACCAATTCCAAAACCTCCGGAGGGTGGGAGCCCCAATTTTGCAAGTTCGAGATAAAGCTTATAATCATTAGGGTCGAGTTTCTGACGAATTATTCTCTCCTTTATTTTTTCGTATTCATTTTCTCTCATACCACCGGAGAGTCCTTCTCCGAAACCTTGGGGGTAAATTAGATCCATGTCGAGTAAAATTTTCGGTCTTTTCGGGTCTTCCTTATCGTAGAATTCTCTCTTCCAGTCAGGTATATCAATTAGCCAGAATGGCTCTTCCATTTTTTCGGAAAGAATGACTTCAAAGTTTTTACCGAATTTATCCATTGCTTCTTCAAAGGTAATTCTTTTAAATGGAGTTTCCGGTATTTTTAGTTCACGATTAAAAAAATCAAGCTGTTTTTTGCAGTTTTTCTTGATTTCCGTGAAAACATGAATATAGATTTCCTCTCCGAGTTTAAGTAAATCATCTCTGTGTGCATCTTTTACTTCCAAATCAAGCTGCGTAAATTCGAAAAGATGGCGCCCTGAATCTGCGGTTTCTTTTTCTTCTAACCGTAGGTTGGGTGAGAAGCAAAAAAACTTATCTATTCCGCTTACTGCGATCATTTTATGCAAAATCATACTTTTTGTGGGCGTGTAAGTTTCTCCGTAATACTCAAAATCAGTAGAAAAAACATCGTGACAGAGAGGATCTGTTTCCGGAGATATCATAACAGCGGATATTTCAAGGAAGCTATTATTATAGAGATAATTAGCCATTGCTTTCCTGATTTGTGTTTTTACGATGAGCATCTCTTTGATCGCAGGATTGCGGAACCTCTCGTAGTATTTCCGTGCTAACAATTCCTCTCTACTTTTTACAACTTTCACTTTAGCCATAATAGCCTCCTTTGGTTATGAATGATTATTCGTTAACATTGAATATTTATTCAAAATCAACGAAAGGAATATATTTAATATTTTTGGTTTGTCAAGGGGTAATTGTAATTTGCCTTCCCCTCAAAATTTTCATCTTAATACACTTAAAGGCAGTTATTGCATTGTACATAATGAATTATACGCACGGAAAAGTTATTCTTGAATATTTGCAAAATCAGAGGAATTACTGTTCGAGAAAGACGTGGTCAATTTCCCCGATGATTGTCGTTCGGGGTACTACTCCGAAAAACCGCAGTCAGTTTCCCCGGCGAGGAAATTGCTGCTTGTCTCTCAACCTCGCTCCTTTTGACTTCGTCAAAAGCCCATGCCCGCTCGGTTTCCGAGGCATTTTTCTTGAGCAGTACCCACTCACTTCCTGATATTTAAAAATTAAAAAACCGTGTCCGTTCGATCTGCGAGGTATTTTCCTGAACAATAATTCCTCTGATTTTTATCTGTGGCATTATTAAAAAAATGGGAGGTTGTTAGGTAATTGTAATTTTATGAAGTTTGCTTTTCGGTTAACGGAATTTGCAATAAAATTCGTTTTTATGATTTGTCTGGCTATCCGGGGGTAGAGCCTATTTCTTGCGGATAGTTTATATTTTTTTTTATTTTTTTCGTGTCAAGAGGCTTACTACAATAACTGCAATTGTAGCGAGTGCGAAGGCGGCTACCCTTACGGAAATGAAATTGTCGAGAGTTTCTATATTTGCCCAAATCATTGTACTTATAGCGCCCGTTAGCATTCCCGCCATAACTCCATATTTTGTAGTTTTCTTCCATTTTAACGAGAAGAGAAGCGCGGGTCCGAACGAAGCGCCGAGTCCGCACCATGCGTAGGAAACCATTGTATATATAAGTTTTTGTGATTTGATTGCAAGAATAAAGGCAGATATCCCTACAAGTAAGGTGATTATTCTCGAAGCCATTAGTTGTGTTTTCTCGGAAATCTTTCTTCTGAATAAGTTGTGATATACGTCTTCGGATAAAGCGGAGGACGCGACAAGGAGTTGTGAATCGGCTGTAGACATCATTGCGGCTATTGCTCCTGAAATCAGGATTCCTGCAAGCCAGAGGGGAAGAAGGGTGGTTGCGAGGTGGGGCATAAGATATTCGGAATCGGAAAGTGTTCCCGGAGTTACAAGTCCTTTTCCGACTACGCCTATAAAGAACGCTCCAAAAAATGCGGGTATGCTCCATACAATTGCGATATTTCTGCTGATTCTTATTTTTTCAGGGTCTTTTATCGACATATATCTTACGATTGTGTGCGGTTGACCGAAGTATCCGAGTCCCCAGCTTAAGCCTCCTATTACTCCTGCAATGGCGGGCCATCCTTTAAGATTTCCTACGAGTGAGGAGAGGGTGAAATTTATATTGTGTCCACCCTTTAATATTGTTATGAAACCTACTATAGGGAGTGCAACGAGCGTAATAATCATGAGTATTGCCTGCAGGAAATCCGTCCAAGCTACGGCAAAAAAACCTCCCATCAGAGTATAAAATAAAATAACCAGAGCGCCTATCATTATTCCGTTAAAGTGAGGAATTCCAAAAGTAGTGTGAAGGGTTTTCCCGGCTCCGTTAAATTGCGCAGATACGTATAACGAATAAAAAAATATGATGATAAATGTTGCTATAATTTCATTTATTTTGTTTTCCTGCCCAAAATTCTTTGACAAAAATCCCGGTAATGTAATAGCGTTCAGCTTTTCTGTTTTGATTCGGAGGTCTTTCGCGATTATAAACCATGCAGCGATAATTCCGGCTACGCAACCGATGGCGGTCCAGAGCTCAATAAGTCCCGCAGTTAGTACCATCGCGGGTAAACCTAAAAGCAGCCATGATGATTCTCCTGATGCTCTCTCTGAGAACGCGGCAACTACTGGATTTAATCTTCTTCCAGCTATAATAAAATCTTCCTGTGTTTTTGTAAGACGGTAAGTCCATATACCAATGCCTAAGATAACGATTAGATAAACGAAGAAACCTATTAGAATCGGATCCATTAATACCTCCTTAATTTTTTAAATATTAATTTTTAACGGATATGTGTCAAGACCCAAGGTGGATTCTCCGAACCCTAGTTGAATAGTCAAATTTTAGAATTTGGGATTTGGGGTTTGGGATTTAGGGTAAAACTATAATAAAAATTTAGTGTATTTCGTGTGTTTCGTGGTTTAATAAATGGTTTTTTTTGTGTTCTCTGTGGTTAAATAACTTGACAATATTTTTAGAATTCGTATTTTTATTTTAATATTATTGGTATTTAAAGAGGAGGTTTAAATGGATTTTTTCAAGCTCAAAGAACACAATACTTCGGTGAAGACTGAAGCAATCAGCGGCGTTACTACGTTTATGACCATGGCTTATATAATTTTTGTTCAGCCGGTTATTCTTTCTCAGGCGGGTATGGATTTTGGTGCGGTTATGATGGCGACGATAGTTTCTTCCGTTATTGCTATGCTAATTATGGGTTTCTACGCAAATTATCCCATAGCTCTTGCTCCCGGTATGGGAGAAAACTTCTTCTTTGCATTTACAATTGTCGTTGGAATGGGAGTGGTCTGGGAAAAAGCGCTTGGGATCGTTTTTGTTTCCGGCATTTTATTCGTAATATTGACTATTTTTAAAGTGAGGGAATCGGTTGTCAACACGGTTCCTGAAAGTCTGAAGAGAGCAATTGCTGCAGGTATAGGAATTTTCATTACCTTTATCGGGCTTCAGTGGGCGGGAGTTATCCAGGATAGTCCGGGGACTTTAGTTACCCTTGGCAGTCTAAATACTAATTATACATTATTATTCTTTATCGGGCTTATTGTTTTATTTTTCTTATACGCGAGAAAAATAAAGGGTGCAATCCTGTGGGGGATACTTATTACTGCTACTATCGGTATTCCAATGGGTGTGGTTAAATTTGGAGGAATAGTTTCCAGGCCTCCTTCCTTAGCTCCGACATTTTTTAAGCTTGATATTCTAGGAGCTTTTCACTGGGAATACATTGTTCCGATTCTGGTTCTTTTCTTGCTGGATTTCTTCGATACGGTCGGGACTTTGATAGGTGTCAGCTCACACGCGGATTTGCTCGATAAAAAAGGCAATTTACCGAGAGCAGGTAGAGCTTTGATGGCTGACGCAATAGGAACGGTCGCAGGAAGCCTGTTTGGAACTTCTACAGTTACAAGTTATATTGAAAGCGCCACAGGGGTAAGCGAGGGAGGACGAACCGGTTTATCCAATGTTTTTACGTCTGCCTGTTTCCTGCTGGCAATATTCTTCTATCCATTAGTAAAAGCAATTGGCGGAGGTTATCAGGTTGGCAGTAGTACATTTTATCCTGTTACAGCACCTGCACTTGTTCTCGTGGGGGCTCTCATGATTAAAAGTGTTGCAAAAATAAAATGGGATGATGTAACCGAAGCAATACCTGCGTTTCTGGTTTTGATCGGTATTCCGTTGACTTATAATATATCTCACGGTATGGCTTTAGGATTCGTTTCTTATCCTATAATGAAGCTTTTTTCCGGAAGGGTTAAGGAAGTTCACCCGATTATGTGGGTTCTGGCAGCCGTTTTTGCGGTAAGCCTTGTTTTGTCGACGAGATACTGAGAATATCTCACACAGAGAGCGCTGAGTTCTTTTAGCCGTCAGCCGTCGGCGATCAGCTGTCAGCTTTTTTAACTTACACAAAGACACGAAGAACGCCGAGAAAATAGTATATGGGTATATGAGTTGAGGAGTAAATGGGTAAAAAACAGTTATCCCATCCACCCATACACTCATTATCTCATTCACTCAGACACATGTAGAGCGTGTAGTTCTTGTAGTTTTTGTTTTGACACAAGACACTCGACTCATGATTCAGTTAACCGTATAACCGCCTTTAAATCGCATCATTAGGATTCATTTTATTTGGTAATTATATGAATATGAGCAAATATAGCTAAACAAATATTTTTATTCAAGGGGGAAAATAGAAAAAATTATCTAAAAATACTATAAATTTATATAGTAAAAATAAAAAAGGCTGTCCACCTTTATGAAGACAGCCTTTTTATGAATATACCTTTTAAATATTCAAATTAATTTTGAATCTTATCTAATGCCCATTCTCCTGTTACAGTAAAATCTATCACAGGATCCCATGGTACAATTGTCTTGTTTTCCACATCTGGATGTCCGGACAAACCTGTCCTTAAGACCAGCATTCTCTTTCCTCTTGTGCTTTTATTTGTAAACTCACCATATACCCAGCTTAAGTTATTATCTGCCATCCATGAATGCCAGAGTTCTGCTTCTTCAAGGTCGTATAGACCAATATCTTTTGGATCTTCAGGATCATTGGCCTTACTATTTCCAGCAGCATCATGCGCTGTCCACTCGGACACAAATATTGGAAGATCATTTCCAAGCGCTATGTCTGCCGTATCCCTTAATTCCTGGTCATCATCATAAGCTGCAAAATGCAGCCCATACATGACGTTTGTCTGGCCAGTTATTGGATCGCGTGAGGCAATATGCGGTTCCTTGCTTTGTGATGGGGTTCCAACAATAATTATATTATCAGGATCATTAGCTCTTATTACAGGGATAACCTCTTCCGCGTATGACTTAACATTTTCCCATGAAACTTTGGGTTCATCGCAGATCTCATAGATCACATTAGGTAAATCTCCGTATTTCTCACTCATTTCATCAAAGAATTCTATTGCTTCCTCTGTGTATAAATCGGGATCCCCCTCCTTCACAATATTCCAGTCTATAATTACATATATACCAGCTTCGATTGCATCATCTATATAGGAGACTAAATGACTATGCATTAGTGCTGTCAGATCTGGTGCCAGATATCCATGATCATTTGGAGTGACAAATAGTGTTATACGGAATAACTCGATTCCAAGATTATAAGCTAACCTCTGAATCGTATGACCTTTTCCATAATAGTTCCAACGTATTGTTTCTGTTGTAACTCCTTTAAGCTGTATAGGGTCACCATCAGAATTACACAAATTTGTACCAATAACCTGTAAATTCCCGTATTTATCAACCGGTTTAACATAACCTCCCGGAGCTTGTATTGTTCTTGCAGGGGGCCCGTTTTCTTCTTTAGTCAGGTAGATATAATCTAAATTGGCACCTCCAGAAGGATCTGTATATTCTAATTTTACAGTGTTCACACCCTGCCTTAGATTATAAGAGCCGACATATTCACTTATCCATGTTTGCCAGTTTCCAGGTGGATGGGGAACTCCAAATGGATCGGTATTTTCTACGTTAACTGTATCTCCTACTAACTCTGAATTTATAATCACCCGGCAGGGGAGCGGAAATTCATTATCATGAGCAACACGAATCCAGACATTACACTCATCAGATGGTTCTGTAAGAATCAGGTCCCATTCTAACCATTCACCTCCGGATACCCAGCATGTATTAAAACCTCCTTCCCAACAATCTTCCACATCTAACCCACTATCATATATACGCTCTCCATTATTAACTGCATCGTTATCACTTACTCTGTCATAAAACTCGGCTTCAAGATGTATCCCTCCTGTCTCCGGCATTGTAATTGTCGGTAAGGGTAATGAATCTATAAGACCCGCAAAGAATTGAGCAATCATTATAGCATCTACAGCTTGTATCTCATCATCTAAATTCACATCTCCTGCCTCAACCGGTGCTGTAAATTCTGGCGTCGGAAGTGATAAATGGTGTCGAGCAACTAAAAGCGCGTCCAGAATAGTGATCTCTCCATCTTCATCCACATCTCCCGCTGAAGTCTGGGCGAACAAGCCAATACTCAGCAACAGAATAAAAACTAAAATAAATTTTGGCAAGCACTTCATTATTAAACCTCCTTTTTTTAAATATTAGTAATTACCTTATGATAATCGCTTTCTCTTTGTAAACTTTGTTTCCTATTTCCACTCTGGCAAAGTAAATACCGGGAGAGCCGTTCCAGGTGAGGTTGTATTTTCCCGAAGGGCTGACGCCGTCCGCAAGCCCTGCGAGTTTCTGACCGAGAATGTTGTATATTTCCACCTTCACCTTTTCTCTTTTTTCGAGAGTGTATTGAATGTTAATTCCCGGGTTGAGACTGCCGACGGAAACTCCCGTTTTTAAAACCTCGTTTTCTTCAATCGCGCCAAGGACGACCTCTATATATCCATCATTGGCTGTGGGTGTTCCTGCTGGTACTAGCATTTCATCAGTCATATGACTTACTGTCATTCCCAGTTTTGTGAATTCCGTCTTCTCTTTTACTGCCCATGTAATTGTTAATAAATGAAGGTCCTCTGAGGGATCTTTACCCACGGCGTCGAATCCGGTTGTTATTAGTGATTCTGGTTGGGGATTGTACGCTGTGAGGAATCCATCATCGCCCTCTACACAGGAAAGATACTCAACAACACTGCTGTCAAAAGAGATGTTTATGCCGTAAGCGGCAAGGTTCTGTGTGCCTGTGTTCACGTGCACTTCAGTTGTGAATTCTTCACCAGTGTTACACTCTTGAAGATACGGACTAATCCACACGGCGCCGGCGAATGATGTATCCGGCGGATCAGGCTCTTCCTGGGCATTCAACCCAATACTCAACAGCAAACTAAAAACTAAAACAAATCTTGATAAATACTTCATAAGCTTCCTCCTTTTCTTATTTTTGCATATGAATATTTTACAATATCAAGTACCTCAATAATTATCTTATAATAAGCGCTTTTTTTCTGTAAACCTTATTTCCTATTTCTACTCTGACGAAGTAAATGCCCGGTTGTCCGTTCCACGTGAGGTTATATTTGCCCGAGGGGCTCGTTCCATCTTTTAGTTTGGCTAATCTCTGACCGAGAATATTGTGTATCTCCACTTTCACCCTTTCTTTTTCTTCGATATTATACTTAATATTAATACCTGAGTGAAAATAGGGAACAGAAATGACTTTTACTGAAGTCCCGTTTTCTTCAATTCCGCCAGAAGTTACATTTATTATACCGTCATGGGCTGTGGGTGTTCCTATCGGTACTGACAATTCATCTGTCAAATCATTTACTGTCATATCTAATTGTGACGCCCCAGTATCTACGGCTATCCATTTGATTGTTAATAAATGAAGACTATTTCCGGGACCTTTACCCGCAGCATCAAATCCGTCTATTATCAGGTTTCCTGGTAAAGGATTTATTGCGGCGATGAATCCATCAGTGCCAGCTATAGTAGTATCGTACTTAATAACACTGGTATCATAAGCGACCTCTATACCATAAGCACTTACTAACTGTTCGCCCGAGTTCATTCGCACTTCAGTTGAAACAGTATCGTTCACGGTACAATTTTGACTATCTGGTTGAAACCATACAGAACCTATTGTTGAGTCCGATAAAGTATCCTCTACAATTATTATACCGTCATTCGATGTGGGTGTTCCTATTGGGAATAACATATCATCTGACAAATCATTTATTGTCATCTCTAATTGTGACGTACCTTCACCTACAGCTATCCATTTGACTGTTAATAAATGAAGACTATCTCCGGGACCTTTACCTACAGCATCAAATCCACTTGTTATAAGTTTTCCCGCTGTAGGATTTACCGCTGAAACAAAACCCTCAGTACCAGCTTCAATGGAAACATAATCAATAACGTTAGTATCATAAGCGATGTCTATACCATAACAAGCTACTAACTGTTCGCCTGAGTTCACGAGTATTTCAGTTGTTACCGTGTCATTCTTGTAGCAATCTTGACTATCTGGTTTAAACCATACAGAGCCTACTGTTATTGTGGATTCCGAAGAAGTATCCTCTACAATTATTATACCGTCATTCGATGTGGGTGTTCCTATTGTCAATCCCATCTTATTTTCTAAAGAGTCAATCGTTAATTCTAGTGGGGATGTTCCTTTTTTAAC
>JAFGHJ010000015.1 GCA_016930175.1 Caldifarciminota bacterium
CGCTGCCACGGCGAGGCAGCAGCCCATGAGATAGTAGCTGTCTACATCGAATGGACTGCAACGAAGCCGGGGTAGTGAGATCGGCGCTCCCGAAGGGTAAAGAATGCTGATAATAATTTAACCAAGATAAGGACAGAGAAAAAATAATAGTTTACTTTTTATGGAAAATTTTGATTGAGTGATTCAAGGGTTATTGAATCAGCATTCCTTATGAATAATTCAAATGGCTTTTTTGACTTTGCCGGCGCGTATACACCTCGTACAAACCCACATCCGCTTGTTACCTGAATCTGTATCAACTTTAATCTTCTGCAGATTAGGTTTCCACTTTTTCTTAGAAGCCTTATGCGAATGGCTCACACTATTCCCGAATTCCGGGCCCTTTCCACAAATTTCACATACTTTTGGCATTGTTCAACTCTTAACATCAATTAAAAAAGCTTTATAGCACATTTTTAAACAAAAGCCAAGGCCTATTCAGTTTGTCAGTTTATAGACACCTGTCCTATTTATATAACAGCTTTAAAAAACTTAGAAACTGAGCGGAAATAAAAAATAAAAAATTATGTCTGAAAAACAGAATTCGCTTTCATCAATTAGCACAAACCACATATTTATATATGGCACATACTTTGCATCCTAATATCCAGTTATATTGACGTAACTGATGAAAAGAGTTAATTTAAATCGTAGAGGCTCAAAATGAAAGGAAAATTTCTTTACACTTTTTTCCCCCTGCTTTTAATGTCTATTGTTTTTTACAGCTGTTCGGCCCGCTATTCTCATAATCAAATTCTTTTCGGCATCGAGGCCGCACAGATGGAGCTGTGGGATGAGGCCATATTTCGATGGAAAAAAGCGATCTCTCAGGACCCTAACAACGCTCCGGCCCATAATAACCTTGCCATCGCCTATGAAAAAAAAGGTATGTGGGAAGAGGCAGAAAAGGAATACCAAACAGCACTTGACCTGGATCCAAAAAACGAGAGAATCAAGGCTAATTTTGAAAAGTTCAAACAAGACCAGCTCCAAAAAAGTGATGATGATAATAATGAAAACCCTAAAGATAAAAAAGAGAAAACAAATGAAAAAATCAAAAAGTAGAAAGTTAAGTTTAATCGTGCCTTTTCTTGTTATCTTTCTTATTTCCTGTACCCACACAAATTATGTAAAGGTCATGATGGAAATACCCCAAAAACCGGATATAAATATTTCTCCTTATCAGGATATTTTAATAACCAACTTTTTAGAATTAGAAAGTGAAGAAATCAAAGACTTTGACGCCAACCAGGAAATACAAGAATACTTCTCATTCGAGCTTAAAAAACACCTAAAGAAAAACACAAAGATAACGGATATCACCATTGAACAGGAAGAAGAATTTAAGGATCCTGATCGTTGGAAGAATGTGGATTCGGGAGAAAATAAATCAGCTCTCTTCACGGGAAGCGTTAAATATTCCGAAGAAACACGTAAATCTCTCAAAAAGAAAGAAAAAAGAAGATTCGACGACCCCTTTCCCGAAGAATCCAGGATCGAGACCCGTACTTTTTATGCTCTAGAGCTTCATCTTTATTTGATAGATACCCAAACCGGGGAAATAATATACGACAAGAATTACAAACAGAACAAATCGTATGAAAATCCCAACCAAACAGCACATTTTGCTTTCTTTGATCTTCTCCTTGAGGTCAGAGACAATCTTCTAGAAGATCTCAAAGGATATGAAAGGATGAAAGAAAGATATCTGCTCATTAAATAAATAATAATATGGGAGTAACCATGAACAAACAGATAAAAACCCTCTTCATCATTTCGGCCATATTAATTCTTACTTGTCAAAGCTTTGCTCAATACATATATATTCCTTACTACGGAAAAAACAAAGTTATTTACGTTGATTTTAACTGGAAAAAATACCAGACCGACCATTTTGACATTTATTATTATACAGATAATCTGGATATGCTTAAAAAAATTTCCGATTATGCTGAGAGTTCTTATTTAAAAATCAGCCAGGACACAAAACATCAACTGTCCGCACGCGTTCCGCTTATTCATTTCGTGTCTGCCACAGACATGGCCCAAACCAATATTTATGACTATCTACCGGAAAGCGTCTTAGGTGTTTCCGAACCTCTATTATACCGGGTAGCGGTGCGGGGAGACATGGCGGACGATGAGCTTCAAGCTCTCGTCACGCACGAATTGACCCATATTTTCGAATTCGATCTTCTTTGGGGAAGCCCTGGGGGAGCGTTATATGCAGTCGCCCAACCACCAATGTGGATAATGGAAGGATTCAGCGAATACACCACTGACAACTGGTCTTTTTTATCTGAATTGATCGTCAGAGATGCTGTTTTGAATGATAGGATCCCGGAGATGACCCCTTCAGGTCATCTTTTCAGCAACTATCCTCTCACCCGTGATCCCGGCTATGACTTCGGGCATTCCCTCTTTGAGTTCATTGAAACACGCTACGGCAAGAACTCAGTCAGGGAGCTCTGGCAGTCATTAAAAGGGTCCTCTCTTATTTCATCAAGAAATCCCATAAAAAAAGTATTTAACCTGCAGCCTAAAGAATTCCATTATGAATATAAAAAACATATAAGAGAGGAAAACAAAAAATTCCTTACCCGTGAAAACCCTGAGGATTACAGCCTTCCCATAGGACCAAGTTATCCCTTGAATGAATACTTTTTTTCCTTTTCCCATGCTTTATCTCCCTCTGGAGAAATTGTAGCCGTAATTACACTCAACGTCCGGGATAATGACCTGGATATTCTGCTTCTTTCCGCAAAAGATGGGAGTGTGATCCGCAACATTACGCGGGGTTACACTTGGAAATATGAACAGATCAAATTCGATATCGATCCGTCTCTGGGGAGAGATCTCGATTGGTCGGGAGATGGAGATAAAATCGCTTTTTTTGGACGCTCCGGAGCGAAATTTTCCCTTTTCATCGTCAACGCCTTGACTGGAAAAGACGAAAGAGTAATAAAAATTCCCTATGACTCACCTTCTGCACCTCGCTTTCTTCCTGGAGATAAAAGTATCGTTTTTACAGCTTTCGATAACACTCAGCGCGACATTTTTAAACTTGATCTAGAAACAGAGCAGGCGTTGAATCTAACCCAGGATGATCTTTATGAAAAATCCCCAGCTGTTTCTCCCGATGGAAAACATATCGCTTACACAATAAGGATTGATACCTATGATAAAATTTTTCTTTCCCCGCTCGATGATTTATCTATAAAAGAACAAATAACCTTTGGAGAGGCGGATACTATTGCCCCGGAGTTCTCTAAAGATTCACAAAAAATTTATTTTTGTGGTGATCAACGGGAAGCTTTCAATATTTACTCCATAGACCTTGAAACGGGAGAATTAAATCGGTTCACTGATGTCCGCTCCGGAAATTTCTTTCCTACCCCCCTCCCTAGAGAAGAAAACAAGTTTGTGTTTTCTTCTTTTAATAAAGGCGCTTTTCAGGTTTTCTCAGGAGAATTCGAACCTAAATTTGAAAAGTCAGTGACCTTTGTAGAGAAACCGGACAATAAAGAGCTGGAACGTTTTAAACCCGTACTTTCTTTCGC
>JAFGHJ010000001.1 GCA_016930175.1 Caldifarciminota bacterium
CCCTTAGGGAGGCACCGTAAGGTGACGGAAAGTGCCACAGAAAATATACCGCCTTGCTTTTGCAGGGTAAGGGTGAAAAGGCGAGGTAAGAGCTCACCGGACTTCTGGCGACAGGAGTCGCATGGTAAACCCCCTTTAATGCAAGACAAACAGGGTAGGTCCACTTGCCCGGACCAATAATCCCGGGTAGTTGCAAAGATCAATGACTATCTATAACAGAATCCGGCTTATAGCCCTTCCGTTTATTTTTTCTAAGCTATCAGCTATTCGCTGTTAGCCTCTAATTAAATCCACCCCACACACTTAAACATTAAATATATTTTTTTTAGGGTTGCCGTTCGAGAAAGACGTGGTCAATTTCCCCAGCGGGGAAATTGCCACTCGGCTCTCGGGTTCGCTCCTCTTGAAATGAAACTATTTCAAGAGACCGTGCCCGCTTACCCTCCGAGACGCTTTCCTGACCGGCAACCCTGGAGTGATTTTTTAAAAAAGTGAGAGGTCGACAGTAATAATTTTCATCTTGACGGAAAGGCTGGCTCTATTTATAATATACATATGGTAGTTAGTAATCGAAAGAAAAAGAAGAAACCTAAGAGAAAAAAGCTGCCAATTGATAAAAAATTAGCTACAGTTTCATCAATTTTGGTTGGTCTTGGGACAATTGGGTTTCCTTTACTAAATTATTGTGTGCAATCAAGGATTGACGAATTTAAAATTAGTAAATCCGATTATCTGGAAAAACAAATGATGAGTTTCGATTTTATCAACAAATCTAATTATAATATAAAAGATTCTTATATATTAGATGATCATTACCATATTATTAAATTGCTAGATTCTAAAAATAAATTTTTATTAGATTCTATAGAATATAAAGAAATTCAGGTGCTAGGAAATGCCTCTCACAATGCGCTTAATTCTGCCATTAGTTCGGAACAAGTGGATGGAAAAGATGCTGATTTGCTTTCTAGGAAAATTTATTCATTGACTGATTCGTTTAAATCGGAAAAAGAATTATTGAAGAAAAAATTAATAAAGGAAAAATTATCAGATATATATTTCGATTATAATAAAAAAGGCGCAAGTGGAACTATAGATATTCAAAAAAATATTGATAAAATCGATAAAAATATTTCAAAATATAAAAAAATTAAAAACGGATTATGGCCATTTTTTTTGGTTTGTCAATCATTTGGGTTGCTTTTAGGAATATGGTCAAATTTATATAAGAGAGGTGACTAATGGCATTTGAAAGGACGAACAGAAAACGTATGTATTTAATATTTCTTATTTAAATTTAAATATGATAGCTAAACGAAAAAAAATGATAGTTTCTTTTATTATCATTTTCATAATCCTACTATGGTTGATGAAATTTTGGGGTTTAACATTATCTGAAATGTTTGAAAAGCCTAAAAGTAGAGAAGTTACTCTTTTTTATATTGCCAATTGGCCAAGTCTGATATTTGACTTATATCCCGTATCTGAAATTGATGGCAGGTATAATATTGAAGCCGGCTTTTTCAATCCATTGGTTATGACAGTTAATGCGGTAGGATGGGGAATAATAGGTTTTATAGTTGGTTTTATAATTTCATTGAAAAGGCCCGATACGACTAATTCACTCTCTAAACTGAGAAGAGAGATATTTTCAGATAATAGAGATATAAGAATAACTGTATATATCTGGATTTACTCATTATTAGTTGTCACTTTATTGGGGTTCAACCATTTGACATTTCAGATGATGCCTGCTATCTGTATAGTTTTTTTTATTATACAGTTCTTTATGTCGCTTTCAACACTTTTATTCCCCATTATTGTACCACTCTTAATTATGGAATCTACAATTCATTTAGTGCGGGATAAAAAAAGAAAAGATTATTTAAATTTATCTCAACGTGTAGTTTTATGGTGCGTGTTGACCTCGACTATATTTCTTACTATT
The DNA here is from genome assembly GCA_016930175.1 of Caldifarciminota bacterium. Classification (GTDB taxonomy): domain Bacteria; phylum Hydrothermota; class UBA3072; order UBA3072; family UBA3072; genus JAFGHJ01. The sequence goes on from JAFGHJ010000001.1 coordinate 1,949, forward strand.
GCTTTTCTAATATTTTATTTTACACGCCCCTGAGTTGTAAAAGTAATCGGGGTCAAATCTCAACACTTTGCATTTTTTTAAATAACATATAAGACTTTGTGTCTTTGTGGCAATAAGATCGTCATTAGTCATTGGTCACTAGTCACTGGTTAAAAAAAACAGTAAATTTGTGCTATTTGTTGTTCCTAAGTTTTGGTGTAGTTGGGTCTTAAACAAAAATATATATTTGTTGTTATTTTTTGTGATCTCTGTGGGCTTTGTGGTTCAATATTTATCCGTGGCTATTCCTTTTTCTCGAGAATTATCCATTCCTCGGAGAGTTCAGCGATTTGGGTTATGATATCTTTGTATTCGGAATAGTAAGCCACGGGAATTAATTCTTCTTTATCTATATAATAATCCGTATAAGTAATTGTTTTTGCGTCTTTGATAAGAGTATTTTTGAACTCGATAAAAGGATTCGACAGGCTAATTTCTTTTGGCAGATATCGAACTGTGTAACCTTCTGGAATATTTATTTTTATTTCGTTTTCTTCTTTTCCGAGTTTTCCCCAGTAAATAGGATATTTCCTTTCCGTAGCTCCCACAGAGTAAGCGGAATAATCTATACCCGGTATATGGAAGAGCAGGAAATTTCCCTGTTTTAAAGCCAGCCCTTTCGCCGTATATCTTACATCAATTTGAACTTCAGGCTTGCCGTTATCTATATGATTAAAAGAAAGATCCGTTATGTTTGAACCAGGTATATTTCTGTTCAGGTAGCTTTCAATCATGTTTTTCTTATCTTCTTCCCGCATGTACCTGAGGCTTTTAAGGCCGATAGCCATACTTCCAAGGAATTTCATTTTTTCTTCTATTTTTGCCTCGCCGCTCTCTTTAAGCTCTATTATCCTGGAAATTGAAGTTTTTTCCTTGCCCGGCTCAAATAAAGGTATTTGAACAAATTCATCTTTCGTTACGGATAGTCCTGATACGCCCTGATATTCAGGTCTTATGTATCCGTATGGATTGAGCTCTGATGAAGGATCGAGTAATATTTCTCCGAGTCTAATCAAAGCTCCGTCGAATTGATAAAGAGAAGGTACATCTTTGGCTAATTCTCCTCTTGTTTTAGAGCGAACTAATATTAATTCCGCAGGATGCTCTTTAGATAACAAAGCAGAGTATAAAAGGTAAGCTTTATCAAGAGAATTTGCCAATTTGTTTTCCAAAATCTCCTCTACGCTTTTAGGGGAACAGGCAGCTTTATGAGATGGTATGTCTACAAATCTTATCAAATTAATGATTTCTTTATATATTTTTTCCGGTTCGCTGCTCTGGGGAGTGTATTCTCCCTCAAGATGTTTGTTAAAATTTTTATAGGTTTTTTCCCAGTTACTATTTATTCCAGCTGTTATTCCGGGAAAAACGTAGGGTTTTGGCGGCGCGTTATCTTCGTCTTCGAATGCTTCGAGTAAATCTATTTCCCAATGCAGAATTTTGTTCCTTCCTGAGAATTTTAGTTCGGGTTCTTCAATTTTCCAATTTTGCCAGGCTATGTCGAAATTTCTTGGTACTTCCACTCTGATAATACTTTTTAAGGTGGGACCTGCATTTCCCAGGGTTGTTTCCAAAATAAATGGAGATTCTTCGGATATTTTTCCGTAAATTGTGACTTTAAAATCCAGGAAATTGCCCGGTTTTACTTCCCGTAGAGCTATTTTTCTTTCGTGCGCGTTCTCATAAGGAGGTATCCTCGAATAAATCGAAGCGTCTTCAATAGCATTTTCTCTGAGGTGAAGCACTTCACCTTCTTTTGTTATGGTTCTGCCGAAGTTTATTTCCATTTTTTCTTCTCTTGAGAGATAGTTAAAGTTTATATTGCCAGCGTTTCTTCCCTTCTCTGAGCAAATAGCCCTGATACACCTTATTGAATATGCGTAACTGGAATCTTTTTCGATTTTCAGATGTCTTTTACAGTAAATATCAACGTACTTTTTATCTGAAAATTCTGAAAGATCTGTTTTTAAGCTTTGTAATAATATTGGATCTGTTATATCCGTTGTTTTCTTCCATAAATGTCCTTCTCTTTTTTGTGCCAGGTCGATGCTTCTGATTTCTTTTTGAGGAAAAGTAAGCTCGGTATCTGCTGTTGCAATGTATATTGAATCAGAGGTTATTTTTGTCACTCTGCATTTGTATTCTTCTCCCTTTTCCGTGTATATGATATCTTCTATCCAGTTTTTTTCGTTCTGTAAAAGTTGTTTACTGCAGTGTGGAAGAAAGATATTCAAAAATATCGTAAGGAATATAATAACCTTTCGCATTATTTGCCTCCTCGTAGCAGCATAATTACAGGTCTTTTTGCATAGTTTAATACTTCATTGCATAGCTCTTTATAATTATTGTATTCGGAAACTTCTATCTTTTTATCTTTTCTTATCCAATCATCTTTGAATATTAATGTGTCTCCTTTTTCCATATAAGAAGCCGTATATTCGGCATTTTTTTCTTTTCGCGTGAATTTTTCGGGGAGAGATAAGATTTTTATTTCTTCCGGTAAGAGTATTTTAAATGTATGAATTATTTCTTCGGATGTATCATATATCAAATCGTAATTACGGGTGGAAAGAGAAAGTTCGTTCTTTGTATATCTTTCTTCTAACTCGGGGAGTTTAAGTAAGTATAACTCTCCCTGTTTTTTCAAAAGTTTCGGTACCTCATATATGATTGTCATCTTTAAAGGCTTTGCGATATCTGTCAGGTTTTCTAAATTGTAATCTATCAGTCGGGCGTTGGAAGAAACTCTTTTTGCCATCTGTTCAAACTGTTTCTTTTTTTCTTCTTCCGTGAGTCTTTCCCAGTAGGCTCTTATCCCTGCTTCGTAACTTCCTGAATAGCTGGATTGAAAAGTAACAAAAGCCGAATCATAGGCAGTAACTTCGATTAAATAGGTATAATCCCTTTTATTTTCAGCCGGTAGCGGTACTTCGATAAAATCGATTCTCGATTTTTGTGCGCAAATTACGTCTGTTCCGTGATCCATAGTCGCAAAAGAAGGATATCTAAAATATTGGGAAACCGGGTCCAGGAAATAAGGTTTGCCTTCTTTTGGAAAAATCTCTACGATTGCGTGGTTCCCCCAGAATGATGGGATTTCTTGAATTAACTCCGGACCTGGATATGTATGCAGATAAACAGGGTAGGCTTCTATATTGACTGCTTTTAATAGGGTAGAGAAGAGTATGGCTTTATCTGTGCAGTCTCCGTATCCATTCTCGAGGGTTTCGGAAGCGCTGTGTCCTGAGACTCCGCTCGATGCTGCTCCCTTTATAGATATGTATCTTATATTTCTCTGTATCCAGTGATACAAAGATGCTGTTTTTTCTTCGTGAGTGGTTAAGCCTTTTGTTAAGGAATCAGCAATGTGTTGTATTTCGCCAGTTACATCCATCCTCTTTTTCTGGAAATCGGCGTACCAGTTGAAGATATAATTCCAGTTTTTCTGATTTGAGATACGTAGAACAGGTACAAGCTCTTCTGTGACCGGCATTAGAGGTTCTTCTACTGGCGGTAGAGTTATATCTTTCTTGAATAGATATTCTTTGGTCGAATCGGTTGAAGTTGAGTTAATACTAACACCTGTTCCGTTTTTAATGGTAAAATTAAAATAACTATTAGACGGTACAATTATTTCAACAGAGGATTCTATTACAGGCTCAGAGCCTCCGAAGAACCATCCCAATGTAAAGATTTTTTTATCCCAGGGGTTAAAAATTTCTTCTGTATATTTGTATTCGATGATATCTCCAACTTCTACATCGGGTATTGAAAATGCAATTACTTTATCTTTGTCGAAGAACATACCTTCTGCTTTAGGTTTTGTTATAGTCACTTTGCTCATATCAAGAGGTATAATTCTACCGTCTACTTTTATTACTCGAGCCATATCGATTTTCATTTTTTCTCTTTCCTGGTCAAATTGACGCTGAAAAGAAGCCCAGCTTCGTTTGGAGTCTTTCAAAACTAATCCGCGAAAATGATATTCATATTTACGGGTTCCGTCAGAGAATAGCTTGTTTATTCCTTTATCAAGCATAACCACTCCGTCGAAATCGGCATATTCTAACATTAATTTTACTCTGTCTTCAAGAATGCCTTTAATATCCTTTGGTAATTCTCCTTTTCCTTTTTCAAGACCGCCTTCGCCGAACGTAATAGATTTAACATCAGTTCTTAACAAAACAGTATCTTTTATATAAATGGAGTCGTTTTTCATACGGATCGAGTCAGAATTGATAATTTCTCCATTATTTAATTCTATTCTATGAGAAAATAATGACTGAGAAAGAAAAAAAACGAGTAAAAATAATCTTTTCATTTAGCCTCCCGTTAAACTCAATTAAAATGAAAATAAGTGGAAGTTTTTTGTTGTCAAGCCATTTTTTACCACAGATTACACAGAGAGCAGAAGGCCCAAATACAACTTATTTGATTTTATGTTTTTAGGAGGAGCGGAGAATGGAAAATTCGCAGGAGGATAAGAGATTTTATTTTCTCTTAAAGGCAATTACTATGATAACAATAGAAATTATTATCATAGAGATACTTACGACCTGTGAAAGAGTGAGATATTTAAGAATCAACGCATTTCCAGAATATTGACGGAAAAAGTCGATTATAAAACGATGGAGGCCGTAAAGACCTATGAATAGAGTAAAAAGAAATCCGTTAAAAACTTTCTTTTTTCTAATTTTCCATAATATTCCAAAAATAATCAATAAATTTAGTGTAGATAAGAGTTGTGTTGGAATAACTGGCAGGCTATGTGAAGCTCCGGGAGGTATCAAACCTCTTTGTAAGTGTTCCCAGTAAGCAGGAGGAGTCCATCTTGAAGGAAAGCTGATTCCTATCCAGGAGTTTGTGACTTTTCCGTAGCAGCACCCGTTTAGAAAACAGCCGATTCTTCCAATCCCAATGGCTATTGCAATACCCGGTGCCATAATATCCATGACTTTAGCCAAAGGCAATTTTGCTATTTTAATAAAGAGGATTCCACCCGCAAATCCGCCAATAAACCCTCCGTAAAATACCATTCCTCCTTCCCATAGTTTAAAAATGGATAGAGGAGACGGTGCGAATAGGTGCCAGTTTTCCCATACATACCATATTCGTGCACCTATCAGCATTCCGACTATAATCCACATTGAAAGTGATTGTATCATTAAGGGTTGTATTTCATTCCTGATTGCTTCTCTATTTATGAAATACATCCCGACAAGATAACCGATTACTGCCATAACCCCGTAAGCAGGCAGTTGAAAGTCTCTGATTGTAAGTAAATATCTATACATTAGCTTTCTCTTTTATTTAGCATTTATCTTTAACTGTTCACCTTTTACTTTTTTCCTTAATTCCGACCTCTTCACAAAAGTGTTCGCAGGACATTTTTCTAAAGCGGGTTCTAACATTTTATTATCTTTTATTTTATTCCACTGTATCTTTGCAAGCTTGCCTTCCATTTCTATTATTCCGCCTTCAGTTACTCTTGTACAAAGAGTGCATCCGGTACATCCCCGTGAACAGACTTGTTTAACGGTCCTTGCGTCGTCATAAGAACGGCATGCTATGTATATATCCTGGTCCTTTGGAATAAGTTCAAAAAGTCCTCTCGGGCAGGTTTCGACACAAATGCCGCAGGCTGTACAATTTTCTTCTATTACATAAGGTAATCCTTTTTCTCCCATCTCGATTGCGTCAAATGGACAAGCACTGACACAATCTCCAAGCCCGAGACAACCATACTGACATCCTTTATCTCCACCCATTAAATGGAGAGCTTCACATGTCGATATTCCGTCGTATTCCGCGATTCTTTTTGCTGTCTCTTTATCGCCAAGACAACAGAGTACAGAAACTTTTTCCGTGCTGGTGTCTTCGTTTTTAACTCCCATTATTTCGGATATTTTGTCTGCCGCTTCAACTCCGCCGGCTTTACATCCGTTTACAGCATAAGTACCTTCCACTACGCCCTGAGCAAAAGCTGCGCATCCCGGAGCCCCGCAGGCGCCGCAGTCTATACCGGGTAGAATTTCATGAATTTTTTCTACCCTTTCGTCTTTTTTAACTTTAAACTTCTCGGCACTGAAAACCAGGAAAGCCCCAAAAATGAGTGTTAATCCGCCGAGTAATATTACAGGTATTAAGACTTGCGTCATCTACCCTCCCGTTTTTCATTATAGTTACTTTATTCAATTGAAAATAAATAGAAGTTATTCATTGTCAAGAGCGAATAACTGAATTTTTAACCACAGAAAACTTAATATACCATTAGGATCGTAATATATCTTCAAATTTAAGGGAATTAGGGGGTACTATTCTAAGAAACCGAAATCAATTCCCCTAACGGTTTATTTCGCAAGGAGTGCTGTCCGAGAAAGACGTGGTCAATTTCCGCTGCGAGGAAATTGCCACTCGCTCTCGGGTTCGCTCCTTTTGAAAAGCAAGCATTTCAAAAGACCGTGCCCGCTCACCCTCCGAGACGCTTTCTTGGACAGCACTTCTTGCTCATTTTATCAATAAAAGTCCATGTCCGCTCAGTCTGCGAGGTATTTTTTATGAACGGTACACCATCACTCCTTAATACGTTTCTTCAAAAACCAGAGAATCAGAAATCCGTGTTTATGTGTTATGATGAGTCTGGTACTTTTGTGTTTTCTGTGGTTAAAAATTTAGGGGGAAGGGGGAGTTAGGTGTGAGGTTTTTGTAAAATAATCGCTTATTTTTTCGATATGTTTTATTGATTTAAAAAATGCATCCGTGGTTTTGGGGCAAAAATGTTTGCCTCTATCTTCTTCGATCATCGCAAAAGTTTTAGAAAGAGGAAAACGTTTTTTTCGATATGGTCGCTCTGAAGTAAGTGCATCAAAGAAGTCGGATAAAGCTACAATTCTACCCACTAGAGGTATTTTTTCCCCTTTAAGCCCTCTTGGATACCCTTTTCCGTCCCATCTTTCATGATGGGTGTACGCAATCACCGCGGCGGTTTTGATTACCTCCGATTGGGAATCCTTTAATAATTTATATCCAAGAGTTGTGTGTTCTTTCATTATCTCCCATTCGTGCGGGTCTAATTTACCTGGTTTGTTTAATATATTATCGGGGATACCGATTTTGCCAATATCGTGCAGAGGGCTGCCTCTATAAATCGTTTCTATCAAATTGTCGTCTAACTTTAGTGTTTCTGCGATTATTTTTGAGAAAGTGGCTACTCTTTTAATATGGTCTCCCGTTTCTTTGTCTTTATATTCGGCAGCCTCACCAAGTACAAAAATTGTTTCCAGTTGTGCGGATTTAAGTTCATCCGTAAGTTGGGCATTTCTTATCGCCACTGCTGCCTGTGAAGCAAGTGATTCGGCTAATTTTTCATCCGCTTTACTAAAAGAAGTTATTTCCCATTTTCCTGTCTTGTTTATCAGTTGAAATACGCCGACTAATTCATTTTCTCTGTCGATGATGGGTACGGTTAACATCGATTTGCATCTATAACCTGTTTTTTCTTCGAATTCCGTATTATGACAGTAAGGACAATTTTTTATATTATTTAAATCTTTTATGTTTAATGTTTTTTTGTTTTTTGCGCTCCAGCCGGCAATTGATTTATTCGATATTAGCAGGGCATGGGGGGCAATCGATTCCAGAAAATTTTTCTTTCCCATTTTTTCTTCGAGTGTGAGATTACGAGAGACCCTGAATTCTAATTTGTTGTCGTTTCTAAGATAAAATGTTCCGGCGTCAGCTTTACAAAGTTTGCAGGCATCCTCTAGTATTATATTAAGCAACTTGGAAAGGTCTTTCTCTGCTGATAGTTTTATACCTATTTCTATTAATGTATCGTACGTCCTCATATATTTATAATAATTAAATGTGGGTTGGATGTCAATGTATTTTTAAACCACTAAACACACGAAATACACGAAACCCAATCATCCCTTTTTTGAATTGTGTTTAAAAATACACGAAAAAATTTGTCATTGCGAGTTTAACTTCTCGCTTTACTTTTGCGAAACAATGTCAAGGGTAATCCCGCTGCAAAGACGCTGAGGTCGCAAAGAAAAAACGACGAATATTTAATTTGGATTAAACCCTACCTTTCCCAAAATAGAAACAGCGAAATTTTTTCTTTGTGTTCTTTGTGTGCTTTGTGTGAGAAGAAGAGCTTTCGGCTTACAGCTCACAGCTAGCAAACAACAAACAAATCCTGAAAATCTACGTTTATCTGCGTCCTCTTATCTTTGTGCTCTCTGTGGTTAAAAAGCGAAAAAGATATATCCGCCGATGTCGAAATCGTTTTCGGTTGCGAAACCGTAAATATAATCCCCTTCTATTCCTACCCTTAAATAGTCTCTTATATCGTACCCTAAATCGACTCCGATGAAGTATTTTTCGGTGCCGTTAGTATATCCATATATATTGGCACTTATTATTTCTAAAATGTCGGTGCTGATTCCGGCTCTTAAGATATAATCATAATCGTCTTCTAACGGATATTCTAATTCGAAAAACAAATCACTATATGTTAGTTTTGTGCCGATAAAGTTCGAGGAATTGTTTAAGTAATGGGAATAAATTAGTGATAATGGTAAAATACTGTTCGATTGACCAAATTCTGCTCTGTAATATGTATAGGTTGAAGCGTATTCACGCAGGTATGGTAACGATTGACAGTATAAATAAGAGATTCCTGTTTTGTTTAACAGGCTGCCTTTGATGTAGAGATCATAAACGGGTAGAAAATAAACGAACTCGGGGTAAATTTCATCATCGAACCAGAGTACTCCGGCTTGAATAGGATATTTCTCATATAGAACTTTTGCGTTAAAATCTATTGAAGTTTCAAACTGCAAATTAAGCTTAAAAGGACTGTATTTAAAATCTATATCGGCAACTCCTATGAGTGTATCGGAAAATACACCGAAGAAATCAAAATCAATTAAGTTGTGAATATTTCCTATGGCAAATTTGTAAAACGGTTTTGATGTATTTTTGCCGTAAAAAGCTCCGTTAATATAAAAGTTTTGAAATGAAGTCCTTGAAAAGATTTGTATCAATGAGTCCTGCGCAACTGAATTGATTATGAAGTTTAATCCGACTTCTAAAGGCTGAAAGTTTTCTCTTGCGTAACCGAGCAAATAGCCTCCTAAGTATGTCCCTGCGGCTGCTTCTAATCTGCATCCTATATTTCTTTTGATTGCTTTTTTATCTAGTACTTTAAATATCGGCAATCCTTTTTTCATATTTGCAAAGGAAGGTTGAATATATTCTTTTTCGAAAGGTAAAAGTTGTTTTTTAACCTGCTCGACTTCGACTTTCCTTTCCCCGTATACTTTTACTTCCGGAATATCGAGAATATCCGCATTTAATTTAGAGACTAAGAGAATTAAAACTGTAGAAAGAAATAAAATCTTTCTCATTTATTTAGCTCGGAAATTTTGCTCTTTGCTTTTGTTCGCCAGGGTTCTTCTGCTCTTTCGACTATTTCATTTAAGTAATTTAAAGCTCTTTCTACCTCGCCTCTCTGAATCATTATTTCGGAAAGAGTATAAAGAGATGGTGATACCCACTCACTTTCAGGATGCAGGTATCTGACTTTCAGAAGTGTTTTTAAGGCTTCTTCCTCATTTCCTGTTTCTAACAATATCTTGCCTTTGAGGTAATAACCTTCGGCTTCAGAGCGTTCAAATTTTAATGCTTCTTCAATGTTCTTTAAAGCGGAAGTATAATCTTTGCGGTCGATTAGTATTTTAGCGAGTTCAATGTATGCGAGTCCGTCAGCCTCTCCTCTTAATTTCAATAATTTTTCCGTAGCTTCCTTCTCTTTTCCTTCTTTTTTTAAACACAACGCGTACAGGAGAGATGCTTCGGGCAGGGAAGATTTAGCCAGGTATTTTTTAGCACCATCTGTGTTCCCATCATTATATTCAATCCTTCCTAGTTCCATATAAGCTTTATCTTTGAATTCATTTGATTTTGCCGCTTTGCTTAAAAATTGAATTGCCTGTTGTTTTCTTCCCATTTTAAGAAAGGCAAGACCTGCCTTGTAGTAACTATCCGGTTCCTCAGAATATTCAAGATATGTTACGGATTCGTTGTATTTACCTGAATTAAAGAGAATATTTCCTACAAGGCTGTTGACTTTACCTTCCATGCCGCTTCCGCGCAATCTTCTTAACAAGTCTCTTGCTTCTTCTTCCATTTTTGAACTTCCCGATAAGCTGTTTGTCGAGAGAAGAATACCGCGAACTCCTAGAAGTGTTAGGGAAGAAGCGTTGGCGCCGGAAAGTTTTTCTCTTGTTAATTCAAATCCTTTTGAGTAGTATTTAAATGAAGAGTCGAATTTTGCCTGGTCAAAATAATTATCGCCGAGTAGTAAAAAAGATTCTACTAAAATTTCAGCGTCATAGGATTCGGAAATCATAGAATACAATTGTTCGTTAGAAGCTCTTAAATCATTTTTCTTACGAAGAGCAAGAGCGATATAATAAGAACTTATCTGGCTGTAACTTGAAAGGGAAAAATTCTTTTTTATATTTACGAATTCTTCGATTGCTCTGTTGTATTCTTTGTTATCAAGAAACATCTTTCCGAGATTGAATAAGGCTTCCGGCTTTCTATCGCCTTTAACCTGACGGTAAGCGCGTTCTGCCGATTTGGTGTCTCCCATCGCATAAGCTGCATTTCCGAGTTGAAAATATATTTCGGCTCTGCTGCAAAAGTCGGGAAATTTTTCCGATAGTTCTTCAAGGTTATGGAACGCCATATCGTATCTTTTAAGACCCATCCAGGCCCATCCTTTTGCTTCGAGAACATAGGGGGTAAAGTCGGGTGATTTTTCCAGATTAACTTTTTCGTATTCCGAAAGAGCTTTTCTGTATTCTTTTAGACTTTGATAAATATCTCCTTTTAACATATATACTTTATCGATTTCATTACCGTTGGGGAAATTACGTTCGTATGTGTCCAGCATGCTCAAAGCGTTTTCAAATTCGTTTAGTTTTTTCTTTGTCAGAGCGGCTTGAAGTAGGGCGAGATTTACGGAACCCTGATTTTTTTCGACTACTTCCATGAACTTTGAATATGCTTCGTTTGGTTTTTCCTGTAATAATAGAATATTGCCCATCTCGATGCGTGATTCATCCCATAATTCTCCCTCGATGTTATTTAGAAATTCCATAGCGTGTTTATAATCGCCGTTTTTTTTGTAAATTCGGGCCATTTCAAAAAGGGCTTCGTTTTTTAAAGCCGGGCTGTTTTTGCTTACAAGGTGCAGATTTACGAGTGCTTCTTCAATATTTCCTTGTTTGCCTAAAGAGAGTGATTTCCAGTACATGGCGTCTAGAAAATAGGGATCACTTCCCGATAAATTGTCAAAAAATTCTATAGCTTTTTCATAATTACCTTTTTCATGTTCTATCAAGCCCATTCTGTAATTTGAAAAGCCGTAAAGTGAAGGATCTGAAACAGCGACTTCCTTCAGGTACTGAATTGCTTTTTCTGTGTTGCCGTTGTTTTCGTTGATGTCTGCCAGATATGAATATGCGCGCGCGGTGTATTTGCCTTCCGGGTATTCTGCGAGATATTCGATAAAGGCTTTTTCCGAGTTTTTATCGCCGGAGAGAAAAATCGACTTAGCGTAAAGGAAAGCGCCTTCTTCTTCGTATTCTCCTTTGATTTTTGAAAAAACAGAAGCCGCTTTTTCGTAATCCTTTAATCCCATATAAGCCCAACCGGTACTTAATTTGCTGTGGGGGAGAGAGGATTTTGAATAATGTTCCAAAGCTTGCTTATAATCTCCCTTACCATAGTAAGCTTCTCCGAAATATAATTCTCTTTTATCTCTGTTTGTGATACCGTTTATCGCTTTGATCGCTGAATCAAAATTATTTAATTTTATTTCCGTTTTTGCCCACTCTATGAGCAAATCTTCTTTTTTGGAAGGATATTTGAAAACAAACTCTTTACATTTGACAATCGCTTTTTCGAAACTTCCCTGCTGATTTAATGATTTAACAAGGAGAACGGAGGCTTCCGGGGCATATATGCTGTTGGGATAATTGTTTATAAAATCTACAAGTTCGGTTTCCGCGAGATCATAAAAACCGTCTTCGAAAAGACCTTTTGCGTATTTGAATTCCTTAATCGGATTAAGGGATAAAAGAAGAAGGAGAAAATTCATTTATTTACCTCCTCACATAGAGAGATACAGTAGCAGGCTATGGCTTCATTTTTTCCTATACTGCCAAGACCTTCGTTTGTTTTTGCTTTTATGGAAATATTGGAAATATCAATGCCGATATTTTTAGCAATATTCTTTCGCATAGAAGAAATATAAGGAGCCATTTTAGGCTTTTCTGCTACTATTGTTGCGTCAATATTCATAACTTTACCGGGTATTATTTTCATTGTCTCCTTTAATAAAATCAAACTTGAAATATCTCTATATTTTTCATTGGTATCGGGAAAATGTGTGCCTATATCATTTAGAGCGAAGGCACCTAGAAGAGAGTCTATAATTGAGTGTATAAGCACGTCTCCGTCTGAATGTCCCAAAAGACCCAGAGGATGTTCTATATGGATTCCTCCTAATATAAGTTTCCGATTTTCTGACAACCGGTGAATATCGTATCCAAAACCTATTCGCATATTCATTAATGCAAATATTAATACCTATTTTAAAAGCTTTTGTCAAGGGAGCCCCACCCAACAACCCAAGATTTGGACGCAGATTAACGCAGGTAAGCAGGATTCAATTATAATTTTTTAAAAAAACAAAGAAATGATGGGGATGGGGGTTAATCTTAATAAATCTGAGTAAATCTGCGTGCTATTAAATTTAAAACCCGTAACTTATGCCTGTATTAAAATAGGTTTGTTCGACCGATCCGCTGGAAAACAAATGACTGTCCATTAATGATAAGTTTAATGCTAGAGAATTTATTTTATAGGATATTCCGAAAGTTGTGAATATCTGATCATGGTTTTCCCAATATGATTCTAATTGAATTGCCCTACTTGTGTAACTTTTTTGAGTGAAAAAACCTGTTCTTAATTTAAGATTCTCTTTTATATCATATTCCAGTCCGAAATGTATATCTTTTCTATTTACAAGATTTTCTTCTACGGAATTTCTTGAATATTTATAATCAAGCGATAAAGATAAAGGTATAGTATTAAATCTGTAACTAATACCGATTCCGATATTTAAAGGAAAGATGTTTGGTTCAGCGTAAGTAATTGCAGTATCCGTTAGTTCAATACTTACATTTTCTTTTGTTTCCGGTAGGTATGTAAGACCCAGAGATAAATTTTCTAAAGGTGAAACGATTATACCAAAATTAGGTCTAATTTTATTAAAATTTGCCGTGACAATATAAGGTACTGTCCACGTTGAATCTGTTAAAGTGTCTGTGTGTGTAATTTCACCAAGTCTTGTTTTCGAATAGAAATTAGTGTAACTCAAATCGATTCCTACGCTAAGGATATCTTTAAGCTTGAAAATAATGGGTATGGAAAAGGAACTAATTTTAACGTTTTTATAAACGTCTAATAGACCGGTATTAATAAAACCCGATTCGGCTGTATCGCTAACCATTGTTCCGTATATTTCTCCATAGTCTGTCTTTTTAGATTTTTCAGTTCGATAGGTTATACCGGTTTGAAAATAATCATTTATGGGCAGACCAAAACCAAGGGAAAAATTGGGATTCAAGTTTTTGTATTTTATATCATAAGCCCGATCTATATCGTTTTTATAAACATATTCAAAATAGATTTGCTTTTTATTTTCTAAAGATAAAGAAGCAGGATTTATAAAAGTGCTCGATATGTCACCTGTACTTGCTACTCCGGTATAACCCATACCGCAGGCTTGTGAAGATATCCTGTTACCTGCGTAGAAATCCCAGTAACTTTCAAAATCCGGACAACTTTGGTAATTGGATATTGAATCCAGCGCAAATAGTAAAATTATTAAACTCATCTTATCTCCCCACTTCTTTTTGCACTAAATGTTTGTTATCGCGTACCCAGTTGTAGTATTCTATTCTTTTGAGTTTTGAGGCCGCTTCATTATCTAAGATTACGTTCGCGTAATTGTGTAATTGCAGAGATGTGGCTGTTATCTGGCTTGTAACGGGTCCTTCTATAAATTGCGCGCATACATCGGCTTTATTTTTTCCGTTGGCTATAAGAAGTATTTTCTTTGCTTCCATAATAGTTCCGACGCCCATGGTAATTGCGAAACGAGGAACATCTTCTTCTTTATCGAAGAAGCGAGCATTATCTTCTATTGTTTGTTTGAATAAAGCCTTTACTCTTGTGCGGCTGGCAAAAGATGAACCCGGTTCGTTAAAACCGATATGCCCGTCTCTGCCGATACCGAGTACCTGAAGGTCTATCCCTCCGGCTTTTTTAATCTGTTCTTCATACCATACACAGAATTGCTCAGGATCTTTTATGTTTCCCTGGGGTATATATACATTTTCGGGATTTATATTGACATGTTTAAAGAGATTTTCCCACATGAAATAATTATAACTGTTTTTATGAACGGGTGCGAGTCCCAGATACTCATCTAAATTAAAAGATTTGACCTTGGAAAAATCCAATCCTTCTTCTTTGTGTATTCGGACTAGTTCCTGATAGGTCCCGACAGGTGTATCTCCGGTCGCGAGACCCAATACAATATCGTGTTTTCTATGAATTTCCTGAGCTATTAACCGAGCGGACACTTTGCTCATTTCATCATAATGTTCAGTAATAGTTATTTCCATAGTATTGCCTATCCCCCTTTTTTATATTTTTAATTACTAAAAATAAATTTTCTTTTTCATTTGTCAACCGTACTATGTTTGGTTTTATAAGGGTTTTTTGTCTTTTTAAAAATATACGATAATTGGTTTAATTGTATTTTTATTGGATATTAAAAATTAAAAAGCAAAATGACAAATGGAAATGTAAAATCATACTTTGCCCTACCTCCCAAAAATAAAAAATATTTGTGTGATTTGTGTTACTCTTTGTTCCTAATCTTGGGGATGTGGGTGTTAAACGAATTATGATTCTTTGTTGTTTCTCTGTGTTCTCTGTGGCTCCGTATGAGATTAATTTTGGGTTGTGGGGTTGGGTTTTAAAAAACAATATATTTTCTTTGTGGTCCTTGCCTGCCCTGTGAAATAGAAGCTCATCATGCAGTAAACTCTATTCCATAGGCGGTGTACTTTGTGGTTCAATTTTCGAAACATTCGTGCTATTCGTGTTATTTGTTGTTTCTCTTTGTTGGAGGGGTGAGGGTGTTTTTAAGGAACAAAACATTTTTTTTGTTGTTTCTTTGCGACCTCTGCGTCTTTGCGGTGCAATTCAGGTTGACCCTTGCGGATGGTAAAGGATAATCTTAATTTATAATCTATGGTTGAAATTTCGCCAAAAGATATTCCTGAACTCCCCGGAGTTTACCACTTTAGGGATGAAGAAAAGATACTTTATATTGGTAAAGCAAAAAATTTAAAAAAGAGAATAAGTAGTTATTTAGCCCGGAAAAATTCGATAAAAGAAAATAAAATACTGTATGAAGCTAAATCCTTAGATTATACGGCTACCACAAACGAATTGGAAGCGCTTATATTGGAAGAAAATGAAATAAAGGAACATCAGCCCAAATATAACGTCAGATTAAAGGATGATAAAAGATATCCTTATATTAAGATAACCGTAAAAGATGAATATCCGAGAGTTTTTTATACCCGAAAAATAGAAGATGACGGCTCTCTTTTTTTTGGTCCCTATGCAGATGTGAAAGCGGTGAAGAAAGCTCTTAAAACACTCAGAGGCGTCTTTCCGGTAAGAACCTGTAAAGGAACAAATCTGCCCGATAAAGTTTGCCTCCAGTATCATATTAATAGGTGTCTTGGACCTTGTATAGGCAAGATAGGCAAAGAAGAATACAGAGGATTGATTGAAGAAATAATTGATTTTCTTAGAGGAAGAACTAAAAATCTGGAAGAGATAATTAATATTAAAATGAGAGAATCTGCCGAGGAATTGAATTTTGAAATGGCTGCCGTTTACAGAAACCAGCTTATGAGTATTAGAGATCTGGCAAAAAAACAGAGAATGGTTCTTGCCGACAAAAAATCCAGAGACATAATTGGTATTAGCAGTAAAGCCGGTATGGCTTGTATTGTTGTTTTTCAAATAAGAGAAGGGAAAATGGTTAATACGGAGCGATACATACTTCGTTCGAGCGAAGATGTGGCTCTGAGCGAATATCTTCAGCGTTTTCTTCCCTGGAAGTATCTTAAAATCTCATATATTCCCAAAGAGATTTTAATCCCTGTGGAAATAGAAGATAAGAATTTATTAGAACAAATTTTTTCTTCTGATATCAAAATCCCCCGAAAAGGTAGTTTTAAAAGATTAAAAGAAATGGCGAATAAGAATGCTAAACTTGATTTAGAAAGAGAACTTTCTCATCCGGTAAGAGGCCAAAGAGATTCTCTTGTTGAGTTGCAGAATATTCTTTTTCTTGAAAAAACACCTTTAAGAATAGAAGGCTTCGATATTTCTAATATCGGAGGCAAGGATTCGGTAGGTTCATGTGTGGTATTTATAAACGGTTTTCCCGCGAAGGATAAATATAGGTCTTTTAAGATAAAAAGTATTGAGGGGATAAATGATCCAGCTATGATAGGCGAGATTGTAGGCAGAAGAATTAAAAGACTCGTTCTTGAAGAAGAAATCCCTGATTTGATTTTAATCGACGGAGGGAAAGCTCAGTTGAATTCCGCCATTAGAACTATAAAAAAAATAACATCTTTGAATATTCCTGTTATAGCTCTTGCGAAAAGAGCAGAGGAAATACATTTGCCGAGCGGAGAGATTATTTCGTTGCCGTTACAGGCTGAAGCGCTTAAGCTTTTAATGAGAATACGAAATGAAGCGCACTCGTTTGCTCTGAATTATCATAAAAAACTCAGAAGAAAAAAACTTTCTCTTTCAGAACTGGACGAGATTGAAGGTATAGGTTATAAGCGTAAAATAGCTTTAATACAGCATTTTGGTTCAAAGGACAGGATACTTGCGGCGTCCAAAGAAGAGATTGGCGAAGTCCCGGGTATTGGGAATAAATTAGCCGATATTGTTTATAGTTCACTCCATTAAAGGGATTATGTTGTAATTTGATATTATTATTATTTGCGATATCATCAGAAGTTATAATTATTGATTCGCCGGATACCTCAGAAATTAATCTCGGTTATTCGTTTATTATTCAAAATTCTGATAGCCTGTGGTGCGGAGACGAACTTCAGGTGCGTGATTCGTCATATATAATAGATTATGGAAGAGGAATCTTGAAAGTTGAGAAAAAGTGTTCTCTGCAGCTGAAGTTAAAATTTTCCCATCTGGATTTTCAGCTTAATGAGAGTTACTCAAGATGGTCTTCGGATACAAGCAGGTCTTTGCCTCCTGAAAATTTAGAGGTCTTTCCACGGCAGGATGGCGGTAACCTTGTTATAAACGGTAACAAAGGTTTATTTGTCGATGTGCGGTCAGGGGGCTCAGATATAAGCCAGAGTTTATGGATGAAGATAGGGGGTAGGGCAGGACAGTTTGATGTTTCCGGAGTTCTATCTGATGAAAATATTCCTCAAGGGGCGGTTTCGCAAAGCTTGAGGGAAATCGATGAAATATTTATTGAAGCGAATTCCGATGATTTATCGTTGAGAATGGGTGATATTATCACTACTGAAGAGGAAGTAGATAAAAAACTACTTGGGTTTTCTTTCGACTGGAGAGAACTATCCGGAGTAGCTGGGGTTTCAAAGGCAAAGTATGGGAAAATTACGTTTAAGACAGTTGAGAACAAACAAGGTCCTTATAAAATTACTCCTGAGGAAGGCATAAGTGGAATTTCAATAATAAGAGGGTCAGAACAAGTTTGGCTTAATGGTGAACTGCTTAATAGGGGATCCGAGAAAGACTACATAATAAACTACCTGGAAAGCTCTTTGACTTTTACTCCCTCTGTTTTTCTTGATAATGAGTCAGTAGTTCTTGTTCTTTTTCAATATAGTGTTTACGGAGAAAGCAATATTTTCTATGAATCCGCGTTTGAAAGCAAAGATTACTCTTTTACTTTTACGCGGGAAGAGGATTTCTCCGAAAAGGATTTAATTGAATCATATCCTGATTCCGGTTTTGGATACAGATACTCTTACTCGAATGTGGGAGAAGGAAATGGTGATTATTCCTTTCTGGATTCTATTTTTGTTTACGAGGGTTATAAAAAGGGTTCTTACGAAGTTTATTTTCAGTGGGTTGGAGAAGGCAGAGGAGAATATGAATACGTAGATTCATTACGTTATTTTCTCTGGACAGGTGATGGTCCGTATACTGTCAAAAGTAAAGTTCCTTTAGGAGAAGAAGATAATCTGTTTTCATTTGGTTTAAATAAAACCCTAAAAAATTTTGCTGTATCGGGGAAATTAAAAGCGAGAAGAATTAGAACACCCCTAGGAGGTGATAAAAAAGATGGGTTAAGCGGAAATGTTAAATCTGACTTTAAACCATATGATTTTTTAAGTTTATGGGTTGATTATTCTAAGAAGACTTCGAATTTTGTTGTCAGGGAATGGGAGGGAGAAAAAGATTTGCTGAAAACCTGGGAAATGGTTAAATTACCTTCCGATTTTTTAGAAAGCGGCGTGAAATTTTTTCCAAATTCAAGAATTGAAGGCTCCTATACTTACGGAATAGCTGATACTGCACGTAAAGATAAAATCGATTTGAGAATTTCACCTTTGTTTTTTTATTGGGAAAATATTAAGGAGCAAAGACTGGATTTAAAAGGAGGCTTCAGATTTTCTGATTATGAGATTTCCTATAGAGATTTAAAGAGAAGCGAAGATTATAGAAGAGAATTTTTTACAGGTAGCAAATATTTAGACCTTTTATATGGTCTTGAGGGAGGTGATTTTGGGGATACCGCTAAAGTTTATATGGGTAAGACAGATCTGGAGTATAAGAATATGTCTATTATTGCGTCACACATTTACAGAAAGAACTTAAATACTGGGCAGACTGAAAGAACTACCAATGGAAGCCTCAATATGAATATGAATTTAAGCGCTTTTTATTTAAGAAGTAAATTCGATATTTCAAAGAAAAAAGCAAGTATCTGGGAAAGATACTATCAGCAGGTAATTCCTGGCGAAGGAAATTACTCCTTTGATTCGACTTCCAATATTTATTATGAAAATCCATATGGAGATTATATCAGGAGAATTGTATATACAGGAGAGGAAAGGGATTCAAGAGAATATTCTACTAATATTTCCGTCCGTTCTGAGCGGATTATTCTGCTAAACGGGTATTTAAATTCGACTTTTAGCCCAGATTTAATGTCCAGAAACGATGGTTCGTTAAGTTTTAAGTTTCCTGAAAAAAGTAAAAATAGAATTTTTTTAAGGACTGATTTTAAATATAGTAGCGGAGAAGATTTTTGGGGTATTTCGGACCGTAGTTACGGAAAGATTAATACAGGCTGGGAGAATAATAGCGCCAAGGGATATAGTGAACTGGGGCTTACAAGGGAGCTTAGCACAGAGGAAGATAAAATTGGAGGTTTCTTAAGTTTTTGGTATGAAAGCGGGGTCGAAATAAAACTTGAAGAACTTCTAACCACCGGAGAAGACACACTTATTTCTTCAATTTTAGAATTTGGTTACAGGCTTTTTGGAGGTAAAAAAAGCGGTCTACTGCGGATAACCCTCGGATATAATTATTATCCCGATGGTATCGTTAATTCTTATAGAATGAGAGATCTCTATCCATTGGGGTTCTTTTATGATTTAACGTCCGCTATAACATTCGATTTTACAGAAATGATTCATCTGGTTACAAATGCAAACATACATAAACTCAGCAACGGAGAAATATATTACACCGGGAGAATTGGTGTTACAGCCGATTTCTCACCCTGAGTAGACCTTGACTTATCGTTTTAATTTTATAAAATGAATTATGAATGTCGTTTTATTTGAAGACGAAAAAGTAAGAAATTTCTACCCAATCACCAGACTGCGTACCGCAGATGAGATTAGAACCGGCAGATGGACACAGAAGGGAAAAGCATCTTTGCAATTGAAAACTAAAGCCTTAACATATTCTCCAAGAGAGGCTTATGGTGACGAATTTGAAGTGGTTGATGATACGCTTTTCTTGAATGCCAGGTTAAGGGATTTTAGATCGTTTGCGGGTTTGGAAGAGAATTCGTGTGTTGTTAATAATGATGGAGATATTCTCGCTTACAGGGGTAATAAAATAATTGATAATAAGAATTTCGATGGATTTAAAGTTTTATCCAGGGAAGTTCCTGTGTATAATTTTATATGGGATGTTATTGCGGATTTATCGGAAAGATTGAACTCAGATTTAAGCGGTGATTCTTCGTTAGGTCAAATTCTTAGTCCGGTTGCCGATTCTGTTCATATAGAAAATAAAAGCAATGTTTATATTGGTAAGGGTGTAAAATTGGGAGCGGGAGTTGTTTTGCAAGCGGAAAATGCTCCTGTCTGGATTGAAGATGATACAGTTATAGATAGTCATTGTTGCATTGTAGGTCCTGCTTATATAGGCAAAAAATCAAATGTAAAACCCTGTAGCCTTTTGGATATCGTTGCTATTGGTGATGTAGTAAAAATTTCGGGCGAAATAGAAGAGACTATATTTCAGGGATATTCTAACAAACAGCATTTAGGCTTTCTTGGTCATGCCTTTGTCGGGGAATGGGTCAATTTGGGGGCCGGTACTACTAATTCTGATTTAAAAAACAATTATAGTAAAGTGAGTGTAGTTTTAGAGGGAAAACGGTACGAAACCGGTATGCAGTTTTTGGGCGCTATAATTGGAGATCACACGAAGGCTGCTATCAATACTACTTTTAATACGGGAACCATTGTTGAACCATTTTGTAATTTATTTGGTAGAGGCTATCCCCCTAAATATGTACCTCCTTTTAGCTGGTGTGGAGATAAAATTGAGGAGTATAAATTGGATAAGGCTATCGAAACAGCGGCTAAGGTTATGAAAAGAAGAAATATAGATTTAAGTGAGAATTACAGAAAAAAAATAGAGCGGCTTTTTGCCGAGTCTAAACGAATTAGAGAAAAGATAAAATAATATTAGGTTTTTCCCTAATTTCGCTATTGACTTATCCTTATTTCTTCTTATAATATTTTTGGAAATGGAAGGCGGAAAAATACAAAAATTTCATAAAATCGTTACAGTGGAGTTACTTTCAACAATTGATCATAAATTAAGAGGAGTGCAGCAATTTATTGTAGCGCTCCGTGGATTAGTTGAAGATGATGTTCTTAATGATTTAGACGAGGAAGTCGCAGAATTGCAAGCCCTTTATGAGCCCTATTTAAAACTAAGGGATCTAACTCTGGAAGAATCTGATATAGGTAAGTTTATCGAAGATAATTATAATATTCAAACAGGTGTTTTTTGTGTTATCGAGTTAGATAAAGAGAAGCTCGGATTTATTCTTGATTTTTTAATTGAATTTTCTAAAGGGAGCTATGAATTATCTCTTAGTCCTACAGATAAAGGATGTGTTGTTAATTTTGTTTCGCCTGCTTTTGCCGGATTATCCGTTGACGATTTTAACTTACTTTCAAGCGAAATAGAACGGCTTCCTTTTTTCGCCGTGAGAAAAATACTTGGCAGGATGAATGCTGGATTTGATATTAAGGGAGAAGAAATATCTATAGAGTTTCCGCGTTATAGCAAAGAAAGAAATTAGTTTTTTGAATTTTCTGGAATTTGGAATTCGTTTCTATCTTTTTAGCTCTTTCATTCTTTTTTTATTTCTTTTTTTAAATCATAAAGGGCGTTATGAGCTTCTTTAGGTGTCATATTGTCCGGGTCCAGAGATTTGATTTTATTTAGTAAGATATTTTCTATCTGAAAAAGTGAATTTTGTCTTGTTTTTGGAGGATGTTTTCTGATAACTCGGTCATCGTCTCTTAAATCTGCAAGTAGGTCTTTTGCTCGCCTAATTACGTTGTCCGGTAAACCTGCAAGTCTTGCGACTTCGATTCCATAACTTCGGTCCGAGGACCCTCTTTCTACGTTCCTTAAAAAAATAACCTCATTTTCGGTTTCTTTTACTGAAACGTTATAGTTTACGACAGTTTTGTAATATTCTTCTAATTCAGTCAGTTCGTGATAGTGTGTTGCAAAGAGAACCAATGGTTTTTCCGGTATCGAATTAAGATACTCAATTACTGACCATGCAATCGAAAGTCCGTCATAGGTACTTGTTCCTCTCCCTACTTCGTCTAATAAGACAAGGCTTTTACTCGTGACATTGTTTAATATATTCGCTGTTTCGTTCATTTCCGCGAGGAAGGTTGAAACGCCCCGAGCCAGATCATCAGATGCTCCGATGCGGGTAAAAATGCTGTCTATTATTCCTATTTCTGCGTTTTTTGCCGGTACATAAGAACCTATTTGTGCCATTATTGTTACTAATGCAATCTGACGTAAGTAAGTTGATTTGCCTGCCATGTTGGGACCGGTTAGGATTATTATGCTTTCTCTTTGGTTTAAATCGACATTATTTGGAATAAACTCGCCTTCTTGTAATATTGCTTCTACTACCGGGTGCCTTCCTTCTAGAATTTTGATGCCCTTGGTGTTTGTTATTTTAGGGCGTGAGTAATTATGAGTTAGGGCGACTTCAGTAAAGTTAGCTATTACATCAATTAAGGAAACGCCTGAAGCAGTTTCTTCAAATTCGCCTATGTAGTTCTGTAATTTTTTTATTAAATCTTCAAAAAGTTGCTTTTCTATTTCGTTTTGTCTTTCTTCTGCCGTTAATATTTTTGATTCGAAATCTTTTAGCTCTTCGGTGATAAATCGTTCAGAATTCGTAAGAGTTTGTTTTTTTATGTAATTTTCCGGAACCCCTTTAAGTTTCGCCTTGGTAATTTCTATGTAGTATCCAAAAACTGAATTATATCCTATTTTAAGCTTATCTATGCCTGTTTTGTTTCTTTGTTCTTTTTCGTATTTGAAGACCCAGTTTTTACCTTCAGTGGCAATTGTCCTTATTTCATCCAACTCGGCACTATAGCCTTTCCTAAAAATACCAGCGTCGCTAATTTTTGCAGGAGGATCTTCAACGATTGAAGTTTCAATTAATGTTATTATTTTCTTTAAATCTTTTATTTTTTCTGCTTGATTTTTGAATATGGGTGAGTTTAGGGGCAGAACAATTTTCTTTAATTCTTCCGTGAGAGAAAGCGATGTTTTCAGAGAAATCAAATCTCGTGGAGTCGCTCTTGAAGTAGATATACGCCCGGTAATGCGCTCAATATCAGAAATTTCCTTTAGTTTTTCCCTGATTTCTCTTAAGATATTTCTTTTAAAGATTAATTCTTCTATACCGTCGAATCTCTTCTCGATTTCGAGTTTATTTGTGGAAGGAAACAATAGCCACTTTTTCAGAAGGCGGCTTCCCATTGGGGTTAGGGTTTTGTTTATTGCGTCTAAAAGTGCTCCTTTCTGATTTCCATTTATTTTTGTTATTAATTCAAGATTTTTTATTGTTGCCCCGTCTAAGGACATGCCGTCTCTGGGATTGAAACGGGATATTTTCTTTATGTGTTTTAATGTTGTTTTTTGATTTTCGTTTATGTAAGAGAGAAGAGCTCCGGCAGCACATACCGCCGGGGAAGTCTCTGCGAGACCAAAAGCATCAATTTTTAAAACCCCAAAATGGTCTTTAATAAGTTCTAAAGCAAAATCTCTGTCAAACCTGTAAGATTCAATTTTTGTAACAGGAATAGTATCCGGTAATTCAATTTGCATTCCTTCGGGGATAATTAATTCTTTTGGAGATAGACGATTTAATTCATCTGTTAAATTTCTTATTTCACCCGATTGAAATTCTCCCGTTGATATATCGGAGAAAGCAATTCCATATGTATTTTCGTTTTTTATTATCGAAAAGAGATAATTGTTATCTGTTTCATTTAGCAAAGAAGGCCGCATCACCGTTCCTGATGTTATAACTTCTATGACTTCTCTTTCTACCAGACCTTTTGAAGCTTTTGGGTCTTCTACCTGTTCACAAATAGCAACTTTTTTCCCTGCGTGAACAAGTTTTTCAATGTAAGAATCAGCCGCTTTAATGGGGATACCAGCAAGGGGAATTCTAACATCTTTCCCCATTGGTTTAGAGGTTAAAGTGATGTTCAGAATTTCGGAGGCGATTTTTGCGTCATCGTAGAACGTTTCGTAAAAATCGCCTATGTGAAATAGTAAAACGGAATCCTGGTATTTTTTCTTTATTTTACGATACTGTTTAAGGATTGGAGTCAAAAGTTATGAAACCGTGAAAACCATTATTTTTTACTTCTTCGAGGTATTTTTCCGCATCGATTCTTGTATCGAACTTTCCGGAAAAGATTTTCGAGTACGTACCTACTTTCTTTATAAAGTATTCTACATTATTTTCTTTAAGCTTTCCCAAAAAATACTCCAGCCATTTCTCGTCTTCATATGCTCCAAGCTGAATAGTGTAAAAACCAACTTCCTTTTTCTCTTCTACTTGCCGGGTGTCTTTTTCTACTTCAACATACTTTTTTTCGATTGCAGGTTCTTTTTTATCGACCTCGGAGAACACATTTTTTACTTTTCTACTCATTTCTTTTGCTTTAGTTGAGTCCCCGATGTTTTCGTAGCAGAATTTTAACCAGTAACAAGTTTTTAGATAAAGGGTAGATTTCTTTCCTTTTTTAGATATAAGTTCAAAATGGTCAATTGTTTTTTCAAAATCTCCTAAGATATAGTAGAGCATTCCAATTCTAAAAAGAGAGGAGTCGGCATAAGGGCTGTTTGGCGCTTCCTTTACAACCTGCCTGTAATATTCAACTGCCTCAAGAGGGTTACTTATTTTTGAAGCTTTTTGATATTTCTCTTTAACAGTAGATTCGGCATTTATAAGTAAAAAAAGAATAGAAAATATCATAAGCTGATTGTTTAATATCTTACATGGTTAATTGTTCCAAAAGAGCCGCAGCTATTACACTTCCAATTGAATTCTTCTGTTTCGGTATTGCATTTGGAACATTTGAATAATTTTCTTTTATCCATTTTGTTTTTAATCTTTGTGAGATATTCGGAAACCATATTACCGTCTATTTCGTTAGAAATAATAACTATAGAAAGCAGAATCTTATAATCACTCAAATCAAAGTTCTTTATAGATTCTTCAAGGATTTCATTCGCTCTTTCTATTTGTCCTCGTTTCTTCAATATTGAAATGTAAGATGCGAGAATATATATATTATTAGGATTCTCTTCAAATTTGCTTTTCAAATACGGTTCAAGAATGCCGAATTGCCCTTCTTTAAACATATATTCTTCAAGCATGGGAAGATATAAATACGCTTTGTCCGGTTCGATAGATATACTTTTTTTAATAAGTTCAAGGCCTTCACTCTCATTTCCCTCTAAAACAAGAAGTTTCCCATGTAAATAATAAGCATATGAAATATTTCCTTTTTCTCCGACTGCAATAAATTTATTTGCTTTTTTGGTATCCTTTTTTGAGACTTCGCAAGCTAAATAAGTTGCGTAATTAGAAAGCTTCTCCGGAGAAAAAGTCTTTTTTGCAATATTGAATGCTTTATCCCACTTTTGCAATTTTTCATAACTATCAATTAACTCGTCTGCTAAAACTGAGTTTTTGGGATTTTTATTGTTGAGAGTTTCAAGTATTGGGATAGCTTTTGCCCAATCTTTATTTTCGATATAATCTTTAGCCAGGGCCTCTTTTAATTTGTTCTTTTGTTCTTTGTTAAGTAGAGGATTGACAAGAAGATTCTTATGGATTTTTATTGCTTTTTTCACTTCGCCTTTTTCCCTTAGTAAGTTTCCTGTATACAGATAACTTTCTATATTCGAAGGATCTTTCTCCAATACTTCCCGAAACAATTTGATTGCTTTGTCTTTTTTCCCTTCGATTATCGCTTCGAGACCTTTAAGGTAGGAAGTGTGCTGAGTGCGGCATTTGATTTTTTCAGACATTCTGGAAAATATCGATAAGCCTAACCAGATAAGTGCAAAAAAGAGAACGATATATACTAAAAGGTTCATTCGATAGTTTCCTCCTCTTTTTCTTCATCTTCATCTTCTTCTACTATTTCCTCTACTTCTTCCGTCCCTTCCCCCTCTTCTTCTTCGAAAGGTAAATTCTTTAGCGCTTTTATTTCTTTTTGTAAATTTCTGTTTTCCTTTACTATTTCTCTCATTTGTAATTTCATTTTTATGGAGTTAACTCCCGAAAGAATCATTGTAAGAATAAATCCTATAAGAATAGATTCTATTACCAGTAGAGTTAAAGAAATATCTTCAAATTTCCATTTCAAAAGGTAGAAATTAACAAAAGTGTTTCCGTTTTGACTCCCAACGATAATCCCAAGAATAAGAAGTATACCTACAACTACAGATATTATTAAAGTCATTTATCTGCCTCCTTTTTAATTCTCCCTACAGGAATCCAGCCATTAATTTTATATATCTTGATGATATATTCAAATCCAATTTTGGCAACCCCGGGAAGCGCAATTATTTTTCCGCTTTTACTTTTTCCTATTTTTTGTCCTTTTCTGCCGTTTGCCATTGTCAATACCGATATTTCTTTTTCGACTAATTCTTCTGCTTTTTCCTTTGTGATCTCATTTTGGGTTGATATTAAAAGCTGTAAACGCCTTTTCTTTTCGGAATCTTTTATTTGATCGGGGAAGAGGGAAGCGAGGGTGCCTTCTCTTTTAGAATAGGCGAACATATAAGCCTGGTCGAATCGAATTAACTTAACTGCTTTTAAAGTTTGTTTGAAATCTTCTTCCGTTTCTCCAGGAAAACCGACGATAATATCTGTCGTAAGAGTTAAATCTGGCATTAGTGCGCGAGCTCTTTTTATGAGATTTATATAATAGTCATTGGTATATCTACGCATCATTTTTGCGAGTATTTTATCCGAACCGGATTGTATTGGAAGATGAAGATATTTAGCGACAACCGGAGTTTCAGCCATAACAGGAAATAATTTATCCGGTAAATCCGCAGGGTGGGAAGTTAAAAAACTTAGAAGTTTCAGTCCTTTAATTTCGCTTACTTTCTTTAAAATGTCAGGAAAATTCACACCTTTATACGAATAGTCATTAACGTTCTGCCCAAGAAGAGTGATTTCGTTAGCTCCTTCGTTCACAAGGCTTTCCGCCTCTCTCAGGATATCTTCAACAGGGCGGGATCTGAGGCGGTTTCTTAAATAAGGAACGATACAATATGAACAAAAGTGATTGCAGCCACGCGTAATAGATAAATATACGCTGGTATTGCTAGGTGAAGTAAATATATCGGAGTATTGTTCACAATAGTTTTCTGGTACAATTTTCCCGTTTTTAGTCCTGATAGCTTTTATGAGTGATCTATAAGAATCAGGAGGTGCTATAAAGTCTACGACAGGATGGTTTATAAGTTCTTTATTATGTTTGGCCACGCAGCCAAGAACGGAGATCGAAATATCTGGCTTTTCTTTTTTTAATCCTTTTAAGGAATTTAATCGCCCGAGAATCCTTTTTTCGGCGTTTTCCCTTACGGCGCAGGTGTTAAAAAATATGTAGTTTGCTTCCTCTGCAGTGGGCACTTCTTCGAAATTTTCCTCCAACAAGAGGGTTTTGATCATTTCGGAATCGTATTTGTTCATCTGACACCCATAGGTGCGGATATAAAATTTATTCTTCTGTTTTCCCATATACCAGGCCTTTTTCGAATTTCACAATTTTTATAGACGCGATACCATTTTTCTTGCCGTTTTCAGGAAAGTGGACTTTTATGTAATTCGGGGTGATTCCGGTCAGGTATTTTTCGCCTA
>JAFGHJ010000016.1 GCA_016930175.1 Caldifarciminota bacterium
TAAGTTTACATAATATATATTATCAGACATTACATATATTGAGAAATAAGTCCCTGATTCATCCGTAAAACGCTAATTGTTAAGCATTTAGCTTGTTCGCGACCGAACTACCAGCCGCCACCGCCTCCGCCGCCGCCTCCTCCGCCGGAAAAACCACCACCGCCACCTCCGGAAAAACCGCTTGAGCTTCCTCTGGGAGGACTTGAAGCCGCAGAAAATGCGCTAATCGTGTTTCCGATTGAGCCTGTTATTCGGTTAGCCATAATAGGTCCGTGTATACCGCCGTAAGTATTGTACCAGTTTGGGGTCTCTATCTGTAGCCCGCTGAAGCGTTCGGCCCATTCGTCCACAACGCCAAGAGCTATTGCGTATGATAAAAAATCGAAAAATATGGTAGGATTTTGCTCAAGCATCCTTTTTAAGCGTTCCTTCTCTACCCTCATCAAAAATTCTTTAAATCCAAGGATATCCGTTAAGACTTCCCTACCTCTGTATGTGCGTTTCGGCATTGCCTGGGCAAATATGAGCGAAATTAACCCGCTTAGAGCTATCCCGACCGCTATACCGGCTCCCGTACCCGAAAATAAGCCGAATCCAAATGGAATAGCCCAAATACCCACAAAAAGACCCGCTGCTCCAAAGCCGGTGTATTTTTTTCGCACTGTATCCGGATTTCCGTGAAAATATCCTTTTTTCTTTACCGACTTGTATATTTCTTCGGTAACATCCTTTACGTATGTATAGAATTCGCCCTTTAAGTCAGAAATAAGAAACTCTTCACCTCCTTTCGCCCTCAAACCACGCAAAAAATCCTTCAGATGCTTTTCCCTACCTAAATCAATATCCTTCAATATCTTAATTCTAAAATCTTTATTTTTAAGGAATAGAAACTTGGTGGTTTCTATTTCTTCGATCGATAAATGCCCCAGCCTGGCAAGATCAAATAAAATCGATGTTATATCTACCGTATCTACTCTTTGATCGAGAATTGTACCGACTTCAGCTGCAGTTAATCCTTTGGGGGGATTATACTTAACCGTGATAGTGCCTATAGGGAGGTCTTTTCCTTCCCGAAGCCATTTTCTAAAGAGTAGTACAAATATGAGAAGGGGTAGTAAAACGGCAAATAGGGGTCCTATATAGCTTTTCAACTTAAGCCAGAAGGTTGTTGATAGGGGAGGTTTAGTAAGGTAGTTTTTTGGAAATCTTATATCTACCGTAGATCCGTAGCCGGGATATAAAGTACCGGTACTGAAAGAAAGTTTATTGCTGGTTAAAGTGTAATTATCTGTAGTTCTATCCGAACCATATAAGCCGACAAATATTTTTATGTCTTCGTTTGATAATTGTATTGGAGCGGGAAATATAACCGTACAACGCGATGAATCTATCCTGTCTTCCCAGCGGTTTCCTGTTACGTTCCAATATAATTCATCCCATTCTTTGAAATACCTGGCGCCAAGTACAGCAGAATATTCTATTGTATATACATGAATTCCGCTGATTGTTCTATCGGGGTCCCCTATACGAAGCCTTAAATCCTTTCCTCCACCGTAACGTCTCGTGGTTTTCTTTACAGGTACGTCTTTTCCGTCCATTAAGACTTCATCTACTTTAAAACCCAATGAAAAATTACCAGCAATGCCTTTTAATTCAAGCGGAATATCCCTGTAAATACCGTGATGAAAACCACCATCGTAGTTTACTGTTATTTTTTCCTTAATATTTAAAGAACCATCCTTATTTAGCCTTATTTCGCTATCGAAAAGTTGTATATATAAGCTTAGAAATAGCAATACCATAACTAAAACTCAACTTTTGGTACAGCTCTCTCCCCTTCCGCCATTTCGAAGAATTCGCGTTTTTTAAAGCCGAAAATTGAAGCAATTATATTTGAAGGAAAAGATTCAACCTTAATATTATTATCTCTCACAACAGCATTATAATACCTTCT
Organism: Caldifarciminota bacterium; assembly: GCA_016930175.1. GTDB lineage: Bacteria > Hydrothermota > UBA3072 > UBA3072 > UBA3072 > JAFGHJ01. The sequence continues at coordinate 1,955 of JAFGHJ010000016.1, forward strand.
TGCATTTTGAATATCGCCTTCGATTTGTGATAGATTACTCTGTAAATCAAGGAAATTTGTATTAGCCTTTAACTCAGGATAGTTTTCGGCAACTGCAAAAAGCTGACGAAGGGCACTTGTCAACATATTCTCAGCTTTTGATTGCTCACCTGGGGTTTTCGCCGCGGTCGCTTCCGCTCTTGCTTTTGTAACGTTTTCAAGTACCCCTCTCTCATGGCTCGCGTAACCTTTAACCGTGTTAACAAGATTCGGGATGAGGTCGTATCTTCTTTTTAACTGAACGTCGACATCGCTCCAGGCATTATCACAGAGATTTTTAAGACGTACGAACGTGTTGTAGGCGGCTATTACAAAAACAATAACACCTATAACGACAGCAATAACTATTAAATTAACCATGTTTTTCCTCCTTTTTTTGAAACGCGTTTATTTTTCTAATTATTTAATATTAAGAATATTCTTCCTTTTAATAGATGTTAGCATCCCTATAAAAAATAGTAGAGAACCTATTCCAAGGGCTTTAGAAGATAGGTTACATCTTTGAGAAACAACCAACAATAGCACTCCTGCTGCCATAAAGCTTAAGGGCAAGATTGCCTTTATTCTTTCTTTGACCTCATTTCGGGTTGTTGCTGAAATAGATTTATTGCTATTTCTAAGTAATTTTGGTTTTTCAACTCTCTTAAAAAATTCTCTAAAACCTAAAAATTCTTTTAAAGCCTTTAACCCCTTTTGAGTTCTCTTCGGCATAACAGGCGTAAAAATAAGAGCTATAATACCACTCACAATAATACCTAATGCGGGGGCAAAAAGCCATACAAGAGAATTACTATAAGGAAGTGCTACAATCATTATTAATAGAGCTCCTAAAAGTATTAAAGTCCAACCTAATTGCAAGTATTTGTCTTTGATCTTTAAAAGATTGTCGTTAAAGTATTTTTTTCTTTCTAATCCACTATATAAAGATTCTTGTACTTTGTAAAAATCAGTGTAATCATAATATTTCCATGTTGATGTTAGCTCAGATTTAAGAAACTCTGTTTCTCCGTTTCTTATTAATAGTTGTAGATATATCTTTAGGTACTCTGGTAACTTTTTATCTATGTTTTTTAAGACTCTAATTTTAAAATCTTCAAGGGTAGATTCCTTTTCGATTTTTTCAAGAGATAAATATCCCAGGTGCTCCAATTCTGATAAAATAGAGGTTATAATATTCTTAGGGGTTTTCTGTTGAATTACAATAGCCTTTTCTGTGTCTGTAAGTTTAGAAAAGGCTTCGTTGTCCTTGTAAGTAACAGTAATAGTTCCTACAGACAAGTCTTTGCCATTGCGATACCAGTATACAAAAAGGAAAATAAAAGTAAAAACAGGTAATAAAATACCTATTATTAGACCAACAGTATTATGAAATATTAAAAATACCATATCCATTTTCCCTAATCCTTATAAATAATATTACCTTTGACCGTAAATATTCACTAAATTAAATCTACAAGGGGCGGTAAATCGAACCATTCGGCTGCAGTAATAACTGCTTTTCCTGTTTCAAGAACCGTATCGTAAAAATTCCCCATATGCTCTCTGAATTTTCTTTCTCTGAGCAAATGATGGTCGTAAATCATAATGTCGAAATCGGTTTCTCTTACTATCTTTGAAGCGTTTTCTATACATCTGTCTAAGTTAATCTGATTAAACATATAACCCAGGAGATATGTTGAAGGACCGTCGAGTATTATTACATTAGGGTTCCCTTTTATTATCCACTGCGCATAGTCTTCAATATTAGGTCCCATGATATCGGAAGAGAATAAAACTATTTTATCGTCTCTTTTAACTACCACTGGTTCTACCCAGCCGGTTTTCGCATACTCTATTCCATGGAATAAGGTACCCGGAAAACTAATGCTGGTTTTGCCGAATTTAATAACTCCTTTACGAATGAAATTTATACTGGTTCGCGCCACTTTTAATTCGGTCAACCATTTTTCTTTCATCCAGGCTTCTACACTGTTAAACATGTTGGCTCTCCACACCTTCAATAATTCCGCGCGTCTGCTTGCGTAATCGCCAAAGTCTTTTTTTTGCGCTAAACTCAGCTTATTGTAAGGGTCCTGATAGTTTTTTTCCTCCGGGTCCTTCGTAAATTCATCGATCTTAAAGACGTTATCGAACACCGCCATCAAGTCTTGATACAACGTCCTCACTCTCTTCCACTGAGAATAGTTAATCCATTCATTAGGATTTTTTATATAAGTAATTTTATCTATATAGCTTTCTGGAAATTCAGCAGGTCTTTTATGATGGTCGTAATGAAAATGAGTTATTATTACTATATCGGCTTTTTTTGTATATTCTTTTACTCTCTTTTCGGCAGCACTTAAAAAATCCAATTTTTCTTCTTCTTCCAGCGGATAGGAATGCTGCATAATCGCGTATCCGGGGTCTATAATGATTTTTATCTCAGGAGTTTCTATATAGGTACACATGGATTTAGCTCCCATGGAATCGAACCAAACAGGCGTAACACTTATTCTACCTGTTTTTATTGTATTTTTAAAATTTCCCTTTTTAAGATACTCTTTTGAAGTCACAATAAAAACCCCTATTCTTCCAGAATCGCTGTTACGAAATCCTCGGCAGAAAATGGAATTAAATCCCCTTTCTCTTCTCCGATCCCGATATATTTCACAGGTATACCTATATCGTTAACTATGGAAACGACTATACCGCCTTTTGCAGTTCCATCGAGTTTTGTTAAGGCTATTCCCGTTATTCCTATCGCCTCATTAAATTGTTTCGCCTGTTGTAATGCATTTTGACCGGTTGTTCCATCTACAACCAGAATGGTTTCCTGAGGTAAATCTTCTCGTTTTCTCTTTAAAACTTTTTTGATTTTTTTCATTTCTTCCATTAAATCGTTACGAGTATGAAGTCTTCCGGCGGTATCAATTAATACATAATCGATTTCTCTTGCTACTGCAGCATCCACCGCGTCAAAACACACAGCAGCAGGATCAGCTCCGTAACCGGATTGAACAACATCTGAATTAATTCTTTCTCCCCATTTGCTTAATTGTTCTACTGCACCCGTCCTGAATGTATCACCAGAAGCTAAGAGAACTTTTTTTCCTTCCCCATGAAGAGTCCATCCTCTTTTCCCAATGGTAGTGGTCTTCCCCACCCCGTTGACCCCGACATATAACTCAACAATAGGTTTTGTATAGTCATTCCCTCCAACAGATACGTTGAGTATATTTATAAGTTCTTTTTTAAGAGAAGAGAGATAGTTTTCAGGAGTTGTCTTTTCAAGAGTCCCAACCAGAGAAACAGCGGTATCTACACCAAAATCCGATTCTATTAATAGATTTTCAAAATCTACTAAAGCTTTCGGGTCTCTTTTCCCAAAAAGATTTCGTAGTTTTTTGCTAAAATTATCTCTGGTTTTTTGTAGAGTCTTCCTTAGATTCACGTTCGGAGATTTCCCTTTCGAGCCTTTTTACGTTTTCAGCCAAAGCAGCTACAGCTTCGGTTATAAAACCTACAGTAAAAAGGACCAAACCCGAAACAATCAAAAGAATAACGAGATATAAAATAGGCCTATAACCATGTTGATAAATAAATCGCTGAATAATTCCGTAAACACCTACAAATATACCGAGTACGATAAGAATAGTGCCGGAAGTTCCAAAAAACAAAAACGGTTTTCTTAAAAGCGAAATTTGCATTTTTACCGCCAAAAGATCCATTACCCCTATTACAACTCTTCCCTTACCCGTATATTTGGATTCCCCAAATTTTCGCTCCCTTAATTTTACCTTAATCTCAGAAACCTTAAAACCTTTGTTCACAGCAAGAGCCACTATATACCTATGCCAATCTTTCCTTAAATCAATCTCATCCAAAACATTGCTGCGTAAAGCCTTAATGGAGTTCTGGTCATGTATTGGCAGATGAAATAAGCATCTTGAAAGAAAATTGTAAATGCCGGATACAAATTTTTTCTGATAGGCGCCTTGTTTCCATCCCGTAACTATATCGTAACCTTTTTCTATTTCTTCAAGTAATCTGGGTATATCGTTTGCATCGAACTGACCATCTGCATCCATAATTACCAAAACGGGTGATTTTGAATGTCTGAATCCCGTTAGGATTGCTTCTGTCTTACCAAGGTTACTACGATGACTGTAAACTTTCAGGTATTTATATTTTTCTTTTAGGCGTTTGCCTTCTTCGAAAGTTCTGTCATCGCTTCCGTCATCAACTATAATCACTTCATAGTTTCTTTTGTCTTTCTTAACAACAGAGTTTATTTCTTCCATCAAAGGAGCTAAGTTTTCTCTTTCGTTAAAAGCTGGAACTATAATTGCTACATTTTTTTGAGGCATTTCTTTATTACCTTAAAAGTTATTTTGGTTTAATTTTTACAAACCGTAGTTTTCCCACTTTCAAAACAGTATCTTTATCAAACGATATATTTAGTGTAAAGTCGGTTACCTTCTTACCGTCTATCTTAAGTGCTCCGCTTGTTATTAGTCGCCTGGCTTCTCCCCGGGATTTGACAAATCCTGCTTTCTCAATCAGTTCAACAATCCAAATTTTTTCTCCTTTATCAATTTTCAATTCTTTAATACCTGCCGGTGTTTTATTCTCTGAAAATACTTTAATGAACTCTTTTCTTGCTTCTTCTCCGGCTTTCTTATTATGATAAAGAGAAACTACTCCTTCTGCGAGTTCCATTTTAATATCCCTCGGGTTTTCGCCGGCTTTTAGCTTCTTTTCTATATTCCTAAGATGATTTTCATCATAATCCAGGCACAATTTAAAATATCTTAATATTAAATTATCCGGTATCGACATTAATTTTCCGAATTGTTCCTTCGGAGATTCCGCTACTCCCACATAATTTCCGTACGATTTACTCATTTTCCTGACACCGTCAAGACCTTCCAGTATAGGCATTAGCATGACAACCTGGGGTTCCATATCAAAGCTCCTCTGCATATCCCTGCCCAGAAGGTGATTCCAGTGCTGATCTGTGCCCCCGAGCTCTATATCCGACCTAACAGCTACAGAATCGTATGCCTGAAATACAGGATATAGAAACTCATGAAGGGCAATTGGCTGTTCTTCTTTAAATCTTTTTGAAAAATCATCTCTTTCCATCATCTTTGCCATAGTTATTCTGGAAGTCAGTTTTACTATTTCCGTTGGGGTTAATTTTGCTAACCATTTGGAATTATGTCTAATTTCTGTATTTTTATTATCTAATATCTTGAATATCTGTTTCTCGTAATTCTTCATGTTTTTCTTAACATCTTCTTCGGTTAAAGGGGGTCTTGTTTTGGAAAGCCCGGAAGGATCCCCTATTCTCGCAGTAAAATCCCCTACGACGAGAACAGCGATGTGACCAAGTTCCTGAAAATCCCTAAGTTTTCTAAGAACAACGGCAAAACCAAGATGGATGTCCGGAGCTGTAGGGTCTATACCCAACTTAACTCTTAAGGGCTTTTTTTTACTTAGTTTTTTCTTAAGTTCTTCTTCCGGTATTACTGTTTCGACCCTTGCCAGGATTTTTTCTAATTGAGATTTTATTTGCCGCCTCCCGTAGGTATATTTAAAAGGGGCGTTAATTTCTGGTCAAACGGAGTAACTATCACGGTATTATTGGGCGAATTCACGAGCTGCTGAAGCGTTTTAATGTAATACCACTGTAAATAACTTCCTGAAAGAGACTGGGCTATGATCTTGTTGTAATCAGAGACACCTTTAGCCTCTACTGCTTTTCTTTCCGCTTCTCTTTTTTCCTTATCGAGAACGAATTCCATTTTTTCCGCTTCCTGTTTTGCCGCCATTTTCGCATCGATTTCGTTTTGTACCTTGGCGGGCAATTTTACATCTCTTAATAAAACTCTTTCTATTTCTACATTTCTATCCTTCACTGCCGCTCTAAGATTTTCACTGATTTGGATTGAAACGGCTTCTCTATTTTGTGTGTATATGTCTTCTACTTTATAATTCGAAATAATGTTACGTATAGATGTTCTCGCCGCGGGACGTACGATTTTATCTACATAATTAAGACCCAGGGTACTGTATACTTCAGCTGCGCCTTCAGGAACTAACTTATGCCAGACTGTAACGTCTAATCTAACCATAAGACCTTCAGAAGTCAGAGCCTCTATCGCATCATCTCCCTTTACCTGACCTTCTCTTGGCATTCCGCTCATTGTGTACTCTTCCGTCCTTATACTCATTTTTTCAACGGACGCGAAAGGATTAACAAGGTGAAGTCCGTTTTTAAGTGTCGTTTCTTGAACTTTACCAAAAACAATTACTACTCCTACATTTCCGGGAGGAACGAGACGAACCATAGAGGCAACGAGGAATATAAACGATAAAAACATAACACCGAAAGGAATTAATTTACCCTGAGGATTTCTTTTCATCTCTGGAGAGCTTAGCATTATTATTCCTACGATAAGACAAATAACAAATAAGAAAACTAACATTTTACACCTCCAAAAGATTTATAGCGGCGCAGGGACTCGAACCCCGGACACGTGGATTATGATTCCACTGCTCTGACCAACTGAGCTACGCCGCCGTAATTACCACTACATTTCATGACTTAATATATTTTAGCGTCCAGAAATGTCAACCTCTACTTGAGTCCTGATTGTTCCTCTCTAAATTTCTCAATTTGTTTTCGAAAACACTATATGCCCTATCGTCATAAAGAACAAATTGAATTAATTTAACCGACGAAAGTTTTTCCGCAATTTCGCTAACGGCTTTGATTGCGATCTCTGCACCTTCTTCCAAAGGATACCCGAAAGCTCCCGTCGAAATAGCAGGAAAAGAAATAGAACGAACATTATTTTTATCAGCTACCGCGAGTGAATTCACATAGCAGGAATAAAGCATTTGGGGATCTTCATGTCGATTAGCCCATACAGGACCCACAGTATGAATGACCCACTTTGCCGGTAGCTTGTATCCCTTGGTTATAACCGCTTCTCCTGTTTCACAAATTCCAATTTTTTTACATTCTTCCCAGAGTCCCGACCCCGCCGCATAATGGATGGCACCCGCCACTCCCCCACCGGGTGAAAGCCTTTTATTTGCAGCATTTACCACAGCATCAGTATCCTGCTCCGTTATATCTCCCTTTACAGTTTTTATTATTATTCCCTTATATTCTATTCCATACATATTTCCTCCGGTTAATAAAATAATACAAAACAAAAGATATTCAAGGGAAAACCTTGAGTTTTAGTAAAAGAAAAAAGCTCTTAGCTTCTTGCGTTTAGCTAATGGCTTAAAATTTGAACTTTGCATTCTCTACGCTTAAATTTTAAGAGTTAGGATTTTGGAGTTGTGGTTTAGTTAAAACAAAAAAATTATCCTTTTGAGTCTGCGTTTATCCGCGCCCCATTATTTTTGTTTCTTAGTATCTTCGTGGCGTTTTAAATATTGACAAAAGGTAGATTTGTTATTATAATCACAAAGTGAGGTAGGAAATTTTGAACAAATCAGAAGTACCGGACGAAGTTATAAACAGGTTATATATATATGCTCGATGTCTTGAAGGTTTCCGTGAAGAAGGGAAGAAAAGCTTCTCTTCAGACGACATTGCGGACAGGCTAAATATAAAATCAACTCTTGTAAGAAAAGATTTTTCATATATAGGTACAATGGGGAAACGCGGTGTAGGATACGATACCGAAGAGGTTCTTAAAGAAGTAAATCAAATCGCGTTCCCAATTAAAGAAAGAAAAGTAGCCTTAATAGGTGTAGGAAAACTTGGTTCAGCGCTTCTAAATTTTTACGGATTTAAAACGCAGGGATTCAAAATCGCTTTAGCTTTTGATAAAGATAGGCGAAAGATAGGAAGTGAAATCAGAGGAATTAAAATAGATGATATTAATAACTTTAAAAAGAGAGTCAAAAAAGAAGGCATAAAAATAGCCATAATTGCGGTTCCTTCAGAAGAAGTGGTTAACGTTATAAAAGAAATAAAAAATTCTTGCATTGAAGCAGTGCTGAACTTTACGCCCTCTTATCTTTCCTCCCTCAATAACTGTTCAAATGATTTTATTATTCGTAATATCGATCTTTCCTCGGAATTAGCGCGTCTCAGCTATTATCTTTCAGAAAAAGAGAGCACGAAAAGAAATTAATTCTCACACAAAGACGCAAAGACCACAAAGTTTCTTATTTCTTTTGACTACTTACTACTCCCTACTATTTACTCACTGATTTATCAGTTGATATATTATTACAAACCACCTGTATTCAACGAAATTTATGATATCGATGTCATTTTCATCTATTCCCTCTTGAACATCAATTTTTTCCGGTATGGAATATACAAAAGTTTCAGTCCCAATAGTCATGGTATCGGGTGGCCCGTAGAAACCAACATGATCGAGGGAATCGAGTATATCTACCGTAGATCCATCGTCGACAACGGCAAGAAAATAGGTTTCGCCAAACGACAGCATTGTAATATTATATAAACTATCGGCACCTACCCCAATATCAAAACCTCTTAAAAGATCAGTCTCTTCGCGAAGAGATGGCGCATCAATGTCGCTAATATCATCCAAATAGCTAAATAAATCTAAGTCACCTTTAACTGCTATGACAACTTTGCAGCTGTCCGCATAAACTTTACCTGTAACATTTGTAAGCAGTTCTTTCAACTTTTCGCAGTCTATTAACAGAATGCAAAACATTATTATTATACTTATCATTATACTTAATTTCATCTTTATCATAATCGATACCTCTCTTATTAGTTATCTTATTGATTTTTTAGCTAATGTCAACATAAAAAAAGAGGAGACTTATATAAATCTCCTCTTTTCTAATAAATAAAAATTATTGAATTAACCTGCTTCCTTTTCGGCAATCTTTTTAAGTTTATCGTTGGCAAAGATTGCGACTTCAACTCTGCGGTTCTGTGCTTTACCTTCCATTGTCTCATTGCTCGCTATAGGCTGCTGCTCACCATATCCCATTATTGTGAAACGGGTAGGATCTACTTGTAAACTTTCAAGATAATTAGCAACCGCGTTAGCTCTCGAACGGGATAACTGCAGGTTATACTCTTCCGAACCATCGGAATCAGTATGCCCTTCCAGCAATATATTCGTATCTTTATATTTATTGAGAATTCTGGCAAGATTAGACAAATTTTCCCTGCTTGCTGTTTTTAAAGCAGCTTTGCCTGTGTCGAACAATAAACCCGAATCAAAGGTAATTTTAATGCCTTCGCCAACTCGCTCAATCTTTGCTCCGGCAATGTCTTGCTTCATTTCCTCTGCCTGATTATCCATATAATTGCCTATATAATTACCAGCTGCACCGCCAACTGCTGCACCTATTATAGCACCCAGTGCAGTATTTCCAGCTTTCTTACCAATAAGACCTCCGACTACTCCTCCGGCTGCTGCTCCAATAACAGTACCCTTTGCCTGATTGCTCGCACAACCAATAATTCCGAGAAGCAACACTGCTACCAATAATACTCCTAATGACTTTCTCATAATATCTTCCTCCTCCTTTTAATTTTTTTACTAAGTTTTATTATTTATATAAAAAAATCCTTCATAAAATTCTTATTGCTGGTTGATTTCTTGACTATGTTTAATTATACAGATTTTTTGATCTTTGTCAAGTGAGGGTTTTCCGTTACCTGGGAGAGTTCATGCACATGGTGGTACAGTTAGGAAGTTAAATATTATAAACGAAGCTCTTAGCCTTTAGCTTTTGGATATTAGCTTAAAAAGGAAAAAACTTTGTGTTCTTTGTGTCTTTGTGTGAGATTTTCTTTGTGCGGTTTACTCTTCAATCAATAATTATTTCTTCGAAATCACAGAAAAGGTGAAATAAACTTCTTACATAATAAAGAAGCGCCAACCTATTGTTTCTTAAATTTGCATCATCAGTCATTACTAAGACATTATCAAAAAGATTATCGATATACGGTCTTATTTTCTTCAACTGATTTATTCCTTTGGTATAATCTCTTTTATCTATGAATTTTTTTAAAGCCGGTTCTATCTCTTTTGCCTTTTCGAATAATTCTTTTTCTTCTTTTTCTTTCAAAAGCGCCTTTTTTACTTCCCCGGGATTTTTAGCCTCCAAGATATTAGAAACTCTCTTCTGCCCAATAACAAGTTTTTCGAACTCTGCCTCGTCTTTTCTAACTTCCATCATAGATTTAGCAACAAGATACGCATCGAAAATATTACTCCACTTCTCCGAAAGAACAGCATTCGCGATATCATACCTGATTCCTTTACTCTGAAGGCTCCCCCCTACTCTCTCTATAATAAATCGTTTGATTTCCTCAAATATTTCCTTATTTTTTCCAGCCGAAAACAACTCAAGATCTTTTTTAATCAGTTCATCCAGAGGAAAAGCGAGTTCAAATTCTAATAATATTTTAATAAAACCGGTCATAGCCTGACGCAAACCAAAAGGATCCCTGGAGCCTGTAGGCTTTTCTCCGGCTAAAAAACTTCCGACGATTAAATCGATTCTGTCCGCGAGAGAGACAACCGCCGCCTCTTTTGAACGGGGAAGTTCATCTTCTATATTTCTGGGTTTATAATGGTCTTCTATTACTCTACAAATCTCTTCCGGTAGCCCTTCAGCTCTGCCATACTCAGAGCCTATATAACCTTCTAAATTTGTGAACTCCTTACCGTCTCTTATCATTAAAGTAGTCAAATCTACTTTGGAAAGCCTTGCCCCTTCTTTAACGACTTTCAGGTCAATCTTATCCACCCTCTCCCCTATCCACTTACTCAATTTTTCAAGCCTCTCTGTTCTCTCCAACAAATTTCCTAAATTTTTATGCCATTTTATACCGGATAATCTTGATATTCTTTCTTTAATTGGTACTTTCCTATCGACTTCCCAGTAAAATTTCGCGTCTTCCAGCCTTGCGGTAAGGACTTTTTCGTTGCCTTTAATAATTTCTTTATTTGGCTTATTATTTATTGCGGAAATAAAATTCGGCATGAGTTTCGAGTCTTCCCTTACCGGAAAATATCTCTGATGAGTTTCCATCGCGGAAATCACAACTTCATCCGGCAATGTAAGAAACTTTTTATCAAAAGAACCGAGAATTACAAAAGGATATTCAATCAAGTTTGAAACTTCATCAAGAAGACCCGGAGAGAAAATAGGCTTAGCCTTAATCTTACTTACTTCTTTTTCAATCAAGCTTCTAAGAAGTTTCTTTCTTTCCCCTGGATCCACAATAACATGAGAATCTTTAAGTTTCTTTTTATAATTTGAAGGATTGATTTTGATTTTATTATTTGAAATTAAACGGTTTCCAAAAGTAGTGTCTGAACTTTTAACTCCGGCGACCGAAACCGATAATACTTTACAACCTAAAATCACAACAAACCATCTTATTGGTCTTGCGAACGAAAAATTGGTTTTCTCCCAGCGCATCTTTTTAGGAAATTCGATCGCCTTTATCACGGAAACTAAATTTTCACAGATAATATCCTCTGTACTTCGTATATCCTCTTCAATTTCCGCAACCACACATTCTTTTTTGCCTATAGTTTCGATTTTTAAAGAATCAACGGATACACCCTTAGATGAAGCGAAACCTTTTAACATTTTTGTAGGTTTTCCGTCCTTATAAGCAAGTGCCGCAGGCGGTCCTTTTATTTTAGTTACAACTTTCCCCTGTTTCAGAGCGATATTCTTTATTATAACCGCCAATCTCCTTGGCGTATAATATTTTTCTATTTTGGAATAAGAAATTTTATTTGAAAGAAATAACGTCTCAAGACCCTTTTTAAAAGAGCAAATAGCGTTCTCTAAATATCCCGCCGGGATTTCTTCCGTTCCAATTTCTATGAGTACATCTCTATCCATTTTTTAGCCGCCATATTCGCCAATTTTCTTATTTCGAGTATATGATTATTCCTCTGCTCGACAGAAAGAGCTCCGCGAGCATCTAAAAGATTAAAAGTATGCGAAGCTTTTATGACGAAATCATAACCCGGATAAAGTAAATTTTTATTAATTAATCTTACAGCTTCGCTTTTACATTCATTGAAATAATTAAAAAGAGCATTCACATCAGCTTCATCGAAATTATAAACACAAAATTGATATTCCTGCTCCTTATTCAAATCTGCCCAGGTCTTACTCTCCGACCACGGTAAGTCAAAAACCGAATTAGAGCCGGAAAGAAGAATAGCAATTCGTTCCAATCCATAAGTCAATTCGGCGCAAATAGGATCGAGGTTTATGCCTCCCACCTGCTGAAAATATGTAAATTGAGTGATTTCTTGCCCGTCCAGCCAGACTTCCCAACCCAGGCCCCAGGCTCCGAGAGTCGGAGATTCCCAGTCGTCTTCAACAAAACGTATATCATGTTTACCGATATCCAGAGAAATATATTCAAGACTCTTGAGGTATAAATCCTGTACATCGTAAGGAGCTGGTTTTAAAATCACCTGGTACTGCTGGAACTGCTGCATGCGGTTTGGATTCTCGGCGTACCTGCCGTCCTTCGGTCTTCTTGAAGTTTCGATATAGGCTACATTCAAAGGTTCTCTTCCTAACGATCCGAAAAAAGTCAAAGGATTAAAAGTACCCGCTCCGACTTCAGAAGTGTACGGAAGACCGATTGTACAACCCTTTTTTGCCCAGAATTCCTCTAATTTTAAATAAACGGTTTGAAAGTCTATGTTAATCTCCTTTTTCCTTTGAACAATATATATTTTTTTTCTCATTTGTCAAATGGAAAAATTACATCTTTTTTACCACAGAGAACACAGAGAAAAAAAGAACTCACTGAGAACACTCCCCAAAAAAAACACCCTTGCAAAAAAATTTTCTTTCATTATAATATTTGAAAATTTTTTTTAATTTAGGTAAGGATAAAGATTATAAGTTGATAAGGATAAAGATTTTTTTTTCTACTTCTAAGGATTGGTTAAACTTTCGGATAATTAACCTAAATTTTCAGGGGGTTGTAATAAAGTTGAGTCTTTCTACAAGCGTATCGGTAATTCAAGTTAGAAAAAGCGTTGTTGTCAAATTTGCTATATCTAAGTTCTCGATTTTAAAGAATTTAGTAAAACCTAATGAAAGGAGGGTTTTATGAAAGGTACGAGAAGGGGAAGAGATTCGTTACCCAGGTGGATTATAGTAGGGGCACTGGTTATTTTATCTCTACTTGCCTACAGTCCAATCGCAAAAGCAGCTTCTACCGGAAAGATTGCCGGTCTTGTTGTTGATGCTAAAACGGGCGAACCTCTACCGGGGGCTAATATTTTAATTAGGGGAACTACTATGGGTGCGGCGACTGATCTGGACGGGTATTTTTACATCCTGAATATCTCTCCGGACATCTATGATGTCCAGACAAGCATGATGGGATATAAGAGTGTAACGAAGACCGGCGTTGAGATAACGACCGATCACACGACCCAAATCAGATTTGAACTTGAATCCACTGTAATTCCGGGAGAAGGTATTACTGTAAGCGCTGAAGCTGAAATTATCAAAATGGATGTATCCTCAAGTATAGTGAGCGCAAAGTCAGAAGAAATAGAAGCAGTTCCATTGGTAATGAATATAGGCGACTACGTGAATTTGCAGTCCGGAGTGCATAATTGGGAGGTTAGAGGCGGCAGTATGGATCAGACTGCCTTTATGGCTAATGGTCTGATGCTTGTTGATAACCGTTCTAATTCCATGTTGATGGAACCCAATATTTCTACTATTAAAGAGTTAAATATTGTAAAAGGCGGATTTAATGCCGAATATGGTAATGTACGTTCTGGAGTTGTTAATATTATAACCAAAGACCCGTCTTTTAATGAATATCATGGCGCGGTTAACTTTAGATACGTACCCGCACAAATGAAACACAGTGGACCTTCGGTATTCGAGTGGAATAATTACATGCTGAGACCATATCTTGATACAACCACTCTGGATTCCACCGGCATGAATGTAGCATTTGATGGGTACCAAGCATGGTATAATGAGTATGGAACGGAAGCCGGTCAGGATACAGTTAATAAATATAGAAAAGGAAAATGGGAAGGATGGAATACTTTTGGGCCGGCAAATGGCATGACACCGGAACAGGCTCATGAGTTATTTATCTGGACTCACTGCGCGGAAGGGGTTTTAGATTTGGTTCCCGATAATTACAATGGTTATCCAAGGGACAGATCTTATGGAGATGAACCTGACTGGAATGTAGATGGTGCTTTCGGCGGACCCGTACCTCTTATAGGAAAATATCTTGGTAATCTCGCATTTCTATCTTCCTACCGCACCGATTATCAGCAATTTGGCCTTCCCGTTACCCAGGGTTATGATTTCTATCATAATTGGAATACAAGTTTTAAACTTACATCTCATTTAAGTAAAAATATAAAAGTTTCTGCAGAAGCTATGAAAGAAGTAATTTATACTCTCGGATCGTACGCAACCGGAGAAAAATCGGGAGGAAGTGTCGGTATCCTGGGTGGAGGCTCTTATGGTAAAGGGGATCCGGGAGGCTTTTTCCTGAGCGGAGACGATGTATTCCATAAGGAAAGTTCAGAATATGTAGATGGGGAATGGGGTCTTAACACTCTCTACTACCCAATTGCTTTTTCTCCGGCAGTAATCGATAAAAATATGCAGGGAGTTTCAATCAGTCATGCTTTAAGCCCAAACACATTTTATGAATTGAGATTTACTCATATTGATTCCGAGAATAAATGTAACGGCATCTTTGGTGTTGATACCGACCAAACCACATTTCAAAAATTTATAGACCCGGGTGTAGCTGCACTTCCTGAAAGAGATACGATTATGACCTACACACTTCCAAGTGGAATCGAAGTTACAGAGGTCCCCTTTGGATATATTTACGATGATTCTAAAATAAATCCTGATGGCACCGCTACAGGAGGAAATGGTGCCTGTCAGATTGATCTTTCCTCGATTTCTACTTACAATCTCAAGTTTGATATTACAAGCCAGATAAATAGATCCAATGAAATAAAAAGCGGTTTTATTTTTAACTATGATGATATGTATACGTACGCAGAAAAAAACTTCCCGGGCTATGCGGGCGGTGAAGGCTGGGTTATCGAATGGAACCATCAACCTATAAGAGGCGGGGCATATCTTCAGGATAAGCTTGAGTTCGAAGGTTTTATCGCAAACATTGGTATTCGAATGGATTACAACAATCCTAACTGTGAGTGGCCGACTCTTGAACGATATGCACAGGTTTTAACATCTGAGCTTAAGGACACTCTAAGGTCAGACAGTCCGCCTTCCGAAATAATGGAACCGGCGGAAAGTCAGACGCAGTGGAGTCCCCGAATAGGAATTTCACATCCAATTTCTGAGAACGCGAAATTGTACTTCAACTACGGTCATTTCTATTCAATGGCTCCTTCCAAAGAGATGTATTTAATGCACTTCGGAAAACTTGCTGATCCCATGGCGGCAATAGGCAATCCTTCCGCTGCTATGCCGAAGACTGTTGCCTATGAACTGGGAGCTGACTTTAATATAAAAGAAATGTTCAGGGTCCACCTGGCGGGTTATTATAAGGACGTAGACAGGCAGACGGCCTGGGTTCAATACGAAAGTTATTTTAGTGATGTATTATATTCGACCGTTGAGAATAAAAACTATGAAGATATTAGAGGTTTTGAACTGAGATTCGAGAAATCATACGGCAGATTTGTTAAAGGCTGGATAAACTACGATTATATGGTAAAAACTTCAGGAACGGTTGGAAGAGAACATTACTATGAAGATCAAGCTACTAACCAACAAGAGGGCTTGCGAGACCCCATACAGGAGACACCTCTTCCTCAACCAAGAATGAATGTTTTTCTCCAACTCTCTTCCCCCTACGAATGGGGACCAATCTTTAGAAGATTTAATCTTTCTTTCTTATATGAGTGGGAAGCCGGATGGTATGAAAACTGGCCTATAAACATCGAATTACCAAGGTTTCAGAATAATTTACAATGGCAGCCTTGGAGAAACTTAAATGCCAAAATTAACAAGACAATCTCATACGCCGGTGTAAATATGAATGTTTTCATGGAAGTTCAGAATCTCCTTGACTGGAAGTATTTAGACCCTAATGGCTTTGGGCCCGGAGATGATAAAACAGATTATCTGAATTCATTGAAGTTGAAGATATATGATGATCCGATATTCGAACTCTACCCCCAATATGAAGCTGGTAATGACAAAGTCGGAGACCTCAATAGCGACGAGAAACCATATATTAACGATCCGAATATCACTTTCCTGGCATTCCACCATCCTAGAACGTTTGTTTTTGGACTCAAAATGGACTTTTAAAGTATAAAGATAAAAGGAGGAAAGAATAATGAAAAGGTCTTTCTATATATTACTTGCTATCTTCTTGATTGAAATACTCATTTGTCCCCCAAAAGCCAATGCTGATTTTAAGAGAGAACTTAAAGTTAATAACTTCTGGCTAAAAGTCATGGCGACAGGTCGCCAGACCGAAGGAACTAACCGTTTGTCGATAGCCTATCCAAAAGTTGACGAGGAATATTATAACATTTGTCATTGTTTTGGTCTTCGCCTGGGAGTGGTAAACTGGCAGGGTCCCGACTCTTTAGTGGCCGACCCTGATGGTAGAAGAATCAGGCTCGCTGGTGCACCCTTCGGTGAGTATCAGGTATATGAGGCTCCCGAAAAGATGTTTTCTCGTCCTGGAGAAGGCGGAACGATGATTCGTAAGTATTACAGATATCAACCGCCTGAGGTGATTGTAGATGGAGTACCTCTTCAACCGCCAGTAATGTCCGGAGAAAGAGTCGATGCCGAACACATTAAAAACTTTGGTAAAAACACCGAATGTACGGCTGATGCAATAGTGGAATCTTACATCGGAACATGGATGGGACTCGATATCCACGCAAGATATTTAGTATGGACAGGTAAGAATCACGATGACTACCTTGTTTACGACTGGACTTTTATAAATACAGGGAATACCGACGAAGATGAAGAAATCGAGCTTGACGGAGAAAGTCTCGATTCCCTGTATATAACGAGACAGGCACAGTTCATGCCAATGGAGGTAGACTGGGGAACGAACACATGGACTGACTGGTGGGGAGTAACACCCGAACAGCTCGATTCAATGCCTCTTAGAGCTCAATTCTGGTATACCATTCCAATACCCGGAGGAGCCATGCCCGGAACCTGGGCGCTGGGTCTTTCCTGGGCTCAATGTTCCGGCGAATACGGCCGCGGTTATATTGACGAATCGACAAACATCACTTGCGCCACCATATTCGCGCCTAAAACCAGTGATGGTCTTCATCCTGTGGAAAACCAGTTTCCAAATAATCCGGCAGCAGACGACTCAATCCAGCCCAGAAGTAACAGCAACTGCGACTGTAACGACGCACCATTCAAGTATCACTCGGGTGAACACTCTAAAGCGGAATGGGAAGTAGTTTATAATGTAATGAAATATGGACAAACGGTAAACCCCGATCCTTTATATCAGGATGACATGTATCTTATGCAGGATATACCAGCTTCTGATCCTATGCATTACTGGATAGGCGATCCTTTCCCCAATACCTACCATAACGTCCCGTCTGCTGACTTACCGGGTGCCGTACCCACTGATATATCTTGGTATACGGTCTGGCATGCACCGGCACAGAGTAGTTTTGGCCCATATCAACTCGAGATAGGCGATTCTATAAGGCTGGTACAGGTTCTTGCTTTAGGAGGACTGGATGCCCAGACCCGTTACGATGTTGGTCAGGCATGGTTGAATGGAACTCTTCGCTACGATGGAGAACCCAATTGTCCACACAAATGGTATGAACATCCCGAAATCTGGGAAGGGGCTCCGGATCCTATTACGGATTCAGCAACTCTGGCAAAAGATGAATGGATTTATTCTGTATTGGATTCCGTAAAACTAAACGCTCTTGCAGCTCAATGGAACTTTGATAATGGGTACAGCGCTCCTGTTCCTCCCCCACCACCCGAACTCTTCGAGGTTGCTTCACGACCGACTCATATAGAACTCAACTGGGGAACTCAATCCGAAGAGGTTTCAGATTTTGCGGGATACAAAGTATACAGGGCTCTGGGTAACCCCGGACCCGCCTTCAAAGGAGGCAACCTCATAGGTCAATGGGAACTTATATATCAGTGCGGCGGCGGAAATCCTGGCGGAGATGTCACATATAGTGGGTCAATCGAACATTCATTTGACGATATAACGGCACAGAGAGGACAGGACTATTATTATTATATAGCTGCATTTGATGATGGTGGAGAAACGGATTATAATGGAACAACTGAACCTCTCGAAAGCAGCATTTGGCTTACAAGAACCACTGTTTCAACGACACTTAACGCTCCGGCATGCGAGTATCTTGATAGTATTCGAGTTGTTCCAAATCCTTTTAGCATGAAAGCCGGAGAGGCGGATCTGCAATTTATAAATACTCCTTACAAACTCATGTTCGTAAACCTGCCCCCGGAATGTACTATTGATATTTATAATGAAACTGGCGATCTTGTAAAAACTCTTAACCACACGGATGGTTCCGGAGGAGAGGCGTGGTCGGATGCAACCCGTCAACACTATCTAACGACAAACTCAGGGCAGATGGTTGTGAGCGGTATCTATATTGCGCATATAGTAACTCCTGAAGGCGAAAGCAAGAACGTAAAATTTGTAATAGTCAGGTAAGGGGGGAACGATGAAAAAACTAATAGGATTTTTATTAATATTGACTTTAATTCTTATCACACCTCTTCAATCATTTGCTATCAGCAAGCTGGGACAGACGGGGTTTAAGTTTCTCGATGTTGGTGTAGGAGCAAGGCCCGCTGCTATGGCTGAAGCATACACTGTTATTTCAGATGACGCTAACGCTATTTTCCATAACCCTGCGGGTATTGCTCAGATGGAAGCTAAGACGTTTGATATGACTGTTTCCAGAACACAGTGGTTCGCCGAGATATCATATAATGCTATTGGTATAGCTGTAAACGGTGGCGTATGGGGAAATTTTGGCTTGAGTCTTATTCCAGCTCCCGATTATGGCGATATTTTCGGAACCGTGGTTGCGGATAACGAACGGGGCTATGAAGATACAGATCCTGTTGAGGTAAGCGCATATTCCATGGGTTTAGCATATGGTCGTAAATTCACGGATAAATTTATGATAGGAGCTCATGTTAAATACGCGTATCAACATCTCGGTTCCAACCCCATGGAGTATCAGAATCCGCTAGGGGATTCCACATGGATAGGAACCCAGATAAACGAACTCTCCACAATAGCTTATGACCTGGGCACCATCTTTTATCCCGGATTCAAAAGTTTCCGGTTTGGTATGTCTGTTCGCAATTTCTCCGGAGCAGTCAAATATGAGGAATACGGGTTCCAACTCCCACTTACATTCAAAATAGGAGTGGGTATGGATATTCTGGACTTATTCGGAGAACATCAGGGGCAATCACTCCTTTTAGCTATCGATGCTGTTCATCCAAGGGATTATACTGAAAGAATACTAATTGGAGGAGAATACAACATAGGTTTACTAACACTGAGAGCAGGCTATAAGTTTAATTATTCCGAAGAAGGACTGTGCGCCGGTGTAGGTCTATATACGAAAGGGATTAAGCTCGATTATGCCTACAGCGCATTCGGTGCTTTTGACCTGGTAAACAGGGTAACACTCGGGGTATCATTCTAAGGTTATACAGTTCAGTTAGAAATTTAAGGGTAGTCCAAGAGAGGAACTCGCCATGAGTTTTGCATTGCGAATTGAAATAAAGAAATCACAAGTACTATTTTATTTTATGCTTTCAGTCTTAATTGGCGGACTAAATTGTGAATATAAAAAGATATCTGACGGCGTTATGATTAGACTTAAAAGCGAAAATCCGACTGATCCCAGCTTAATTAGAATTCAGGTATGTTCCGAGAATATTATTCGTGTAACTGCTACCCGTCCTGTCATGATAACAGATAAATGGACATATGTGCCTTGGCAATTATGCCTTAGAGATATTATTAATTATTATTTCTTTCCGGAAGAGTACTTTTCAAATTATACCAGTCTTATGGTCGATAAAACCTACTGGGAAGCAGTACCGTGGTCGCTTGAAGAGAAAGATAGTGAAATCGTACTTTCCACTTCTAAAGTCATGGTTAAAGTCCAAAGGGAAAAAGGTACTATCGTTTTCTATAACGCAAACGGTCAGTTAATTCTCGAGGAAAAACAAGAAAACAGCAAAATAATTACACCAGCGGAAGTCATGGGAGAAAAAACCTATCACATTCAACAGATTTTTAACTCACCCGAGGGTGAAGCATTTTACGGATTAGGACAGCACCAAAACAATATTATGAACTACAAAGGGCACGACGTAGACTTATGGCAGTATAATATTGTTGTTGCCGTCCCTTTTTTAGTTTCCAGTAAAAATTACGGAATACTCTGGGATAACAATTCAAGGACTAAATTCGGAGATATTCGTGATTATCAATCGTTGTCATCGCTAAAATTATACGATAAGGAAGGTAAAGAGGGCGGGCTCGTGTGCGAGTACTTCAAGGAATCAAATTTTAAATCGCTCTTAACGTCCCGAAGGAAATCGAAAATAGAGTACGAATTTATCGACGTACACGATACTGTTCCCGAAAGTTTCAACACAAATACAGGCAGTATCCGCTGGAGCGGAGAAATCGAGTGTAAAGAACCCGGCGTTCATAAATTCAGGCTCTACTCGTCAAATTATATAAAGATGTGGTTAAACGGAGAACTCGTTGTCAACGCATGGCGGCAAAACTGGCTACCCTGGACACATCTACTGGAACTGCCGATGGAAGTCGGAAAACGTTACTCAATAAAAATAGAATGGATCCCGAACGGAGGATTCATCGGGCTTAAACATCTCACCCCTGAAGAAGAATTATATAAAAATAGTTTATCTCTTTATTCGGAAGTAGCCGACGGAATCGACTATTACTTTATTTATGGTGATAATCCCGATGAAGTAATAAAAGGATACCGTACAATCACAGGTAAGGCAACTATGATGCCAAAGTGGGCTATGGGCCTTTGGCAGTGCAGACAACGTTACCAGACACAGGAAGAATTGCTATCGGTCACGAGGGAATTCCGTAAACGCAAGATACCTCTCGACAATATAGTTCAGGACTGGTTTTACTGGGAGGAAGATAAATGGGGCTCTCACGAATTCGATTCCACCCGATATCCCGATCCCGACGGCATGGTACGCGAGCTTCACGATGAACTTAACACTCACATTATGATATCTGTCTGGCCAAAATTTTATGTCGGAACTAAAAACTATGAAGAATTCAGGAAAAAAGGATGGCTCTATATGCGGAACGTAGAAAAAGAACAAAAAGACTGGGTTGGTCCGGGATATGTTTCAACATTCTACGACCCGTACAGCAAAGGAGCTCGAGATTTATTCTGGAAACAAATAAACGAACATCTGTTCAGTAAGGGATTTGATGCCTGGTGGCTGGATTGTACCGAACCGGATATTCAATCTAACCTTTCAAGGGAGGAAACCCGTCTGCGCATGCACCCCACTGCTATTGGGACTGGAGCAAGCTATAGAAACACCTATTCTTTAATGAATTCAAAAGGAGTTTATGAAAGCCAGCGCGAAACTAAACCCGACCAGAGAGTGTTTATTCTAACTCGGTCGGCTTTCCCCGGACAGCAGAGATACGCTTCAGCGACATGGAGCGGCGACGTTGCGGCACGATGGTACGACCTTGAGGCGCAGATTCCCGCCGGATTAAATTTCTGTTTATCAGGTATCCCCTACTGGACAACGGACGTCGGTGGATTTGCTGTCGAACCTCGTTACATGGATGCAAAAGGCGAAGATCTCATCGAATGGAGAGAATTGATGACAAGATGGTTCCAGTTCGCTTCGTTTTGTCCGTTATTTAGAGTACACGGGGAATATCCTTATCGTGAAATTTTTTACGTCGCACCTCCTGACCATCCCGCTTACCAGTCGATGTTATATTATGATAAATTACGTTACAGGCTAATGCCTTATATTTATTCTCTGACAGGCATGGTTACACAAAAGGATTATACAATAATGCGCGCTCTTGTTATGGATTTTGGATATGATGAGAAAGTATTAAATATCGGAAATCAATATATGTTTGGTCCAGCCCTCCTGATTAATCCCGTAACTGAGTACAAAGCACGGGAACGCGCCGTCTATCTACCTAAGGGAACAGGCTGGTATGAACTCCAATCCGGGAAATATTTAGAAGGCGGGCAAACAATCATTGCTTCCGCACCCTACACCGATATACCGATTTTTGTAAAAGAGGGTTCTATTATTCCATTCGGTCCCGAAATACAGTATTCAACTGAAAAACCCGCTGATCCTTTAATCTTATATGTTTATACAGGTGCTGATGCTTCTTTTGAGCTGTATGAAGACGAGAATGTGAATTATAACTATGAAAAAGGCGCATTTTCAATTATACCTTTTAAATATGACGAAAAAACACATACCCTTACAATCGGAAAAAGACAGGGTGAATTTCCGGGAATGCCTGAGATAAGGACTATTAAGGTCATCTGGGTTTCTAAAGAAAAGAATATAAAACTTGACTTTAATATTAAACCCAATGAAATATTAAAATATGACGGTTCAGAAAAGTCTGTTAAAATGGATTAAAAGAATATTGAAGGAGTTCTATTTATGAGAATTAAAATAAATTTCAAGATAATATCTCTTTCTTTCTTGTTGGTTATATTTCTCAGCCATTGTACCAGTATCCCTCCAAAAACAAGAATAACCGAAAATTTTTGTAAAGATTGGGAATTTTATCTGGGAGAAATTAATGACATTGAGAAATCCAAACTTGCCGCTTCTAACTGGCGGCTACTAAATTTGCCTCATGATTGGAGTATCGAAGGAGAGTTTAACAAAGAAAATCCTGCCACCCCCGGTGGAGGAGCTTTGCCCGGAGGAACAGGTTGGTACAGAAAGACATTTACGATTACTGAAACCGACAAAGATAAGTTGATTTTTATTGACTTTGACGGCGTTTATGAAAACAGCAAAGTGTGGATAAACGGGCATTATCTCGGAAAAAGACCATACGGTTATAGTTCTTTCAGATATGAATTAACTCCTCATCTTAATTACGGCGAAAAAGAGAATGTAATCGCGGTAAAGGTCGATAATTCTCACCAACCAAATTCGAGATGGTATTCTGGTTCGGGAATTTACAGAAATGTCTACTTAGTTCATACAAATAAGATTTTTGTGGACCATTGGGGAACATTTATTACAACACCGCAAATTACCAAAAAATCAGCTGAGATTAACATTAAAACAAACATAAGAAAAAAATCAGTAGAAAAACAGCAAATAACTTTAAAAACGGCTATTTATGACGCAAAAGGAAGACAAGTCGCAAGTGTTGCTTCTTCCGGGATAATATTAGAAGATTCAGTTACACCTGTTGGACAAAAAATATTGGTAAAAAATCCGAATTTATGGTCGATTGAAAATCCCTACCTGTATAAAGCTGTCTCTCAAATCGAGTATGAGGGAAAAATACTGGACGACTATGAAACACCTTTTGGTATCCGATATTTTAACTTCGATTCCGAAAAGGGCTTTTCACTTAACGGAGAACCGGTTAAAATTAAAGGTGTATGCAACCACCACGACCTTGGATGTCTGGGAACTGCTGTAAACACGCGTGCAATTGAACGTCAGCTTGAGATATTAAAAGAAATGGGGTGTAACGGCATTCGTACTTCACACAATCCACCCGCACCCGAACTATTGGATTTATGCGACCAGATGGGATTCATTGTAATGGATGAAGCATTCGATATGTGGGAAAAGAGCAAAACTGAATTCGACTATCATCTCGCTTTTAAAGAATGGTATAAAAAAGACCTGGAAGATTTAATTAGACGAGATCGAAACCATCCAAGTGTTTTCATCTGGAGTATAGGAAATGAAGTTATAGAGCAATGGAATAAAGAAGACAGCAGCGGTTCGGTAATCGCAAAAAAACTTGCATCTATAGTAAAAAATCTCGACCCAACGCGTCCTGTCACATCGGCTTGTAATAGTACAGACCATTCAAATCCGGTTATCAAGTCTGGCGCTCTGGATATAATAGGCTATAACTATAGCCATGAGAAATATCCGGAAATTCCAAAAATATATCCGGGAAAAGCTTTTATAGCCTCAGAAACAAATTCAGCCCTGGCAACCCGTGGCTCGTACGATATGCCTTCGGACAGCATAAGACGCTGGCCTCCCAGATGGGACTTACCTTTACTGGACGGAAACCCTGATTACACATGTTCTTCTTACGACAACTGCAGTACTCCCTGGGGCACCACCCATGAAGAAACCTGGAAAATAGTAAAAAAATATGATTTTATTTCCGGTATGTATATATGGACCGGATTCGATTATCTGGGAGAGCCCACCCCCTACGACTGGCCTGCACGCAGCTCGTATTTTGGCATTATGGATTTAGCAGGTTTTCCGAAGAACGGCTATTACTTCTACGCTAGCGAATGGACAGATGGACCCATTTTGCATGTTTTTCCTCACTGGAACTGGGAGGAGGGAAGTATAATAGATGTATGGGCTTACACCAATTATGATGAAGTGGAACTTTTCTTGAATGGAAACTCGCTTGGAAAGAAACAAAAAACTGAAGATGATTATAAATTAGTGTGGCGGTTAATCTACGCACCCGGAACAATAAGAGCCATTGCGACAAAAGAAGGCAAAAAGCCGCTTGTAAAAGAGATAAAAACTGCTGGAGAACCGGCAAAGATTGTTCTTGAGGTGGATCGTAACCATATTAGTGCTGACGGAAGAGATCTTTCATTTGTAACTGTAAAAGTGGTTGATAATGAAGGGACACTTGTCCCCCACGCTGACAACCTTATAAATTTTGACATACAGGGAGAAGGCTTTATTGCCGGAGTCGACAACGGATGCCAGACAAGTCACGAGCCTTTTAAAGCAAATTACAGAAAAGCCTTCAACGGAAAGTGTCTTGTAGTCGTACAGGCAAAAGAAAAGCGCGGGAAAGTTTCCCTTTACGCTAATTCCGAAGGATTAGAATCTGCTTCGGTAGATATAGCAGTGAAATAAAAATTTTCCGTTTATTTCACGAGTTTATATATAGCGTAACTCTGTCCCGGAGCTATAACATTATACTCTTCCCCATTGCCCTCTATTTGCATCTCTGTACCCGCTAATATTTCATAACTATTTATTATAGGATTTAATTTAAAATTAGCTTTTGCTTCTTTGCCAGCCGGGTTTAGAATCACCAGTATCATTTCATCATCGCAGGCTCGGGCATAAATAAACGGATATGTACTTTCTCTGGCATACACAGGTACGAATTCGGCGTACGCGGCTAAAGCTTTTTCTTCTTTTCTTAATTTAATTAACTTTTTTACCCTGTTCAACAATGAATTCGGGTCACCTTCCTGATCTGTCACATTGGGAGCATCATTTGCGGTATCAACCGGCAAATACAATTTCTCAGGAGAAGCAGTTGAAAACCCTTTATTTATACCTCTGCTCCATTGCATAGGAGTTCTGCCACCCGCTCTTGGCTTATAAGCGCCTTCAACATAGGGCAATCCGTAAAGCTGACGCATGCCAATTTCGTTGCCGTAAAAGATAAAGGGAACTCCCGGCATTGTAAGAGAAAAAGCGAAGATAATCTCAATGTCCTCTGTTGAACGTTTAATATTGAGCCTTGAAAGATCGTGATTGCCAAGCGGAAGATTGATATAACCCTTTCCTTTTGTTCTTTCATATTGGTCTAAATAGCTTTTAAGGAAGTTGGTAATATCTCCTTTGCCTTCTTTATCAAAGAAACTATGCCCTTCCGAATATCCGTTCAGGATTCTCCAGCTTTCTTTCTGCAAAAGGTCATTGTATCCGGCAAACCAGTGATAGAAATCGGCGTGAAACCCTCCCCCATTCAGGGCTGACGCGGGATATGACCATTCCGCAACCATAAAAGCTTCGGGGTACTCATTATCGATGATATTGCGTATTTTATTCCAGAACATCTCAGTCCCTTCATCTCGCCTGTCAAAACCTTCGTCACCTTCTTTTATATGAGCGTTTTTAACAAGGGCGCCAGCCATATCCGCTCTAAAACCATCAGCACCCATATCCATCCAGAACCGTAGCACTTTTTTCAACTCTTCCTGCATCGCGAGAACATCCGGATGATCAATTGGCAGCATCCAGTCTTCAGAGGGCGCGGCGAATCCAAAATTTAACGCGGGCTGGTTCCAGTAGAAATTACTTAAAAATTGGCCGTTGCGTCTGCTGTAACCCTGGATAAATTTAGCTCTATATTCCTCCGGCGGATTTAACCAGGTATTATTAGTCCAGATATACCAATTTGAGTATTTATTTTTTCCCTGTTTTGCAGATTCCTGAAACCACGGATGTTCTAAACTCGTGTAACTGATAACATAATCGAATAGTATTTTTAAATTCTGTTTCTCTGCTTCATTAAACATTCGTTTGGCATCTTCGTTTGTGCCGTATCGTGGAGCTACTTTGTAATAGTTTGAAACATCGTAACCCGCATCGTTGAAAGGGGATTCGAAAAATGGGTTTATCCAGAAACCGTCGACACCAAGACTTTTTACATAATCTAGCTTCTGAATAATTCCCGGCAAATCACCAATTCCGTCCCCATTTGAATCGTAGAAAGTCTGGGGATAAATCTGGTAAAATACCGCGGTGTGCAGCCACTCCGGACAGGGCGGTATTTTATATTCTCCTGTAATGATAGCTGAATCGATGGAAAGAGCTTCTTCTCCTGCACCTCCACATCCGATTACAATAAGAGAAAAAACAATAAAAACGTTTATTATACTACGGGTCATTTAAACCTCCATGTTTTAAAAGTATTACATACTTAATTTATTTAAATTTTAACCGTAAGTTTTTTGCCTTTATATAAAATAATTTTATCTGGATTCTCTGTTATTTCTATTCCCGTTCCATGTTCGTGTTTCACAAGAACGATTTTGAACGTTCTTTCTTCAAGCATACCCGGAAAAGACCCTTTTCTATCACCAATAGTTAGTTCCTGTTTTTTATCGTTCCAGTAAAAAGAAATAGTCGCGTATATGCCTTTTTCATAATTATAATTGTCGTTCTCATCTTCATATAATTTAAATTTAGCGTCAGCACCCGGGTATATTCGAAGTTCGATCGGGTCAGCTTCTTTCTCCGTAGCGTACTGAATAAATGGACCCATCGGAATTATCGACCCCCCCTTAATAAATAACGGAATTTTACTAACAGGAGCGTCTGCTACAATTGTTTTTCCACCTGAACAAGCCTTTCCTGTCCAGAAATCCACCCAATTACTTCCGGCAGGCAAATAAACGTCTCTCGTTTCTGCTCTTTCCTCTACGGTCTGTTCTTTTTTGAATATTGAAGGCGTTTTCCAATAAAGTTTCATCTTTGCCGCGCCAGTTGAATAGTTTTGCATTTCCAGAACAAAATCGTATTCCCTGCCCGTTTTTAAATCGACAGATTCCGTATATTGTTCTACGCTTGTGTAAACAAAGGAAAGCTCTTTTCCGTCTAATATAATACGCTTGGCATCATAACTTTTCAAATGAAATTGATGTTTACCGGTTTCAGACGGGATTAGTTTACCTTTCCACCTGACGGAAAAAGCGGAATCGGTCATATAATCCGGTCTACCCGTATACCAGAGATGATCGATATCCCGCTCAATCTGCTCATGAGATGGTTTTTTGAACTCCGAATCTTGATAATATTCAGCATGAATCCCCGGTTTTCCGTCTTCTGTCCGGAAATGCTCCGGGCTTATAGGCACACTATGTTCCGGCGGACGATAAGTCATATATTCCGTTACAGGACAGACCATTATAGCCGAGCCGAACATAAACTGGTCATCTACCCAATAAGTTTTTTCATCCCCTGTAAAATCCATGGGTAAACCGCGCATAATAGTATAACCTTCACTGGTGACTTTCCAGGCAAGAGAATAAATATAGGGAAGTAATCGATAGCGTAAATTGTCTATTTTTATCATCGATTCTGTAAATTCACCGAATTCCCAGATTTCACGCGGAGTTTCGGAACCATGCGCGCGGAAAATAGGACAGAAAGCTCCGAACTGAAACATACGCGCGTAAAGCTCCTGATAAGCCGGATCCTTACCGCCTCCGTTAAAAACACCTCCATAAGCGCCTATCACAAAAGCTCCAATATCAAAAGTCCAGTATGGTAACCCTGACATACAAAAATTAACACCGGCAGCAATCTGTTTTTTATAAATTTCCCAGCTTGCTCCGATATCACCCGACCATGTAGTGGTAGCATCCCTCTGCTGACCAGCGAATGCTGAACGGGTTAGTATATAGACTCTTTTTTCATCTTCTTCTTTTTTCAAATTCTCATATAAATCATCCATCATAGCAAGAGAATAAGCATTAAGGTACCTTGCCCAACTTCCGAGATAATTTTTGCCGACTTTTTTCATTTCGTACTCCTGGGATTCTTTCATCGTCGCGTTTACAATATCCGGTTCCGGAGAATCGACCCAGAAGGCATCCGCCCCTTTTGAAAATAATCCTTTCTTCAAATATTTCCAATAAACATCATTAGCATCGGGGTTAAAAGCATCGTAATACTTAAAACTTGCCCATCCAACGACATCATATAGATATCCCTTCTTCTGCATTTCTTTATAAATTTCGGTATTGGGTCCAAGCCCCGGCCAGATTGAAAACATAATGTGATAATTCATATTGTGAACCGAATCTATCATCTCTTTGGGCTGCGGATATCTTTCCTTATCGAATACCATACCGCTCCATTTCTCGTTACCGCCCCAGTATTGCCAATCCTGAATCATATTATCAATGGGAATTCTTCTGCGGCGATATTCCTCAGCAACACTTAACAATTCTTCTTGACTTACGTAATGCTCCTTACTCTGCCAGTATCCATAAGCCCATTTACCATACATTGGAGCATCGCCTGTGAGGTTTCTATAAGAAGCGATAACTCCATCCATA
Source organism: Caldifarciminota bacterium (assembly GCA_016930175.1). Lineage (GTDB taxonomy): Bacteria > Hydrothermota > UBA3072 > UBA3072 > UBA3072 > JAFGHJ01. The sequence goes on from JAFGHJ010000016.1 coordinate 31,147, forward strand.
CTCTTACCGAATATAAAGTAATAATCGATGTTATCGCCCACGTCTGAGCGGAGATAGGTTTCTTTATAGTTGTCTTCAAAGATTGTCTTGGAATAATTATCCCAGAGTATTCCGTATCCCCGACTTGAAATTAGAAAAGGTACGACCGCATCGGTATTTGTCTGAACGAGCACAACTTTCTTCCCGCGATAGTTCATATATCCATACTGGTGTTGTCCGAGTCCGTATACTCCTTCATCCCCGGTCAGAAGGAATTTTTGCTTGAGACTGAACGCTCTCTCATGTTTATACTCAACCGGCGTAATGTCGGCTTTACTATTTTCCCTTAAAACGCTTTCACCCTGTGAGTTTAAATACTCGATTTTGCCGTCTTTTTTTGATACATTCAATGTAATCTTTGAAGAACTAATAATAACTTCTTTACTATTTTCTTTAAACTTTACTTGCAGGTTTGGCAGAGTATCCTGTATCACCACTAAACTCATTTTTTCCACCGACGCACCAGGCAGCCATTTCACAACACGAACAATATTATCCGCATAAAATTGAACTTTAAAATTTATCTCGTTAGTCTCGATTTGAACTCCGTTTTGAATTTGTTTGAGAGCAATCGGAGAAGCTAAAATTTTAAAAGCTATTAATGTTAGAATTAAAGTAAAAAGAGAAATTCTTCTATTTTCCAATGTTCCTCCTTTTGGTTAAACTATTTTCCGTCAATCTTAAACCGCTTAAAATTAATATAGTTTAAGTCTATAACTACGTCAAGTGTTTGCAAAAAGTCTTCGGAGAATAAATTAGGGTTTTGGAGCTTTAATAAATATAATTCAAAATGTAGGTGGGTTGGCCTTTGTGTACTCCGCATCTCTGTGTGAGAATATTTTTCTAGACGGGGGTATTAAAAACAGGTATTGACAACTGGTCAAAGGTCATTATACTTAAATTAGTTATGGAAAAAAACCTAATCAAAAAAATACTCGAAAAAGCGGAAATAAGGTTAAACGTCGACGCCAAAGAAAAATTCCAAATAATAAACGAATTAGTAAAAACCCTAAAAGTTGATAAAGATAAAGAAGAAATGCTTATAAACGCTGTTATCCAGAGGGAAAAAATCGGTTCTACCGGTATAGGTAACGGTATAGCAATACCTCATACAAGAAGCCTGGTAATCAAAGAGTTAATGGTAGCAATTGGTCGCCCTAAGAAACCAATAAATTTTGACGCTCAGGATAAAAAAAAGGTAAATCTAGTTTTCTTATTAGTTGCTCCTCCTTACGCATACAAAAGAGAATATCTAATACTATTGGGTAAAATAGCAGAAACTTTTAATGAAATTTCTGCTGACGAAAAATTATTCTCGGTAAAAAATGAAGAAGATTTTAAAACCGAACTCAGTAAACTTTTTGGAGTGTAGATGGATAAACAACTTTTACTTTTAATTTCCCTGCAGGAACTGGATATTTTACGTAAGGATAGAATAAAAGAAGAAGAGGTTGGTTTTGAGATGGACAATATAAAAAAAATGGAGGAAGCGAGAGCGAGTATCGTGTCTCAACTAAAAGACCACATCTATAGAAAATACACCAGACTGACCAAAAGATACGGAAGCGCCGTAGTTCCAGTGGTAAACAACATATGTCAGGGGTGTTATTTACTTCTGCCCACACAGATGATATCCCCTGAACAGCAGAATAAATCCGTTATCACCTGCCCAAACTGCGGAAGAATATTATACTGGATTGACTGATTTTTTGAGTTCAGTCAATGTTACTTCCCAAAAATATTTTCGAAGAAACGCCCTCATTTAAAAAAAACAAATTAAAAAACAACCTTTTTGAAATTAGATTCCGCTCCGAAGTCAATACTTTTAATAAAACAAACGATAATGTTTACCTCTTACTTAAAGATACAGAAAAAAGGTCAAAAGCCTCCATACTTGTTCACGGTCTCGGAATGGAAGTCGGGTCAAAATGGGATACTTATTTACGCGTCGTACCCGAAACAATCGGAGCCTGTTACATAGATCTCCCCCACCAGAGGCACAGAAAAACTAAAAAAGATTTATTAAGTTCATTTAGTGACGGAATCTTTACACTTAATTTTTTCAGGCAGGGAGCTTTAGATATAATTAAAACAGTAAACATATTAAAAAAACTCGGTTATAAAGATATATCTATAATAGGAATAAGTCTCGGAAGTCTGTTCTCCATTATGGCAATGGGGCTCGATAAACGGATCGAAAAGGGGATCTTCATCTTATCCGGAGGCGATCACAGTGTAATTACATGGAAAAGTCCGGTTATGTACAAATTAAGAGAAGCTTACAAAAAGAAAAACATAACCCGTGAGAGCTGCCTTGCGGCGAGGACTATTCTTAATCCTTTTATTGAATCCGTAAAAAAATGCAAAAATCCATTCGATATTAAAAGCAATATAATATGTCTTTATTTCGACCCTCTGTCCTTCGCGCCTCTAATAGAGCCGGAAAGAGTCCTTATGATAAATGGATTATTTGATTTAATTATACCAAGACAGGCAACAATACGTCTGCACAGGGCTTTAGGTAAACCTAAAATAATATGGTTTCCAACGGACCACCTGTATCTTTATGTTTTTAGAAACAAAATAATAACTTACATTAAAAGTTTTTTAAGATGAAATTGGCTAAATAAGCCCGATGACCGAGGACTGCAGACCGTTTTTAACTACGAACTAAAATCTAAATTTCAAATCCTAAGTTTGACTCAGGACTCACGACGCACGACTCATGACTCTTTTCTCTAGCGTAATAACACCATTTTGCTACTTTTCGTAAAATTACCAACTTCCAGCGTACAAATATAAATACCACTTGGCAATTCAGAACCATTAAATTTTGCTGCTTGTTTTCCAGCACTCTGTTTTTCGCTTAACAACGTTTTGATTTTCTTACCCGTAATATCATAAACGGAAAGTTGGACATGACTTTCTTTTTCTAAATAGTAATCTATTGTTGTAACTGAAGAAAAAGGATTTGGGTCATTTCGCATTAGATTGAAATCACCAGAGGGAGGTGAAACAGATGCTCCTTCAAGCTCAGGTGTATCCCAGGGAATCCAGGGGGTTAAATCAGGGTCGTACGGACTAATTTCGATATAAGTATTCGCGCTTGTATCCCCAAGGAGAAATTTTTCTACGAAAGCTATTACCTCCGGTCTCTGACCGTCCGGAAGTACACAGTGATCACTGTGGCCAACTTTTGAAAAGCCAAATCTGTCCGGTACTCCGAATGCATTCCAGACCTTCTGTGCAGCCTTACAGGAGACGTGACCGGACTCTTCTGCCAGCCATACCATATCAGGATTTCCGATCAATAATAAAGCACGGGGAGCTATCATAGCCATCACCTCGTGATGGTCGTATGGTAATTTGGTGACTGCATAGTTGAAATCAGCGAGATCCTGGTAATACCAGGCATAACCCTGGGCGCTCCTAAGTACCTCCACACCGCTTAAGGTTTCCGAGTAACGCCATGTCGCATCCCCACCACCGCCGGGCTCCTGCGGAATAGTAAGGGCAATACGCTCGTCGAATGCCCCGGAGAAGAGCGCAATCTTACCGGCATATGAGCAACCTGTAATAGCCAGATGGGAAAGATCGATATTAGCTTCAGGGCATTTTTCTAACCCATCTATAATTCGGCTAGCGCCCCAGGCAAAGGCAATGAATTTCCCCCTTTTTGTATCCGGATAAAGTTCAAAGAAGGGCCCATCGCCACGCGCTCCGGACCAGGCATTCGTTACCTGCGATTCCATATATTGGATGGTGGCTATCCCGCGGCTGGTAAAGATATCAGATGGAAGACTACCAGTCGGAGTGAATCCCACCCCTATCACAGCCGGGAAGGGACCTTCCCCTTCGGGAAGGCTAATAGGCACATACATTGTGAGTGTGTCTTCACCTTCGACTACGGTCACTATGAGCATCGAACCAGACAGCGTGATAGAGTCACCTTCCTCAAATATGGGAGGTAATTTGATTAACGTATCCTCAGTAAAGCTGGCTTCCAGGCTTTCCGGAGGCTCCGGCTTGGTACCCAATTCGTAATGTTCTACCTCGGCGCCGATCTCCGCGCGTCGGCACCGCCAATCGTCAACGCTTTCGATACGGCCACTGCCATCGGACCACTCGAACGGGTCGGGTAAAGGCTCGATAATCGGCAATTCTCCAATTGAAGGCAACTGCGGCTCCGGACAGTCCGCGCCCGTATTTTCTACATCGTACACAAGCGGTATTTCCTGAGCTAACAAATCGACAAAAACAAATGTACTCAATAAAAGTGTCAATAGAATTATTTTTATTTTCATTTTTAATCTCCTTCTAATAAAAAATATTGTTGATTTTTCAGTATTGTATTATAAAAGCAAATCACATCCTTGTCAACATTTTATATGAGTTGGTGTGTTAGTGCGTAGAAGCGTTAGTGCGTAAAATCAAAACAACAAAGAAAAAATCCTTTTTAATCTGCGTTAATCTGCGTCCAATTCCTGTCAATATTATTTTGGAACAATTGTAACAATTACCCTTTTATATCTGGATAACGGCGGGCTGCCTTTATCCGTAACTTTTAAAATAAAATGAGCTGTTTCTTTTTTTTCAACTTCAGGAGCTCTCACCCAAGCCCCATGCGTATTCTCCGCTCCATCAACATTTATCAATTTTTTATATGAACCAGCCTCCGGATAGTGAAACCAGAGGAAGCTTAGATTGTCTCCGTCATTATCATATGAGCCGCTGGCATCCAAACCAAAACCCTCTCCTGATTTTACAGTTATATTTTCGGAATGACCTAATACCGGAACAGGCGGATGATTGGCTTCTTCGTATGATTTAACACACCAGTCCATTCGTGCTGCAAAATCACTTTGAAAGTCATCACGCCAACGCCACAAAGTCACTTTATTACCGGTAAATGAAACAGTATCCTTTCGAACCGTTCGTCCATATTCATTTTGTATATATGGCGTATATCTGTCTATTGCGTTTGTCCATATTTTCCTTGTCTCGGGCTCATATGGAACACCCGAACCAGTGCTTCCTTCTCTCTTTTTATCAAATTCAGGTTTATACAATTCATAACGACCACCCCAACCTCCCCAATCAGGATGTTCCGGCACACTTAACCCATTTGGTATTAATGATAACCAAGATGGAGTATCTCCCTCCATCCCCCAGGCTACATCGGGATAGGAAGCGCCGAGAGGACCGTGACCTTGCTGAATGTTTTGCGCTATCCAACTATTACTAATCTCATCATTGTTTATACCTTGCACATATGTATTAATCGCACTCCATGTTGCGCTTCCGTAATCATCGCCCGGGCTAACGATGTAAAACAAGTCTGGAAAATTTTCTCTAATCCAAATACCGCTGTCGTCCTGGTCGGATATTGTATAGACCCTGAGTTTACCGATTAATCTTTTAGTCTCTTCCCCACTTTTTGTATTTTTAATCTTATATAATGCCTGAGCTAGGGTATTGACACCTCCCCAGACAGAAATCCATAAAGGACGTTCGTCATTTTCTTCGAGTACTTTTATAATCCAATCCGAGCCCTCTGAATCTCTTCCATCGCCAACTCCCAACATACCATATTTTGGCAAACCCTGTTTTACAAGCCTCAATAAATCGGATGCTTCAGGATAACCTGCTTCATGCTTATTAAGGTTAGGCTGTACTTTGCCGTAGGCTTGAATTAGTTTTTTTATCGACTCAGGAGCTACTCTCGTTTTTTGCCAACAAGATGTTGTAGCAATCAATCCTTTTATATCGATTACATTAGAATATAAAAGTAAACGAACTAAAGATTGTGTATCGTCAGGGTCAGCTTCTATATCCGTTAATACTATCAATCGATGTTTTCCACTGGATTCATCCTGCTGTCTCAGGTTTGACGAATTTGGCGATTCGGATAAGAAATTTCGGGCACATGACCCAAGCATCAATATCGATATTATTACGATTGAAGATAATTTTTTAATCATTTTTAAATATAGATATTATAAAAAATATGTCTATCTTTGTCAACATTTGTTGTTAAACATAGCTGTTTGCCTTTAGCCTTTGGCTATTAGCTTAAAAAAACTTTGTGATCTCTGTGTGAGTAAAAAAATGGCTGACGACTCTCGGCTCACAGCTCCCGGCTGACGGCTAAAAAACTTCGTGTCTTAGTGCCTTAGTGGCATAAAAAATCTTGTGTTAATCTGTGGAATCTCGTGGTTCCTTGATGTGGATGGGATGGGTTTTAAACAACGATATCTTTTTTGTTGTTCTTTGCGGTCTCTGCGTCTTTGCGGTGCAATCGTTTTTTGTGGGGTGTTGACAATTCCCCTTATATTATTAAATTCAGGCGAAACTGAAGAAGGAGTATAAATGAAAAACAGAAAAAATGCCATTTCACCGACACGCAATGAAGATTATCCGGAATGGTATCAGGAAGTAATAAAAGCGGCTGATCTTGCTGAAAATTCACCCGTCAGAGGATGCATGGTAATTAAACCCTGGGGCTTTTCAATCTGGGAAAATATAAAAAAGGAATTAGATAAAAGATTTAAAGAAACAGGGCATCAAAATGCTTATTTTCCCCTGTTTATTCCCAAAAGTTTCCTTGAGAAAGAAGCGGAGCACGTAGAAGGTTTTGCCAAAGAATGCGCGGTCGTAACCCATCATCGTCTGGAAAAAGGAAAAGACGGAGGACTTGTCCCCGCAGGTGAACTTGAAGAACCGCTGGTTGTACGTCCTACTTCAGAAACAATAATAGGAGCTATGTTTTCAAAATGGGTCCAATCATACAGAGACCTACCTTTACTGATAAATCAATGGGCAAATATAGTGAGATGGGAAATGCGCACAAGAATGTTCTTAAGAACAACTGAATTCCTGTGGCAGGAAGGCCATACTGTTCACGCAACAGAAAAAGAAGCAATGGAAGAAACATTAAAGATGTTAAATGTGTACGCCGATTTTATGGAAAGCGATATGGCAATGCCCGTTATTAAAGGCAGAAAAACGGAAAGTGAAAAATTCCCCGGAGCAGACATAACTTACAGCGTGGAAGCAATGATGCAGGACCGAAAAGCACTTCAGTCAGGAACATCGCATTATTTAGGACAGAACTTCGCCAAAGCATCGGATATAAAGTTTTTAGACAGAGACGAAAAATTAAAATACGCATATACAACTTCCTGGGGAGTATCTACACGCCTGGTAGGCGGTTTAATTATGGTACACGGCGATGATGACGGGCTTGTTTTACCTCCGAAATTATCCCCCTTACACGTAGTAATACTACCAGTGCTCCCCAATAATAAATTTAAAAATAAGGTTTTCGAACATTGCGATAGAATAAAGAAGCAACTTTCGAAAATTATATATAACAATTCTCCTCTTAAGGTTTTTGTCGATAAAAGCGAAATTCCCGGAGGTAGAAAGAAATGGGACTGGGTTAAAAAAGGCGTTCCAATCAGAATAGAAATTGGTCCAAAAGAAATCGAGAAAGACGAAGTAACCGTAAGCAGAAGAGATACACCCGCACAGGAAAACTCATCCTTAAAGACCGGGAAATTCATCAAAAACGCACCTACATTATTAACCTCGATTCAAAATTCACTTTACGATAACGCGCTCAGGTTATTGAAATACAATACGAAAGAAATAAAATCTAAAGAAGATTTCTACGATTTCTTCACCCCCCGAAACATCGAAAAACCGGAAATACATGGTGGTTTTGTACTTGCTTATTTTAAAGAAGATGAAGAAATAGAAAAAAAGATACAGGAAGACTTAAATGTATCTATACGCTGTATTCCACTCGAGGAAGAGAATAACAAGGAAGAAGGCAAGTGCTTATTCACCGGAAAACCTACCAGACAAAAAGTGATTTTCGGGAAAGCTTATTAATCTATATTTATCTTCGAGCTTGATTTTTTATTGATTCTATGTTAACTTCTTAAATGTATACTATAGAAGAAAACAAAAAAGAAAGAGCATTAATAATAGGTCTGGCAAAAAAAAGTAAAGAAAAAAAATCAAAAATCGAAGAATTGAAGGAATTGGAATCTCTTGCAAAAACAGCAGGTGCTCTTCCTGTAGAAAAAATCATACAGATTAAAGAAAGACCTGATACGGCTACTTACATAGGAAAAGGTAAGGCTGATTACTTAAAAGATATAAATGTCGATATTCTTCTTTTCAACGAATCTCTTTCTCCGGCACAAATATCAAATCTAGAAGAAATAACAGAAAAAAAAGTGCTCGACAGACAGGACATAATTCTCGATATTTTTGCTCAACACGCGCGAACTAAATCGGCAAAGATTGAGGTGGAACTTGCTCAGCTTAATTTCCGTCTAAGTAGATTAACAGGACACGGAATTGAACTTTCAAGGCTCGGCGGAGGAATAGGTACGCGTGGTCCGGGAGAAAAAAAATTAGAAGTCGATAGAAGAAAAATAAGAAGGCGAATTAGCCATTTGAAAAAAGAATTAGAAAAAGTAGAAAAAACAAGGGATATACAGAGAAGAAACAGAGAAGGTGCTTTCAGTGTAGCATTGCTTGGATATACAAACGCAGGAAAAACGACACTTTTAAACGCTTTCACCAACAGTAATGCTGCTGTGGCAGATAAGCTTTTCGTAACACTTGATCCCCTCACAAGGATTGCAGAAACACCTGATAACAATAAATTCCTGATGATCGATACGGTCGGCTTTATTCGCGGAATACCCACTGAAATTATGTCGTCTTTTAAATCGACCCTTGAAGAAGCTAAAAATTCTCACCTAAGGATCATATTGGTTGACAGTTCTTCTGAGAAAATCGAAGAAGAACTTGATGAAACCAGAAAAGTAATGGATTTCTTAGAAATCGGTGACTCCGACAATATTCTTACTTTTAATAAAATAGACCAGGTAACAGAACCAGCCTTGTTTGCACATCTCCGGAAAAAATATCCAGAAGCTGTTTTTATTTCTGCAAAAACAAAAGAAGGATTTGAAAATCTATTGGAGCGAATAAATGCTTATAAAAAGCGTTTCCGGAATTAGAGGTATAGTAGGTAACGGACTTAATCCGGAAATTATTTTAAAATTCGCCGCTAAATTCGGCGAATTTATATCACATAATTCTACCGGTGAAAAGAAAATAATTGTGGGTCGAGACTCAAGGATTTCCGGAACTGCTCTTAAAAACGCCGTGATATCCGGTCTTTTAGGTATAGGCATTGATGTAATTGATATAGACCTCACTCCTACTCCTACCTTATTATACAACGTAAAAAAATTAAAAGCTATGGGAGGTATAGTAATTACAGCTTCACATAATACCGATGAGTGGAATGCCTTAAAATTAGTAAACCATTTGGGAGAGTTTTTAAGCAAAGATGAATCCGAAAAATTTCTATCTATGGAAAAAGACGATATTTCCTGGAGTTCTGCAAAAAATTACGGGGAATTGGAAACTTATAAAGAAGCGGTTAGAAATCACATAAGAGGAGTACTCTCTATCTCAAGAATAGATGCAGAATTAATAAAAAAGAAGAAATTTAAGATTGCGTTAGATTGTGTCAACGGAGGAGCCTCTCTGGCTTTTCAGGAATTTCTAAACGCCTTAAATGTTGAAATTTTTTCCATTTTCTGCGATGCAAGCGGAGAATTCAAAAGGATTCCTGAACCGCGGGCAGAAAATCTTGAGAGTTTGGCAAAGAAAGTAAAGGAATCAGGTGCCGACGCAGGCTTTGCAACTGACCCGGATGGCGATAGAATATCACTTGTTTCTGAAGAAGGAATCCCAATAGGCGAAGAATACACAATAGCTCTCGCCACAAAAGCCGTTTTAAGCAAAAAGAAAGGACCTGTGGTAGTTAATTTATCAACCACTAAAAGCGTTGAAGATATAGCAAAAAGAGCCGGAGTACCATTTTACCGCTCACCCGTAGGGGAAGCGAACGTGGTTAAAGTCATGAAAGAAAAAAATGCTGTTATCGGAGGAGAAGGCAATGGCGGAGTTATTAATCCCGAAATACAGTATACAAGAGACGGAATGGTAGCTATGGCTCTTATATTGCAGTACCTTGCAGAAGAAAAAAAACCCCTATCGGATATAGTCAATGGACTCCCGAGATATAAAATGATAAAAGAAGCAGTAAAAATGAAAGGTATTAACGAAGGGAAAAAGCTCTTAGAAAAGATAAAAAATACAAACAAAGAAAAAAATATGGATTTAAGAGATGGAATTAGATTGATAGAAAGTGATTGTTGGGTCCATGTAAGAATGAGCGGGACTGAACCAATTTTGCGAATTATCGCAGAAGCACCAACAATAAAAAAAGCCAGAGCACTGGTAGACCGCATAAAAAATCAGGGGGCAAAATAAATGTGTGGTATTGTGGGATATATAGGAGATAAAGACATCAATTCCGTTTTGATGGCAGGGCTCTGGAGATTAGAATACAGAGGATATGATTCTTCAGGGGTGGCTTCGGTAATGGACGGCGAGCTGGAAGTACGTAAAGTAAAAGGAAGATTGATGAATCTCCAGGAAATGCTCTCTGAGAAACCCCTTTCAGGAAATATCGGAATAGGACATACACGCTGGGCAACCCACGGAGAACCCTCTGACCAGAACGCTCATCCTCAAGTCGGATGCAAAAACAAAATAGCAGTTGTACATAACGGGATAATTGAGAACTATTACACGCTCAAAGAAGAACTCTTGAAGAAAAAACACTTTTTTAAATCTAATACCGATACGGAAGTAATTGCCCATTTAATCGAAGAAAATTACAAAGGCAATTTAAAGGAAAGTGTACTTAAAACGATATCCCGGCTTGTAGGATCATACGCTATTGCTGTTATTTGCACTGACGAACCGGATAAAATAGTAATATTTAGATACGGAAGTCCTTTAATCGTTGGAATAGGAAAGAATGAAAATCTAATTGCTTCCGATATTCCCGCGCTTCTCGACCACACCAAGGATATTATCGCGATGAATGACGGAGAATTAGGTATAATCAAAAAAGACAAAGTTGAATTCTTTAACGCGGAAGGCGAAAAAATTAAAAAGGAAAAGAAAAAGGTAAAATGGGGACCTGAAAGCATCGAAAAAGAAGACTTCCCGCACTATATGTTAAAAGAAATTCATGAACAGCCAAATATTATAAGAAATAATATTAGTCTTAAGATTAAAGGAAACGAATTTAATTTCGGAGAAGATTTTAAGTTTTCGCCTAAAGAACTTGCGCACCTATCTCACATAATAATACAGGCCTGCGGAACTTCATGGCACGCAGGATACATAGGCAAATATCTTTTTGAAGATTTCGCCCGAATACGTACCGAAATTGACATCTCCTCGGAATTCAGATACAGAAATCCGGTAATGGACGGCGAACCTCTTGTAATGGCTATAACTCAATCAGGAGAAACAGCCGATACCCTTGCGGGCCTCCGGGAAGCAAAAGCCAAATTTATAAAAATTCTATCTCTTGTTAACGTAAAGGGAAGTACCATCGCAAGAGAATCGGACAGCACCATTTACTTAAATGCCGGTCCGGAAATCGGAGTGGCGTCAACAAAAGCTTTTACCTCTCAAATCTTCCAATTATACCTTCTTTCTTTATATCTATCAAAACTTAAATGGACCCTCGATAGTTCTGAAATAGACAAAAAAATAAAAGAAATAAAAGAACTACCAAAAAAGATGAAAAAAATACTTAAAAAGGAAAATGAAATCAAAGAGATTGCCAATAAATTCAAGAATGCAAAGGATTTTATGCTCATAGGAAGAGGAATTAATTACCCGACCGCACTTGAAGGAGCTTTAAAACTAAAAGAGATTTCCTATATCCACGCAACCGGTTACCCTGCGGGAGAGATGAAACACGGTCCCATTGCTATGATTTCGGAAGGGAGCCCGGTTGTTGCAATAGCTACAAAATCTTCAGTTTACGATAAAATGCTAAGTAACATAGAAGAATTGAAATCAAGGAAAGCAAAAGTTATAGTTATAGGAACCGAGAATGACGAAATAATCAAAAATTTAGGAAGCGACGTATTCTATATACCCGAATGCGAAGAAAACCTATCCCCTATCCTCGTAAGCATACCTTTACAATTATTTGCTTACCATATAGCAGTTTTAAACGAAAGAGATGTTGATCGTCCGAGAAATCTGGCAAAATCCGTTACAGTAGAATGAATATATTTTTACTGCTATCTTTTACCTATTTAACCATGCCCTATAACGGCAAGATATTCTCTTCGGGAACAGCATTCTCCGCAAATAAAGAAGCACCCGAAAACCTCTTCTGGAATCCAGCCGGAATGGGAAAGAATGCTTCTATAGCTTCGGCTTTCAACTATGCGGGATTAATTTTTGGGTCCCTTGGAAAAACCTGGGAAAAGAATAATCTTAACTTAGGCATTGGAATTCAACTGTTACGAAGCGAGACCATGAATAAAACAAACATGATGGGTGAGCAGATAGGTACATTTAATTATCAATCTGCTGTTCCTCTGATAGCAGGAAACATAGAGATAAGTAAATTCCTAATAGGCGCAAAAGCTTTCTTTCCTTATACAACCGTAGATGAATATCAAAGTTACGGATTGGGTATTGACATTGGCGGAATATACTCTCTAAATGAATTATTGTTTTTTTCTGTTTACATAAGAAATTACGGAAAACAAATTACGGCTTTCTTGAGAGAAAAAGAGAATTTTCCGGTAGAATCAAGGCTCGGAGGACTCCTAAAATCCGATAAAACAATATTTTCCCTGGAATATAGCACACTTCTGGGTACATGTTCTTCTATCTCATATAATTTCAACAAAATAATTGGTTTTACTGCAGGTTACAACGGTAAAATAGGCAAATTTAACGGTATAGAAAGTTCTAATTTAGCAGGTTTATCCTTCGGAGTAAGCATAAAACATCGTAAAATATACCTATCTCTCGGTACTATAATGTGTGGTCCCGAAGGTTTTAGCGAAACAATTTCAATTTCTTTTATACCTTAAAAAACAAGCTGTTATCTTTACCCCCTCCCCTTAAGAATATTGATTTTTTTAGCCAACAGCTAAAAGCCAACGGCTAAGCGCTAATTTCATAAATTTTTTTAAATCAAGGATTTACATAAATAAATAAAATTAAAAAAATTTATGAAATTACTTTAAAAGCCCTTGACAAAAAAGGAAAATTCTATATTATATACCACAGTTCATTGATAATTGGATAGTTGTCAGGGTTCTCTAAATAAAACTCTTTTCACGAAGGGTTTGATCCTGGCTCAGGACTAACGCTGGTGGTGTGTCTAAGCCATGCAAGTCGTGCGTAGCTTCAGTGATTTATATTACTGAAGTTCAGCGGCGGACGGGTGAGTAACGCGTGAGTAACCTGTCATCGAGTTAGGCATAGCCTTGAGAAATCAAGGGTAATTCCCAATAACGCCAGAAAGTTTAAGCTTAATGGTTAAAGATGTCCTATCCTTGGAAGATATCGCTTGATGAGGGGCTCGCGTCCTATTAGCTTGTTGGTGAGGTAACGGCTCACCAAGGCTTTGATAGGTAGCCGGCTTGAGAGGGTGACCGGCCACGCTGGGACTGAGACACGGCCCAGGCTCCTACGGGAGGCAGCAGGCTAGAAAA
>JAFGHJ010000017.1 GCA_016930175.1 Caldifarciminota bacterium
AACGGGAACATTATGTGTATCCAGACCGATTATATACCAGGGACATTCCCAGTCTGTTCCAGGTTTATTTTGATGCCAGCTGCCGCTTTTCACGGTTTCATTAACGACATCCATAGATTCAAAACCCGGTGTTCCGTTATATCGCCTGCAGAGCGAATCCAGGAATACACGCATATTGGTATCAAGTTCTTCGGGTGTTCTGTTATCATTCATTGCCCAAGAAGAACACTGTGGACCAATCGGGCAGTGCATTCTAAGTATTTGACCGTTGGCAGCGATATGAGCAGCCCAGGCATCGGTCTGTGTCCAGTTCCAACTGGATGAATTATCAGAATGAATATTCCACTGCTTGAAATCGTTTTCAGGAGTAACGTAGCTAAATTCACGGTCCATAATAGACGCCGTATTTGTACCAAAAGTCCATGCCCCTGTCGTACCGCCTATAAGGATACTGTCAGCGTACCTATCCGCTACAATCTCCCGGAGTCTTCGCCCCGTAGGCACCGGCTGAGCCTGAACCCGAACAGAAAAAATAAAAACCAAAAAAACTATAATCACACGTTTAGACACTTTCAATGCCTCCTAATTATTAGAATCAAACTTACTTGTTATAAAAAAGACAACATTACCTTATATATATAATTTTCTTATTTAAAACGACATCACCGGTTACCATCTTACAGAAATAAATCCCTGATGAGAAATCAGTTGCATCCCAATACAATCTATATGTGACATCTCCAATCCTATCTCCGGAAACTAAAGTTGCTATGTCCTGCCCTAAAACATTATATAATTTAATATTAACATACTCATCCTGACTTATCCCATATTCTATTCTGGTAACAGAATTAAAAAGGGTAGGACTAACCTCAAGAAAATAACCAAAAGGCGGCTGATTAGGCTGTATGCTTCCTTTAGGAGTATTTACATCGAGAAGAGCCTGGTATTTTGGGGCAATCTCCATATAATCGCTTGCAGAACCTATCTGATGTAACGACTCGAGGTGCCCCCAGGAACCCCATCGCGACTCGCGTTCACTAACGTAACTGAATGCCATAAAAAGTTTGCAGTCGACATCTTCTTCGGTATGTTTATAGAAATTATACATATATAGAGAATACATTTCAGGATGTACTTGGGCGTCCCAGACCGCCTGATTGTAATCGTATTCGCCCTGCATCCAGGGCTGCATATGCTGCCCGCCCTCATAAACAAGATAATCGATATCGAACACATTAACAAATTCAGCCGTACCATCAGTCCAGGCGCCTGAGGTCGTATCATAAATTGAAAATACTGCATCGATTATCATATCAGGAGTAACATCATCAGGGTCCATACTATTCCACTCCTCGTGATGAGCTTCCGAAAAATTAAAATACCCCCCTACAGAAAATGCATCACACCCCGCTCCGGTACTAGTCTCGTAGAAAACTTCTGTATGGGGATTACCATCCAAATCCCTTTTAAACAGATACTCAAGAATACGTCCCGTATTACCATACCAGGCATGCTGCCCGGTTCCGACTCTTACCAAACGGTCACGATCTGAGCCTGTGAAGACATCCATCCAGAGACGGAAAGAACGCTGCATCATATACGCATCTTTTTCCGGGTGACAATATTCAACAGGGTCTATAGACGTAAGATCGTCGATAACATATTGATTATTATGCCCCGGCGCATTCTCTCCGACGTAATGAGATTGAGAAAATCCCCAGTTCCAGATTTCATTTGAATATTCCAAATATACCTTCAAAGAAGTATCGAGACTGTCTCTCACAAGTTCGGCAAACCTCGTAATAAAGTCATCATCCGCCTGATGCGGCACGCAGAACCAAGCATCCGAACAAAGTTCATTACATAATCTTATGGCATGCTCGATCGGCATCCCGTTTTCCAATCCATGCGAATAATAACAGGGTTTACTTCTCGTATTCCACTCTTTTTGCTCGGAACCATTTATATTCATCCAGTCCATAAATCTTAGAGCATGAAAAGGTTCCAAACCCTCTAAAAACTTCTCATTAAAAAACGGCATCTCTTCTTCTCGACCGTCATAATCCTCTGGAATAATACGCATATTTCTAATAGGGTTTTCCAAAGCAGAACTATAAACATTAATCCAAACATGGGCCGTATAACCTGTTAATTCAATTGAATATTTATTGGATCCAAGCTGCTCGTGTTCGGCATTGTTTATAGCAATCTCTCCTTCACCATCAAATAAAAGTATATAAGTACCCAAATAGTTGTTATTTATTAGCGTACGTACACCTTGAGGGCCCTCGCCAAGCGGAGTGTACGGCAATTCATAAGGATAGCCACAGGAATCGAGCGGAATGGAATCTATTAATTCTGTATTCCAGACCGTATCAGCCTCTACATTAAAACTTAACCAGGGACTTGCGGTCTTCATAACATCATTATAAACAAGACACTGTGAATAATAATTGTTCGAACCAATATTCATTCCAATGGGAAGCTGTGGAATTTCCTGGGCAAAAGCTACAAAAACAATAATGTAAAAATAAAACGAAATCCTAAATCTCATAACACTCCTATTTATATATTAAGGAATTGTAATATGCTATTTCCCCTATGTCAACCGTACAAAAAGGGGTTGCTATAATAAGGTTTTGTTTTATTCTTAAACACTTTCTAAGAGAAGAAATGAAAATAAACAAAAAATCAAAACAAAAAACAATCGGAGACTTCATGCGTTTCGCGATGTGGACGTGGGGACGATCCAACATTTCGGGAATGCGCTTTTTCCTTCGAGTCGGACTCAGACTCTTACTCGCAAAAAAAAGAAAAGCCAAAAATCAAAAAAATATTAAGGGATTTATTCCCGCAGTAATCGCAATAAGCCCAACAATGCGCTGCAATTATAATTGCAGGGGTTGCTATTCAAGAAGCAGAATTTCCAACAACGAACTTTTAACCTCTGAGTTGGATTTTCTTTACTCTGAAGCAGAAGAACTCGGGGTTCTTTCCATAGTCGTTACAGGCGGAGAACCATACCTAAGGAGCGATACAATAGAACTTATGGAAAAACACAAAAGGCTTCTTTTTATCCCCATAACAAACGGCTCAAAAATAACCGGGGAATTAGCAAACCGCATCGCGAAAAGCGGAAATATTATTCAACTTGTCAGTATCGAAGGTTTCGAAGAACACACCGACAACAGAAGAAAAAAAGGTTCTTATAAAACAGCTTCAATTGCCATGGAATTACTGCGTAATGCCGGAGCCTGTTTCGGTTTCGCGGCCACAAACACTTCCGAAAACTCAAAATTTCTTGGCAGTGACATATTTATAGACAGGATGATAGAACTCGGCTGCACACTTGGTTATTTTACGGAATACGTTCCCTGCGGTCCACATCCGCAGAAAAAATGGTTATTAAGCGAGGAAGAAAGGAATTTTTTCAGAGAAAAAGTCCTCGATTTCCGAAAAAGAAAACCTATTGTTCTAATTCAATTTCCACAGGATGAATACGGAGAAGAAAATCGCTGTACGGCAGCCGGAATCGCTTCCCTGCATATTAATTCCGAAGGAGGAATCGAACCCTGCCCGTTTATTGATATCTCTGTAGAAAATATCCGTACCGGCGGCTTAAAAGCAGCCTGTGAGTCCCCTTTTCTAAAGGCAATAAGGGAAAGAGGTAATCTTTTACAGAGAGATAAACTCGCATGTTCACTCTTCGAACATTACTCGGAGCTGGAAGAACTAGCAAGGAAAATGTAAAAATCAAACCTAAAAATGCAAAATGACAAATCAAAGTTCAAAAATTAAAGAAAAAAACAACAAAATTTAGTTTTTTCTCTGTGTTCTCAGTGTGTTTGCTCTTTTCTCTGTGTACTCTGTGGTTAAATCCCCCATTTGACAATTAAGAAAAAAAACATATTATTACCCTGAGGAAGATTATGAGTTTAAATTGCGGAATTATCGGATTACCAAATGTCGGAAAGTCCACTATATTCTCTGCCCTAACCTGCCTTTCCGTAAAGGCAGAAAATTATCCGTTCTGTACTATCGAACCAAACCTTGGTATGGTCGAAGTACCCGACAAACGACTGGGGGAAATAGCCGATATATTAAATATAGAAAAAAGAATACCTGCAACTGTAGAATTTGTAGATATAGCGGGTCTCGTCGAAGGAGCTTCAAAAGGAGAAGGTCTGGGCAATCAATTTTTAAGCCATATCAGAGAAGTAAACGTTATAATTCATATAGTAAGATGTTTTGAAGACCCGGATGTCGCTCATCCTTATGAAAATATCGATCCCGCGCGCGACATAGAGATAATCAATATGGAACTGATACTCGCCGATATCCAGACTATAGAAAAGAATTTACAAAAAAACACAAAATTACTTAAAAGCCAGGACCAGAAACTAAAAAAGAATGCGGAAAACACGGTAGCTCTTCTTGAAAGATTACAGAACGAATTAAAAAAAGAAGTACCGGTTAAGAATATAGAGTTAAAAGACGAAGAAAAAAAATTAATAAAAGATTTAAATCTTCTTACAACAAAGAAAGTTTTATATGTCTGCAATATCGACGAAAACAGCATAAAAAGTGAGAATAAATTTACCGAACCGGTAAAGAATTACGCTACAAAAGAAAATGCTTCTGTAATTGAAATTTGCGGCAAAGACGAACAGGAAATCGCCGCGATAAAAGATGAAAAAGAAAAAAAAGAATTTATGGAAATGCTTGGTTTAGAGGATTTAGCTCTTAACCGCCTTATAAAAACCGCGTATAATCTTTTAGGATTAGAAACCTTCTTCACGGAAAATGGACAGGAAGTACGCGCCTGGATGTTTAAAAAAGGAACAAAAGCGCCCGCCGCGGCTGGTATTATTCATACCGATTTTGAAGAAGGTTTTATTAAGGCGGAAGTTTTCCACTGTAATGATTTATTCGAACACGGCTCCAAAGCACACATAAAAGAACACGGAAAATTACGAATCGAAGGAAGAGATTATGAAGTTAAAGACGGCGAAGTTATATTGTTCCATTTCAAGGTATGATAAGGCAAAAATGCAAAAAATAGAGATCCCAATTAAAAATGATAAATTATGCGAAGAATTCAGAAGCCAGAAGTCAGAATCCAGAATCCCCTCCCAAACCCCAACAAAATCATTGAACCACAAAGCACACAAAGAGCACAAAGATTCTCTTTTTGACCTACTAAATCCTAAATCCAAAATCCTAAATCCTGATTTGTTATTTTGCTTATGAGCTGGGTTAATTTTCATACACATTCAAATTTCGATGACGGAAACGTACAAATTGAAGAATACGTTAAGGACGCCTTACGGCAGAACGTTTCCATATTAGGTTTTAGTCCGCATAACCCTCTGCCTTTCCACGTAGATTGGGTTATAAAAAAAGAAGATTTCAAAGAATACTGCAGGACCGTACAAACTCTAAAAGAAAAATATAAAGACAGGATCAGAATACTTCTGGGATTAGAGATGGATTTCCTTCCATCCATAAACTCCTTTTATAAAGAAGGAATCGATTTATCAACACTTGATTTCCATATAGGGTCGGTTCATTTCGTCAACTTTTTTAACGAAAACAAGGGCTGGGCTATAGATGAAAACGCAGAAATTTTCGAAAAAGGGTTAAATGAAATTTACAACGGGAACATAAAAAAAGTAGTAAAAGATTATTTCAAACTTATCAGAAATATGCTAAAATTAGAAAATCCGGACATAGTGGCGCATCTCGATTTAATTAAAATGAACAACAAGGGCGAAAAATATTTCTCCGAAGGAGAAGAATGGTACAGGCGGGAAGTCCTCGATACTTTAAAATCAATCGCGAAATCACATTCGATTATGGAAGTAAATACCGGAGGTATAGCGCGGGGTAAGACGGATTCCTTATATCCAAGCATCTGGATACTTGAAGAAGCATACGATATGCGTATTCCCATAACTTTATGCTCGGACGCGCATAAACCAGAACAAATAACGGCAAAATTCAAAGAAGCCGCAGTACTTCTTAATGCCATCGGATATAAGGAAATATATATTTTGCATAAAAAAACATGGGCTCCGCATCCGATCTCGGTTTCCGGGGTTGAACTTTAAAAAATTCACCGCAGAAAACACAGAGGAACAAAAAACTTATAATTTTACTAATACCTAATAATTACAAGATAAATGCAAAATACCTCTTGACATACATTCCATAAATTCTAAAATATGTAGAAGAAAAATGGCACTTCATGAATTAAAGTATTCATATCGAAAAGTACTTGATTCATTCGGAGAAAAAGTAAAATTCATTCATCCAGATATCTTCAGTTATATAGCCCTACTCGTTGCCCTCGCAACTGGTATATTATATTACCATTCAGGTAAAATCCCGATTTTACTTATAATTAATATCTTTCTTATCTTCCTTAGAATGACACTGAATACTCTAGACGGTCTCATTGCTTTAAAAATCAAAAGAACTTCCAGAAAAGGTGAAATCGTAAATGCTTTACCCGATAGATACGCAGATATGTTCTATTTAATAGGAGTATCATTCTCAACACTTTGTAACTTCAAAATTGGAATAATTGCCACTGTAACAGTACTACTAATAAGTTATTCGGGAATACTCGGTAAAGCACTGGGAGTTTCCTGGCAACAGCAGGGACCTCTGGATAAAGTCGATCGACTTGTAATAATTATGGTATTTTCACTCATACAGTTCATCTTAATAAAAACAAATCCTATTTGGCTCGAGAATTTTAGATTAACGGCAATGGAACTATGCATGTTATTATTTATAATTCTGGGACAACTCACAATTATTAGACGTGTAGCGGGTATGATTAAAGAAATTAACAGAATAGAATCCGATAATACCTAAAAAATAATTGGAAGTCATATTGGATGTAACAAAAAATATATTATTAACGATAGGTCTAATTCTCGCTGGATACGCAGTAATCCTTCTTATTATGACATTAATTCTCAAATTTAAGCAAAAATCTGTGAGAAAAATATGGGTAAGGTATTTTACCTGGTTTCTGATAATTCCCCCAATACTTATTCCTCTCATCTATTCAACCATCTTATTTCAAGCAGTAATATTTATTATATCTTTTTTAGCATACAGAGAATACGCAAATGTGGTCGGATTATGGAAAGATAAATACTACTCTATTTTCTGTTATTTCGGAATATCAGCAACATTTGCAGTAGTTTTCTTCAATCGTTTCGGACTTTTCCAAGTCATGCCTATTTATCTTATAATATTCTCTCTTTTAATTCCTATAATGCGGGGCGAATATGAACACATGATTCAAAAGGCTTGCCTTGCAATACTGGGAGTAATTTATTTTGGATGGTTCTTCGCTCATATTGCCTTTCTTAAAAATGTAGATAACGGAGTAGCCTATATATTCTTCATGTTAATTCTCACTGAGATAAACGACGCCAGTGCCTATATTTTTGGTAAGCTCTTTGGCAAAAATAAACTCCTTCCGAAAATAAGTCCCAAAAAAACCAATGAAGGTTTTCTTGGAGGATTACTTATTACAATAGGTTTATCATTTCTCCTAAAACCAATAACCCCACAATTTACACCATTACACAGAATTATTTATGCAGCTATAATATCAGTAGGGGGTACCTGCGGAGATCTGGTGATGTCATTCATCAAGCGAGACTTACAGATAAAAGATTTTGGAAGAATTTTACCCGGTCATGGGGGACTTATGGACAGATTCGACAGCGTTGTCTTTGTTGCACCACTATTCTTCCATCTAGTAAACCTCTTTTATGGAATTGTATGACTCAAATACAGAAAAAGAGTGGTGGAATTTTGAACCACCCCCTTCAGCTTACGACCTGGTTGGCAACAATCTATTAACTAGATTCCTTCGTCCTTTATTTTATATCCTTATTAGATTTTACTTTCATATCTACCACAAATTAAGGATCAGAGGCTATAAAAAATACTATTCAAAAAACCCATACATTATCGTAGCCAATCATTCAAGTCACCTGGATACTCCTTTGATTCTCTCTTGTTTCTCTTTGGATAGCGTAAATAAAATTAGAGCAATAGCTGCTCTCGATTATTTTTTTTCAAATCCATTGGTAAGAATCTCAACTCATCTTCTTTGTAATATTATCCCCATAAATAGAAAAACTGCCGATCTAACCTCCATCGGAATGATTTCAAAATCGCTAAAGGAAGGCGGCAGCATAATCATTTTCCCCGAAGGGACAAGAAGCAGAGATGGAGAAATCAACAAATTCAAACCTGGAGTCGGTCTTTTAATAAAAAAAACAAAAGCAGAAGTACTTCCCATCTTTATAAAAGGTACCTATAATTGCATGAATCGCGGAACGAAATTACCAAGAAGAGGTCCACTGGAGATTCAATTCGGATCCCCCCTTAAATACGACAGATTCTTTAAAGATGAACAGAATTATGATAAAATTGTCGATAAACTCTATAGAGAGATTTTAAGAGTATCGAAACTTTAGAATAAGGAGACAAATAATGAACTATAAACCAATACTTCTTTTCTTAATAGCCGCATTACTGGGAGCATTGGGGCAATATCTATACAAAACAGGTGCCGAATCCAACGAGGGGAATATTTTCTCATGGGTAACCAATTATAGAATAATACTTGGAGTATTATGTTATATTACAATCATGCTCCTATTTATTATAGCATTTCGTATCGGAGCTCCAATAACGGTTGTTTATCCGGTATACGCTACAACCTTTATCTGGGGTATGCTTATCGGCGTATTCCTACTTGGAGAGAAAATAAGTATTTACAATATTGCGGGGATAATTCTAATAATACTTGGAGTTTTTCTGATAGCAAAGTAGTTTTTTAAACCACATTGCACAATAACTATAAATCGCTTCAACAGTTTATATTTTTAGGTTTTTGTGTCTCTGTGCCTCTGTGCCTTTGTGTGAAAATAAATGGGGTTTTGGTTTGGGTTTTAAACAAACAAAATTTTAGTTGTTTTCTTTGTGGACTTAGTGTTTTTGTGTGAAACTATCCTTCGATGGGGAAGCGGGTTGTAAACAACAAAAAAACTCTGTGTACTATGTGTTTTTTTCTTCTCTGCGGTCTCTGTGGTTAATTAAAATTTAAACAATGTTTTCAGGAAAGTATATTTCTCCAAATACCCTAATCCACCCTTTGCGGCGGTTTTCTCCGAGTACTCAGTATGACCGTCTTTCGGAACATTCCTACCTGAGATAAGAAACGGAACGGGAGTTCTGGTATGTTTTCTTAACTTTACCGGTACGGGATGGTCGGGAAGTACTCCGATAATTACATCATCATCGATTTTATCCAATACAGGTCCGACCAACTTTTCATCAAACGCCTCGATCGCTTTTATTTTTAAATCGAGATCGCCCATATGAGAACACTCATCGATAGCCTCAAGATGCAGATAAACAAAATCGTTACGCTCTAAAGCACGAAGCGCAGCTTCGACTTTATTCTTATAATCGGTATCTATAAAACCTGTCGCCCCATCAGGCTTTACAGCCTGCATACCAGTCAATTTGCCGATTCCCAGAATAACATCTACCGCCGATATTACAGCACCTTTTTTATTGTATTTCTCTTCGAATGTTTCGAAATGAGGTTTTCTTCCCGGACTCCAGGGCCAGATACAATTGGCAGGACTTTTTTTATTATCTACAAGATTAATATTGGTAGAGGCGTTTGATAAAACTCCAATACTATCATTAATTAATCCATTAATAACTTCAGCAGTTATTTTACCTTCATTATCCAGCGCGTACGGTAAAATATCTTTCCATTTCTTACCCTGATTTGAGTCGGGCTTATGATATCCTATTTTATCGGAAAATTCACTGCCTTTAAGAATCAAAAGATTCCTGTAACTAACACCGGAATAAAACTTCACCTTTGAATTTCCTAATTTATTATTCAACAGGTCAATTAAATCTTCCGCTCTTTTCTGATCGATCTGACCGGCAGAGTAATCTTCTAATATCCCCTCAATTATAGTTACAAGATTACAACGAAAAGCCACTTCATCTTCTTTCAGCTCGATATCCTGCCTTGCAGCCTCGATCGGACCTCTTCCGCAGTAGTTTTCGGCAAGATCATAACCGAGAACGGAAAGGTTCGCCGCGTCACTCGAAGACGGGAAAGGCTTCGGTATGGTAAGAAGCGTACCCTGAGATCCTTTTTTCGCGAGAAAGTCAAGAAATGTTGTATTCGCAACCTCAAGGGGTGTTTTTCCGTCCAATTCATCGATTGGCTCATCTGCCATTCCATCCGCTAAAAATACTAAATATTTCATGATTTCACCATTTACAAGTTATATGGTATTAATATGTTGTCAACACCCCCCACCCCCAAAGCTTACCACAGAGGGCACAGAGAAAAACAAAAAACTCAGAGTACACAGAGAAGATTTTTTTATTTAAGACCCAACCACTACCCCTAAATTATTGGAAGACTTACAAAAAAAGAAAAAACTCTATGTCCTTTGTAATAAAATATTTTGGTGTAGGGTTGTGAGAACTCTGTGCTCTCTGTGTTTTAATCGGGGAGGTAGTCGGGAGGTATTAACGAAATAAAATCTCTGTGGTCTCTGTGGTTAGTCCTTTATTTAAATTTTCTGCTTACTCTCCAGATTGCCGTCATCCCGGATTTTGAGTATATATTTTTCGCCATTAGTATTACTAACTATAATGGTATAAACTGTTCTATTTCCTTGTTTATCCTTTATTATATTAGGGTTCACTAGCGTTTTAAGCATCGCAGCCGGCATCCCAAGCTCACTCTTTATCTTTTCGATAACCTTAGCAGGCAGCTCGAAAAGAAAAACCATCGGGATATTACTCTCAAGTCTCGCGATTATTTCTTCCGCGCTTGGATTAGGTGAAACGGAAA
>JAFGHJ010000018.1 GCA_016930175.1 Caldifarciminota bacterium
AAACGCTATAACCTGAGGTATTTTAAATCTCTTAAAAAGACGCGAACTGGCTGTTCCCAGAAAAATGGTCAGTCCTATAAGTATTAAGATATTAATCTCGAAATTAAAACTCATTTTCAACCAGCAAAATTTAGCATTTCGGTTAAATATTCCTTAGCATCAAGCAATCCAATTAGAAAATATCTGAAGTTCATATTAGAAAAAGATTCTCAAGAAACTAGTATTTCATAAAGCTCTTTTTCATTCTTCGCATTTATAAGGCTTTCTCTAACTTCACTTTTCTTAAGTTTTGAAACTATAAGAGAAAGTACCTGAATATAAGTTTTATGCTGACCTTCACCGGCAAGTATAAGCACTACCACTGAAACAGGAATATCATCGAGTGTCTCGTAATCATTGATACCTTCCTTACAAACTCCTACAGCCATAACAAGTTCGGTGATACCTCTAATTCTCGCGTGAGGTACTGCTATCCCAAGACCTATTCCCGTACTCATAAGTTTTTCCCTGTGAAATATAGCCTCTTTTATTTCCTTTTTGTTGCCTAATTCTTTATTTTTGCAGATAGAATTTATTAGTTCAAGAAGAATTTTTTCTTTCTTTTTACTTTTATGTAAAGAAATTAAGTTTTCATCTATATAATCTTTCAGTTCCAATTAACCCCTCCTTTATCTCATCTTTGTTGAGATGTTATTTAATTGCTATAAATGCCCAAAGATAACAGTATCAACTTAAAATTTTCTTTTATTTAGTTAATTTAAAGTTATTTCCGCAGACTGTAAAGATAATGAAAAATCATTTTCTTCTTTGCGTCTTGGTGTCTTAGCGGCTTCTCTTTTTAAAAAAATGCGTCAGGGAGGCTTCGAACCCCCGACCCGCGGATTAAGAGTCCGCTGCTCTACCAACTGAGCTACTGACGCATCTGGGTGAATGAGGGGATTCGAACCCCCAACCTCTGGAGCCACAGTCCAGTGCTCTAACCACTTGAGCTACACTCACCATTTTATATACGCCTGGAGGGAGTCGAACCCCCAACCATCGGATTAGAAATCCGATGCTCTATCCAGTTGAGCTACAGGCGCGCTCGGGGTGAGTGGATTTGAACCACCGACCCCCTGCTCCCAAAGCAGGTGCGCTAAACCAGGCTGCGCTACACCCCGCAGTTATTTACAAAGACTTTCAATTTTGTCTTTTTTATCTTCGATATAACTTAAAACTTTTCTGAGCGCAATATTTCTATGACTTATGTTGTTCTTCTCGCCAGCGCTCATCTGTCCGAAAGTTTTACTATATCCTTCAGGCACAAAAATCGGGTCATATCCAAAGCCATTATTTCCAATTTCTTCTTCGGTAATATACCCGTTTACTTTTCCTTCAAAAAACCTAAAAAAATCTTCTCTTATAACTAAAGCTATTACTGTTTTAAAATAAGCTCTTCTATTGCTTATCCCCTTAAGCTCTAAAAGCAACTTTTTCCTGTTGCTTTCATCTCCTTTGCCTCCGTATCGTGCAGAATAAATACCAGGTTTACCGTCAAGGGCTTCTACAAATAAGCCTGTGTCTTCTCCGATAGTACAAATATCCACTTTCCGGAAATATGCAAGAGCTTTTTTCAAGCTATTGTCACGCAGGCTGTTTCCGTCTTCCAATATATCAAGTTCAATTGCTATGTCAATAGGACTTAATACTTCTATTGAGTCCTTATAAATTTTTTTTATCTCGCTAATTTTTCCCCGGTTCTTTGAAGCAACGAGCAACCTCATTCAACGATTATTTCTGACGGTACCACCCAGGCATCCCTGTATGATGTGGCGCCCCTTATTTGATCTCTGTATTGTGTCGCTTCATACTTGCTGGTAAAGTTCCCTACTCGAACCTTATAATAAGGAGCTATATACTGTACATAAACACTTCTACCCAGAGAACCTCGCGCTCTGTCTGCCGCACTGTTTGCATCTGCTTGACTCTGGTAAGCCGCAATTTGAACCCTGAAACCTTGCCTCTTTACAGGTTTGCTGACAAAAGGAGTGGTTTCCCCTTCCAAATCTTCAAGAAATGAAGTAGAAGTGGTTTCTTCCGGAGTTTCCTCTTCAAAGATAATAGAAGAAGTGTCAATGTCATCTCCAGAGATTTCTTCGAATATTACGTCACCCAGTGAACCTTCTTCTGCTACTGCTTGTTTTTTTGCGCAGCCTACAGCCAACAACACTACAATTAGTGCACAAAAGCAATATTTCATTAGTACCTCCATTTTATTTACCTGTACTTTTTTGGAAGTTGTTCAACAATTTCCTTTAACTCCTGCGTGTCTGCTTTTGGTATAATTAAAGTCGCATTTTCTGTGCGAACTACCACCATTTTAGATAAGCCTTTCACCACAATTATACCGTTATCCGAATAAAATATATTATCATGACAGTTTATTGCAATGATATTTCCCTTTGTAACGTTTTTTTTATCATCATGCGATTCGATACGTTCAAGAGATGTCCAGGTCCCCACATCATCCCATAAAAAGTGCGATTCAACAAGTACTACTCTATCGCTTCTTTCCAAGACTCCATAATCGATTGATATGGGTACTCCCTTTTCATAAAGGACCTTTATATTTTCTTCGTTTGGATTCTCCCGGATTGCATCTATATATCCCGATATTTCCGGACGACACTTTTTTATTTCATCAAGTATCGTTCCTGCTTTCCAGAGAAAAATACCGCTGTTCCACAGAAAATTTCTACTCTTTAAATAATCGTTAGCGGTTTTTATCTTCGGCTTTTCGGTAAATCTTTTCGCTTTCATCACAGAATCTTCTAATTTTTCCCCTCTCTCTATATATCCATATCCGGTTTCAGGCCTCGAAGGAATGATTCCGTAAGTTACAAGAAATCCTTTCTCTGCCCACTTGATTCCTTTTTTAATTGTTTTTAAAAATGCTTCATCATCAGAAATCCAATGGTCAGACGGAAGCGTAAGCATTAATGCCTCTTTGTCCTCTTCCAGGAGTTTAGCTGCAGATAGTGCAATAGCATAAAGAGTATTCATACCCTCAGGTTCCACCAGAATATTCTTATGTGAGAACCCAAACTCCTCTATTTCCTTTTCCAATTTCGGAGTGGTTATCACTTTTATTCTTTCTAAAGGTGTAAGAGATTCTATTCTTTCCTTAGTCTGGACTATAAGAGATTTGTCTCCATATATAGGAAGAAACTGCTTTGGTTTTTTCTCGGTAGACGCGGGCCAGAATCTTGTCCCTCTTCCCCCCGCCATTATTATCGTATAAACCATTACCTTTCCTCTCCTATTACATTAATTTCTTCCAGTTGAAAGCTGATCTTACCGACTTTAAGTTTGCTTTCAATCTTTACAGGTAGATGCTGAGGATCAACAGAAACCCAGATTTTTATAGGTTCTTCCGAACCGAAAATCTTCTCGTCCTTTACCTGTGGAGTCAGCAAAAAAGTTCTGAACTTTCCCATAGGGACCGTTGTCCACTGCAAATCCGATATGGGAACTATCATTTCCTGATTCTTGCCCGAAGAATGAAATGGCACCTTCAAAGTATCTCCGGGATAGAAGGTCTGACAGCGCATCCAGTAAAGAGCCGCAAAAATGTCTTTAGCATCCGGGATTTTTTCGGTTCTTCTGCCGTCTGTATAAAAAACCGAATCTTCGGTAAATTCGAGAGTGAGGTCATTGCTGTACTTCCCCTCGTTAATATTCTTAGTATAAGAAAGCGTGGAAAAGGAGCTTGTATCAACAACAGATTTATAATAATCGTCTATTCGGTAAACTATAGAAAAAGTTTTTTCCGTTTTCTGGACACATTCTATCAGGTAAGAAGGTTCTCCCTCGAAATCCCCTTCTTTTATTTCCATAACAGAATATCCGGCTCTTAAAGGACCAAAATAAGCTCCATAGCTCATCCGTTCGCCTATAGGAAAAGAAAGATAGAGAGCTAATATCGAATATAAAAGCATATGAAAAAATTAATTATCGTCAGGCTTGTAACCTAAACGATAAAAAGGATTGACTATACCTGAGCATATATTTCTAACATGGGAGGAGACTCTCTTAAGGTGTCTTATCAATAGTGAGTATATTATCCCTTCTTTGCTGTTCAAGCTGTTATCTTCTATTAACTCTTCCAACAGATCCTGGCATTCGTCAACGAGTTCGGAGAGTTTTTCCGTAATTTCTTTACCTGATTCCATTGTCTGTTCTTTATAAAGTTCTATGGTTTTCTTAAAATAGATTTGAACTTTTTCTTCTAAATCTTTTATCTTCTCTATATATTTACCCTTTAATGGTTTGGGATATTTGTGAGAGACTTCAATCAGATTTTTAGAATAATCCCCCAATCTTTCTATATCTACAACTATTGTTACCAGAACTAGTGAAGGCGTAATGTCTTGACTCGGATTAATTGAGAGGTGTTTCAGTATCTTTTTTCTAACATCTATTTCCAGAGCATTTATTTTTTTGTCGGTTGCATAAATATTTTCTTTTTCCTTTGCTTTTTCAATAACAATTTTCATGGAATATTGAAACATATTGTACGCTATTTCAAGCATATCCGATACAATACTTTCGGCTTCTTCAACTAAACCCGGACCCTTCAAAATTTCCGAAAACCATTTAAACATTTTACCTCCCGATAACGAATATCGCAATCACTGGTGTAATAATAAATATAGCTACTATATAAATAAATGCAAGTAATCTTTTCTTTCCGGACAACGTTCCTAATTTCTTCGCCATAGAAATGGGGATTTTCCTTAAAGGATACCAGACAGTAATACCGAATGCGTTAAAGATTGAATGACATAATGCTACTGTAATTGCATTCACGTTACCTGTTACGAGAGCGGCTAAAATAGCGGTAACTGTCGTCCCCAAATTCGCACCGAGGGTATAAGGAAATACTTTTTCAATCGTTGTCAGCTGGGTGCCAACCAGGGTGACAACCAGGGATGTGGTTATCGAGCTGGACTGAACAAAAGCGGTTAAACATAAACCAAGAAGCCCTGCTGTAAGCGCATTTTTGAAAAGATAACGGTCAATAAGAGATTCGAATTTCTCGGCTGAAGCTCTCCTTAAAATCTTAACGAAAAAAGTTATCGCAATAACAACAAGAATTATAGATACAAATGCTAAAATTAGATAGTGTTCGCCAAATAAACTCAATATCCTTTTAGAAATAGGATCAATTATATTATCTAAGGGCGATTGGAAAGTCACCCCTCCCCTACCCAGCAAAAAAGCAGTAAGAAATACCGACAGCCTTTCAATCGGGTGGAAGAATATCTCAATGGGTAAAAAAACTGCCACGGATAAAATATTAAAAATATCGTGGACGATTGCTGCAGGGAAAGCTTTAGAAAATTCCTTTTCAACTGAGAAGTGACCAAAAGAAGCAATCACGCAGGTAATTGTGGTCCCTATATTTGCGCCCATGATTATCGGAACCGCGTTAGATACGGTTAAGGTTCCCGCAGCAACGAAGCCCACGGTTATAGAAGTAGTAACAGAGCTGGACTGGATTATTGCCGTTGCAAGCATTCCGATAAACAAGGCTGTAAAGGGATTCGAAGTGGTACTTATAAGGGTTCTCGCGAACCCTGTACCGAAGCCTTTTAGAGAACAGCTTAAAAGTTCAATACCTAATAAGAACAGATAAAGAAAAAACAGCGAAAGACAAACATCAGACAAAAGATTAAAAACGGTCTTGTGTTTGTGATATAACACCTATCATCCCTTTTTCAACATAAGGATTAAATTAAACTCCTCGGGCAGGACTCGAACCTGCAACTTCCTGATTAACAGTCAGGCGCTCTTCCTTTGAGCTACCGAGGATTGACGATAACATAACAACAAGAGTTATTTTGTCAACCTGCACGTACTATATCTTTTATCTCGTCCAAATTCTCAAATTCGTCTGCCGCTCTTATAATCTCTATAGCAGTCGGCCCTCTACCCGGACCAATAAGAAGAATTTTTTTACCCCTTCTGCTGAGATAATGAATGAGTGGTTCAAAGTCGCTGTCTCCTGTAACAATCACGATTTCGTCGACATAATCTGACATAGCAACGATTTCCAGAGCCATTTCT
Organism: Caldifarciminota bacterium; assembly: GCA_016930175.1. GTDB lineage: Bacteria > Hydrothermota > UBA3072 > UBA3072 > UBA3072 > JAFGHJ01. The sequence goes on from JAFGHJ010000018.1 coordinate 6,109, forward strand.
ACATCCATATTAGCTTTCACCGTTCCATCTGGTCTATCTTTTGCCATCTTGCTCAAGACTCTATAGCCGGAAAGAGAAATTGCGTCAATCAACTTCAACCTGTTTTCATCCATCTCTCTTAAAGGAATCAGTGCCGTATATTTAATGATTTCACCATCTTCCTTTTTATACTTATCCACAAGATGCTGTTTTAATTTGTCATATCTTATCTCTGCACCCTGCTTTTCAAAAACCTGCTGGATATTTTGTACATCGATAAACACTGCAACTTTTTTCATAATTCCTCCTTCGTTGCACGCAACTCCTGGCAAATTGTTTTACTCATAATTTTTCTTCAAATCATTGTTTCCCGAATATCTAATCGTCGATTAATACTCTCAAAGATACAATGATATAAATTATTCGTATTTGTCAAGGTGGAGATTTAATATAAAAAATTATATTCTTGTTTTTCAAAGCCTTATATAAGAAATCGTATTCTATTTGTAGTGCCATTGCAAACGGCGGAAAAATCAAATATTAAAAATTAAAAAGCAAAATGAAAAGTAAAAATGTAAAATTATTTTCCCCTTCATCCCAAAAAAGATCCGTGTAATTAGAGTAACTCGTTATCCCTTTGTATTTTTATTCATTTTTGAAATTTAATATGTAATTTTAAATTTTAATATTTAATTTTTAAATTTTTTAAGGCTTCCCCTATAAGATAAAAAGAGCCGGTAACAATTATTATATCAGAACTGGATGCTTCCTTTCCCGCGATTTCTATATCTTTTTCTATTATTCCCGTCGTTTCAGCCATTTCCATGCCTGTCTCCATTATAGTTTTTTTTATTTCGTCAAGCGGCATCTTTCTAATATATGGTATTTCAGTAGGATAAATTTTTTTAACAACAGGTTTTATAGCCTTTAGCATTCCTTTAATATCCTTATCGGATAAACAGGAAAAGACAAGCAGAACTCTTCTGTTAAAAATCTTTCGGATTGTTTTCTCTAAAGCTCTAATCGAGGCGACATTATGAGCTCCATCAATAATTACATGCGGTTCTCTTGATATAATTTGAAAACGCCCGGGTATTTTTAAGCTCATTAAAGTTTCATCGAGCTTTTCTTTGCCCAAATTAATTCCCATTCTTCTGCAGGCAGTTATTGCCAGAGAAGCATTTAGAGCCTGGACTTCTCCTATTAAACTGGTGGAGTATTTTTCATCAAATAATTTAAAATTTGTTTGTTTTTTATCCAAAGAAATTACCTTATAATTATTTACGAACTCTATATTTTTCCCCACTTCTTCTCTTAATATTCCTTCAACCTCTTCATCCTGAGGAGCCGAAATATTTATTCTATCTTTTCTCAAAATCTTCGCTTTTTCCTTTGCTATTTCCGAAAGTTTTGTCCCGAGTATCGCAGTATGGTCAAAACTTATAGGCGTTATTATCGAAACATCGGGCTCGAAGACATTTGTCGCGTCTAATCTCCCTCCGAGTCCAACCTCGAAAATAGAATAGTCTACTTTTTCCCTTGAAAACAGGAGAAAAGCCATAGCTGTTAAAGTTTCAAACACGGATAAATCTGTGTCGGTCTCTGCGATTTCTTCTATAAGTGATACAAACTTAGCTTTAGTAATCGGTTTCCCATTTATTCTTATCCTCTCCCTATAAGAGATTAAATGTGGAGAAGTAAAAAGACCTGTTTTGAAGTTCGCATTCCTGCAAATTGATTCTACTATATAAGCGGTTGAACCTTTGCCTTTGGTTCCTCCTATTAAAAAACCTTTTAATTTTTTTTGGGGATTACCGATTTTTTTTAAATCTTCTCTAAATTTTCTTAAGGAAATCTTGTACTTTTTGCTGCCTTTTTTTTCCCTGTCGACAAGGGAAGAGAGATACTTAAGGGACCGGGTATAATTCAACTTTATTGTTTTTTTATTTTAACCTCTCAACTATTCAACTTTTTTAAAATCCAGCAAATCTTGTTAATTCGTCAAAATATTTGAGGTTTTCGGCGGATTGCGGCTTTGCCGTTTTATACTCCGAGCAAAATCCTTTCTTTCATTTCAGAAACGGCTCTTTCAATCCCAACCATAAGAGAACGGGCAATAATTGAATGACCGATGTTTAACTCGCTAATTTCTTCGATCTCGACGATATAACCGACATTTTGCAAGTTTAAACCATGACCTGCATGAACCTCAAGACCCAGTGTTATGCCTACCTGGGTAGCTTCTTCAATTTTCCTAAATTTATTTAAAGTTGGATTTTCACACCAGCTTCCGGTATTTAATTCTACCGCATCTGCACCAAGTTTAGAGGAAAGTTCTACTGCTTTGCTATCCGGTTCTATAAATAATGTTACTTTTATACCAGAGCTTTTGAACTCACGAGTAGCGTTATCCACCTCTTCAGAAACTTTCATTAAGTCCAGACCACCCTCGGTTGTTATTTCTTCGGAACGTTCGGGCACAATACAAACCCAGTCAGGTTTAACAGTTTTAAGAAAAGCACCGATTTCTTTATTCAAAGAACATTCTACATTTAGATGAGTTTTTACAACCTCTCTTAATATTTTTATATCTCTCTCTTTTATGTGCCTCCGATCCACCCTTATATGACAGGTTATGCCGTCCGCACCAGCCGACTCGGCAAGGAGCGCCGCCTCTATCGGATCCGGATAACTTGTCCCCCGGGTTTCCCTTATTGTGGCAACATGATCGATATTAACACCTAATCTCATTTTAATTATACAACTTCCTATCTGTTTCTCTCAACCTTTTTATCAGGGATTTTACGAGATGATAAATCATCGGATTTTCCTGCAATTTTTCTTCCAGTTCAGAAACCGGCAGAACAGAAACCGTTGTGTCTTCGATAGCCACAGCTGTTGCACTCCTCGGGTGCCTATCGAGAGCGCCCATCTCGCCTAAAAAATCCCCTGTTTTAAGATCGGTTATCCATTTCTCTTTCTTTGTTATCCTGACTCTTCCCTTCCTTATCAAGAACATTTCTTTAGGTATATCGCCTTCCGAAATCAAAACTTCTCCCGGCTTGAAATGTCTTGTTTTATCCATTATCTCTTCCTTGAAGGAGACCTCCTCTCCCATACAGCTACGATTGGAGCAACAACAAAAACCGAGGAGTAGGTACCAATAACAACTCCTACAAGAAGAGTCAGAGAAAAACCATGAAGTATTCTACCACCGAAGAAAAATAGCGAAATAAGGACAAATAAAGTTGTAAGAGATGTAATTATAGTTCTGGCCAAAGTCTGGTTCAGGGACGAATTTATTATCTCACCGAAAGGCTTACCCCTCATCAGCTTCATGTTCTCCCTGATTCTGTCCGAAATTACTATAGAATCATTTATAGAATAACCAAGAATGGTTAAAAGTCCTGCAATTATCGGAATACTAAACTCTGTATTGGTTATCGAAAGTATCCCAACCGTCACCAAAAGATCGTGAATCAAAGCTATAACAGACGCAACCCCAAAGCGGAAATTAAAGCGGATAGCGACATAAATAAGAATTCCAATCATTCCCAGCAATACTACCCAAAGGGCTCTTGTCTGAAGACCTCTGGAAACCGCCGGTCCGACAAGCTCCTGCCTCGGAAAATCAGTCTCCCTATCTGAGAAGGTCTCCCTCAAAGTGCTTTTAAGCTCTTCTAAGGAGCTCTCTTCGCTCTCCTGCACTTTTATCATAAAAAGATTCGATTCTCTCTCCTTCTGCAACGTTGCTTCCCCGAAGCCAATAGTAGCAAGAGCCTCTCTCATTTCCTCGGAGGAAACAGTTTCTCCTTTAAACTGTACCTCAAGAATAGAACCTCCTGTAAAATCAACACCGTATTTTAGTCCGCCGTGCATGAAAACCGAAACTATACCGCAAAGGATCAGCACACCTGAAATAATAAAAGCGAATTTTTTCATCTTCAAGAAATCGTATTTCGGTTCCTTAAAGAAGCTCAACATCGGCAGACTCTTTAATCCTCTGAGTATCCAAAACTCAAAGAGATTTCGCGTAATAAAGATAGCGGTGAAGAAACTTGCGGCAAGACCGATAGACAAAGTTACGGCAAAGCCTTTTATGGGACCGGTCCCAAAATAGAACAATATGATAGCGGCAATAAAAGTTGTTGTATTGGCATCCAGGATAGTAGAAAAAACCTTTTGATAACCGCCCACTATTGCAGTCCTTATCGTCTTTCCTGACTGCAATTCTTCCCGTATCCTCTCAAAAATCAGTACATTCGCGTCTATTGCCGCGCCGACCGTCAAAACTATACCGGCAAGCCCCGGCAAAGTCAAGGTAGCTCGGAATCCGGAAAGAACTGCCAATAAGAATACTAAATTTAAAATCATAGCCAGGATGGCTACCAACCCGCCTTTCAAGTAGTAAACAATCATAAAAAGAAAAACAAGGATTGTTCCGACGATAAAAGAACGTATCCCGGATCTAATCGAATCATTCCCGAGAGAAGGCCCTATAGAACGTTCTTCCACAATCTGCAGAGGCGCTGGCAGGGCACCGGCTTTTAGAATAATTGCCAAAGTTTTCGCTTCCTCCATTGTAGCATCACCCATGGTTATTTGCGACTTGCCGTTCGGAATCCGTTCCCGGACTACCGGCGCGGACTGAACCACACCGTCCAACACAATTGCTATCTGTCTTTCTACATTCGCCCCGGTAATCTGAGCCCATTTCCTCCAATACTCCTTTCTCATGGTAAGATCAACCCTATAACCCATCATATCATGCTCCGTTCCTACTCCGAGAGTCGCATCAAGGATTGAGCTTCCGGTAATAAGAGGATTATTCTTTAGAACATATAAGGGATAATATTTATAACCTTCCAAGATAACTTCCTTACCCCACTGTATTGTGTCGCCAAAAGGAACCTGATCTTGCACCCTGGCAAGTCCGAGGAGAGAATCAATATAGGATTTGTACGGAGAAATTATTCCAAAAGCTCTGGCTGAGGGAGGAAAATAACTAAAAACATCAAAAGTATCCCCCTCTATTGTCTTAAGAGTCTCGTTTATTCTACTAAGTATTCCCTGCATTTCCGCAGGCTCTCTTACCAACTTGAATTCAAGCAAAGCTGTCTTACCTATGATTTCTCTGGCTCTTTCCCTGTCAATCACTCCGGGCAGCTGAACCATTATGCGGTCATCACCCTGCTTCAATATGTCCGGTTCCGTAACCCCTAACTGATCGACCCTGTTCCTTATTATTTCAAGAGCCCTATTAATAGCACCTTTAAGCTCTTCATCTTTTAATTGAGATTTATCTATTTCCATAACAAGGTGCATGCCACCCTGCAGATCAAGACCGAGGTGCAGAGCTCGGGATTTTATCAACTTCTGTTTACTTTGAGAAATTCTGCTAAATTCTTCTTTATCTTTCGAAAAGAATATAAAAGAATAATGTAACTGCCATATCGCAAGTCCTACCAGAACAACAATAAAAAGCCATTTCCATTTCAGATTTTTCATTCACGACCTCCTCAGTAATGGTGGATTGATTATAATGCTTAAGAGTTACTTAAATACTTCCTTCCCTTCCGCTATAATTTCATTCAAAGCATCTTTAAAATAATTTCTTTCTTGCAAAACTTCCGGATCTATCTGTCTCTTGTAAAATTTCCAGGATTTTTTTATTTCCTCTCCGAGAAGCTGAACCAACGTTCCATCTCTTCTTCCCTGCTCAACTTTATCTTTGTGGTAAAGATAAATATCCTTAACAAGAGACCTCCCCAATCTTTCTGCCTTCCTGTGTTTTCTCTGTTTTTCAGGATCCTCCGGCATAGAAACTTTTTCGCTGACCGCTTCCTCTAAAAATGTTTCTTCTTGAGTAGAAAAAGATGCTTTAACAGGTGCCTCTCTCTCAGGTTCGATGTTTCTCCTAAAAATGTCCTTCACTTCGCTTACACTTGGCTCGAAATCATCCTCTCTAAAAGGTACGAGTTTTATATCAAGAGGGTCCCTGTAGATAGTAAAAACATTGGAACACTCAAGACACTTAACTGCGCCTCCCTGAGGTGGCACATCCATGTCCGCTACCTCATATTTAGTCTTACATTTCGGACACTCAACAACCATTTAAATCCTCCAATATTTAAATTTTACACTAAAAAAGTAACAAAAAAAAACAAAAGGTCAAGGGCAAATTTTGTTATTTTCCCATCGGCTTTTAATTTGCTCTAGTTTTTCTATTATTTTAGAATCATTATGATGAGGAATCTCGAATATCGCAACCCCTTCATGATTATTCAAAAAATTCACGACTACCTCCCAGACTATTTTTCCTTCACAGGGGAGAAGATGATCATCGCTCCCTTTCATCATCGAATCGGATAAGTGAAAATGCTTTATTCTGTCTTCAAAAAGATCAAGTAATCGCTTCAAGATATTCTCCTTTGCGCTGGCGTGAGAGGTATCGATACAAACGGCTAAATCGAATTTATCGGTTAAAATTTTCAATTCATCGATGCCGGAACCGAAATCGTCCGGAAAAGTGTTTTCTAATATTATTTCCAATCCCCATTCGCCTGCAAAGGAAACCAATTCGGATAAGCTCTTAGAAGCCTCTTCTATATCTCCTGCACTTTTCCCCGGATGTAGAATTATTCTCGGGACATTTAATCTATTGGCAACAAGAATCACTTTCTCAACCTCTCGAAGAGACTTAATTCTTGACCATTCTTCACTGTTAGCTATATCAACCCAGAGCGGAGGATGCAGCGAAATTCCTTTAAGAGAGTTTTTCTTTAACATCGTTTTCAATTTCTTGATTTCGCTCTTATCTTCATAATTAAAATGTCCCTTCTCGCATCTTATCTCTATAAATTTAAAAGAGCTTTTCCCTATCATTTCTGCGGCGGCAAAAACGTCTCTGTCGTCTGTTATAGTTGTTGATATTCCAAAAGTAAACATGTAAAAGATAATACGGGTAATATTTTTATTTGCAAGGGGAATTAAATTCTATTTGTTGTTTATTTTTTTAAAGGAATCGTTTGCTAACTTGTCCGCAATAATATTTTTCTCTCTGGGTATATGTATGATTTCCCAGTTTCTAAAACCCAACAATTTCCCTCTAATCTTAACATACAATGGTTTTAATTTCTCGTCTTTTATTTTATACATTCCGTTAACCTGTCTTGCCAACAACTGACTATCTGTAAAAAATTGCGCCGATGAGAAACCCAATCTTTTACATTCAATGACCGCCTTAAGTAAAGCCCTGTACTCTGCTACGTTGTTAGTTGTATCGCCAATTTTTTCGGAAATTCTTCTGATTTCGTTCTCATGTTCATCTAGAACTAAAATGCCGATACCTGAAGGCCCGGGGTTACCTCTCGAAGCCCCATCGATAAAAACTTTGGCTACTCTATCCATTTATAAATCAGGATTCTTCCACAGGATTGACAGACAATAATTCTATTACAGTTCCTAACTTCTGCAAACAGTTGAGGTGGAATAGTCGAATGACACTCGGCGCATTCGGAAATTTCTATTATAGATGCTCCGGTTCCTCGAGATTCCTTTATCCGACTGTACCTGCGAAATAAATTTTCATCCTTAAGCCTTGCAATTATTCTCTTTCTTTCGTCTTCCTTAATAAGCAGATCCTCTTTCGAACCATCAAGTTCTTTTTTTAGAGCTTCCGTCTCCTTCTCGAAAAACCGCATCTTTTCTTCCATAATATTTTTTGCTTCATCCATCTTCTTTTTTGCTTCGTCTTTCTCGAAATAGACTTCTAACAATTCATCTTCGGTTTTCGAGATTGCCTCTCCGGTTTTTTCTATTTCGCCCTGCAAAATAACGAACTCCTCGTTAGTATGGCTTTCTTTCTTCCTCCTGTTAAAATTTTCAAGATTAAGTTTTTTCTCATCAATAATTTTTTCAAGCTCTCTTCTTTTCTCGTCAATTTCATCAAAAAATTTTTTTTCTTTTTCAAAATTGTTTTTAAAATCCTCAAGTATCTTTTCAAATTCTTTTATTTGTTCAGGAACTCTTTTCTCCAGGTTTTTTATTTTGTCGATTTCTTTATCCTTCTCGAAGATTTCCCTCAGGATTTTCATCTTATCCGCAAATTCCATTAACCCTCCCCTAGAAATAAAAAAGTGCACTCTCGTGCACATTCTGGGCGAAAAGGGATTTGAACCCCTGACCTCCGGTATGTGAGACCGGCGCTCTAACCATCTGAGCTATTCGCCCTCTAAAATTAAAATTTAAGTTTTTCATTTTTTTCAATGGGCCCGGTAGGGCTCGAACCCACGACCTACTGATTATGAGTCAGCCGCTCTTACCAGCTGAGCTACGGGCCCAATCCATTACCTTATGATTATAATACTCTGGTTTGTTTTGTCAAGTCTGAAGGGATTATAAACCACGCAACACACTAAAGACACGAAACCCACCAACCAATTTAAATTTATGTTTTAACATAAGATTAAACCAATCTCACAGATATAAACCGAAGACACAAATGTCTGCCATAAGCAACAACAAAGGAATGCTCATTTCGGATTATATTTTTTCCATATATACTTATAGTTGTCCGTGAACTACAGTTATTTTTATATTTTTTTATTACAATATCCGACTCTTCATCGCAAAACCTTAATAAAAAGCCTTTTTAAAGAAAAACAGACTTGACTTTACGATTAAAATACTTATAATAATTATGGAAATTCTATATATAATTATCTCTTCCCATAATATGAAAATAAAATAAGGGGGGTAATTCATGTATGAGGGTAAGGAAAGGGAAAGCCTGATTCAGGAATTAAGGATTCTAAGGGATAAACTCTCCCAATATGATTCTCAGAATAAAACGGATACGAACAGATACGAAATAATGGCAGAAGATGCACCTCTTATAATCTTTGCTCACAGAGAAAAGTTTATCTATGTAAATAAGACAGCTGCGCTTTTCTCCGGTTACACCAAAGAAGAACTTTACAAGATGAACTTCTGGGACATTGCCCACCCTGAATTTAAAGATATAGTTAAAGCCCGGGGTTTTAAACACCTAAACGGAGAAAGGGTACCCACTTACTACGAAATTAAAATTGTAAAAAAAAATAGGGAAGAGTGTTGGCTCGCCTGCGGTATTAAACATGTCGATGATTTCAGAGGTGCCCCGGCAGTTATCGCTTCAGCAATCGATATAACGGAAAAAAAGAAAGCCGAAAAGGAATTAAAAACTCAGAAGAATTATTTTAAATCTCTATTTGACAACTCTCCATCTGCGATCGCCTTACTGGATAAAGAAGACAATATTGTGCAAATAAACAAAAGTTTTCATGAGCTATTCAAATATTCATTTGAAGAAGTAAAAGGGAAAAAGATTAAAGATTTAATATCTCCAGAAGGGTCTAAAGAAGAAGTTTCTTTTTCTCAGCAATTATTACGCGGTGAAATATTAAAACCTGACACTGTTATGTTGAGTAAAGACGGAACCTTAATAGATGTAAATGTTAGCGGCGGGCCAATTATCGAAGATAACAATATTATCGGTGTGTTTGCCTTATATGATGACATAAGAAAAAGAAAGACTGTAGAGAAAGAACTCAAAAACAGCTTTCGTAAGTTAACAGAAATTCTTGCTGGTACGGTAGCGGCTCTTTCGGAAACCATCGGAAAGAGAGATCCTTTCACGGCTGGGCATCAACGAAGGGTTTCACAACTCGCAGTTGCTATCGGAGAGAAAAAAAATTTTTCGGGCGATCAATTAAAGATACTTGAGATAGCCAGCGCCCTCCATGACATAGGCAAAATCCACGTCCCCGCAGAGATTTTAAATAAGCCGGTCGAATTAAGCGAATACGAAATGGCTCTGGTTAGGAATCATACTCAAGTGGGATATGATATATTAAAGTCTGTAGATTTCCCCGGACCAGTTGCAAAAATTGTTTTTCAACATCATGAGAGGATAAACGGCTCAGGTTATCCTCTCGGCATTAAAGGCAAAGATATTATAATGGAATCAAGAATACTAGCTGTTGCCGACGTGGTTGAAGCAATGAGTTCCAGGAGGCCATACCGGGAAGCTTTCAGTATAGGGGTGACTTTAAGTAAAATAACAGAGCACAGAGGAAATCTATTCGACCCGGAAGTGGTAGATATCTGCGTTGATCTTTTTGAAAAAGGATTCGAATTCAACAAAGTAGGTTTATTTGAAGAAGAGTTATGGGGAAAGTACGAACTTTAAAGTATAACCTTAAACCCGAAACACACACAACTTTTTTTGTCCTTCCCAACGACCCATTTTTCTACAACAAATAACACAAATTTCACAAATAAATTAAGCGTATTTTTTTGCTAATATTCGTGCTATTAGTGTGATTCGTTGTTTCTAACTGTGGAATGGGTGGGGGTCAAACAAACAAAATTTTAGTTGTTTTCTCTGTTGTAGTTTTCTTTACGTTAAAATCATCTTTGTAAGAGCCAGCAGTGCGAAAAAGCCGAAAACGTCGGTTATAGTTGTAAGAAAAAGGCTGGATGTAAGAGCCGGATCTATATCCATTTTATCCATAATAACCGGCAGCAGAACGCCGAAAAGTGCCGCTGCCAGATGGTTTAATATCAAAGCTAGACCGACTACCAGCCCAAACATAGGATTTCCCTTCCAGATTAAAGCAATAAGTGAGGTACCCAAACCAATAGCAAGACCTGTGTAAAAACCTACTATAATTTCTTTCCACAGGATTCCCTTTACATCCTGATACCTTACTTCTCCGAGCGCTATCGCTCTTACTATTATCGACAAAGTCTGAGTTCCGGCACTACCTCCCATAGCTGCGACTACGGGCATAAATATAGCTGCTCCGATAAAGGCTTGAATAACATCTTCAAAGTATCCTACGACAAGAGCTGCAAGAAGCGCAGAGAGCAATTTTATATAAAGCCAGGGAATTCTTGAAGCAAAAGAGCGTCTAGGCGGGAAAAAAGCCGATTCGATATTCCGAAGACCTCCCATATATTGAATATCTTCGGTAGCCTCTTCTTCCATAACATCGAGCACATCGTCGACCGTAATAACTCCGATTAGTTTACCAAATTCGTCGACCACGGGAACCTGCAGAAGGTCATAGTCCGTAACTATGGGAATAACTTCTTCCTGATCGAGATCTGCCGGTACTGAATATATAGGTTTTGACAGATCTCTTAATATTTTTTCGGAATTAGAAGTTAATATCGCCCACGGAGTCACGTAGCCTGAAAGCTTCCCGTAATCATCAATGATATAAATATATTTGAACTCCTCTTGTTCCCGAATCTTCCTGAGTTTTTCTTGAGCTGTTTTTACAGTATCTTCTCCGTTTAAAGAAAGAAAATCGAGAGTCATAATACCTGCGGCTGTATCCGGACCAAAACGCAGCAGGGCTCTAATATGTTCGGCTCTTTTAGCTTTGTTCAATACTGTATCTCTTCTGTGTTCCCTTACCTCTCCGATGAGGTCAACAGCCTCGTCTATTTCAAGGGAATCAGCAATTTTGGAAAGAGTATCTGCGTCAAGAGATCTAATTATGACTTCCATAGAGTACTCGTCCACTTCCGGAATAAGTTCGGCTTTTTCATCTATAGTCAAAAGCGAGAAAATTCGAATTTTTTTCTCCTTGGGGAGATGATCTATTAAATATATTTGGTCAGATAATTTCAAAGAACAAAAATAATCCTTAATAGCCTTTTCTTTATCTTCTTCCAAGAGTAAATTTAATTCCTCGGCGATATCTGTAATCTTTTTCTCTTCAATCATTTTTCTCACGCTTTATTAATACTTTTTTGACTCTTCTCTCATCTGCATCTAAAACTGTTATTTCCATACCCTCTGTTTTGATTTTCTGCCCTTCTTTTGGAATTTCCTCTAATTCTCTAACAATAAATCCGGCAAGAGTATCTTCTTCGGTTTCGATGCCAATTCTCTCGGGTCTTAAGTTTCCGTTTACAATAAATGCGCCTTCTTCCCCCTCTCCGGCACCGATTTGACTTTCGAAAATACTGAAGAGGACGTCATCCGTAGAGACAAAACCCTCGGTTCCTCCATATTCGTCAATAATTATTGCACAACCAATTCTATCCCGAAGGAGCTCCGGAAGAACTGCATCTAAGCTTCTGTCTCCGGATAAAAACTTTATAGGTCTTAATTTATCCTCAATCTTCCATTTTTCAACCCTTCCGATTACATCCTCCACGAATAAAACCCCTATTATATTATCAATACTTTCCCTATATACCGGAAATCTTGACACCTCGGAATCTTTAAGAATATTATATAATTCTTTTTTACTGCTACCCGCTTCAACAGCCTTAATATCTACTCGTGGAATCATTATATCACGAACATCCGTTTGAGAAAGCTTTGAAATTGCATCCATTGCGGTATATTGTTCCGGTTCGATTCCTCCCGATACTTTTGACTCCCTTACCGCAATGACCATTTCGTGTTTTGTTGTTTTCTCCATTTCTCCGGCTTTAAATCCAAAAATCCTGAGAAATCCATCACCCAATAATTTTATCATTAATATAATAGGATAAAGTAACCAGTGAAAAAAAATAAGGGGAGGAGCGACAACTTTCGCAATCGCTTCGGGATTATTTACCCCGAGTGATTTTACCGCAATTTCTCCGACAACGGAAATAAACAAAGTAGATAATATTATTCCCATCATAAAACCTACTTCTCTTTTAAGCAAAATCGTAAAGAGTACCGTTGTAAGATTTATGCCTGCAAGAACAGTGGAAAAGAGAATATCCGGTCTCCTCCGCACGTTTCTTACGATTCTGTACCCGCCTCCCTTCGAATAAGCAAGACGCTCTATCCTTGCTTCATCAGAAGCCACAATAGAAATCTCGGCCAATACAAAATATATCAAAAATAAGAAAATTACACTTAATGTTATCAAAGTCATTTCTTTTTCTTTATTTTCACCTCTCTGATATGATTATCTTTTACATCCAATATAACCAACTCATAATCTCGGTAGGAAAAAACCTCTCCTTCTTTAGGTATTCTTTCTAAAATCGTATAAATGAAACCAGAGATGGTTCTGTAATCGTTTGAAAGAGGTATAGGTATAAGATGCTGAATTTCTTCTATTTCTGCAGAACCAGGTAAATCCCATTCATTATCGCCTTTTTTGTGTACTGAAATATCCCTGTCTTCCCATATAAGTTCTTTCTCGATATCTTCAATATCTATAACTCCGGAAGTACCACCGTATTCGTCAATTACCACGACCAATTTGTGCTTTGAATTCCTAAATATTTTCATAAGTTGAACAAGAGAAATATTTTCGGACACAAATACGGGAAGTGACATAAAGTTTTTTACTTTCCCTTTTTTGCCGTAAAGTTTTTTAAGTTCAAGTATTCCAATAATTTTATCTCTGGTCCCGGAAAATACCGGTATTCTTTTTCTCCTCTTTCCAACTTTTTTTAAAGCGTCGTTCATTGATTCCTCTTTTTCTACAAAAGGAGTTTCAATCCTGGGAATCATAATTTCTCTAACTTTAATTTCATGAAGTCTGGATAATTTGGTCATTATATTGAATTCCCTATCGGTAAGCACACCTTCTTTTCTCCCTTTTATTAAAACTTGTCTCAAATCACCAGCAGTAAATTTTCTCCTTCGTATAGCCGTCCTTGTGAGAGGTCTGAATAATAACAGAACCGGATATAGAATGTATTCGGTTGCAATGACTATGGGAGCAAAAGAAGTTGCTATCTTCTTACTTTTAGCTATAGCAACCCTTTTGGGTATATATTCTCCGAAAACCACAATAAGAATTGTCAAGATGAGTGCAGAAAAAAACAAATCGACCCAAACTTTGAGAATATCTTCTCCGATCGACGAAATTGCAACATTAACTCCTATATTACCTATTATCACACTCACAAGAACAAGTTTTGGATTACTCATGAGCCTGTAAATCAAAGGGCTGTCTTTTCTTCTATACTCGGGTAACGCGAAAAGAGCTGTCTCCGTTGCCGAATAAATAAAGGAACATAGTAATAAAAGCAAAAATATCAGATAATACATTATTGTTCTAGGTAGTATCTTTCCTTTTCTCTCATTATTCTTCTCTCTCTGTCGGTTCTATCGTCATATCCCGCAAGATGTAATATACCATGAACGGTGAGAAGTTTTAATTCCGAAAGGAGATCCCCCTCTTTTTGTCTTTCAGCTTGTGATATAGAAATATAGATATCACCCATAAGTTCAGGCATATCATCAAAACCGAAAGACAAAACATCAGTTACGCCATCTCTTTTTGTGTACTGTTTATTCATTTCTTTCATCTTTTTATCGTTGACAAAAGTTATCGAAAGCTCTCCTTTCAGTTTTTCTCCTTTAACTACCTCTCGGGCTAACTTTCTAATATCCTCTTCGAATTCGCTAAGATTATTTACGAAAATTTTCATTCAGATTGAGTGGGATATTTGGGACGATGATGATGCAGTCCCTCCAGACTTTGCGCAAAATCCTGCGCTACAATTTCAAGATCCTGTAATGAAAGCATTGATTTGCTCAACTGTCCGTTACTGTAAGCCGTACGAATCCTATCGTCTATCGTCTTTCTAACTTCGTCAGGCGTCGGATTATCCAGCGAACGAACGGTAGCCTCAACCATGTCTGCCAGCATAAGAATACTAGCTTCCTTACTTACAGGGACCTCGGCATCATATTTAAAATAATCTTCATCGACTTCATCCAACATCTTCCTGGCTTTTTCATAGAAAGGTCTGATTAGAGAGGTACCCTGGTGTTGTTTTATAATATCAATGATCTCTTCAGGCAATTGGTACTGTCTGGCCATCTTTAAAGCATCCTGAATGTGAGATTTTATAATAATCGCTGAAAGCTTAGGAGGTAATTCATCATGTGGATTATTATCGTCCTTGAAATTCTCTGCAAAGAACCTTGGTCTCCTTAATTTTCCTATATCGTGAAACAAACCTCCGACTTTTGCAAGAAGAGAGTTTGCGCCTATTGCCTCTCCGGCGTTCTCCGCAAGGGTACTTACCATCAAAGCATGCTGATAACTACCCGGAGCTTCTTTCGAAAGCCTTTTTATTAAAGGATTATTTAAATCGGAATACTCCATCCATGTGAAGTTTGTAGTTATATGAAAGATACGTTCAAAAATATACAGAAGCCCAAAAAGAATCAGGATCGACAGGACTCCGTTGACAATACCGTAGCTAAATCCAATTGAGATATCCCTCAAATTTGATCTTTTATATAATTCAACAGCAAAAATCAAAAATGACGTTATTGCTGCGACAAACATTCCTGTACGGTAAAGTTCCTCTCTGTTTTTGAAATTTCCGCTGAGGATTCCTCCCGCA
Organism: Caldifarciminota bacterium; assembly: GCA_016930175.1. Classification (GTDB taxonomy): domain Bacteria; phylum Hydrothermota; class UBA3072; order UBA3072; family UBA3072; genus JAFGHJ01. Next base: position 21,460 of record JAFGHJ010000018.1, read on the forward strand.
AGACTTCCCGTAAATACCGGTATCAGATGTATAAGATTGAAGTTTTCGTAAAGTGAGATTACCAGAATACTTGTCACAGCTATCAGAACTCCAAAATCAAGATTTACAGCAAGAGTAAAAAACATGACAAAACTCGCCAGAGGTATAAGATAGTTAGGCAAAATTTTATATAGAACAAAAATAATAGCTATATTCATCAAAAAGAGATAAAGAAATTTACTGTTCTCATAAGCCCTTTTGACACGGAATCTTATAAAAGCCAGGGCAAAAAGGCAAACTAACAGGAAATATAATTGATTCCTGGAAATATTATTAAGCAAAGAATATGAATATCTCCTATCCTGATGGCTCCTAAGAGAATATAATTTCCTGAATTCTCTCTCAGTAACAATTTCATTAGCTCCTACTATTTTTACCCCTTTTCTTACTACGCCGAGAGAATCCGGAATTGCATCCCTTGCTTCCGCCCTCATTTTATCCGTACCCGCAAAATCAATAACTAAATTTGGAGCAATCAGTTTATTGAGGTCTTCCATAAAAGGTTCCTCAATAGAAAAATAAGGGAATAGTTCGTCGACTCTCTTAGCAAAAGATTCTCTCGCCTGTTTTTGACCAAGTATAGAGGAACGCTCAACGAGAAAGGTTGAATCAATCCCTTCGATAAGTAATCGATCACTTTTACTCTCAGGTAAATTTTCTATGGTAAGAACAATTCCTTTATCGTAAACATCGAGAAACAAATTTTTTATATCCTGTTTTTTTCTCAATATCTGCCACTTATACGGAGAAATATCAGCATAAAAGGTAATTATTGAATCCAATTTTGGTAACATGCTTTCTGTTTCTCTTTCTTTTATTACCCGAAGCACCGGAGGTACTTGCCGTGCGGCTTTTTCTCTCTCCTGGTTTAATTCATCTTTGTATTTCAATATTTTAAAAGTGTATGGCGCTATTATATCCTTCAAGGAAAGATCCCCTTCTTTCAGTATAGGTGTTTTGCCTTTGTAGGGGTGGAAAAGGTTAAATATAAGAAGAAGTAAAAATAAAAATATAAGGTGTTCTTTATTTACTTTTATTCTCTTCATATTTTTTATAAGCTCGTACTATTTTTTCAACTACAGGATTCCTCACCACGTCGCTTTCATTTAGATAAACGAAGGAAATATCGGCAAGATCTGTTAAAATATCCTGAAGCTCTATAAGACCTGAGATTCTTTTATCCGGAAGATCAATCTGAGTTATATCTCCTGTTACAACGGCTTTTGAACCTTCTCCGATTCTCGTCAGAAACATCTTCATCTGTGTATGGGTGGTATTCTGTGCTTCGTCAAGAATAACAAAAGAATCTTTCAGGTTTCTTCCCCTCATAAAAGCAAGTGGAGCTATTTCAATAATACCGTTATCCATATATGCTTGCATTTTTCTCTGAGGCATCATTTCGTAAATTGCATCATATAGCGGTATAAGATATGGTTTTACTTTCTCTTCGTAATCTCCCGGAAGAAATCCGAGGCTTTCCCCGGCTTCTACGGCGGGCCGGGCAAGTATTATTCTCGACACCTTTTTCGATAAAAGCGCAGAAATAGCTGAAGCTACCGCAAGATAGGTCTTGCCTGTTCCTGCCGGTCCTATAGCGATTGTTATAGCCCTCTCTTCTATCTCTTCAAGATATTTAGATTGATTAGCTGTTCTGGGTTTTATGACATAATCCGGCAATAAAATAATATTATTTTTATTTTCCTTTGCATGCAAAAAATATTTTATATCACTTGTCGTAAGCATCCCTCCTTTTTCCAAAGACTTTGTTAATTTATCTATTAGCTCTAATGATTTGTTTACTCTGTTTTTTTCGCCTGCTATTGTCAATTGTGAACCTCTAACAATGATTTTTACTCCGAGGTGTTCCTCGAGAAAGTTTAGATTTTCGTCCTTTACACCTAAAAGGGCAACGCTGGATATTTTTTCTAAATTTAAAGATTGTCTAAACATATCTTATGAAAAACAACCCTCCCACTAAAGATTTAATGAGAGGGCTACTTTTTTTAAATTATTGTTAAAACAAATTAAGGTCTTGGTATGAAAAGGTTCCACCCGGCTCGTATTAAATTAGGGTCGCTAATTTTATCTTTATTTGCATTATAAATCGCTTTCCATCTTGCATATTTACCGTAACCATAAACCTCGGAACGTTCTGCTATTTTGCAGAGATAATCTCCCTCTTTCACCTTATACCAAGAAATCTGCTCAAGTTTCTCTTCAAGTTCTGCTTTCTCCGATTCGAATTCCGCTATTTTAGTATCCATATCAGAAACTTCCATCTGAAGAGCATCAATCTGTTCCTGCAAATCTGCAAGCCGAACTTTTAAATCTTCTTCCTCAGCCTTTAATGCGTTTATAAGAGAATCAGCCTCTGCCGGTGTCCATCTTTGATCCGCCAGCAACGCTTCCCCTGCAACAGATTCTTCTTCCATAACAGGCTCTTCGGCTTCCTCCTCCATTACCTCCTCTTCCATAGCCTCTTCTTCCATCGCTTTTTCCTGAGCTAATAAACCAAAAGAAAAACAACATAGAATTAGAAACGCAATTAGAAAATATCTCATATTTAACCTCCTCTATCCCCGATTACTTTGGTAGGTTAAGATCCCAACCAGGAAGTATTATATTAGGATCTTTAATTTTATCCCTGTTTAAGTCATAAATGCTTTTCCAACTCGAGATACCCTCTTTTGCGGCGATCTTTGCCAGGTAATCACCCGGTTCGACTCTATACAAATCATCCACAACTGCCGGACAGGATCTTACCTTCTCTCTCAGTTCAACAACTTCCGTTTCCAATTCGTTGAGTTTAGCTTCATTGTCGGATTTATCCATTTCTAGATCAGAAAGAGTACCCTCGGCATCTGCCACTTCAGCTCTAATCCCAATAACGGCTTGTTCTCTTGCCGTCAACTCATCCATTTGTTCCCTGGAGGCATACTGAGTACATCCGACCATTAGGAAAATAGACAACACTCCCACTAAAAGCTTCTTCATCTATACCTCCTTTTTATCGTTAATTCCAATGGTATACATAATACTATAAACAATTTCAAGTACTTTGTCAAGGATAAAATTTTTCGTGTGTTTGGGGAAAATAGCTCCGAGGGGAATCGAACCCCCATCTTCACCTTGAAAGAGTGATGTCCTGAGCCATTAGACGACGGAGCCGAATTGCAATGTAAAATAAGCAGAAGGCTCTTTTTGTCAAGGGGTTCTAAACTCCCATCACCTCTAATGTTTTTACCACAGAGGACACAGAGAAAAAACAAAACACAGAGACCACAGAGAAAACAACAAATTATATTCATTTTTATTTAAACCCAACACACCACCAAATCCAAGAGGAACAACGAATTATACAAATAGCACGAATATATTTTTTGTCTTTCCTCACTCGACCACTCAATTATTTAACGTCTAAACTTAGATTGAAAAATCTACGGTAACAACCACAGAGCACACAGATAAAAACAGCCCAAGCGCAATCCTTTAATTGTAAGTATGCGAAAGAACATAGAAAAAATAGAATTTCCCCTGACCCACAGACAAACAATATTAGTCATGTTGACAAAGATTAGGGTATGTTTTATAATTAGATTAGCTATTAGCAAAAAACGCCTTGAAATGATTTGTTGAGCTATATTTGTTTACTTCTTTGAGTTAAGAATTACATTTAACCCGGGAGGAAAAGTAAATGAGGTTTTTAATAGTCTTTTTTGCGATTACATCACCTGTTCTCTCAGCCGAAATAATTGTTGATGCATCATCGGGAAGAAAACCCATTTCACCTTACATTTATGGCAGGAATAACTCGCTTTCAGATAATCCGTCCAATCCTACATCAGAAACCGAATGGGAATTATATCGCCAGGCAGGCGTAAAAATGTTCCGTGAAAACGGCGGAAACAACGCCACCAAGTATAACTGGCGGCGTAAATTATCCAGTCATCCCGATTGGTACAACAATGTTTATTCTCACGACTGGGATTATGAAGTTATGAGTTTAAATAATAATATACCGGGCATTAAGGGAATGTGGGCTTTCCAGTTAATCGGTTTTGCTGCCGAAAATACAGGTAATAATTTCAATGATTGGGGATATAACAATTCCCAGTGGTGGAGCGGCGTATGTCAGAATCTCGCCGGAGGCGGAGAAGTCAACACCAGCGGGGGTTGCGACGCGCTTGTAGACGGAAATCCTGATCTTTATCTGATGGATTGGCCAGCCGACTCCACTGTGGAAATCCTGGACCAATGGTTTGGTGCAGGTGGACTTGGTTTGGATGAGACAACATTTGAATACTGGAACATGGATAACGAACCGGAAATCTGGAACGGAACACACGATGACGTTATGCCTGTACAGTTATCAGCCGATGAGTTCATGCAGAAGTATTTCGATGTTGCAAAAAAAGCCCGGCAGAAGATTCCCGGAATAAAACTTCTCGGACCGGTTCCCTGTAACGAATGGCAGTGGTATAATTGGGATAATGAAAAAATTTCTTACCAGAGTGAAAGCTATACCTGGCTCGAATATTTTATTAAGCGTATTGGGGAAGAACAGAACTCAAGCGGGGTCAGGCTGCTGGATGTGCTGGATATTCATTTTTATCCCGGCGAGACCGATCCTGAAGATATCGTACAGCTCCACCGAGTCTGGTTTGATACAACTTACGATTACCCCGGCGCGAACGGCGTGAAGCGTGCGGGAGCCGGAAGCTGGGACAATAGCATTACCAAAGAATATATCTTTGAGCGCTGCAGCAGATGGCTTTTTGAACACATAGGTTCGAACCATGGCGTATCATTTAGTGTATCCGAAATCGGTATTGATAGCGACGATCCGAATGTAATTGCGGTCTGGTATGCTTCCAATCTCGGCGTATTTGCCGACAACGGGGTAGAGGTTTTTACTCCGTGGTACTGGAGAGCCGGCATGTGGGAAGTACTTCATCTTTTCGGTCGATATTGCAAAGAAGAAAGAGTACTGTCAGTTTCCGAAATCGAAGAGTACGTTTCCGCCTACTCTTCTATAGATACGGATGCTGACTCACTAACTGTGATTCTGGTAAACCGATCCTTAAGCAGTGAACAGGAGGTAACCGTTAAACTCAATAATTTTTCGGTAGACGACGGCGAGTATCCTTCACTGATGTTAAATAATTTGCCGGAAAACGAAACTTTTATATCGCATACCAATAATGCTCTTGAAAGTGGAACGGTAAGCGCAAGCAACGACTCTTTCAATATAACGCTACCCGCTCTGTCGGTTACAGCCGTATTTCTTTCGGGAAAAGGACAACAATCCGGATTGAATATGAGCCCAAATCCTTTCAGGTCTATCACGACTATTTATTTCAATCTAACCGAGTCTTCAGAAATTACGTTAACCCTTTACGATATGCTCGGCAGGAAAGCAAAAACTATCTTTTCGGGTTATCTGAATGCCGGAGCACAAGAGAGGGAGTTATCGGCAGATGACTTACGCTCAGGAATATACTTCTATGAATTAAAAACCGATAATCAAAAACAGATAAAAAAATGCATGATTTTAAGATGAGAATTAAACTCCCGTAATGAATGAAGTTAAGACTTTTGTAAGTCAGATTTACAGAAGAAAGCTTTTTCAATGGATTATAAATAAAACTCTTCTTACGCTATCCTTACTTCTTACTGTTTATCTTTTCTGGCTAATCTTCAATAAATTTCTTTTGATGACCCAGGCAGAATGGAATATACTTCCTTTAACATTAATTCTCTCTCTTGTTCCTTTTTTATTTGGAAAACCTGATATTTCCGGAACGATAGATTTTATTGAAAAACAGATAGAAGGATTAAAAGGCAGGCTTTATCTTGTAATGGAACCATACCCCGCGGCTCTCGATTCTAAAGCTTATACAAAAAGGGCTGTAAAAGAATGCGCTGCCATATTAAAAAGAAAAAATATCAAAAAGTTGACACCTATAAAGATTGATTTTAAACATCTCATATCTTTGGTATTAATCATAATAATCTTAGCCATCTTTTGTATTCCTTCCGGAGGAATAAAACTTAAAAAGATCTCAGAAAACCCCGTTATAACTTACGCGGACAAGAAAATAAAAGAAAATCAGGCAGCACTGATAGTCGCAAAAAGCACCCAGCTAAAGAGAATGTATCTTCTAAGCAATGAAGGCGCAGAAAAAATGATCAACTTCGGGGACGGCAAATTCGGTATTATGGCAAGAATAAAAAAGAGTTCGGAAATTCAAGTCGGATACAGAACATGGAAAAGCAAAAAGGCAAAGCTTGAAGTGTCACCTTTATTATTTATAACCGAATTGGAACTCACATATCAATTCCCGGATTATCTGGAAACAAATTACTTCTACGACACATTATATGATTTCGAAGAGGAAATATTAATTCAGGCATTAAGCGGAACTCAAATTCATTTCTCCGGCGTATCAAATTTGATTCTCGGAGATATAAAAGGTGAAATCAACAATACGTCTATAAAAGATGAAAATTTCTCCGGTAGTTTTATCTTAAAAGAAAAAGGAAAAATTAGCGTGAACCTGACCGATTCTTCACTTTCCTCTGATTATACGCTTAACTTCTTCATCGATCCGATAAAGGATGAGCCTCCATCTATCGAGTTTCTTTTTCCTGTAGAAGAGTACCGATTGGGAGAGTCAATGGAAGTCCCGTTGATACTGCAGGCAGAAGATGATTATGCGCTTTCTTCGACAAGTTTGATTTACGCAAAAGAAAAAATCGAGCTTCCTGTTCCAGAGAAAGCAAAATTCATGGAAGATTCTTTGACTTTACAGGTAGAAAACCTTATGCCCGGAGAAACACTTCAACTTAATGGAATTGCAACTGATCTGGCGGGCAACAAAACTCTCTCCTCCCCTATTTTGATATATATGCCCACTCTTGAAGAGATATTCAGTGAATATCAAGTAATGAATGATACTTTAAAAAGTTATATAGCCAATATGGAAGACAGGGAAAAAGAAATAACCGATAAAATAGAAAATTTCTTATATAGAAGTGAGCTGGGACACAAAACCCAGGATGAGATAAATAAAACTTTAAAAGAACAGAGAGATCTAATCGAAGGTATGCAAAAGTTGGCTGAACTTACGGAAGAAATAAGAAGTCCCGAGATTTCCGGAGAGATTGACCGTATACAAGAGCTACTCAACAATTCACAGGTAAAAGACTTTCTTAATAATTTAAATAAAATGATGGAACAACGAGATATTTCCGCCGAAAATTTAAACAACCTGAATACCGATCAGAAGGATTTGTTGAAGACATTGGAACTCTTTAAAAAAAGTCTAGAATACTTAAAAAAGCTATTAGAAATGAATGAACTATACTCCCGTGCAGAAGAGATATACAGGAAACAAAAAGAAATTACTTCACAAAAAGCGGATGAATCCTCATCAGAGCTAGAGATGAAACTCGCAGAAGAACTTGAACGGTTAATCCGGGATATGGAAAAAGAAGGCGAAGAAGAAATAAAAAAGATAGCTTCAGAATTTAAAAAAACCAATACCATTGAAGATATGGGAAGTTTAGCCGATAATATGACAAAAGGAGAAATGAACGAGAAAACAATAAAAACAATAGAGGAAAATCTGCGTAATTTAAATGCCTCGCTAAAGAATGCCATAGAACAAGGAAGGGGGGGAGAACTAACAAAAGCTATAAAAGAGAAAGGCTGGGAACTTGGTTTTATCCTGCGCACACACAACAGTATCATAGACATGAAACCAGGCATTACGAAAGGCTTAATCGAGCAAGGTCTCATGGAAGCCCTGGATAGGATTGACAGAGAATTACAAATCGTTTTTCTGAAGAGTCTTGGTTTTTCTCCCGATGTTTTTACCGAGATTAGAAGAGCAAAAGAGAAGATGAAAGCTTTAAGTATCGAACTCATCCAAAAGAAAGTACCGAGAGCCTCAATGGAAAGGGTAAACGATTCAATAATACTGGCGATTCTTAAACTTTTTTCTGCTCCTCCTCCGAGCAGCGAAAATCTCGCCAGTGCTCTCAGAGGCATTATCGAACAGCAAAATTCAATAATGAACGGTCTCGGGAAAATGATGCCCTTTCCATTGGCAGACCCTAAAGCCTCCGGGGATTTAAAAAGCTTGTCGGCGAAGCAAAGAAAGCTCGCAGAAGACTTGAAAAAAATGGGAAAAGCTTTTGCACCTCTTTCCTCTGAAATGGAGGAAATGGCAAACAACTTAGAAAGAGGGAGGCTGGATAAAAATCTTATTGATAGACAAAGAAAAGTTCTAGATAGATTACTGGAAGCCGAAAAAGCAATAAGGGAAGGCGAAGCCTCCAGCAGAAGACGTTCAGAGCCCGGTATTTTTGTAAGTCCCGGCAAAGTCTCCTTACCGGAGAATTTAGGTGAAGAAAAAAAGAATCTTCGGGAACTTCTCGAAAAAAGAATAAATGAACCGTATCCCGAAGAATACAAAAAAGAAGTTGAAGAATACTTCAAGAAATTAATTGAATGATTTATTTAATAATACCTTTTTTATTCGCTGTTAAAGATTTAGACAGCAAAAATATTAAAAAGTATTCTCCGGAGGAGAGAAGAAAAATAACCGTCGAATTGATTCGACAAAAAAATTACGATGCCGCGATGTCCTTTTCTCCCGATCAAAACCTCACCGGCTGTATTAAGATTTTAAAAGATCAGGTTAATGAAGGTATCGAGGATATAAAGGAATCCGCGGAGAAAGGAAATATCTTTTCACTCGATCTGTACATACTTCTCAATCTAAATGTAGACAGGGCAGATTTGAAAAACTATATTAGAAATGAATTAAGTATTTTTCCGGACAGTACTTTTTCCTACCAATCACCTTTCGTAAGATACCTTACCTGCGATCCCGAGAGTCTCTACACACAGAATCTTCCTGCCGATTCCGTTCTGTTCCCTTATATAATTTTCCAATCCGGAATGATTAACCTCGAAAAAGACCCCGAAAAGACAAAAAAGTATTTCAAGATACTTATAGACGATTATCCAAACTCAATACCCGCTATTATAGCCAGGAACACTCTGAGTTCTCTCTAAAAAATAAGGTGACATAAAAATAAATTTATGTCACCTTAAATTCTGTCAGGCTCTTAAGAAGTCCTACTTTTTCCTCTTCCCTTTCTTCTTTCTAACTTTTTTCTCTTTCTTTTCCTCTTTCTTTTCCTGTCCTTCCTCTTCAAATTCCTCGCCAAAGAGTTCTTCTTTCTCTTCAAGGAGATTCTTGTTGTCTTTAATTTTAACAAGAATCGTATAAATCAGCGTCTGCCCGGATCCTTGAATAGATAACACATATCCCAAAATGATGAAGGCAATCAGGTAAAAAGAAACGCCCAAGAGGAAACTTCCCAGAAGGGTAGATTTAGCGACTCCTTCACTCAAAAAAGCACCCTGAGGGAATATAAGCGATGGGAACCATCTACCCAATACCAGAGGAAAGAAATTAGGCATATATAAATACCATTTAGCGTTCCTCCACATAACAGGCCAATTCTCTCCGCCCCACTGCTTTACGACTAAATTGGTTAACGAACAAGCCATTTTAGCAAGATAAGCGAAAACGAAAGCGCAAAGAATAGTAGTTATCAACAGAAGCACTTCCCACAAAATAAATCTCCATGTCTGATCATTAATTATTGAAAATGCTTCAAAAACAGTATCAAAGGTGTCGCTGTCTGTACTAGACACTACTGCCGGAGCAACGAGAAGAACTACCCCGGCTACAATAGTAAGATAAACAATAAAAAGGGCACCTGCTATCAGAGGAAACGAAAACAATCCTATGAAAACAGGTCCTACATGGGGAATCTTGAATACGAGCCCCATTACGAAACCAACAACCAACAAAACAATTATAATAAGAGCAAGAAATATCGGGGAACCGAAGGCTCCTTTCCAGTTTTTCTTCGCGAAAGCCCATGCTTCACTTCCTTCATAGAATTCATCTCCCTTTAACTGTTCAAAAGTAATCTTGGATATAGCTGTAAGAGTCACAAGATAAAAGAACAATGCAACCAAACAGGCTATCACATAAATTATAATACCAATCCAGGTAAGATTACCCTGCACAAAGGGAGAAGGAATTAATCTGTACTGCTGCCAGATTTCTTTATACCCCCAACCTGAAACCATAAGAGCAGCATAAGATAGAATACTGTAAATCAGGGCACCGAAAAATATACCTTTTACAGCAACCCCTATTTTCCTGGGAGAAAAGCCCAAACGCCCTGCTCTAAACACATCTAGCCACTTATATTGAAGTTCCATTTTCCCTCCTTTTACAAAAAATGATACAGGTATTTCTATAAATGTCAAGGGTGATTTTTCGCCGCCTTCTTTCCCAAATCAGAGGCGGCTAAAACATGCTACCATCATAACCCTTCAATTGCAAGGGTTTTGAAAGGCGGATAAATTTAGTACTTTTAAGCCGCTTTTAGTAAGCTGTAAATCGGAAGGAAATTTGAACGGTAAAGGGCAAAAAGATTATAATCGTTAGTCTTTTGATCGGTTAGCCAATTAGCATGTAAAAAAACCGAGACTCTCGCGTATTATCCCTCTGGCTGTATACATCAGCTTGACAAATTATAGTTAGTTTCCATAATTATATATAAAACAGGAGGCTCTATAATGTTAATGAAAAATAATGAGACTGTATTTTTTCTAACCTTTTTGACGGCTTTATTGTTTTTTCCAATTATAACGAATGGACAGGAATTCGGAAATTGGAGTCCAAGAGGTATGGGAGGCGGCGGAGCTATGTTTGCCCCTGCCATCTCTCCCAATGACCCGGATTTGATGTTTGTCTCCTGTGATATGGGAGGTTTTTATCGAAGTGACGACTGCGGAAATACATGGCAAATGATAAATTTTTTAGAATTGAATAGTTCTATTGCAGCACGTCCCGTGTTTAGCCAAACAGATGACAATATCGTGTACGCCGCAACAAGCAGCTGGGCAGGCACTTATATAATGGTTTCTGATGACGCGGGTTTAACCTGGGACACAATAACACCAAGCCCTCTCTGGAGTGAAGACAGCTATCTAAATGTCAATATGGGAATCGACCCGGATAAAGGAAACGTGCTTTTTTTTGGAGCAGAAGGGAACGCTTATATAAGTCAGAATTCCGGCATTTCATGGGTACAGTGCCCGGGTGTTAGCGGAAGGGTTGTTGGCTTCTACACGGACAGGCGAAGCAATATAAACGATAGAACATATTATATAGGTACAACCGAGACGATTTACCGTTCCGATAATAACGGTGATTCCTGGTATGAGGTAATCACAGAACTGCCAACCTACCGACCCATAAGAAGTTTTGCCGGTTCCTGCGATACGTTAACCGGTGAGCAAATACTATATTGCGCAATCCCGACCGATAGTACCGGCGGCGTATACCACGGAGGAGTATATCGTTCTTCCGACGGCGGTGCCTCCTGGGAAAACGCAATGGGCAGCGGTATAAATAAGCACATTGGTCTTGAAGACCAGTGGGGTGACGGACCTCTTCCGGAATATTACGTTGTACAAACCGTACAGGATGAACCGGCTTTGGTTTATGTTTCCAACACGGGTACGGCGTTCTGGCCTCCCCATCATGGTACTATTTACAAAAGCACCGACGCAGGAGATAATTGGGACCACTGTCTTAACTGGGACCCGAGAAACGAGGAATATCCTGCCGGGGATACCTGTAATCTAAACTGCGGATGGCTCCCCAACGAGTTTACGGAAGGTTGGGGAGGTCATACCGACGTTTATTCTTTTAACCCGTATTCCTTCTCTGTATGTCCGACTGATGCTGATGTAGCGATGGTTGTAAATTACGGACAGCTATGGATAACCAAGGATGGCGGCAATCTCTGGCAGTACGGGTATACCGAATACTCGCACTCTAATCCTCCTTATATAGACCATGCGAACAGCTATAATGATTGCATGAAAGGGAGAAACTGGAATTCTAACGGACTCGAGGTAACTTCCTGCTGGGATGTAGCTTTTTTCGACGCGGAAAGACTATTTGTGGGTTATGCCGATATATCGTGTATCAGAAGCGAGAACGGCGGTACTGTTTTCAATAAAAATATGAACTTTGAAGGCGGCACAATGAACTCAACATATAGAGTTTTGTTGGATCCGGATTCTTCGGGAGTAGGTTATATTGCGATGTCGACCACACACGATATTTATATGTCGACTCACATCGGGAACATTAGTGGCAATGGAAAAATAATGAAAACAAGAGACTTTGGTGAGAGCTGGAATATACTGGAAAGTTTCTCTCAGCCTGTGATAGATATCGAAATTTCTCCCGCAAATCACAATGTAATGTATGCTACGGTTGTGCAGGATGGTATTTATAGAAGTGAAGACCGGGGACGGAATTGGGACAAAGTAACCGACCCAGGTCCTAATACTCATGTTTTCGACATAGAAGTAACCGACAATGGAACGATTTTCTGTTCCATTTCCGCCTACAGGAACGGCAGCTGGAGCTCCGAGGGAGGGGTGTTCCGCTCCAGCGATGAGGGAGAAAGCTGGACAAACATTTCACACGAAAATATGGCATACTGGACTCAGCATATCGTTTTAGGTCCCAAATATAATTCCGGTGAGTTATACGCCTGTGTTTTTTCAGGATGGGGTGGCGAACCCAATAACAGAGGTGGCTTATACAGAACCGTAAACTCTTTCGATGATAATCCGAGCTGGACTCAAATATTTGCGTCCGAGGAACCCTGCAGAATTTACAACGCATGGTTCCATCCTGATAACCCGGATATAATTTATGTATCGACCGAATGGATGGGACTTTATGAGTCTACAGACGCGAAAAGAGAAAATCCGACTTTTGAATTAGTGGAAGATTTTCCTTTTGGTTTTCCTACTAATTTCAGTTATTCACCTTACACCGAAGAACTATGGGTAACGACTTTCGGAGGCGGTATATGGGCAGGTAATTCGGATACTTCTTACGTTATAGAAGAAAATAACAGCGGTATTCCGATTTTCAGGGTAAAAGATAAAATTATATACGAAAATCCCATGGAAATAGAATTGCTGATGCCGGCAAGAGAAAAAATCGAACTTAGCCTCTACAACGCATTGGGACAGAAAGTCGCGGATTTGATGAATGAGAATTTGGAAAAAGGCATTCACTCTTTTGATTTCGACATGAAAGAGCTACGGCAGGGAATTTATTTCTTGAACGGAAAAACAGCAAAGGGTAAAGAGACAATCAAATTTCTTCTTTTAAAATAAAAATATGGAGGGAGAAATGAGAAAAGGTTTAATGGTAGCAGTTTTTTTAGTGACATTTTTAGCTCTTATGCTCCGCGCAGAACCATGGATTTATTCTGCCGATGCGAGTTTACTTGTAAATGGTAGCACATACAGCGACAATTGGGTTGGAGGGGAAGTTGGGACACTTGCGTGGAAATTCCTCAGCAACTCCATGGCGGAAAAACAGATTAACCCAAAAATGAACAATAAGAATACACTGGTGCTGTTGTTTGGGCAAACCTACAATCAAGATATAGAATCCAAAAGTTGGTCTTCTCCCCTGGAAGCGGATGATAAAATAGATCTGGAATCGGTCCTGCGATTTACGCTAGGCTGGGTCTTGGACCCTGTAATAGCCGGTCGCATGCAGAGTCAGTTCTATGATAACAGAGACCCCGACAATTCGAGATATGTCAATCCCATAAACCTTACAGAAAGTTTTGGTGTGGCAAGAGCCATTGTTAAGTCTGAAAAACAAGAGTTAATAGTTAGAACCGGCGCGGCTCTAAAGCAATCTATAGATAGAGAAATTATCGATCCGATAACCAGTGAGAAATCCACGGATATAAGTAACGAGGGTGGTCTGGAGCTGGTAACTGATTTGACGACAAGGTTTGCCGATGAAAGAATCACTTACAAAAGCAAACTTTCTGTATTCGAAGCATTGTTCAAAAAAGACGGTGAGGCAGTCGGCGGCGAAACCTACTGGAGATATCCGGATATCGACTGGGAAAATACGTTATCCGGAGAGATAACAAAATATCTTACAGTCAACTTATATATTCAGCTTTTATACGACAGGGAAGTTACGGAAAAACCGAGATACCGCCAGAGTATTGCCGTTGGCTTGACATATAAATTCCTCACCTCCCCTTGATTTAACCACAGTGAAAACGGAGGATTTAGATTGTTAGGCGGTTAGTCGGTTTGTCTGTTTTTTTACGAAACCCGTAACACGAAACCCTATCTCACGAAAATCATCTTTTTAGAATCTGGGTCCCCGTGTTCTCCGCTAACGTGGCAAAAATAGATTCCGCATGTGACTCTATTTCCCCGGTCATCTAACCCTTCCCAATCCAATTCGTAAGTACCGGATGAAACAACGCCGTCGATTAAAGTTCTTACTTTTCTCCCCGACATATCATATACAACAAGTTTCATGTAGCCCGTTTGCGGCACATAATAACTTATGGCAGTTGTGGTATTGAAAGGGTTCGGGTCAATTCGGTACACAATAAATCTTGTGAATTTTTCAAAATCAACAGCCGATGTATCCAATTCGGATATATCAAACCCTTCGCGTATATAATCATTGACGGCGGAAGCTGTGTATGCGGAATTCCAGTTAGATTTTGACAGCTGCCGCGCTTCTTCGATAAAACCCTCAAAGGTTCCGTCGCCGCCCAGAGAACTGTAGTAAGATTCCACCGTACGATTTGGGTCTGTAAAATCTATCTCCTCATTTGTCGACCCGGTTTCTCCAGATTCCGAAATCCACTCTTCGTATGTATGATATTCCCCGTCGATTCGGGCAAAATTAGAAGGTTCGCTTGTATAATAAGTATTATCATAATAAGTAACGTCTTCAAAATCTCCCGAATGATATACCATTAAAGGACCAAGAGTGTCATCCTGTATGGAATTTTCGAAAATTTGAATATTGTTCCATGCCGTATTTACATTGATACGAAGTGCCTGATAACGGATATCGTAGATAGTATTGTTTTTTATTAAAATATTTTCCGCGCTCGCGCCTCCTACATTGACGGCATAAGTATTGTTATACCAGGGTTGATGTAAAAAACAGTTATTAGATACAACACAATTAGCGTTATCACTGATATCGAGGTACCAGCCGAAATTTCTGCTTGTGGGATTACTTCTGCCTATATGCAGCATAACATTATTCCTTATTACAACATTACGGAACCTGGAATGCTCTTCTGTGTTGCCCCCTATACCAATCCCGATTTCGCCCTCGACGTAAAGATTATCATCTAAAAGTATCCCGATAGACCCTTCGGGAATATCACTGCGCATTTTATTACCCATGCTGGATGACCGCAGGAACATATTACCTCGCATTACCACGTCGTTACATTCTCCAAAATATGTGTTGTGGTTGAACATAGTAGCCGCCCCGCCTTCCTGGGAATTGTCTCCCGTACCCTGAACAAGCCAGCCGTTATGGTCGAAAATACATTCTTCGACAAGCAAACCATCTATCTCACTCGCGTAAAAACCCTGCGAATGAGAGTTCGTGCTGTAGGAATCTGTAATAATACATCTTCTCAGCCTGAAATCCGTCAACTGTGGGCCGGTGTACTTTTGCACTACCAGTCCGCCTGAAAAAAAACGAAAACAGCAATCTTCAATGAGAATATCGTTGCCTCCTCCTACCCATCTTACTCCACGATTAGATGTAACAGAATCGTCATAGTCTGCAGAAGATGGATCGTGTTTATAACTGTAACAATCGAGTCCTATTAAAAAAATATGCTCGGGGAAAGCATGCCCGCTATTGCTGATTACCGAGCTGTTTTCACTTTTAATTAGAGGCCTTTCTCCTGTTCCGTAAGAAGAAATAAGCACAGGTTCATCTTCCGAATAGCCCGATTTACTTATAGAAGGAATATTTTCATACCACTCGTCTCCGCACCGGAGCAGCATCCAGTCAGGACAACTGTCTCTCAAAAGGGAATAAGCTCTTTGTAAAGTTTGGACCGGATAATCATCACTTAGACCGTCATTCATATCGTTTCCCATACTGCTGCTGACATAGATAACTCGCGTACCGGCAGAAGGCGTCACAACCATCCATCAGAATCCTGCGATACTTCCGCGTAAATCGAAACGGAAATAAGAAAAGCAATTAACACAAAGGACATATATATATCTTTCATTAAAGAACCTCCAGAAATTTTGAGTATTATATATTAAAAAATAAAAATATATATGCAACCGTTTTCAATATATTTGTGATATTGTTTCTGTTGTCTAGCAAAAAATGAATTTTTTACTCTCTTAAAATAAAGTGCATCCCCATTGATACAATCAATAATGTTTCTCTATTCCTCCGAATCCTATCATTTTATTTTCTCTGGTTCTTTTAATAAAGTTTGATAATCGTTTATTGAATTCTTCCGGGCGTTTTCGGGCTCCTTCTATATAGGCTATTCGGACTCTTTTATACGCTTGCGAAAACTTTTGAAAGTTTTCCCACGCCTTTTTATCCTTTTTTATTGCGTCTATTATATCAACGGGAAAGACGAATTTTTCTTTGAGAATTTTTTTAGCGGATTCTTTGATTGAGGAATGTATCATATCTTTTTTAAGAAGCCATCGAAGTCTTTCCTTGTTAGCTTGGGAGTATTTACTTTTAGGATTTCTTGGCGAAAAACGCTGCATACTGTTTTCTTTATCAAATTTTCTTACAGTACTGTCGATCCATCCGAAACATAATGCTTCTTCGACTGCGTCGTTATAAGTAATGCGTGGTTTACCCGAAGATTTATTTGGGTATATAAGCCATATTTCTTTTTCTTTGTCAAAGTTTTTTCTAAGCCATTCACGCCACTCGTTTCTCTCTGTTATATACAGTGTTTTAAATTTTCTCATATTTTCCGTACTGCATAGTCCATTTATCGGCGATTTTTAAAAATTTTTCATACCCGTTTTCCCTGATGAAGTCCAATGCCTCCTTATATTTTTTGTATTTATATCCTTTTTTGCTTTGAAAATCCCGGATAATCGGGCAGAAATCATATTTATCGCAATCCGCACAGGAAGTATAATTGTTCTTAATACAGCAAATTTTTATTTTGCATTTTGCTTTTGAGATATCTCTTTCGCCGTTCTTGTAACCCAACTTACATCCGCGGCAATAGTTTTCTATCAAAACTTTACATGTACCGCAGTATGCGCCGCAGCATCCGATTTCTTCCTTACTCATATTTCCTTCGATTTTTTAAACATTTTTTATTTTAGCTATGATCTGGATTGTAGATAATTATGGGAAATTGTCAATACAAGTTCGCAAGTACAAGCAGACTAAATAAGGATTGACATATAAAAATTGAGAGATATGATAAAAAAAGGTAATTTAAAATGAATTTGATTACTATCTTTGGAATCGGAATAGGCCTATCGATGGACGCTCTTGCGGTTTCCGTCATAAATGGATTCGTTATTAAAAAATTAAAGATTCAGAATGCGTTTAAAATAGCTTTTTCTTTTGGTTTCTTCCAGGCTCTGATGCCCGTAATAGGATGGTCGGCGGGACTGTCGTTCAGAAAATATATTCAAAGCTTCGATCACTGGATCGCTTTTTCGCTACTCTGCCTTGTCGGCGGAAAAATGATCTACGAATCAATAAAGTGTAGTGAAGAAAAAAAAGATTGTCTACAATTTCCCGCGTTACTTATGCTTTCGATTGCGACAAGTATAGACGCGCTGGCTGTTGGATTAAGTTTTTCGTTCCTGCAGGTTGAAATAATATTCCCTGCTTTAATAATTGGTGTTGTTACATTCATAATTTGTTTAATCGGAATATACGTCGGAGATAAAATCGGTAAATTTATTGGAAATAAATTAGGGTTGATAGGAGGTTTAATTTTGATAATTATTGGGATTAAGATTGTAATAGAGCACACGGCATATTAAAGTACTACCCTTCAGCAGTTTCTGTTTTCCTGTTTCGCTATTTTTCTATTTTAGCATTTTTCTGTTTTATCTTTTATTCGGCATCCTGTATCCGACTTTAACTCTCTACTGTTTCCTAAACTCCAAATTCCACATCCTGAACCCTTACTTAAATCCCTAAAGAAAGTCTGGCAAAAGGTCCCGAAAAGTTGACCCCCGCATAATTATTATAGTTGAAGCCGAGGCCAACATTAAGCACATAAAATTCGCGATTCAAGGAAGCTGAAACATTATTGAAGTTAAGCGAACCGTAAGATGAATTTATTGTATATAGATCCAAATTGTAATTACCTGGAAGGAAAATCTGTAAATCAGCCCCGTAAGAGAATTGAGCTTCCTCGAGCGGTTCGATATAAAAACCCCCTACGAAAGGCGTTAAAATAAAGTTAGCCAGGGCAAAAGAAACACCGCCATTCACCGAATAAATAGTCAATTTTTCCTCGCTTGAGAAGATATTCTGATAAAAACAATTAAAATGCAAGTTATAAAGATTTGCGGAAATTTTCGCCGTAACCCCGTAAGTATCCCGGAGATCCTTACCCAGATAGGCGGCTTCTACCGTGGAACTAAGGAATGGTATTCTTCTCGGATGCCTATACGTATATATAGGACTGCGAGAAATCAAATCCGAATCATCGATATAAGTGTAATCGTCGTATACTACATCAGTCACGATAATGGGAGGGTCATAGAAATATAAATCATCGTAAACAAAATAAGGATAATCTCTATATGTTTTCTTATAGTATCTTCTGCCATAATCATGAACATAGTCACGGCGAGGATTGTTTTTATAATCATGATCATAGTCATAACCACCCTTATACTTATCATTATGCTCGTCCTTTTCTTTTGCTTTTATCTTCTCCGGCTCTTTCTTTTTTTCTTTACTCTTAGTTTCTATTTTTTTCTCCTCCCTTGCGATCAAATCCTTAACTTTCTCAATACGGCTATTGTTTTCGGCTGGTTCTTCCTTCTTATTCTTATCTTTACTTTCATATGAATCTTTATTCTTTTCTTTCACTTCTGCTTTCACTATATCCTGTTCTTTTTCTTGGCTTTTCTCTTCTACTTTTTCTTTCTCTTTGGTAATATTTTCCTTAATTTCCCGGATAAAGCTCTTTCCTTCTGCGGATTTTCCCTCAGCAAAAAACGGAACGAAAAATAAAACCACCACCAGACTTATGAGATTTATTTTGTTTTCCATTTTTTCCTCCTTTTACAAATAAGACCTTGCGAAATCCCTAACGGTTTCATATTGGACTGTTGGTCAGTTAGTCCGTCATAAAAAAGACCGGTGACCGAAGACGGCAGACCGGGTATGAAAAAATGGTAAAATTGGGAAATGGTTAAATGCGAACTATTTCTCTATTTAGCTATTTATCTATTCAACCTGGATTCGCAGAATCCTCTGCTACGGACAAGGAACTACGAACTAAGAACTAATACCTAAGACCTAAAGAACTTTTTATATTTCAGGGTCTGATCCCGACAATACATTATCAAAAGAATCGAATGGTTCTTTGTTTAAGATTCGGAGGGCTCTGGTAGCATCTTCTCTTCTTACCTGAAGCCTAACCTCTGAACTTCCGATAAAGTGATTATGTAACGATCTGGCAAGACTTTCATCCGGCAGAAAACATTCTATACCTTCCGACTCGATTCTGGACGCGATCAAATAGGCATCCATAAGCCGGTTAAATCTCCCAATTGTTATTAATTCCTTATTTTTCTTACCATCCATATTTAATATTTATAAAGCAAAAAAACCATTTTTTAGACTTTATCGAGGTTTTTTTTCTATTAGACCCATAAAGACGCAAAAAGTTCGATTTTTTTAAAAAAACCATATTCTCAAAGTGACACAGAGAACACAATTTTTTTTAACTGTTGGTCGGTCGAAAAATGACGGATGACAGCAGACGGTAGACCGGAGTTAACTATGAACTACGAACCGGGAACCAATTACTATCTAATCAGAGTTATTTTAAGGCTCTCTTTGGAATCTCCGGATTTTAATACGGCGAAGTATATGCCGTTAGGAGCCAAGACCCCGTCACTGTCGCCGAACCATGTTACCGAGTGGCTTCCTGCAGGCATTCCTCTCGCGAGCGTTTTGACATGAGCCCCGGTAATGTCATATATATCCAGAGACATATCGCCGTTATTCTTAGTGGCAGGCAGATAATAATTTATGTCTATTTTACTGGAAAAGATAGCTGCAGTACTCGAGATGGATATTGTATTTTTATCCGTCACATCTTCATCAATGCCGCTTCCCCAGTCGCTTCTGTCGAACCATGCCATCTCTCCGGGCCAGTTGACATATAATGTACCGTAGACTCCGTCCGCTATCCTTTCGATGGAGGGCTTTACGTTGTTGCGGGGTACATTGTCGGCAAAAGAAACAGGGGTAATAAAATCGGCAGAAGGATAACCTCTGTGTGTATAAAATCCCTCGGCATTATTGACTGTTACGTAAACAATTCCAATCCCATCTCCATTTCTTGCCGTGACGTCATTTACAAAGCTTTGATTGGTCGAGTCCATGAATATGGGTCCCCATGCCCAATCCGTTCCGCCGTCGTAAGTAATTCTATATACGACCCAATATTCATCTAATGTTGAATGATAAGAGGGAACGACTGTTATGACGGTGTCTCCGTAAGCGCTGATAGATGTTACGTAAGAACTATTGGTTCCGGAATAATACAATTTATAATGCGACCAGCTGCTCCATCCCCCGACAACATAAAGACTGTCGTCTGTACCGATATACGAAGTCCACACTTTGTTCGGGACTGCGCAGCAGGCGTCCAGTCCTCTGTCTGCGTTTGAGATACCTAAATTGTAAAAATTGACGTCACGAATCCAGGACGTTGCCAGTGTATCGAAATTAAAATATAATCTCAGTGAGTCGTTTTCCATAATGGATAAGTAAATTAGATATCGGGAAGAAGGGGCATCGGCATCACTGGTTAAAGAGATATCTTTTAAAGGAACCCCTTCCGAAATTACGTATATGTTGCCGTATACCTCATCCGAGCTGCCGTCACTTGTGTTGAATCTTCTTATACGACCGGTATGTGTTGTAACTGAATATGCAACATAAAAGTAGTCTCCAAGAACGGCACAATCGACATCCGAAGTAATTGAACCCCAGGTAAAAGTTTCCGCCCAGGTCTTTCCCGTATCCGTTGATATGTTTGCAGTCCAATGGTGGCTTGTGCCTTCCTGATGCATAATCACTGCGAACAGGTGCCCGGTAGAATTATCTACATCGAGGTCCACTACTCTGATCGAATCATTGCTGCCAACCTGAACATCTACAGACCATCTCGAGGACATTTTTACAGGTTCTTTCCATTGTATCCCTATTGCTTCATCATCCAGTTCCGGTGAATTTTTGAGTAATCCTATGGCTTCTTCGTAATTTCCGCTATTCCATGTTTCTTCGATTACATCGGCTCGAGCCTGGGCTCCCTCTTCGCATTCTATATCGATAATGGCATTCGATTTTTCATAAGCGGTTAAATTTTCGAGTGTTTGTGAGGGGATCGCATGCAAGCGTATGGTTAAGGTAATCGAAAAACAGACGACAAATATTACACAATACTTCATAGCAAACCTCCTTTTTTTTAAATAAGTTAAGTAAGAAGTTCTCAGAATTAGCTTTGGTGTAATCAATATAATGAGATTTTGATTCTTTGTCAATGAATCTTGATGGTTAGGGGATATACGGCTAATTAGTTATTAGTAAAGTGGTCAGTCTTTATCCGGTATCTGGTGTCAGATCTCTTATATCTTTTTGTTACTGAAGACTGGCGAGCCGGTTATCTATTCTATATATCCTATCCCTTAATGTAATCTATTGACTATTGTTGGGGTATCGATATCTTAAGGTAAATATGAAACTCGGAAAGAATCAAAATGGGATTTCCCTTGATATAATGAGGTTTTGATGAATGTCATAGATACCAGGAATTTGACAAAGAAATACAAAGAAGTAACTGCAGTAGATGACCTGACCCTGCAGATAAAGGAGGGCGAGATATTCGGATTGCTGGGACCCAATGGTGCCGGAAAGACCACTACTCTTCTAATGCTTACAACTCTCAGGAAGCCGACGTCCGGAACCGCGACAATAAATAACTTTGACATCGTAAGGCAGCCTGATAAGGTCAGAAAATCAATAGGAATAGTTTTCCAGGACCCCAGCTCAGATGAAGTACTGACAGGATACGAGAACCTGAAACTGCATAGATGGTTGTATGGTATGCCTGGGGATCTGGCAGAGAGAAGAATAAAAGAGGTTTTAGAGCTTGTAGACTTAACAAAGAGGAAGAATGATCTGGTGAAGAAATATTCCGGAGGCATGCGAAGGAGATTGGAAATAGCAAGAGGCCTTATGCACCATCCAAAAGTTTTATTTTTAGACGAACCCACACTGGGCCTTGACCCGCAGGCTCGAGGCCATATATGGGGTTATATAAAAAAACTGGCACAGGAAGAAAAAATTACCATCGTAATCACGACCCATTATATGGACGAGGCTGATAATCTCTGCGGCAGGCTGGCAATAATAGATGAAGGAAAAATAATTGTTTCAGGCTCTCCCGGGGAACTAAAGAAGAAATTTGGCGGAGATATAGTCCGGTTGAAGGCAAAGAATCTAAACATCGGCGCCTTAAAAAAATTGAATTACGTGAATAAAGTTGAGAAACGTGATGATGAAGTATCTCTAACAGTTAAAGATACCAATGAACATTTGCAAGAAATTTTGATGCTTGCCGGGAAGGTAGAATCAGTCGAAGTACACTCACCTACATTGGATGACGTTTTCATTCATTATACCGGAAGAACTATAAGAGAAGGCGCACCCGAAGGCGGATGGGCTCAGAAGGCTATGGCTTTTAAGACAAAAAGATGAACAACTTAAAAGGAATTTACGCGCTGTGGTACAGGGAATTCAAAGTCTTCATCCGAGAGAAATCCAGGTTAGGATTCTCGGTAATAAATCCGCTGGTATGGCTGCTGGTAGTCGGCGGCGGTTTAGGCTCTGTTGTCTCGTTCGACGGAGTAAATTACCGGACCTTCATTTACCCCGGCATTTTAATTCAATCCGTTATATTTTCATCTATCTTCTTTGGCGTTTATATTGTTCTGGATAAGAAGATCGACTTTATGAAGGAAGTTCTGGTAGCGCCTATATCAAGAACAGCTATGTTTGTCGGAAAAGTGGTCGGAGGGTCGACCGACGCGCTGATTGAGATTGTGACATTGTTAGTAATCGGTTTTATTCTTGAGTCGACCGGAATCTTGACCGGGGTTTCCATCAACTTTGTCTCCGGCATAGTTTCTCTTGGGTTCTTGCTCTCGACGACTGTGGCGATGGTAAGCCTGGGACTCATAATCGGCTCCCAGATGGAGAGCACGGAAGGCTTTCAGCTGGTAGCCAGCTTTCTGCTGTTTCCTCTGTTCTTCCTCTCAGGCGCACTCTTCCCTATAACCAACCTGCCGTCCTGGCTGTCTCCGGTAGTATTCTGTAACCCTATCACATATTCAGTAGACGGTTTAAGAGGAATTCTTATCGGTATTTCAAAGTTTAATATCGGGCTTGACTTCGCGGTGATAGGTACTTTTGCCTTAATTACTATTCTTATCGGAACTTTCGCCTTTAAAAGTATGGAAGTTTAAGCCATTAGCGTTCAGCGATAAGCCGTTTTTAGGAAAATGGAAAATGGGAGAAGGGGAACAATTTCTCTATTTAGCTATTCAACTTGGATTCGTAGAATCTATTAATAGGGCGCAGATAGACGCTGATGTTTAAGATTTTTTATGGTTTTTTACTCACTAACGCACTAACACACTAACAAAATTATTGAATAACACCTAAAGTTATCCTGTGTATATTGATTGTGTTATTTCGTTCTTACCGCGTTTCTTTGCCGAGTACATTAAAGAATCTGCCAGAGTTATCGTGCTGTCCACACTTGGTGGACACTCTTTGCAGGTCAGAACACCGATGCTAAATGTTACAGAAAATTTCTTGAGGTATTTGTTCTGAAGAAGAGCATTTTTTATTTTTTGTATAGCTGTGGACGCGTCCTTGTCCGCAGTTTCCGGAAATAAAATGACGAATTCGTCGCCTCCGAGGCGAGCTAATATATCAACCTTTCGAATATTGATTTTTACGGTATTGGCAATAGCCTGCAAGACATTATCTCCTACGGTATGTCCGAATCGGTCATTGAGGTCCTTAAAGTTGTCTATATCAATATAAGCTATAGTGAAAGAGCATCCGTATCTATTGCATCGTTCGATCTCCATAGAAGCTGACTCATAAAAGGAGCGCCAGTTCACGGCTCCGGTAAGGTAATCAACCCGTGACAGAGTCTGCTCAGCCCTTAAAGCGGTCTTAAAACGTCCCAGTAGTAAAGTCACGCCCACGCAAAAGCTAAACCTGGCGACTGCGTACAGGAAGTAAGTCCTGAAAGGTGAATAAGGCTGATTCGAGGCATTCTCAATAAAAATCCACGTAGCCACGCTTGCCACTGAAAGAAAAAGACCATAGCGAGTTCCGATATACCATGACGCAAACCCGACAGGAATCAAGTAAGTAAGTGATAACGTAAACTCGGGAGGTAAGAGGTAATGAACAAGTCCAATACATCCGAGCAGAGCAACGGCGATAATAGCCAATAGCCAGCTGTTTTGGGGACTCGAGTTTAATAGTCCTATTTCTCTTTCCCACTCTTTAAGTTGTTCTAAAATTTGTTTCTGCAATAGTATCAATAATCTCCATTTTGGTATTGAAGGTAATAGAATTTCTCTTTCTGTCAAGGAGAATTAAATCGGAATCCAATATACCGTTAGTCTGTCATAAAAAAGACCGGCGACCGAAGACGGGAGACCGGGTATGGAAAAATGGGGAAATTGGTAAATGGAAACTATTTCTCTATTTTGCTATTTGGCTATTCAGCCTGGATTCGCAGAATCCTCAGCTACGAACAAGGAACTACGAACTATATTATTCAAAAAACAAGACCTGAACCCGGATCCTTAAAAATATACTCTTGACATTATATTAAAATTATATAAAATAGACAAGAAAAAAACAAAAAATTATATAAAAAAGCGTTAAAACCATATTTTAAAAAGGAGGTAGCAATGGCAAATATTCGTAAAAACTTTGACAGTTACAAGGTACAGTGCACGGGCTCTAGGAGAGATTTACCCTTAGCCAGTATTTCTTGTTATGAAGGGGCAACCTGGGTAGGGCTTCTCGAATTTTGGGCAGATCCGGCAAGGGTACGTGAACCTTTTGTCTGGAACGAAAGAATTGTCCTTAGTTACACTTTAGATAGGTTCGGAGATATAGTAGATATACTCAGAAACGAGAAACCTCTTGAATTATATCTCAATCCTTCCGGCAAATGGGGTTCGCTACTCACGAAGGAAGCGGAACCTGTTGGTGAGGGCGAACCGGTCGGCGGATAACGAAGATTATAATTACAAAAAATCGAACCTTCAAATAACGGGATTATTGGTCTGTTTTTGCTGTCAGCGGTCGGCTGTCAGCTATTGTTTTTTCTCATGACACAAGACACATGACTCTCGACGCAATCTCCCTTAGCACCCTTCAAAGGAGCGCCCTCCTCAAACATTTTCTTGACGAAATAAAAAAGTCGTTTAAGATATACCATAGTTTAAATAACAATTAAAATGGAGATTCCTGTGTCATATTTTTATAAAATAAAGTATCGATTATTATTTATGGTGGTTTTTCTTTTTATCTCAAGTGAATTATATGGGCAGGAGTATTCTTTTCCTGAAATCAAAGAGATTTTTCTCAAAGAACGACCGCAAACAGGTGATCTTGCAATTCGGGAGAAATGTTTTGGTAGTATAGACGATCTTATTATGGGAACCTTTCCACCCCTCCATCCCTATATTGAACCATTTTACACATCTATGATGCAGAAAGCGCTGTTAGAAATCGAAAATGAGGTTGTAACAGAAGGAGCAACTATATGGCAGATATATAATCACGGCTTTGTGGTGAAGACGCCTTCTGTGATTTTTGGTTGCGATTTGTATGATTCAAATAATCTTAAGGTTTTTTCGTATGATGATTGCGGCAATCAAAGCAGAACATACGCGGAAACCACTGTAGCTAAAAAGAAAAATCGAAATTGTATTTGGTTTTAAAATTAACCTGAACCTTTTAAATACTGTAACACAGAGAACACAGGGATTTTTTGTCGGTTTTCAATCGAAACCCGAAACACGAAGTTTTTAAATAGTTAGTCTGTTTTTTTACGCACTAACGCACTAACACACTAACAAAACTTTCAACTACGAACTACCTCATACCTTCATAATGATCAACAAGCATATTAAGTATATCTTCCGGCCATATGTCCCGGACATCTTCATACTCTTGCGTATTAGAAGAAAGTACATCCAGGAATAAATTAAACTTATCTATAACTTCGGTTGGGTTTTCTGTTACTGTTCCATCCAGATAATCCCTGAAAGTCTGTTTAAAAGGTTCCCATCCTATTTCTTCTTTTATCCAGCAGAACCAAGTGGTTGGAGCAAGATCATTATCTGGATCGCCATCGTTTATATTCTTTTCATATAGCCTTTCCCAGAAATCGTAAATTTCTTCACCCTGAAAATAGCCGAATTCTGTCGGTACTTTAGCATCTAACATTTCGACGACGTAAGTGAGTTTAAAATTTGCCCAATGTTCAGCATCAAAGTTCCAGCGTGCATCTATGTCATAATCGTGCCCAATCTCATGTATTATTCCAAAGGACCAGTGACCATCATTTTCAATACTTTCCAGTTCTTCCCCTACCCACTGTTGATTCCATTTTATCGGGTTACCCGCGACAGCCCAGCCTCCCGGATTGTGCAGTACCGAAAGAATAGTTATTTTTTCCCCATTAAACGGATAACTTCCGACCAGATTATAATATTCTTCATACACCAGATCCAGTTTGTCAAGCCAGTCATTCAATGCTTCATCTGATATTCTCTCCTTATCTGTTGGTTCAATTCGAAGAGTAAAGTATTTAGATTCGTAATTTAGCAGTTCCAGTTCATAAATCCCAATGTTATCAAAATAGGCTGTCCCTTTAACATAGCTGTCATAAGAACCTAATCTACAGTACAACATTATTGATTCATAGGGAGCGAAGAAAGTATAACCTACTTCTTTCCAATCAGATTCGTATATATCCATCTCTCCGGAGGTCTGCAATACGTCCGGTATATTGGAATTTGCACCGCGAATGACTATATGAGCTATCTCTATATTAGCGGTATCAGTGGCGCCTTCAGCTAACCCTATATTCTCTGTCTTTATCCAGCCTATGCAATTATAATAATTCGAAGGAGTTAGTTCCACGATAGTGTATAAACCCGAAAATTTAAATTCATTATTTATTATTCTAACACAGTTTGAATTATCTATTCCGCCGCTGTCTAAAAAACTAATTTCAGGAATCGAACCGTAACTGCGGATTGTCCAATCAGCTATGTCCGACTCAAAGTCTTCAAAAAAAATAGGTTCGTCATCATCGTCGTTATGATTCTGGCTAAGAGAGCAAGATAATAACGTAATAACAACTATTGAAATCATTAATAGGATATTCTTTTTATTCATGGCAGCCTCCTTTATGGTTTAGACCTAGCTGTAAGTTTTGATGTTCCACGATTATAATACATATATTAATTCTGCCAATGACGGTTTTTACTTTGCGGTCGGTAAGTTATAGGAAAGACGGAGGATCGCAGACGGTAGACCGGTTATGGAAATTCGGGAAATGGGTTTTTGTCTTTTCTAAACCCTAAACCCCATATCCTAAATCCTAAATATGCTATTCAACCTAGATTCGTATAATCCTCTGCTACAAACGAAGAACTGAAATCTTATTGCTGTCGGCGGTCAGCTTTTCGTTTGTGTTTACAACTATCGCAAAGCTTATTTAACGGTAATTATCTTGCCTCTGTATGTCTTTATATTACCTTCTAAGACCTCAATCAAGTATATGCCGGTCCCTTTTAGTTCGGGATTTATTAAATTTTCTCCTGCGTTCATAAATTGAGGTCCGATTTTATCGACCAGTCTGCCGCTAATATCGTATATCCTGAGTTCGATGTAACCGGCATGGGGAACCGAGAGCAGCAGAGTTTCACTTTTAAACAGTATTTCAGGATAAACAGAGAAACTTCTTATTTCAGCATCTTTTTCTTCTATGCCGGAAACCCATGGTGCGTCGAAGTACAGATTTTCACCTACGTATCCCGAATAAATGACACCTCCGCCGCTTTCAGGTGCGCCCGGAGAATAAACAACCCTGGGGGCTGCTCCGCGAGGCCAGGGGTGAGCCATGTGCTCATTTATAACCTGGTCTTCATTCCATGTTCCCGGGTTACTTCCGGCTGACCATGTCCAGTGGATATCCCTGGCGTCACCTCCGTTATCATAAATCCACGCCATATTCACATATTGATTAGGCGACACTTTATTAAATTCTATGTCTCCCCAGTATTCAGGAGTAGATGTTGTTGCAATGGGAGTGGAAGGCCAGGATAAAGGATAGTATGCATCTATTGAATCGGGATGAGGAACATAGTGTACATATAAGTCGTTCTGGACTCCGGGACCGATTCGCGGGCTAGAAATCCATATTGCCGGATTATTTACATCGTGTGATGCAGCAATATGCGGGTCTCCGTCTCTCACCGAATTATTGGTGATTAATTGCGACCATGCCCAGTCTGCACCCCCATTTGTACTATAAAAGATTTTAATTTCAAAACTGTCCTGAATAAACGGGTCCGAGAAATTTCTGTTTTTAATATAAGACAAATAATAATTAGATGGTGGACCCCATGCGATTGAAAATTCCTGGCGGGAACTAATTGGAGTGCTGAAACCATAAGGTAAGAAAGACCAATTTTCACCATAATCCGTTGATCTGTAACATTTAATCCAGTAAATCGCATCAGGAGATGTACTGCTGGGGGTAGCTCCGGCGAACACCATCGAATAATCATCTTCGATAGATCTTACCACGTCAAAACCTGTTTGTTCGACATTAACAGTATCTATTCTGAACCCCTGACCGGGACCCGAAAAATCACCAGGTATTTTCAATACATAGGGAAAGCTGTCAAGGGGATTAACAAAGAAGAAGTAAAGGTAATTATGCAGTGGTTCGCCGACAATAATATTCATTTTTGATATCCTTCCGAAAGAGGCAGTTTCGTGCCTCTTTTCCCATGACATTCCGTGATCGGATGAAGTATAGAAACAAATTGGATAAGCAGTTGAATCCTTCTGGAATCCGAGATACATAGTTCCGTCCATCGTATAATCGACATCGAAACAGGTAATTTTTCCCTCATATATCATTATATCGTTATCCCATCTCTGACTTATCGCATTCATAGGTATAAAAATTAAGAAGACAGTCAATATAGTTGAGAATACATATTTATTGTACAATAACATACAAAACACCTCCTTGTAAAAGGTTTTTTACAGTTTAAACTATATCCAAATATTCCTTATTTTTCCCTGATTCTACTATAAACTCGGCTTCGCTAATCCGCCTGCAATTTTCGTCATACTCAAAAATGTATCGTAATCAATATATATATTATATCAAAAAAGAAGATATGTGTCAAGGATGCGGTAGTTTGGCCCCGTTGATACTCGCTAGAATCATTTACTTTAAAAATTCCTTAATTATTTTCTCAAATTCATCCGGTTTGCTCCAGGAAGGAATATGTCCTCCTGTTTCGAAATTATATACCCTGGCGTTAGGATAACGCTCATATAATTTGTTTTTTAGTACCTTTATTGTTGATTTATCATCTTTTGAATTAACAATAAGCACTTTACCCTTATACGGATCAGGTAAGCTTGAATAGTTTTTCATATAATCCCATTGATTATTTTGTAAACTAAGATAATCGTCATACGTATAACAGTTAAAAAAAGTATCATTTAAGAACGCCTTCCAAAATTCTTTATTCGATTCCGGTACTGCAAGCAGAGAAATCAATTGTTTTTTGTATAAATTCAAAGCCGTTTCTGGTTTAAACAGAGAAAAGACTTTACAATTCAATTTAAAGAAATCTGTAATGAATTTTGTCGTGCCCGAGAGGGTATTAATAAGGATAAGTTTTTTAACTCTGCGAGGATACAAATCCGCATAACATTGGGCTACAATACCCCCGAATGAGTGTCCCATAACATAGAGCCGATTAATTTTTTTATTTTTAATTATTTCCTCAATTCCATTCAGAATATTCTTGATTTTATTAAGTTTGGGGTATGATGGGGCTATAATTCTATAATCTTTTTTCAAAACATCTATATAAGAAAATGATGAAAGGTAAGATTTTCTCAGCCCGCCCGAAAAGATAAGAATTGTTTCCTTGCCCGTGCCTGTGTCAATGATATCCCATTCTTTATCTTTTATTGTTATCTTTTCAAGAGTATGATTTTTTAAAAAATATTTAATTCTATTTATATCTTCTTTTTGAACTCGACTGTATAATTCTTCATTTATATAGAATATCATTTAAAAAAACCTCCTGCTTAGCTCTAAATATCTTTTGAATTTTAGATGTTTCCGGATAAATGTCAAGGAATATATTATCTCACACGGAGAACACAGAGATTTTTTTGTTGTTTTGACTAATGACTAGTGACCAGTGACTGATGACTCAATTATTTGAAATTTTTAGTGTTGACATAAACAATAAAAGATATTACCATAACTGTAACAACAAGGAGTTAGAATTTATGTTAAAAGAAATCAAGGAAAAGTTAAGAAAAATACAACCTGAACTTCATGCAAAATACGGAGTCTCAAGAATTGGGGTTTTTGGTTCTTTCTCTAGAGGTGAAGAAGTCAGGGATAGTGATATAGATATTTTAGTCGAGTTTGATAAGGATATCGACATATTTGAATATATAGATTTAAGGGATTTTCTTTCTGAAAATCTATCAAGAAAGGTAGACCTGGTAACAAAAGATGCAATAAAACCTCTAATTAAAGATGATATAATGAAAGAAGTTGTTTATCTATGAGAGAGGCAAATCTTTACTTAAGCGATATACTCCAATCGATAGAAAAGATCTTAAAATTTACAGAAGGAATGAATTTTGAAGATTTCAAAAACAATGATTTAGTTTTTGATGCTATAGCAAGAAACTTCGAGATAATTGGGGAAGCCTCGATTCAGCTTTCAGAAGAAATAAAATCTAAATATGTTGATATACCCTGGCAAAAAATGAGATCGATGAGAAATATAGTAGCCCATGAATACTTTGGAATAGATAAAAAGATTATCTGGACAACTATTCAAAAATCAATTTCCGAACTTAAAGATAAAATAAGTAATATTTTAAAAGATATAAAACCGTAAATTCAAGCAAATCATTTGTTATAAAGATTTTAAATTGTTGGTTGTTGGGATAGCTGGTTGGCTGATACAGTATTAACGAAAAGAAGCGGGGAATACCCGCCTCTTTTATTCTTCTCAGGTTCTTATATTTAATTTAAGTTTTTTGCTATCTGGTATTCTGCTCTATATTGTTCGAATCTTTTATTTATTAATTTCATTTTTAAAACCTCCGTTTATTTATCAAGTTAGACGCGGATGGGTAGGATTTGTTTCAGAAAAAAATTATTTCGCACAGAGACACTAAGGCACTGAGTTAATTATGAATGTTTAATGTTGAATTAATTCTTAAAGTTAGAGTGTTAGCGCGTTAGAGGGTTAGGGAGGGAACAAAAACTAAAAATTCTGTCAGGAAGTCCTCGATAAAATTAAAGAATTGGAGAAAAAACCCCCCCCACAACAAATAATCCACTCCCAAACTTCACATTTTTGTCCGTAACGAAAATGTGAAATTTGGTAATTGTATTATGTAAACTTTTCTATCAGTGAATCTGTGGTCGAATCTAGCCACTTGACAAATCAAAAAAATCCGAAAAATAACAAAAGGATTGATTTAATGTGTGATAAATATTTTACTCTTCACGATTTGCCGCAGGATAGAATTGTTAAATAAGGTATTGCGAAATGTTAAATGTTGAATATAGAGCATTTTATATAAGTATTTGAAAAACAAATAGAAAAGAATATATTATGTTAAATGTTGGGAATTCTGATTGCAAATTTTAGCTATCTTAGAAAAAACCTAAAAATAAAGAAGAATGGAATCAAAACTGTACCATCATGTCCCTGAACTCTCCCGGGAAGGAAATAGTGATAACTTGACAAATATTCGGGATTTCTGTATTATTTAAAAGAGATATGAAGATATATATGGATGTATGTTGTTTGAATAGGCCGTTCGACGACCAAACACAAGATAGGATTCATCTGGAATCTGAAGCTATATTGACAATTTTATGGCATTGCGAGAGAGGAGATTGGAAATTAATTCATAGTGAGATAATTGATTTAGAAATATTTAAAATACCTGATAAATACCGAAAGGAAAAGGTGTATCATTTATCTAAAATCTCTAAGGTTAAAGTTGAAGTTAATAAGCAGGTATGGGATAGATATGAAGAATTGGAAGAAATTAATCTTACTCATTTTGATGCTTTGCGTATAGCTTGTGCTGAAATAGGGAAAGCTGACATTTTCTTAACTACAGACGATGATATAATAAAAAAAATTAATAAGAGT
Source organism: Caldifarciminota bacterium (assembly GCA_016930175.1). GTDB lineage: Bacteria > Hydrothermota > UBA3072 > UBA3072 > UBA3072 > JAFGHJ01. Next base: position 54,260 of record JAFGHJ010000018.1, read on the forward strand.
AAGATTGAATTAAGAGTAGATGTAAAAAATCCTATTAAGTGGTTAATGGGGGTAGAAAATTATGGGGATTAAAGCTAAAACTCCAAATGAGATAAGGAAAGAAGGAATAGAGATCCTTTCCAGGGAACTTGGACCTATTGAGATGGTCAGGTTTTTACAACAATATGATATTGGTGAGGGAGATTACACGAAAGAACGTCATAAATGGCTGCGAAAAAACTCCGGTAAAGATATAAAAGAAGAATTAAAGAAACTTAAGAAATAGCCTGGAAGGTAATAAATTAAAAAATATCCAAAGGTCCAAAATTGGTACCTGAATAGTTCATCAATGTTATAAATTAAGTCTCGAAAGAAAAATGATACCCGAAAATAAACAAAATCATGTGTGACAAATATTTTACTCTTCACGATTTGCCGCAGGAGGATAGACCAAGGGAACGGTTGAAAGAGGTCGGGGTCGATAACCTTTCAATTCAGGAACTTCTGGCACTGGTAGTCGAAAAAGGCAGAAAAGGAAAGAGTGTTCTCTCTGTTTCTCAAAACTTACTGGCAAGGTTCGGAAATCTTGCCAAAATGAAGGAAGCATCGATCGAGGAATTGCAGGAAGTCGATGGGATTGGTTTTGCTACCGCGTGTAAATTGAAAGCGGCTTTAAAACTGGGAGAGAAAGCTTTAAGTAAACATAATAAATTCGATTATCAGATTACTACACCGAAAGATGTGTTTGAATTGCTCAAAAATGATATGGGAAATAAAAAGAAAGAACATTTTAAAATATTGTCTTTAACTACGAGAAAAAAACTTATTAGTATAGATGATATATCGATCGGTATTCTGGATAGTAGTCTCGCGCATCCGAGAGAAATATTTAAACCCGCCATTCAAAACTCCGCCGCTTCGATTATATTGGTTCATAATCACCCATCAGGTGATCCAACTCCGAGTAAAGATGATATAAAGATGACGGAGAGGCTAATCGAAGCAGGAAAAATCATAGGAATAGAAATCGACGACCATGTGATTATTTCGGATAATTTATTCGCCAGCCTCCGAAGCGACCCCAAAACATCGAGGTTGTGGAGAAAATAAAATTTTGGGCGTTTTTATTTTCTAATATGTATGGCTAAAATAGTCGGGCATAGAGGCGCGGCAGGATACGCACCGGAAAATACCATTCTCTCCTTTAAAACGGCTATCGATATCGGGTGCGATGAAACCGAGTTGGATGTGAGATTATCAAAGGATAGTAAGGTCGTTGTGATTCATGATGAAGAAGTATCACGGGTTACCGATGGTTCGGGTTTCGTGAATGAAATGAGCCTGGCGGAATTGAAAAAATTGAATTGCCCTGAAAAACAAAAAATCCCGACTTTGCAGGAAGTTATCGATTTCTGTAAAGGTAAGATAGGTCTCCTGATAGAGCTGAAAGTACCGGGAACGCCGAAGAAAGTCAATCGAATAATCTTAAAAAATAAAATCATGGGAAATGTTGCCGTGATTTCCTTTCATTACGAATTGCTGCGCGAGATTAAAAAATTAAATCCGAAGTTAAGAGCAGGTCTGTTGTTTGAAAAATGTTCCGAAGAAATATGGAAATTGGCAGAAGAGATACCGATCGATTTTATTGGTCCGCGGAAAGACATCGTTACCAAAGGAATTGTCGACAGAGCTCATAAAATGGGTAAGACAGTATATGCTTACCATGTCAACGATGAAAATACCGGAAAAGATTTTTTGTCTTTAGGAGTAGATGAAATCGGTACGGACTTTCCAAAATTGTTTAGAAGTGACCTCAAAACCTCGGGATTATGGAGGAAAACTTAGGTCTTAGGTATTTGGTTTTAGGTTTTAGGTTTTAGAAAACATAGTCACCAGTCCTCAGTCTCTAGTCACCGGTCAAAGAAACAAACAAAAGGGAGAATAGGGTTAGGCCTTAAAACATGAAAAGATTTCAAAATAATCGCGGAAAATCAGCTCGCAGCTTACGGCCCACAGCCAACCGCTAAAAAACAACAAAAAAACTTCTTGTCTTTGTGTGAACTAGAGTTTCGAGTTTAAAGTTTCGTGTTTCGAGTAACAAAAAAATCTGTGATAATCTGTGTAATCTTGTGGTTCATTCCTTGACTTTTATCTTGCTTTTTAATATTATTAATGACAAAATCTAAAAGAGAAGTGATAGATAAAAGAAATTTGAAATATATTCGATAAAACACGATTTGCTGCAGGAAAATATTGAAGAGTGTTAATAAAAAAGGAGGCATTATAATGGGTGATAAGAAAAGTTCAAAATCTTCGGACAAAAGAAAGCCTGAAGCTCAAGAGCTTGTACTCTGGCTATATAGAGATTACGCGACAAGGGTAAGCAAAAATCTTTGGCCCTGGGAAAAAGCGCGGTGGTACGAGTTAGTGTTTTGCATACTTGCCACCATTGGGGAACCCGAAGTTATGTCAGCCACTATACGTCATCTCACAACAATTATGGCAAGGTTGGGTCTTCTGGAATTGAGTTCATTAGCCGGGCTTAAATTTCCCGGAAATCCGCAAAAATCAGAATCTCCAATACTTACTACAATCGATACTTTGTTACAAAGGGTGGGTTTTACCCCTGAAAAAGCAAAATTTGCGTTAAATATAATCTGTACAGCGGCTTCCAGTATAGGGAAAAAGTATGACGGTAAGGTGCAAAATTATCTTCGAAAGTATGGAGACCACATGCTTGAACACATTAATGAGGATTTTGGTATCGATGGATTTGATGAGGCGCCAAGAGCCATAGCTATTTGGTTGCAGAACACCTTGAATATGCCCGTTCCCGCATCAAATCCGTTTGCCGACCAGGCGTGCGAAAGCCTGGGTGTAAAATACGAAGAACTGGTAAAAGCAGCTTATAAACAGGATATAAACGTTGCTTTATTGGACGACGCCCTGAGGGCGTACTGGGGGAGGAGGATAAAAGATAAGCAAGGCAGTAATGTCTGAGTGGATTTTTGCGAATTAAAAGAGAGGAGTAATAATGAGGAAGAAGATTTATTTCTTAGGCGGTTTTCTAAGTAAGGAAGAAAGGAAGGAGAAATTTGATATTTATTCCAAGAAATTAAAGGCTGAATACCGTGATTTTGCAGAGGACAACGAACGTTTCTCAGAATTTGAGTTTGTTCACAAGCCCAAGTGCGATAGACAAGAGTTAACCAAAATCTTAAAAAGCGAAGATACGTACGGCATTATATGGTTTTCGCATGGCGATGGTAAAGGCCGTATTATGGCTTACCATAAATGGATCGATGATGAGCCTTGGAAAGTTTGGAATGTTGGTGAAGATGGAGAGCGTAAGATAAACCCACAAGTATATAATGAAACTTTAGTAAATCCCAAAGATTTGGAAGGTAAAGCCGGTCTCAATGTGAAGTTTTTTGGAGTTTTTGGCTGTGGAGCCGAAAAACTGAAGGAAGCATGGGAAAAAACAGCCCCAGGAGGTTTAGTGAAAGCGCATGCTGGCGATCTATTGAAAACTGAATACGAAAAATGTTCTAACATCGATCATTTTGGAACCTGGATTAAAGGAGATAGCCAGAAAATTTTTGAGCATATTCTCAAAAGAACTCCTATGGTACCCGACGCGTCAATATACACTCAAGACCCGGGAGATGCGGGAGTTGTGCCTGCCGGCGGAATGCAGTCTCCTTCTAAAAAAGCACCTGATGCATCAATATACGACCAGAAAGATGCGGGAGGACCGAGTTCTTCAAAAATGCCTGACGTTTCAGACAGGATAAAAATTTTGGGATATGAGGATATTGAGGATTCAGGTCAGTTCAAAGGACCTAACAGATTATCGGAATTCGCTGAAGGGTTAAAAGGAGGAAATGAACCGGAGTTTTCTATAGTACCTGAATTATCGGACAGGATAAAAATATTGGATGATACAGTGGCAACCGGTCCCAGGATAAATCAATTCGACGAAATTCCTAGATTATCCGATTACGCAGAAGGGCTGGATAGAGGGAGACAAATGGAAGGCCCCCCAGGTATTGCACATGGAGAATTTTCTGTAATTCCTGATTATGCAGACAGGATTAATATATTGGATAATATTCCGGGAAGAAATCCCGATATGGAAGTTTTCAGAGGGCCTAACAGATTATCCGATTACGCAGAAGGGCTGGATAGAGGGAGACAAATGGAAGGCCCCCCAGGTATTGCACATGGAGAATTTTCTATAATTCCTGACTCTTCACTCAGTAATATGTTGACTAATTATGATCATCTTTGGGGGATTGACAAATCGTCCGACAATGCAGAAGCGTTGAAGATAGCGAGGCAAATAGGGCCGCACTCAACCGAGACGCCATTCGGAGGAAGTGCTGTAACTCACGCTTTTTTGGAGAATAGAAATATTTTAGATGGTATTCGAGAGAGAAGCCACAATATGGATCATTTTGAATCACCTAACAGATTATCCGATTACGCAGAAGGGCTGGATAGAGGTAGACAAATAGGAGGCCCCCCAGGTATTGCACATGGAGAATTTTCTATAATTCCTGATTTTTCGCAAAGGATGAATTTGGGAGGGAATATAGACGGAGGTCTTCACGGTGGACATCAGTTAGGAGAACCTTTAACGAAACAATGGGAACATAATGGATGGGACAGACCCTTTCAAAGTGGATCCGGAACATTTCAGAATATGGGTCCTCAACAATCAATTAATACGCCTTTCCCTTCTGCACATCAGCCCCTTGGTCAATTATCCGCAGGCACTTTCCAGAATATGGCGCCCGTTCAATCCCATGCTGGTTATACTCCCAATCTACTTCAACAGCTTGGTAGCTCCCTTCAAAGGGGATAAAAAGGAGGTTACTATGCCCGATGTCGTCATTAGACTTCGAATAGGGAAACAAATTATCCGTATGGCTTTACCTTCGGATGTTCCAATCGACGATTTGCTCAATGAATTGCTTTCCAAATTCCGTTTGCCTACCCGGGAAAAAGACGGCAGTCCGATCAATTATCAAGTGCGTCATGTGAAGAGTGGAAATATACTTACGAAAGACGCAACACTGGGTGAAGAAGGTATTTCAAAAGACGATACTGACGATACTTTTGAACTCGTGATAAAAACACCTCGTATTAATGTCACTGAAGGAGTAAGGGAGGGACAAACCCGGCAAACAACTTTAACGAGAAATAAGACATATGTGCAAGAGGGTGGTAACGACTCTCCGGACATTCTCTTTAATATAGGATTCTTTTTAGTTTACTGTATAGCCGGGGGATTATTAGGAAGTTTGGCAGTAAGATTAGTAACGGGGGGTAATATTCTTATCGGCAGTATCATAGGTTTCATCATAGGCTTAATTATTTGGTTTATAAGGGAAATTTACTAATATCAAAAGATAGTAGGTGAGCATCAGGTTCGATGTCTCAGTTAGTAACGAGGATAGTGGTCAGATCTTGTTCTTTGAATTTTTGGGATCAAAACCAGAATCCATAAACTGGTATAATGAGAAGGTGCATTTGGGATAAGAAAGGCGGTTATTATTAAGGTGATAGACTTTGATACCTGGATGAAGAAATATAAAGAAGAAAATGATCATGATTAAGTAGGGAGTAGAAAATAGCAAAGTTTTAGGTCTCGGGTTTTAGTTCATCATTCGTGGTTAATAATTTTCAAAAGTGAATAAAATGTACAATATATAATATATTACAATAAAAGGAGGTAAAAAAATGAGAAAACTATACCGTTCTAAGGATTATCGTGCGATTGCTGGAGTTTGTGGGGGATTAAGCGAGTATTTTAATATCGATCCGATAATTTTTCGCATGATCTTCATTGCCTTATTGGTCAATGGAGGTGCGGGTATAATAATTTATTTCCTTATGTGGATTTTTGTGCCAGCTAAACGTTGAAATGGAACATAGTCACCAGTTGCTAGTCAAATTTTGTTAGTGGGTTAGTGTGTAAAAAACCGCCCGCTCACGACGAAAAAATAAAGGCGAAAAGGAGGAAATGTGAACATTGTCATTCGAAGGGAAAAAACAACTGATTATCGAATTGTTGAAGAATTAACTCGAGAGGCATTTTGGAACCTTCATTTTCCCGGATGTGTTGAACATTATCTTGTGCATATATTAAGAAACCATCCTGACTTTATTGAGGAAATGGATTTTGTCGCTGAGTTTAATAATAAAGTAATAGGTAATATCATGTATACAAAACCATTTGTCACCGACGAAGAAGAGAATAAAATTAATACTATTACCTTTGGTCCAGTAAGTGTTCTGCCTGAGTATCAAAGAAAAGGTGTCGGTTCTGCATTAATCAATTATACCAAAGAAATTGCTGTTAAAAATAAATCAAATGCAATAATCATTCTTGGTCATCCTCATAACTATTGTAAATATGGCTTTAAGAATTCAAGAGATTACTTGATTAGTGATACCGAAGGGAGATATCCCGTACGGGCAATTAGTGCTTGAGCTTGAAAAAGGGATGTTTGAAGGGAAAAAATGGAAATTTCATTATAGTTCTACATTTGATATAGACTCGAAAAAAGCTGATGAATTCGATAATCAGTTTCCTCCAAAAAAGAAAGAGTTTAAAACATCACAGGTAGAATTTTCAATTGCTGTTCGAGCATATCTTGATTAAAATAAAGGCAAATTGGGCAGGTCTTGGGTATTAATTCTTAGTTCGTCGTTCCCGGTTCGTAGTTAATTAGAGTTTCGTGTTTCGATTTAAAAAATTATTCTTCCTTGAATCCTATTGTAAACATCCTTTCTAAATCATGGCGTGAATAGCTGCGGAAAGCTATCATTGTTTCTGTTTTAATAATCCCTTCCATTTTTAACATTTGCTTGGTAACAAGATCGGCAAGTTTCTCATTATCGGATACTCTTATTATAGCAGCCAGATCAAAACGTCCACTTATAGAATAAACTTCTGAAATACCCTTTATCTTGGAAAGTTTCTGCGCCAATTCATTAATACTTTCTCGCTCTGCGTTTATAAGTATAATTGCCGTTACCATATTTCTCTCCTTGTTTTAGATAAATATAAAAGCAAATGTCTGCTTAGTCAAGGTAGCAACCTTCTTTCTTATAACAGCCCTGCAGACCGGCATTTTAAATACTTCGTATGCTCTGTGATAGTATTTGGGTCCCCTTGACTTTTCTTGAAAATAAAGTATTTTAGTAATAGTAAATGTAGGTTAACGAACCTTCAAGATCGTAAGGATTATAATTGCTTTCTTATTTGTTTATCTACCTTCTGGTTTTGCCGGTTAAATGTCATGATACGTTTTCCGTAAAAGCGTATGCGGATTTAATTACATTTACAAAATTATGTAAATATTCAAACCCTGAGGAGGTAATATGAATATATACGTAGCCACCATTTCACCGCAAATAGCCGAAGAAGAAATAAAAGAAGCTTTTGCGGCTTATGGAAAGCTCTCTTCGTTTAAATTAATTAAAGATAATTACACAGGCGCATTAAAAGGATTTGGATTTATCGAAATGCCTAAGAAAACTGAAGCAGAAGCCGCAATTGCCGGTTTAAACGGTAAAAAATTTAAAGGTAAAAAACTTACCGTAAAGGAAGCTCGTTCGAATCCGGATGGCATTATATTTGGTCCTAGAGGAAAAATTAGAACATCCAGTTACGGCTTTTCCAGATAATCAAACTATTATTTGTCTGAAAACATAGCTTTTTACGGATAGAAGCCCATGGCTTTTTTGAATAATCTAGTGCCTCGTTCCTCGTTCTCGGTTCGTATCAGAAGATTCTACGAATCAAAGTTGAATAGATAAATAGCTAAATAGAGAAATTGTTACCCTTCTCCCATTTCCCAATTTTTCAATTTTCCTAAATACGGCTTACCGCTTGCTGATCAACGCTTTAACGCCCTAACATCTCACTATTTTTCTTCTAAATTTTTTAGCGGGCAACATAATATATCTGCGTTTATCTGTGTCCAATTTCGCCTTGACATTTTGACTCAAATCCCCTATAATTGAAACATAAATAAGGGGGGTATCATGAAAAAATTTATTTTTTTCAAGACAATTATTTTAGTTCTGATTATCGGAATGCCTTTCATAGCGAACAGCAAGAATAATAGCAGAGAATTAATCCTTATACCCGCAAAAAAGGGTGCAACCTGGGGATACGTATCTCCAAATTCAGAGAAAGCGATACCATTCATATATGATGGCGCCTTAGTTTTTTCCGAAGGTTTAGCTCCAGTTTTGAAAAACAGCAAATGCGGATATATAGATAAATCCGGGAAAGTGGTTATTCCCTTTGAATATGATGGCGTCTTAGATTTTTCCGAAGGTCTGGCTGCAGTTGTAAAGGATAATAAATGCGGATATATCGATAAATCCGGAAAGGTGGTTATTCCCTTTGAATACGATGATACCTATGATTTTTCCGAAGGTCTGGCCACGGTTATAAAAAATAATAAATGCGGATATATCGATAAATCCGGAAAGGTGGTTATTCCCTTTGAATATGATGATACACGCGATTTTTCCGAAGGTCTGGCCGCAGTTCAAAAAGACGGTAAATGGGGATATATCGATAAATCCGGAAAGGTGGTTATTCCCTTTGAATATACTGCTTTTCCTCCGGGGATTTTCTCCGAAGGCCTGGCTTCAGCAGTTAAGGACATTGCGAGAACCGGATTCATCGATAAATCCGGAAATGAGGCTATTCCCTTTGAATATGATGATGCCCTGGATTTTTCCGAAGGTTTCGCCGCAGTTGTTAAGGATAATAAATGGGGTGTAATCGATAAAACAGGGAAGACAGTTATAGAATTTGTTTACGATGATATTATATGGCCTTAGACGATAGAAATCACGGAGTAGAGAGTAGTTAGCAGGTATTAGGTATTAGTTCCTGGTCCGTTGTTCGTGGTTAACTTAAGTTTCGAGTTTCAGGTTTAAGGTTTCGAGAAAAAAAATAAAACAACAGAATCCTGAAAATCAGCGTTTATCTGCGTCCTATTTCTCCTTGACTTTTATCTTTCTTTCCAATATCATTAAAAATAGCTATATCCAATGAAAATAGATATACTTGATATAAATGGAGTTTGTATTGCCGAAATAGTATCGGACGATATTGAAATTCGTAATGTCCAGGATGCTCTGGATATTCTTTCAGAATGTTATTCGATAGGAGCAAGCAGCATAATCTTAAATGAGAAAAATATTGTTCCTGATTTCTTTGATTTAAAAACGGGATTGGCTGGAGAAATACTCCGGAAATTTTCGATGTATCATTTTAAACTTGCTATAGTAGGGGATTTCTCGGATGTTTCAAGTAAAAGCTTGAAAGATTTTATTTACGAGAGTAACAAAACAGGTGATACCTGCTTCGTAAGTTCGGTCGATGAAGCAAAAGAAAGATTGGTATATATTAGTAAGATTAGACCCTCTTTTTAAGATTCTTTGAATCCTGGTCGAGTCGTTAAATGGTTGAGTAGTTGAGTTGTTAAGTAGGAAAACAAAAATATAATCTTTGTGTTCTTTGCGTCTCTGTGTGAGATATTAGTTTTTTGGGTGCATGGGATGGGGTTTAAACAACAAAAAACCTCAGTGTTCTCTGTAAGTTTGTTTTTTCTCTGTGGGCTCTGTGGTTCAATTTCTTTTGGGGAGGTGGTGGTATCTATCTTGACAAGCTTATGAAAACTCGTACAATTAATATCGAAAGTTCTTTAATATTATGATTGTTACCTGGTTTGCGAAAGTTTTTGTGGCAATAAACTCGAATAAAAAAACATCGCAGATTGCGCTGGCGATAGCTTTCGCTTTTCTTCTTGCGCTGATTCCCAAAGCGAACCTTTTCTGGATATCCTTATTTGTTCTCACCTTCTTTCTTAAAGTAAATCAAGCGGTGGAAATGGTCTTCATCGCAGTTTTCAGTCTGTTTCTTGATTTCCTGGATACATTTCTCGATAAAATCGGATTCGCTATTCTTACAGTTCCCTCTTTGGGTGACTTCTTTACGAAACTTTTCAACAGCCCGTTCTTTTATATGACGAAGTATTATAATTCTATTGTTATGGGCGGACTGGTGGTGGGATTGGCAATGTTTGTACCGATTTACTTTTTGTCTAAGTATCTGGTCGATATTTACCGCGATAAGGTTAGAGAAAAAATTGCAAACAACAAATTTGTTAAGGCAGTAGTGAACCAACCAATCCTGGTTGGCATTAAAAACAAATTTGGTGCTGCTGTTAGGTTTTACGATAATATCAGGTAATTTATATGAGTGAAGAGAAAAAAATATCGAAACTATTTAAAGGAACATTCTCTGAGGAAGAATTTAGAAAGAAAATCCTTCGCAAACTCTACATACACGAGTACAGAAATTATATAAATGAAGTTTTTACCCGGGATAGTGAAGGCAAATATAAATTAAAGGAAAACCTCGGCAAAAAAGATATAAAGAAACTCAAAAGTATTGCGAAGAGCATTAAAAGCAACGAAGGATTCGTCCTCCGGGGCAAGCTGGCTCTTATCCTGATTTTTCTCATCGGAATAATAGTCTTCAATATCGTTTTTCTGGATAGGCTACTTGAGCGAGCGATAGAAAGAAATCTAGAAACTATATTCGAGGCAAAAGCGGACATGAGGGGGCTGGATTTGCAGATTTTTAAAGGGCGTCTTCTTTTTCAATCTCTCGAAGTCGCTAACAGCAGAAAACCTTTCCGCAATTTATTTGAACTCGGAGAGGTTGATTTACAGCTCGATATCGAGCAGCTCGTAAGGAATAAGGTCGTCATCAACAATGTTAAATTACAGGAAATCAGGTGGGATACGGAAAGAAAAACCTCCGGAGCCCTTCCGGGAGCACGTGTTTCAAAGGCAGAAGAGATGGGGGAGGAAGAAGGGAAAACTTTTGTGGGTGCTTTTCTGGAAGACGCGGGAAAAGTCGTAGCTGATATTATAAAGAAAGAAATGGAAAATATCAAATCCCCGAAACTTTTGGAAGAACTTCCAAGAAAATATACGAATTTAAAGATGGCGTGGGAAGAAACCTTAAAGGGTCAAAAGAAAGAACTGGAAAATCTTCCGAAATTGGTTGAACCGGTAAAAGCGATAAAGTTAGAAAATATAAAAACCGCCGACGAGGCATTAAGCGCTTATAACATGGTCGATGAAACATATAAATCCATAAAGTTGACGGAAACGAATCTTATAAAATCCTACGATAAACTAAAAACAGATCTGGTTATGGCTAACAATGATAAAAAAAACGTTAGCGCAACCATCAGCTCGGATCTGGCGTATCTCTCTTCTTTTATCAAATCACCTGAAAAGGGAGAAGAAATTGCCAGCGCGATTCTTGACCCTTACATAGAGAAATATCTTGGCGAGATACACGGCAAATTTAAAAGGTGGAATTATTACTTTGAAAAACTAAAACCTATGATAAAGAGGAAAGAAGGAAGGGAATTGATATTAAGGGCTTATGGTCGAGACGTTACTTATCCCTGTGTGGCAATTCCGAAGTTCTGGCTTCAGAACATGGATGTTTCTCTGGGCAGTAACCAAGAACGAAATCTTTACAGCGTAAAAGCCACCGATATAACAAGCGATCAGAATGTAATAAATAACCCGACCACTTTTTCTATCAAAAGAATTAAAAGCAGTGAAGAAGTCGAGTGGGCGGGTTTGATAGATAAAAGGGAAAACAGGGAAAAATCGGCAGAGTTCGATTTTAAAGCAAAGAATATACCATTTGTCTTAGGAGAAGGCATGAAAGCCTTGAAAGTCAGCAGCGTAAAAGGCACCTATAATCTCTACGGAGAACTTTCTTTTGACCGTCTAAATAGAGCAGGCGGAACTCTGCATTTACAACTTTCCAATCTCGCGCTGGATTTAAGTGACAAGGAAGATAAAATCGCGGCAAATATCAAAGGTGTTCTTTCTTCTAATCCTGTGGATATCGAAGTTAGTTACACTGTCAGCGAAGACGGAAAATATACTTTCAAGATAAAGAGCAATCTGGATAAATTAATTTCCGGGACAATAAGTAAATTGGTAACGGAGTGGGTAAACGAAACCAAGGCTAAACTCGACGCGGAATTGAATAATTTGCTCAGAGCTAAACTCGAGGAATACCAGGATAATTATAAAGGCTTTATCTCCCTGGAAGAGGACCTTAAAGGGAATCTTCGGGAGGTAAAGACATATACGGAATTGGTCGAAAAGAAAAAACAAGAACTGCAGAAGAAGATAGACGAAAAGAAAACAGAAGCAAAGGGAAAAGTCGAAGATAAAGCAAAAGAAGAAGTCGAAAAGCTCAAAGAAAAAATAAAACTTCCTTTTTAATAGATGTTGATTCGAAACACGAAACACATAACACGCAAATTTAAGTAACGACGAACTCTAAAATTCAAAAAAAGAGACCTGACACCTCTACGGCTTGATCTTTCTAAATAAGATATTCATTATTTGAACTGTCATAAAAATATTGTCATCCACAACTTCCATTTTATATTTATTGACAACCTCGCCTGCTTCACCATCTATGAGATCCTGATATCTTTTATTGTATTTTCTGGGATATCTTATATATGAATCAAATATCTTCTCCTTGATAAATCCCTGATTGTTAAAAAGTTCTATTATTTCATTTTCGTAATAGAAATGATTATGACCATCTTCTAGAAATTTTTGAAACTCATCAATAAATCCTTTTTTGTCTATATCATATGTTTTTGCATCGGATAGAATGAAGAACCCGCCCTTTTCCAATACCCTGTTAATTTCTCTAATCGAATGATTTATGTTCGGAAAATGATGCATGGCATACCGGGATATACCGCCGCTAAAAAATCCATCCGGATATGGAAAGTTAATACCATCATAGGCTTCAAATTTAATGTTTTTTAATCCTTTCTCCTTCACGATCTGTTTGTTTTTCATTATAGAATTCTCTACAATATCGAGGCCTTCAACAAAAATACTTTTATTCTTTTCTGCTAACGCAAATGCTAAATAGCCGTTTCCTGTGCCGAGATCGAGGTAATGACAATCCGGTTTTAACTCGAATAGATTAAGCAGATTTCTTAAATGTTTCTCATCGCTATGAATCTTTTTGTATCCATCGGTATGAAGTATTGAATCGAATTTTTGTCTTGTTTTTTCTATTTGCTCTTTTTCCATAAAACACCACGGAGTGAAAAATCGTGATGAAAAAGGGACCGAAGTACCCTATATCTAAGACCTGAGCTGCAACCTTGGTTCCCCCCATTCTTTAAGGTATCTCTCAAAAGTATTTTTTATTTCCGGATCATCGGTTTTTACTTCCATGTTTCTTATTTTGTTTTCGTATGTTTTTCCCCAGAGACCAACGAAAAGAGTTATCACTCCAAATAGAAACAGTATAAGAGCCGCCTCTCCGAATAATTTATTCAGTACCAGAACCCCCAAAACAACCATTAGCAAAACATAGAAAACAATATAGTATACCGCAAGTTTCATGTTGAGATTGATAACTTCTTTAACTATTTCCAGATCATTCATCGACATAATCATACCACCCGTTTCTCTCAATGCGGTTTTTATCTTCGAGACAGCATAGAAATGGAAAATCAGTGCTACCAAGACCGAACATCCGAGTATAATTAAAGAAATTTGAAACATAAAACCTCCCTATTTTTATCTAATTGTAAATAAAAACTTTTATCATGTCAAGATTGTTTATTTGGCCCACCACCCCCATTTTTTACCACAGAGAACACAGAGAAAAAAGAACACACAGAGCACACTGAGATTTTTTGTTGTTTATGACTCCACTCAACCCTAAAATTAGCCACTGATTAACACGGATATTTTTGTTTATTTTCACTACTAACTACCCTCTATACCCTTCCATCTACTTTTTTGACTCATGGCTTATAACTCGAGATACAGGACTATTTGCGAAGCAACATCCCTTGACTTTTTATTTTTAAGGTGTTAAAATGAAATTCATGTTCAATTACGGAAAAATGGAGGTATAATGAAAGTTATTAAAAATTTAGGCATTTCTTTAGTAAGTTTATTTTTGTCGATCCTACTAATGTTATGCTTCTCGGCATGCAACAAAACTAAAAGTGAAGCTTCCGAAGACCTTGTTAAGAGAATCGAGAAAGGGAATACTTTAGATGTAGAATTGGTTTTCGAATGCCCGGATCCTCTTGTGGCTGTCGATTCAGATAAAGAAGGAAACTTCTATCTTGCAAGTTATAACGGAGACGTATTCAGGGTTTCCAAAGACGGGGCGAATGACAAGGTTTATTCCGGCATTAATTGCTGCGGCTTCAGTCTCACATCCCTTACCGTACTACCTGGGGGAGATTTGATTGTGAATGATTGCGTGGACGATAAAGATGTCCTGTTCAGAATTTATAAAAACGGCGGTAGAATTAAAGTGGTTGAGATAGACGGCAATCTACTTTCTTTAACTTCGGATAATTCCGGAAGGATTTTTGCGGGAGTTTGGGTCAGCGAAGGGAATCTTACCGTCAACTTTAACCCCAATCACTTATCGGCAGCCGATTATATTGCCGGCAAGATTCTGAAAATCGACGAAAATGGGAAAACTGCGGAAATATATGAAGGTGGTTTACCTATGAATTTAAGAATCGATGCATCAGAAAAATTAACCGCAGCAATCTGGGGAAAAAAGGGAGGGTTTGAAGCTGAGGCAAAAAGTTATTCAGTAGCTGACCTGCGCCATATGTTCTGGGTTACTTTAACCGAAGATGCAAAAATAATATCTGTCGAAGGAGAAAAAAAGATAAATACGGGCGACTTAGAATCAATTTCGTCTTTCGACTTCTTAGGTAACGGCTCACTCGTGGTTCAGGGCATTCCTGCGATAGGCGGAGCAGGACTATATCTTTTAAAAGAAGGAACCGACCCGATAGAACTGACGTTCAATCAGGATAAAATCGACCACAGCATAACCGGCCTTAAAGTCTCAAACGGAAGTTTGTTCTTCACAAACGTAGACGGGAAGTTCTATAGGGTAAAATAACATATCTTCTGTTTAAAATATAAAAATTTTTTAAAGAAATTAGAATAACAGAACACTAAAACCCATAAAATCTTAAATTTACGTAAAAAATTTTTGTCTTTACTAATAAGTAATTTACATTCTTAAAAGCTAATTAATTCAATATCAACTACTTAATATTTGGAGCCGTTTTTGCACGAATACTTAAAGTCTCAAATAAGGAGGTTTGAATTAAGGGGAAGGACGCTGACAGGACAAAAAAGCAGCTTCTAAAAGAACTTGAGAAAGAACGAGCAAAAGTCTCAAGACTTCAAGAAGAACACAAAATTTTAAAAGAAGTAAAAAAAGAGCTAAAGGCAGAGCGGGATAAATTTGAGTGCATAATTAGCTCTATGTCAGATGGATTGGACATCATCGATAAAAATTACAGGATATGCTTTCAAAATAAGGTATTAAAAGACAGGTTTGGGGATCTTACAGACAAGGTTTGCTTCGAAGAATACATGAAGCGCCAGTCTCCTTGTGAATTCTGCCTGATAAAAAAAGCTATCAAGACAGGAACCACGCAGAAAGTGGAATTAACGGCTCCTGACGACAGGGATTATGAGTTAACATCGATACCTTTCAAAGATATCGATGGAAAAACTAAGGTGATTGAAATTGTCCGCGACATAACCGAACGGAAAGAAAGGGAAAAAGAATACAAAAATTTAATCAATGGAATGAATGATACTGCTTTCGTTATTAACTTTGAAGGAAAATTTGTCGATGTCAATGATACCGCTGTCGAGTTCCTGGGGTATTCAAGAGAGGAACTGCTTACAATGGGACCGACTGATATTGATCCTGTTCTTTCCGCAAAAGATATAAGGGGGCTCATTGAAGGAATGAAGATGGGCGAAAAGCAGGTCTTTGAAACTGCGCATAAGACTAAATCGGGGGAAGTAATTCCTGTCGAAGTCAGCTCGAGCCTGATATCTTATCATGGTAAACCAACGATTTTAAGTATTGCAAGGGATATTCGCGGACGCAAAAAATCAGAAGATGCTATTCGAAAAAGCGAAGAACAACTCTCACTAATTTTTAACAACACTTCTGATTTGCAGATACTTTTTTCCGCCGCAGAGGATGGAGAATTCAGGATAGTGAACGCAAATAAAACTGCTGTCGAGACCGCCAGAAGATTAGGGTTTGGTGTTTCCAGGGAAGATTTTTTAGGGGAAAATGCAAAGGTAATAGTTAGAAACTTTCTCAATCCAGTCCAGAGAAGTCCTGAAGAAACCCTTAAAACCTTCGAGCAGGCAGCAGAAACAGGCAAGCCGGTTTTCTACGAAGAGTCCTATGCCTTCGGAAACAAACGTTACAGCGCAGAAGTCACATTAGCCCCGGTGTTAGATGAAAAAGGGAAATGCACATATTTACTTTGGTCTTCCCACGACATAACCGAACGTAAGAAGGTACTGAAAGAACTGCAGGAAAGCGAGGAACGATTTCAGAGGGTAATCGAAAAGCTTCCGCTAGGCATTCTTCTTCACAACCTTGACGGTTCTATCTTAATGGCAAATAAAGCATCCTGCGAATTGGGAGGATATACAAAAGAGGAACTTCTCAATCTGACAGTGGCGGATCTGGACCCTCAAAGTATATCAAGAGACGACAGAAAAAAACTCTGGACAAAATTAAAAAAGGGAGGGTCAAGTAGGATAGAATCGGCCGTCAATCGCAAGGACGGCTCTATGTTTCCTGCCGAAATATACATTAACGCAGTTAACATAAAGGGCACTCCTATGATATTGGCTGCAGTTACTGATACCACAGAACGTAAGAAAACGCTAGAAAAACTTAAGGAAAGCGAGGAACGATTTCAGGCGGTAATTGAAAATCTCCCTGATGAAATCTTTGTTCATAACCTTGACGGGAAATTCATATTGGTAAATAAAGCATCCTGTGTAAAGACCGGATATTCAAAAGAAGAACTTTTAGGTATGGAAGTGGAAGATATCGACCATGAAAGCGTCAAAAGAGATGATAGAAAAAACATCTGGGAAAGACTTCAAAAGAAAGGCGGCTTCGAGCGAATAGAAACCACTCACTATCGTAAAGACGGCTCCTCATATCCGGCTGAAATATACTTCGGCACTGTTACTTTTAAAGGAAGTCCCATGATAATAGGTATAGCCCATGATATAACCGAGCGCAAGAAGGCAACGGGAGAACTCAAGGAAAGCGAAGAGAGATTTCAAACAGTTATTGAGAATCTGCCTCACGGAGTCTGTCTTCACGATCTAGACGGCTATATGACGCTCGTAAATAAAGCCTTATGCAAAATGACGGGTTATTCCGAAAAAGAACTCTTAAACATGAACGTACAGGAGGTCGACCACGAATGTGCTACCAGAGACGACAGACATAACCTTTGGTTGAAATTAAATAAGGGAGGGCATGACTATGTTGAATCTACTCTATATCGAAAAGATGGGTCTGCCTTTCCCGGAGTCATATATCTAAACGCAGTTGATTTGAAAGAGCAACCTATGATTTTAGCAATTACGCAAGACATCACCGAGCGCAAGAAGGCAATAGAAAAATTAAAAGAAAGCGAAGAAAGATTTCAAACGATAATCGAAAATCTTCCGCACGCCGTTTCCGTACATGATCTTGACGGAAACTTTGTATTGGTAAATGAAGCGTTATGCGAACAAACCGGTCATACGAGAGATGAATATATGAAAATGAAAGTAGAGGAGGTTGACCGTCTCAGCCAGACACGTGACGATAGAAAGAAAATCTGGTTGAAATTGAAAAAAGGCGGCCATACTCATTTTGAATCGAGACTCTCCTGTAAAAACGGATCCGGCTATCCGGTTGAAATATATATCAACTCTATTACTCTTGAAGGCAAACCCATGATATTAGCTATTGCCCAGGACATCTCAGACAGAAAGAAAGCACTGGAAAGTCTACAGAAAAGCGAAGAAAAGTATAGAAACCTGTACGAAAGCATGATAGAAGCTTTCTCGCGCACCGATATGAAAGGCAACATAATTGAATTCAATAAACAATATTTAGATATGCTCGGATATACCGGGGATGAGATAAAAAATTTGAAGTATACCGATTTAACTCCGGAAAAATGGCACGAAATGGAAGCTAAAATAATAAATAACCAGATTATCAAAAGAGGATACTCTGACGTTTATGAAAAGGAATACATAAGAAAGGACGGTACTTTATTTCCTGTAGAGCTAAGGGTTTTTTTACTCAAGGATGATGACGGCAAACCGAACGGCATGTGGGCGATTGTGCGCGATATAACCGAGCGAAAGAAAATAGAGGAAGAGTTACGAAAAATAGAGCGTCTTGAATCACTTGGTATTCTTGCCGGAGGCATTGCTCACGATTTCAACAATCTTTTGACCGGAATACTTGGGAACCTTTCACTCGCTCAAATGACAGAGGGAGAAGATTTTAATAATATATTAGAAGAAGCCAAACAGGCATCCATCCAGGCTAAAAACTTAACCCGACAGCTTCTCACATTTTCAAAAGGCGGAGAACCCATCAAGGGAAAAGTCTCTATAGAAGATATAATCCGAGAATCTTCAGAATTCAGCCTGCATGGTTCAAATGTTAGATGTGAATTCGATTTCGCAGAAGATTTATGGAAAGTAGAAGTTGATAAGGGGCAAATGTCTCAGGTCATAGACAATCTTGTAATAAATTCAAATCAGGCGATGCCAGAGGGCGGAAAGATACATATACAAGCCCAGAATATTACCCTCCAGAAAGAAAATTTACTATATCTTCCGGAAGGCAAATACGTAAAAATAACTCTCCGGGATGAAGGAATCGGGGTGCCTGAAGAATATCTTTCGAAAATATTCGACCCATACTTTTCTACAAAGCAGGAAGGAAGTGGGTTAGGCCTTGCAACAGTATATTCTATTATTCAGAAACATGAAGGTTATATCACAGTACAATCTAAAGTGGGCGAAGGAACCACCTTTTTTATCTATCTTCCGGCGTTAGAAGAGAAAATATCGGAGAAAGGAGATAAAAAGGCGAGCAGACGGGCTCTAAAAGGTGAAGGCAGAATACTAGTAATGGACGATGAAAAAATAGTCCGTAAAGCTGTTGGGGGAATGTTGAGAAGACTGGGATATACAGTAGAGTTTGCCGAAAACGGAGAGGAAGCTATATTTAAATATAAAGAAGCCAAGAATTCAAAAAAGCCCTTTAATGCAGTTATTCTTGATTTAACAGTACCCGGCGGAATGGGAGGCAAAAAGACGATAGAGAAGCTACTAAAGATTGATCCAAATGTGAAGGCTATAGTTTCCAGCGGATATTCCACAGATCCGGTAATGGCTAACTATAAAAAACACGGATTTAAAGCTGTAGTAGCAAAACCCTTTGACCTTAAAGAACTGAATGAAGCAATTAAAGAGGTTCTGGAGTAAAAAAAAGAGATCCAAAAACTTCTTATAGCTACACTCCTAATCTTGCAGAAATTTAATTTACA
Organism: Caldifarciminota bacterium; assembly: GCA_016930175.1. GTDB lineage: Bacteria > Hydrothermota > UBA3072 > UBA3072 > UBA3072 > JAFGHJ01. Next base: position 73,798 of record JAFGHJ010000018.1, read on the forward strand.
CTTATATTTTAAGACCATGAGGAAAATTATCCCGTTAACTTTAATTATATTACAAATACCGCTGTTTTTATCCTCCGCCACTTTTTATCTGGACCCCCAAGAAGGAAGTATGGTAAATGACGGAAGTTCCGAACACCCATGGACAACTGTTCAGGAAGTTCTCGATTCCAATCTTGTCGAAACCTACGCACCTGTTAATTATCCATACAGCGAGGGCGACCCTTTAATGCTTGTAAATGAAGGCGCACCGGTAAAAGCAGGAGATACTTTAATCTGTAGGACAGGTCATTACGGGCCACTTCACATATCGAGAAAATTCAATAACGATTATATTACTATCCGCGCGGAAGAAAATAACATCCCTACTTTCAAAAATATTCGTTTTTCCGGAGCAAGATACTGGCATCTCAAGGGTCTTACCGTAACACCTTCAAGCGCCCCCGAATACGAAAACACTACACTAATGTCTATCGAATGGCATAATTGGTCCGGGCCTTCCACCTACATAATAGTAGAAGACTGCGATTTATATTCGGTCGAAGATGCCTCCTCGTGGTCCGCCGAAGACTGGGACGAGTTATCATGCACCGCAATTTCCTGTCAGGGTAAACATGTAATTATACGGAACAACAACTGCAAAAATGTAAATTTCGGCATCTCTTCAAGTAACGATTCCTGCCTGGTGGAATACAATACAGTAGAAAATTTTGCCGGTGACGGACTCAGAGGCTTAGGCAATTACAACACCTTCCAGTATAACATAGTAAGAAATTCATACGACGTTAACGCCAATCACGACGACGGGTTTCAATCATGGTCAGTAGGAGAAGGCGGGGTTGGCACTGATACTGTATGGGGCGTGATCTTAAGAGGCAACACAATCATAAATTACGAAGACCCCAACCAGCCCCACAGAGGTACCTTACAGGGAATCGGCTGTTTCGATGGATTTTACGCCGATTGGATTGTCGAAAACAACGTTGTTGTTGTCAATCATTACCACGGAATAACTTTAAGCGGGGCGGTCAACTGCCGTATAATCAATAACACAGTGGCAGATAGAGACACAACAGACTCAGATATAAGCCCCTGGATAAGAGTCGGAAACCATAAGGACGGTTCCGCAAGTGTCGGCTGCGTAATCAGAAACAATATTTATTACAGGTCTTTATCGATCGATTCGCCGCAAACAGAAGACCACAACTTAAGGGTAAGAGATTATGACAGTAACTTCGTGAATTTCGGACAGTTCGACCTTCGTCTAAAAGAAGGAAGCCCCGCAATTGACGCGGGCGCAAGTGAACTTGCACCGTCGATAGACATAAGGGGAATTTCACGCCCCCAGGGGTCTTTGTACGATATAGGGGCTTACGAATATACGACTGACGAAGAGAGTAACTTTTTTAGCCCCTTAAGTATCTATCCCAATCCTTTCAACACTTTCACAGATATAACTTTTACCCTGCACACGTACGGAGACGTTCGCCTCGAAATATATAACTCTTCAGGCTCAAAAATCAAAGAATTTGCCGATTACAGCATGACTCCGCAGATGTATCATTATACTTTTTACAGGGAAAACTTCCCAAGCGGCGTTTATTTTATATATTTGAAAGTCAACAATCAGATCGCAGCGGAAAAAGTTATTTTGATTAAATAGTAATAATCAAGAAAAACAAAAAATCACACGATTAAAAAAGACAGTTTTGCAAATATATCGGCTCACCGATACATCAAAAACTAAACCCAACAAACTTACAACGCCGCAAAGCCCAAAAAGCTGATTGAAACACAAAGAACGGGAAATTTTTTTCGATTTTCCCATTCGCCAATCAAATAAGCCCTTCCGAGCCTATAGTCCTTCAGTCAGTTTCGAAATTTTTACTTTTAAGGCTTTAGAGACTTTCTGGATGTTCGCGAGGGTAATATTTTTTTCACCCCTCTCTATCATCCCGATATAAGTACGATGGACACCGGCTTTCTCCGCAAGAACTTCCTGCGAATAACCCAGCTTCTTTCTCTCTTCTCTTACCTTCTTTCCGAACTTTACTAAAATTTCTCGCTTTTTCATGGTAAGCAATATATAGGAAAACTATAAAAAAATCTACATACTAAAAGTAGCTTTTTACTGATTTTTAGCTGGGCTCGCGAAGACCGCTGCTTGACAAACAATCAAAATACACTATAATTATACGCACTATAATTGCTAAGATTAAGGAGATTTGAGGATTTTGAAAAAAATATTGATTGTTGGCAGTGATTTAAAAGATACTCAGAAATTAGGGAATTGTATTAAAAGTAATTTCGAGGTTTACTCCTCATACCTGGAGGAAGGTGCTTTGGGTTTGTGTTTGGCGAAAAATTTCGACCTTATTATTATCAATTACTCGTTAAAAGATGCCAGGTGTATAACACTCATCAAGAAGGTAAAGGAAGTCCAGCCTGACATAAAAATCATCCTTATCTCGGGTTGTAAGATTCCTGACGAAGGGAAAATCAGACGATTAGGCATCGACGCCTTTATAGGAAAACCATTCAAAATGAATTTTTTGAAAGAAATTATCGATCTGATTCTGGGTTAAGAGAAATACTAAAACAAAAAACCGGTTTCCGCTTTTTTACTTGACATCGTCCAAATAATCCATAATTTCATTGATAATGATTAAACTTATAAGTTCCGGAGAGATATTGGAAGTAATTATTCGCACCGCAATCATTTTTCTTGTGGCTTTTATAATAATACGAATTAGGGGGAGAAAACAGTTAGCTCAACTTACTCTCTTCGACATACTAATAGTAATAGCTCTAGGCTCTGCGGTAGGAGATGTAATGATTTATCCTGAAGAAGTTGTATCCCTCCTTCGTTCCATAATAGCCATATGTACCATCGCCGTATTAATTCATGTATTTGAATATTTAGCCTGCAGAGCACCTAAAAAAATAACGAAAATAATTTACGGAGATTCTGCGATCATAATCAAAAACGGAAAACTAATCAAGAAAAATTTTGCTAAAACAAACCTCACGGAAGACCAATTAAGGGCAAAATTAAGAGAAAAAAATATACAGTATTATTCCGAAGCAAAAGTCGTACGCCTCGAACCCGACGGCGGGCTGAGCGTACAGAGAAAAAGAAACGACAAAAAATAATAAATAGAAACCAGAATCCAGAAGCAAGAAGTTAGAATTCCAACCCACAACACAACCAGAAACAACGAATTAAACGAATAGCACGAATTGTTTTTTACTCGAAACTCTAGTTAATAACGAACCAAGCACTGCGAACTAAGAACAAAGACCTAACATCTGCTCTCTACTTCCCATGTTTCAGCAACCACTCATATATCTCGCTGTGTTCATAAATTTTATGAATGGAATGCCCCTGCCCTTTAAGCTTTGAATATCTCACCCTACCCCCGGCTTCCCTTAAAGCATTAACCATTTTCTCGGTTTCTGTTGGGGATACAACCCTATCATTTGCCCCATGAAAAGCCCAGACCGACAGATTTTTCATTGCCTTAATATTCTTCGTACTCCACCCCCCGCACATAGGAATAGCTGCCGCAAAATACTCCGGGTGTTTTATTGCCAATGCCCAAACTCCGGAACCACCCATACTCATACCCGTAAGGTAAATTCTCCTCCTGTCGATCCTGTACTTATTCGACAAACTCTTGTATAATGAAGGGAACCACTCATCCGTACTCCAAATCCTATCCGGAGGACACTGCGGCGACACGATAATGAATGGAAAATTCCACCCCTTGCTTACGAGATAAGGCGGACCGTACTTCTTCAATTTCTCCAAATTGTACCCTCGACATGATTTACCGTGAAGATATACTAAAAGAGGCCATTCCCTGGAAGGATTTCTCCCGTAATCCTTTGGCAAGTACAGAAGATATCTGTAAGAAATATTGTCGTCTGCTACGACCATACCGGTATTCCGATAAGACTGACCAGCGCCGGCAAAATTCGGATTAATACAGGAAAACAAAAACAAAAAAAGAACAACAGATAATTTTCTTATTACAACTGCACAACTCGAGCTGCTATCTATGTTCATTTTCCTCTTTCCACTCTTTTCTCAGAACACCGTAAATTACAAGATCCTCATACTTACCACTTTTAGGAACATGCTTCTTTAGAAAACCCTCTTTTTTCATTCCTATCTTACGCATTACTCTTCCCGAAGAAGGATTCCTGGCAAAATGAGATGAAGTAATTTTATGCAACAACAATTGGTTAAAGCCATAATCCAAAACAGCTCTTGAGCCTTCCGTACAATAGCCTTGATTCCAATACTCTCTTCCTATCCAATAACCTAATTCTCCCCTATTAAAACCCTTATCGATAATTAATCCAATTGCTCCGATTAATTCCTGCGTTGCTTTCAAGATAACTGCTAAATGCACGCATTCTCCAGACTCAAATTTAATTCGACTGCTTGATATCCATTCTTCTGCCATTCCTTTTTCGTATGGATGAGGAATATTCGTTGTTGTATCCGCAATTTCTTTATCTCCGGCTAACTCTCTCACCCTCTCTGCATCCGACAAATCTAATAATCTCAGCAAAAGTCTTTCTGTCTCAAGCTTCAGGGTTTCTTTTTTCACTTTTAACCTCTACACAAATCACCAAACCTAGTTCTTTTAAAAACCGTACTGGAAAAAGGTTAAATGTCAAGGGGTTATGTTTTGGTTTTCCCCTTGACTTATTGGCAGGGAATCTTTAGAATTAAAGAAATCAATCTGGAGGTAAACGTGTGTAAAAAGAATATTTTATGTTTGAGTACACTTGGTCTTTTAATCATACTTGGTCTTTCAAACTGTTTTTTGTTTAAACAAAAGTACAGCGAGAGATTGTTTATCGAGGGGAATATCGGCTCCGGGCCCGGAGAGTTAAGCTGGAAAACAATCGATTATTTACCAACCGGTCCCACGAGTTTCGGCATTAATAACAGGCAGGAAATATTCGTCCTGGATTTCTTAAATAAAAGGGTAGTAAAATATGATAAAAACGGTAATTATGTCGAAAGTTTTTCGCAAGACGCAAAGAATCCTCTCATGGATATTACCTTCGACAAAAACGATAACATATATATCGAATATACATCCGGCAACATCGGCATTTACGATACAGATATGATACTGAAACGCATACTCGATTTAAAAAGACTCGTACCTCCCATAACGCCCAAAATAACCCCCCTGGAAGTAACCGACCGTAATACAATTTTGCTTGTAAACCCCAAAATTAACAAAGAAAACGAAATAATAGAAGTAGATACCACAGGTAACATTATTGAAGTAAGAGACAAACGCAGAGGTTACATCGTCACAAAGGGCGAATACTACATGCAGGAAACAACTGAAGCGGATTTTTGCGTTTACAATAAAGAAGATAGGCGAATACTCTCTATACGAAAGCTTAAGTTAAAGGATGGCATTCCTGAAATCATCGGCATCGACTCCTCAGGTAATTTATATTTAAAAGTCGGAGTAAAAGGATTAATGCAGGATCGTATCATAAAAGTAAGCCCCAGAGGCAGGATAATGGCGGACTTCGTAATAAAGTATAGTTCCGGACACACCGATGTTTGCCGGACTGCGAGAGTCTCAGGCGACGGAAAAGTTTATATTCTCGATGATCTGGGTGAAAAATTCCAGCTATGGGAATATTCTCCGTGAAGGCTTTTTATGAGCGTTGAGATAGGAAATTATTCCTTCGAGGGATATTACTCCTCACCAACATATCTTGACGATGAACCTGGTTTATACGCGGTTTTTTGCCGGCAATACGAAAAGGACGTGCTTGTAGATATCGGAGAATCGGAAAACGTAAAATCAAGAGTTCAAGATAATGAGCAATCGTCCTGCTGGATCCGTAACTGCCCCAGCGCTTTAGGCTACGCTGTTCTCTACACTCCTGACTTGGACGAAAAAGGAAGAATGCAAATAGAAGAAGAAATTAGAGATCAATATAATCCCGTCTGCGGGAGAAAATAAAATGAAAAAAGCAATAAAAGCCATAATTGTCTTGATTTTAGCTTTAATTCTGATCGGAGGTTTAGCTATGTCTTTCCTACTTAACAAAATTGGCGATACGGAACCAGAAATTGTTACTTTACAAGAACCTATTAAGTTTGTCGGGCTATCAGTAAAAACAGATGTCAAAAGCATTTATAAAGATGCCACGCAACTTGGAAAAGATTATTCTCAATTCAAAAAAACACATACCATTACTAATTTAAAAGAGCCATGGGCATTTGTAGCGTATAGCAGAGATTTTGACGAGAAAACTAGAAGCTGGGAATATATTATGGGTGACGTCGTAACAAATCTGGATTCGGTACCTGAAGGATTAAACGGATACGAAATAGAACCCGGCAAATACGCTATTTTTCAAATTAAAGCCAAGCTTGGCTTTTTATGGGGTTTAGAAATAGGTAGAATGAAGAAATATGTTTTCACAGAATGGGTTTCAAAATCAAATTATACAGCTACAGGAAGCGACTTTGAATATCACGATAAAAGGAGTATCGGGAAAAACCCAAGTATAGATTTGTATGTGGCAATTAGAGAAAAAGAATAAAATTAGCAGTTTAATTCGAACTCAATAAAGGCTTGCTACCTACGAATTAGCTTTATCAAAAAGCCCAATTTTTCTAAGTATTGTCAGGCTATATCAGTGCTAAGACGTTAACAATCAAAGTTTTTGCAAATTTTGTACTCCTCGTGACCGTTGTGTTGGTAAAGAAGTTACTAGTTGAAAATCAAAGAAACAAAAATCTCGAGTTAATCTTGCGTAATACCGGGGTTCCTTTTGTGGAATTGGGTAAAACAAAACAATTTTTTCTTTGTGTTCTCTGTGTCTCCGTGTGAGAATTATTCCGGGGTGGGGGTGGGGATTACCCTCTTGACTTATCGTTGTCAGATTCATATATTTTAAGAAACGATAACAGAGGAGAAACAATGAATATAGGATTTATCAAAAGAATGATGCAGATTCTCGAAGAAAGCAATTTAGCGGAAATTGAATTCCAGCGTTTTTGGACAAGAGTAAGAATATCGAAAAACACAAGCCACTCTGCCCCAAAAGCATCTGTAATCAACTTAAAAAGTGACGAATCACGAGAGCTAAGCTCCTCCACAGAAGAAGCAGAAAAAGAAGAAACCGACATTTATGTTATCAGGTCACCTATGGTTGGAACCTTCTATAGAGCGCCAGCCCCCGATGCTCCTCCCTATGTTGATATAGGAGATAAAATAAAGAAAGGCGACGTAGTTTGTATTATTGAAGCCATGAAAATAATGAATGAAATTGAATCCGATGTAAAGGGAGAAATTGTAGAAGTTTTAATCCCCAATGAAGGACCCGTAGAATATAACCAACCTTTATTCAAGGTTAGGAAATGATAAATTATGGACCTTAAACCTATTTTAAAGAAAATGATAGATAGCGATGCTTCAGACCTTCATTTGAAGGTAGGAACACCCCCTATCTTAAGAATAAACGGTGAACTTGCTCCTATGGAAATGAACAAACTCAGCAAAGAAGAGGTTAGAATCGCCGCTTCTTCTCTTATGACAAAAAAACAGCAGGAGATGTTCCTGAAAGAGAAGGAAGCAGATTTTGGTATCGGTATCCCCGGCATATCAAGATTCAGAGTGAATATATATATTCAAAGAGGCAGTATAGCTCTTGCAATAAGACCTATATCCAGAGAAATAAAAACTATCGAAGAGCTCAATCTCCCTCCCGTACTCAACGAAATGGCTTTCGCGGCAAGAGGTCTTGTTTTAGTAACCGGAACAACCGGTTCGGGAAAATCAACTGCTCTTGCTTCAATGATTGATTATATTAACCAAAATAAAAGAAGGCACATTATTACTATCGAAGACCCAATAGAATATTTGCTTACAGACAAAAAATCTATCATTTCACAAAGAGAAATAGGGACTGATACGAAAAGTTTTGCTAATTCGCTAAGATACATACTCCGTCAGGATCCTGATATCATAATGATCGGAGAAATAAGAGACGCAGAAACGATGGAGACAGCAATAAAAGCTGCAGATACGGGACATCTGGTTTTTTCGACTCTTCATACTTTAAACGCACCAGAAACGATAAACAGAATCATAACTTTCTTTCCACCTTATCAGCACCAACACATTAGAACTTTGTTAACCAGTGTGTTAAAAGGGATAATTTCTCTCCGCTTGCTTCCTAAGATGGATGGCACGGGCCGTATCCCGGCTACAGAAGTTCTTGTTTCCACCCCAACAATAAGAGAATATCTGTTAGACGAGGAAAAAATAACAGCAATTTTAGATGCAATAAGGGAAGGAGAAAAATACAAAATGCACTCCTTCGACCAGAGCGTGATGAATCTCTATAAAGAAAGGATCGTTGACCTTGAAACCGCCCTCGAAAACGTCAACAATCCGGATGAATTCAAGATGAGGCTTAAAGGTATAGAACAATCCGCCAAACGCTGGTAATTGAATGAAAAAAATTCTCATTGCGAACAGGGGGGAGATAGCCCTAAGGATAATCAGAGCAGCTAAAGATTTGGGATTAAAGACTGTGGCAGTTTTTTCGGAAGTTGACAGAGATTCCCTTCATGTCAGATTTGCGGATGAAACTGTATGTATAGGCAAAGCACCACCTTCTGAAAGCTATCTTAATATACCACGCATAATTGCTGCCGCAGAAATTACTGGCTCGGATGCAATTCACCCGGGTTACGGGTTCCTGGCAGAAAACCCATCGTTTGCAGAAGCATGCGAAGACAATCACTTTACTTTTATAGGACCTCCTTCCAAACTTATTAAACAAATGGGAGATAAGGCGGAGGCGAAAAAAATTATGGCAGAGGCAGGGGTACCTGTAACTCCCGGAAGCCCAGGTACGGTTAAAAACGAAGAAGAGGCCCTTAAAATCGCAAAAAAAATTGGTTATCCGGTACTTGTGAAAGCAGTTGCGGGAGGCGGAGGAAGAGGAATGAGGCTGGCAAATAACGATCTTGAGCTTAAAACCGGCTTCGTAATGGCACAATCCGAATCTCAGGCTACCTTTGGAGACAACAGATTATACATCGAGAAAGCCATTGAGAATCCTCGCCATATAGAAATACAAATTCTTGCCGATTCTTCCGGAAAAGTTATACACCTCGGAGAAAGAGAATGTTCCATTCAGAGAAGGCATCAAAAACTTATCGAAGAAACTCCCTCCCCTGCCGTGGATGAAAAACTCCGCCAAAAGATGGGAGAAGCAGCCAAGAAAGGAGTAAAGAAATTAGGCTATAAATCAGCGGGGACTGTTGAATTCATTGTTGACGAAGACGGCTCTTTCTATTTTATGGAAATGAACACGCGTATACAGGTTGAACATCCAATAACAGAAATGACAACAGGGGTCGATATATTAACCGAGCAGATTAAAATAGCGAATGGTTCCCGTCTTCAAATACCTGATCAGAACGAAATAAAAATAAATGGACATTCCATGGAAGCTCGTATAAATGCGGAAGACCCTTCTGCGGCATTTGTACCCAGACCAGGAACGATACACGCATTACACCTGCCGGGAGGAGCAGGAATCAGAATAGACTCTCACATTTATCAGGGCTATAAGATTCCCCCCAATTACGATTCGTTGCTTATAAAATTAATTACATACGGAGAAAACAGAGAACAAAGTAGAAAAAGAATGCTGCGAGCTCTGGATGAGTTTGTGATAAGAGGTGTTCCCACAACCATACCCTTGCATAAAGAGATTTTCACCCATCCGGATTTTATAGAAGGAAAAACAAACACAAATTTTTTGAAGAGGCTGGGATATTAAAAACAAAAATGGCTGTTATCAAATATGCTTCTAGGGAAATTGTATGTAAAATTGTTTACTATGGTCCAGGAAGGGCAGGGAAAACGACTAACGTGAAATATCTTTTCTCAAGGATACCGGAACAAAGAAAGTCCGACATTATTTCAATGGCAACCAAACAGGATAGAACCCTTTTCTTTGACTTTATGCCTGTAGAGTTAGGTTCTTTTAAAAACTTCAACACAAGACTTCAAATTTATACTGTTCCCGGTCAGGTCGTTTATGATTCTACAAGAAAACTCGTTTTAAGGGGTGCCGATGGTGTTGTTTTCGTGGCGGACTCCATGAAAAGCAGACTTGAAGATAATATATGGAGCTGGGAAAACATGCTCGAGAACTTAGAAGAGAATAATATCAAACTCGAGGACGTCCCTGTAGTTTTAGAATATAACAAAAGAGATTTAGATAATATAATACCCCTTGAAGATTTAGACAACCAATTAAATCCGGATAATTACCCTTCTTTTCCTTCTATTGCCACTACCGGAGAAGGAATTATTGAGGTATTCAAGACTATCGGCACCGAAGTATTAAAGCAAGTAAAAAATAAGTTAGGGGATTAAAATGGACAAAATAATTTCTTCAAAATTTAATATTGAAGCTATTAAAGCGATAAACAAAGCTCTTTCATCAAAAGAAGTTAATCCTCTTTTTATTTATGGTCCTTCCGGATCCGGGAAAAGTTTTCTGGTTCAAAACATGCAGGAAAACTTCAAAGGCACCTCTGAAATTATTAAGGCAGAAGAAATAGATTCCCAATTTATAGAACAATTCATAAAAAACGATTTACTCGTTATTGAAGATATCCAATTACTAAAAACATACAAACCCGTACCCGAAAACCTGCTGGACATAATTGATTATTTCATCGAAAACGAAAAACAGATAATTATTACAGGCGATCGCCATCCACGAGGTTTGAATCTGCCAAGCAGGATAATATCCCGCATTGAAAGCGGAGTCATTGTACCAATAAAAGAATTTGATTCCCTTTCGAAAAGAAAGGTTTTAGAAGCACTTGGAAAGGGTTTATCTGAAAAATTCCTCAAAAAGCTCGAGAATTTAGATATAAGAACAATGAGCCAGGCAATCGGAGCCATAAAAAAAGTAAGAGTGCTGGGATACGTTCCGGAAGAAAAAGATAGGATAGAAGAGGAAAAAAGAAAAAAAGAAGAAAAGGAAAAGAAAAAGGAAGAAATAAAGAAAGAAGCAAGCGAATTCGAGCGGTTCATTCAAGATGTAAAAAGAGGTTTCTCTGAAAAATTGGCCGGAACAGAAAAAGAAGAGATCCTCCGCGATGAGTACCGCGCAAAGATGTTTGTCTGGAAAATGAAAGGCTTTAATACAGACAGGATAAAAAAAGTAATAAACGGCAACCTGGATTTATTAACCGGTGAGTTTGTATCCTATACAACAGACATACAAAGGCTTATAGAGTTACAAAAGAGATATGGTATGATAGCTGTTGAGAATCTGATAAAGAATTCTATAATATCGAAAGAAGAAAATAAGGAATTAGAAAATGCACTTTTCAACCCGGATAAAGCCGAGTGGCTATCAAAAACAATAACAAAACTGGAAGAAGAAGAAGAAAAATTAGCGGAAAAAGCCCGCAAGAAACTCGAAGTTACAGAAAAAAGAACAAGAGAAGAAAAAGAGATTTCAAAGGAAAAAATAAAAAATTTGAAAAAAGTATTAACGATGAGCTTAAGAGACGAAAGCTTTCGACTTATAGGGGATTTTTAAAATGCCAATAAAAGGTTCTCTCTCTGATCTTTCAATAATGGATATCCTACAGATGTTATACATAGGAAGCAAAACAGGCGAATTGGCAATAACGAACGAAGAGAACCTCGTATATCTTTATTTAAACACCGGGAACCTTACCCATATACACTGGATGAACAGAAAAGATAGACTCGGCTCCCTTCTTGTAGAAAATGGATTCATTGAGGAAAAGGACCTGAAGGAAGTTTTAGAACTCCAGCAGGAAAGGGAAAATATCCCTCTGGGTGAACTTATCTTAGAACTTGAATTAGTAGACAAAAAGACCCTGACCGAATACATAAAGAAACAAATGAGAGATGCAATAATAGAGTTATCCGGATGGGCAAAAGGCTACTTCGTTTTTGAATCCAGAGAAGCTTATCAGCCCGAAGGTTTGCCTGTTTCAATCAAAATAGACGATGTACTGCTTGAATCTGCAGCCCTAAAAGATGAATTAGCCGCTTCGTCCCTTCCGGACAAGGACTCTATACTCGTTGTTTCTCCTGATTGGAGTGACGAATCAAGTTTGACGGAAGAAGAACAGATGATTATTAATAAAGTAGATGGAGAAAAAACCCTGTCTTCTCTTATAAATGTGCTTCCAATGGAAGAATTTAAAGCTTTAAAATTGCTTTCTGCACTTATAAAAAAAGGCGCTTTAAAAGAACTCGAAATAAAAAGGGAAACACTTGTAAAAGACAAAGAAAAAATAGAGGAGCACATGAACCTGGGAATAGCTTTTGTAAAAATCGGAATGCTAAACGAAGCTCAACGGGAATTTAACAGAATACTGGAACTAAAACCCAATAATCCCGAAGCTCTATTCTACAAAGGAATAATTGGTTTCAAGTTGAATGACCTCGACGAAGCAGAAAACGCTTTTAAAGAAAGTCTTAAAACGGTTAAACGGACTTCAACTTTAAATAATATTTATCTGATAAACGAATTAAAGGGAAATAATGAATCTGCGCTGGATTACCTATCGAAAGCTCTAAAGAGAGAAGAAAACAACGAAAAAATCCTTTTAAACAAAGCAATCATATACTTAAAAATGAAAAAGGACGCTGAAGCTTTAAATATCTTAGATAACATTAAAACAAAAACACCATATACTATTTTCTATTATTCTTACATTCTGGCAAGAAAAGGAAAAATAAAGGAAGCAATGCAGATTTTAGAAGAAGGTCTTTCATTAGCCCCTGAGTTCGGAGAATATTTCTTCAATCTTGGTAAATTATACGAGACCATTGGAGAAGAAAAGAAAGCCACAGAAATGTACCAACAGGGGTTAAAGTCAGATCCCGAGTGTATAATACTTTCAAAAGCATTAATCGACTATTATTACAGAAATAAACTCTTCGACATTTGCGAAGTCAGGATTGAAACTCTGATATCGACGGGTATTAGAGACTGGGATTTATTCTTCAAGAAAGGCAATATTCTTTTTCAGCGGGGAAACACGAAAGAAGCTCTCGAATTATGGAAAAAAGCTTTAGAATTAAATCCTGATAACAAATTAATAAAAAGAACTATTGAGCTGGCAAAAGGTAATGAAGAATTTTGAAGACGAAGATCTGGGGAAAGTCGTTTCAGTAATAAAAAATTTCATGGATTTCAACCCCGAGAATTATAAGGTTAAACCTTTAGTTAGAAGAATCAACTCCCGCATGCGGAAAGTAGGCGTGGATAATTTCAATGATTATGCCAAATTATTAAAAGGCAGCAAGGAAGAAAAAAGTAAACTCAAAGAGTCCCTTACTATAAATCTTACGAGTTTTTTCAGAAACAAAACCGTCTTCGATACCTTAAGATCCGAAATTCTTCCCTTGATGGAAAATCCTGTAATATGGAGCGCCGGTTGTGCTAACGGCGCTGAACCTTACGCGATTGCGATTTTATGCAAAGAAATAAAACTTAAATGCTCAATTCTGGGAACAGATATAGATAAGGAATCAATAAAAGCAGCCTGCAAAGGTATTTATGATGAATCTGCTTTAACAGAAATGCCCTCTTATTACAAACTCAGATACTTTGAAAAAGTAAAAGAAGGATATAGGGTAACTCGTGAGATTAGAAATTCCGTAGAATTTCAAAACCTGGACCTAAAGGATGCAGATTTTAAAGAGAAATTTGATTTAATTTTTTGTAGAAATGTACTTATATATTTAAATAAGGAATTTCAGGAAAAGATTTTAGGCTGTTTTTCTGCGGCTTTAAAAAGAGACGGGATCCTGGTACTAGGCAAAGTTGAATCCATCCCCAACAATGCAAGAAAACTCTTCACGCCGATAAACATAAAGGAAAGAATCTATGCGAAAAGCAAATGAAATAACAGTCGAGACAGGGAATATTAAAGTTTCCAACGATTCTGCAGCTCTTATAACTGGCGCACTCGGGTCTTGTGTAGCCATAACACTCTACGATAGAAAACAAAAATTGGGAGGCATGGTACATTATATTCTGCCTTTAAACCCGGGAGGAAAGAAGAAAGCAAAATATGCAGATACCGGCATAATGCTTCTTTTAGAAAAGATGATGGAATGTAACGCAAAAAAGAAAGATATTGAAGCAAAAATGGTTGGCGGAGCAATAATGTTTGAGGAATTCATGGATGATATTGAAAGTTCGATAGGAAAAAGAAATATAAAAAAAGGAAAAGAAGTTTTAAAAGATCTTGGAATTAAACTGGTTTCGCAGGACACCGGGGGAAATTACGGAAGATTGGTAAGATTTCAGTTGTCTGACGGAAAAGTTTATATAAATTCATATAAAGCCGGAGCTAAAATAATTTGATTGATGTTTTAGTTGTTGAAGATTCAGCGTTTATGAGAAAGGTCATTTCCGAAATCCTGAATGAGGATCCCGAAATCAAAGTGGTCGATCAAGCCATAAACGGTTTAGAAGGAGTCAAGAAAGCCTCTCTTATCAAGCCCGACGTAATTACAATGGATGTAGAGATGCCTAATATGGACGGGATAGAAGCCGTAAAGAAAATAATGAAAACAAATCCAACACCTATAATAATGATATCCGCTTACACAAAAAAAGGAGCTCAAAAGACTATTGAAACTCTAATCGCAGGGGCAGTAGACTTCGTTGAAAAACCCGGGGGGCCTATCTCTCTTAACATAAGAGACGTAAAGGAAGAAATAATTAGAAAAGTTAGGATTGCATCAAAAGCAAATCTGAAAACAACAACAAAAAGAAAACAAGTAAGTTTAAATAAGAAAAAAATGGGCGATAGTTTAGTTATAATAGCCGCCTCTACGGGAGGACCGAAAATTATTAGCTTAATATTCAAAACACTCCCCAGAGATTTCCCCGCTCCTATAGTTGTTGTTCAACATATGCCAGGCACCTTTACTAAAGCCTTCGCCAAAAGATTAGACGAACACTCTCCTATCTCGGTAACGGAAGCAAAAGAAGGAAATTATCTTAATAGGGGCAAAGCTTTCATTGCGCCCGGAGACTTTCACCTCGAGTTCAGCCAAGATAGAAAAATTAAACTAAATAAAAAACCCTCCCTTCATGGAGTTCGCCCCTCCGCCGACATAACAATGAACTCAGCATCGGAGAATTTCGACGGCAATCTTATCGGAGTTGTACTTTCAGGTATGGGGAAAGATGGCTCCATAGGTGTAAGGAATATTCGTAAAAGAGGTGGATTTGTAATTGCACAGGATAAAGATACTTCTGTCGTCTACGGAATGCCTAGCTCTGCAATTAAAAGCGGTTGCGTGGACTTGGTTCTACCATCTAATGAAATTGCTGACAAGTTAATAGCTCTGGTAAAGAAAGATGTTTGATAAAATAAAAAACTTATTATCAGAAATTGAAACAACCGGGATCAAAAATAGAGAACAAAACGAAAAAAGTTTAATTACAATTTTATCAACAATCAATAAAATAGGGGAAGAAATCTCGGAACTTGAAAAGAGAGCGGAAATTCTTCTGGATCTAATAAAAACAAACGCACCGAAAAGACGCGAAGACAAAAAGGACCCCGTTAGAGAAAAGGAAACCGCCGAGTCGTCTGGTTTTATAAACAAAATTCAATCAAGCAGGGTAAATATTACAACTTTGATAGATAAAGGTTGGAATCTTATAGTTAGCGGAAAATATAAAGAAGCAATAAAGGAACTAAACAGAGCAAAAAAAATGGACCCTAAAAATATAAAAGTACACAACTTACTCGGTTGGGCATATATACACCTCCAGAAATACGACAAAAGCTCCCTTGTCTTCCAGGAAGTTTTAAAAATGGATCCCAAGAACGAAATGGCTCATGCGAATCTCGGCTACATAAATCATAAAAAGGGATTATATGGAGAAGCAATCGAAAAATTATCTGCTATAGAGAACCATGCAAAAGACAAACAGGCTATTCTCTACGCTTTATTCTACCTTGGTTTGGTTTATTACGAAAGAGAAATGTATGAGGACGCAGTCGAATTTCTGAACAAAGCAATCAGCGCTGGTCCGAACTTGTACGAAGCCTATTATTACTTAGGCAAAGCTTACCAAAAACAGGGATTAAAAAACCTGTGTACTCAAATCTGGGAAAAACTAATAAAAACGAATAAATATAACATCTGGGCTAAAAAAGCGGAGGAAGAATTAAATGGTAAATGAGTACTGGGGACTCTCTAAGAAACCATTTTCTAACACACCCGACTTGAGTTTCCTTTATAACAGTGATGAATTTGAAGAAGGCTACGCAAGGCTCTTATACAATATAACCGAAATCAGGGGTGGTTTAACCCTGGTAACAGGAGAGATAGGCAGCGGGAAGACATATCTTGCAAACGCATTAAAGGAAAACCTTAAAAGACAGAACAATCTCCCCTTTATAATAAGAAATCCAAAACTTTCTTCAACTCAATTGATAAAAATAATTTTACAGAAACTGGGTGTAGAGGAAATACCCCGGTTCAAACTAAAAGTTTTAAACTCATTGGAAGAAACCCTCCTAGACCTGAACAGAAAAAATATAACAGTTATAGGGCTAATTGACGAAGCTCAAATACTTTCTCTTGACGCTCTAAGAGAAATACGCCTGCTTCTAAACCTGGAAACAGCAGAAGAAAAATTACTGCATCTTGTTTTACTCGGGCAACCAGAGCTGAAAAATAAAATCGATAAGGTACCTCAGTTAAAACAAAGAGTTAATGTTCGCTTTCATTTAGAACCCCTTTCGCGAAAAGAATCGCAATCTTATATAAAACATCGGCTTAAAGTAGCAGGAGCCAAAAACGAAATATTCGAGCAAAAAAGTTTAGAAACGCTTTATACAATAAGTAAGGGCATTCCAAGAGTGATAAATAATATTGCCCAAAATGCTCTTTTCGTAGGAGCAACAGAAAATTTGCAAAAAATTCCTCCTGATGTTATTGAATCCGTAGCTGCCGATCTGGAGATTTAAGTGAAAAAAAGAAAAAAGATAAGTTTTAAAAAAATATTATCCCGTAAAGACGAAAAAGAAACAATCTCAACAGAATTAAAAACCGCCAAAACAGAACCCCAAAAGCAAATAGACATTCCAGCAAAAAAAGAAGAAACAAAGGGAAAAGGAGTCGAGGATAAAAAATCGGAAGAGAGAAAAGTTACAAAGCCAAAAGAAGTTATAGAGAAATCTGACGAAAGAAAAATTTCTCTAAAGAGAGAAGAAATCATGATAGTTAGAGTAGAAAACGAATTCTATGGAATACCTCTCTTGTGCGTAGAAGAGATCAAGAACGAAATAAAATTAACTCAAACTCCTCAACTCTCAGAATTTCTCTCCGGAATTGCCGAAATAAGAGACTTAATAGTTCCCGTAATAAACCTCGGAAAACTCTTCGGAATTGAAACGGAAAATAAAAAATCAAACAAAATACCTGTTATCGTTGTAAAAATTTCCAACCAATTTGTCGGTATTCAGGTATCCAAGATTGTAGAAATTATAGAAATACAGAAAACCGAGATACTTCCTCTCCCAGACATTTTTCCTCCAAAACTTTTCTCAGGAGGATTTTCCCATAAATCAATAGTTGTTGGCATTATAAATATAGAAAGTTTATTGAAAGGTAAACAAATTCAATCATTTAAGGAGAAAATAGATGAAGCTATCAAATAAATTCGCCTTAATATCTTCTCTGGTAAGTTTTGCAACAGGAACCCCCCTTCTGATTTCATGTGTCCTCTGGACTATCTCTCTCGAGGACTACACTAAATTTCTTCTTGCTCTATCAGTACTATCTTTAGTTCTTGCCGGTCTTTTCTATTTCTATCAGGAAAACCGCTTGAAAAAAGCAATCGCCGGAGAAAGAAAACAAGTCATCTACAATACACCTGTAGTTTCCGGAGTACATGCGTTCTTTAATTTTACTGCTTTTATTTTACTGCTTTCTTTAATCATTAACCCTTTACTTGAACTAACTTCAATTAAAAACATATTTAAAATCGGTATTTATATCATTCCTATAGGACTAATCCAGCTTAGTCTTATCTATCACTTAGGGTTTAATCTTCTCTCTCCTTATTACAGAACACTCAAAGAACCAAGACTCACAGGATTAAATATTACTCGGAAAATCCTATTGTTAGTTGTACCTGCAGTAATTTTCTCCCTGTTTACGGGCTATATTTTAACAAAATCCTGGTTCGGATTATTTTACGTCGTTTTCCCATCTTTAATAATCTGGATACTTATTAAAACAATTAAAGAACCTGTTAATATTATACATGAAAGAATACAAAAAATACTAAAGGAACCTGCTTTGCCTTCTCCTAAAACAGCGGTCGTTTCCGGAGACGAAATAGCCCTTGTAAATGACGGACTTACTATTTTAACGGAAAGAACAATTTCCTTAATCGGAGGAGTAAAAGATACGGCGGAGAAAATCCGCACTCAAGGAGAGGCAATATTAAGCGGCATAAAAAGACTCTCATCTTCTTCCAAACAAATTGACAATTCCGTCCATGAAATACTCGGAAACAAAGAGGAATTTCAGTCGGTTGTTAATTCTGTACAGAAAAACAACGATGAGCTGTCTTCCCTTTCTTCAGAAATTGAATCGCAGATTAAAACGCTGGTGAATACTTCCAAAAAATCAATCGATCTCGCAAACTCAGGAGAAGAAAAATCGGAAGAAGGAGTCAATAAAATCAACACTTTCGTCCAGAAAATAGAAGAGGGTTCAAAAAGCCTGGAAGAACTGTCTTCGGCTTTTGAAGAAATCAAAGAATTTAACTTACTAATGGAACAGATATCTGATGACACTAACCTTTTGGCACTCAACGCATCAATAGAAGCTACCAGAAAAGAAGGCGCGGAAAGCAAGGGCTTCAGTGTGATTGCAGATGAAATTCGAAAACTTTCAAATGATTCTGCTTCTTATCTGGAAAAAACGAAGGACAATATTAAAAGGATGAGTGAAGCCGTCAAGTCAATAGTCGAATCCACAGAAAAATCAATATCAATATTCGAAGAAAGCAAAGCAATTATTCAAAAAACAGCCGACGACCTGAAAGAAATCTCCGAATCGATCGGAATGAGCACAAATATGGCTGATCAAATTTCCGGTATATTAAAAGAAGGATCCGATTCAATCGGAGAGATAAAAAAATCAGCAAAAAAATTATCTTCATTAAACGAAAAACAAGTAGAATCAGCTCTGGATTTGTCAAAAGAGACAGAAGATCAGGTCGCCTCTATGGAAGACACCGAAATAAGAGTCCAAACTTTAATATCATTAATAGATAAAATAAAGGAAAACGCCAGTATAAACATTGAATAAAATTCTGGTATTCTGCTTAGATAAAATTTTTTTCGGAGTTAATATTAAGGATATCAAATCGGTAAGCAGATTGGGTAAGATAAAAAAGATACCCGAGAGCCCGGAATGGATTGGAGGCTTAGGTAAATACCGAAACAATTCGTTTCCTCTTATAAAACTCTGGGAAATAATGAAATTAGAAGCACCCAAAAAGAAGGTTTTAATGTTGCCTGCCGCTTTTGATTACTGTGCTTTTTTGATTTCCGAAGTTAAAGGAATTTACGAATTTGATACGGATAAAGAATCGACCAAAATATTCTCTCTACCCTATCTCTCCGGATTTGGAACCCTGGAGGACAAAACTGTACTTCAAATTGAATTAGATAGAATTCTTACAGAAAAACAAAAGAAAACCGTAAAAAACCTGAGTAGAAAAAATGAAAAAAAATAAACACTCACTCTGGAAAAAATTCATAGGAAGTTTTTTCTTTTTAGGAAAAATCAAAGGCGGAGGGACATGGTCATCTATTGTTACCGGTACGATTCTGTTTTTTTTTCTGGATTGGAATTCTCCTTGTTACTTCATAATTGCTGTCGGAGTTCTATTACTGAGTATACTGTTGTCACTCGAACTTTCAGATGATCCTTCCTGGTTTACTCTCGACGAAGTTATCGGTACAATGGTAACCTTTGCCTTTCATAACAAAGACGTATCGACTTTGATGATCGGACTTATTTTATTTCGACTATTCGACATTTTTAAACTTCCTCCGATAAAAAAAGTCGAGCAATCAAAGATAGGAATAGTCTTAGATGATATCATAGCAGGAATATTGGCAAGCATATTTCTATTTGTTATTCACTCCATAAAACCTTTATAATGCAGAAGAACCTTCGAAAACTACTCGAGGATATAGGAAATCTATTGCGAAAGAAAGGATGGACTATCTCTACAGCTGAGTCCTGCACCGGAGGATTGATAAGCTCCTTTTTAACTTCTATTCCCGGAAGCTCCGATTATTTCGCCGGAGGAATAATCGCATATTCTAATGAAATAAAAACGAATCTTCTTTCTGTTTCTCCTCAGACTCTTAAGAAGTTCGGAACTGTTTCAGAAGAAACCGTAAAAGATATGGCTCAGGGCGTAAAGCACCTCTTAAAAACCGATGTCGGTATTTCCATTTCAGGTATTGCCGGGCCAACCGGCGGAACCGAGAAAAAACCAGTGGGAACTGTAGCGCTGGGAGTTGACATTCCGCAAAAGATAATTACTAATATGGTGAACCTCGAAGGGAATCGAAACAATATTAGAAAGTTAGCTGGAATAAGGCTTTTAGAAATGTTAAAAAACTTGCTGGAGGAGATAAAATAAGACTATTTACGGCAATTAATATACCAGAGGAGGCAAAAATTTTAATTTCATCTCTTTATGAGGACTTGAAAACTCCGTTTTCTGTTAAGTGGGTAAGAAAAGAAAATTTACACATTACTCTAAAATTTCTTGGTAAAACCGATAAAAAGACAGCTATTGAAGATAAAATGAAAGAAATCACCGAAGAGTTTTCTTCATTTAACGTCTCCTTAAAAAGGATAGGCGCTTTCCCTTCCTCAAAAAGAGCAAAAATTCTCTGGGTTGGAGTCGAAGAAGGCAGGGATGAACTAATCGAATTATTTTTAACTATCGAAAACAAGCTTTCCCCTCTGGGATTTGAAAAAGAAGTGAGAAAATTCACTCCGCATGTAACATTTGCCAGGGTTAAAAAAGGAAATTATAGCTTACCCGAACAAATAGACTTCTCATTTGATTCTTTTTCCGTAAATGAAGTGGCTCTTTTCAAAAGCACTCTAACGCCAAAAGGACCCATATATGAAACCCTATCATTAATCCCTCTCGGAGGTAAAACTTGAACATTCACCCGCCAATAGCATATCTTTTTGTAATTCTTATGCTTGCCTTTATGTCAGCCTCGATTAAAAGATCTAAAATAATTGACTTTATAGGCGAAAAATTTCTAAAAGGCACAAACGAGAAAACGGCAACAATGAAGCTTATTGCGTTATCACACATTCTGGCACCATTTTTTCTTTCCTTCGTTCTTATTTCCTGTTTCGAAAATTGGATTCTGCGGTTTAAGGAAAAAGAAAAATCACTAACACTATTGGTTGCCTCAGCTATAATGGGAAGCATAATTACTCCGTTTGGAAACCTTAGAAACATTTTTATCGTTATAGCTTTGGGAAAAGGGACGCCCACCTTTAGCTTTTCTGCTTTTATAGCAACAATGCTGCCTCTGTGGATAGCCAGTCTCTTTACCTTGCTTGCGGTAACTTATTTTATCTGCGAAGAAAATATAATAAAAGAAACAAGCAGCACTGTAGAATGGAAAAGAACAGAACTCATTTTCTCAATAATTCTCTTGTTCTTTGTTTTTGGATATTTCAATGTAGGAAAACACTACAATCTAAATTTGATCGGATTGATCATCTTAGGTGGAGTGTTCTGTATTGCTTTTATGGGAACAGAACCCCTAAAGGCTGTCAACTGGTGGCTTTTTATACCTGTGGGAGTTTGTTTTGTTGTTTTCTATATACTTTACTTCTTACCCCTGTCTGGTATGGAGCTTGCACCCTGGATAATATATCCCTTGGGGAGTATTGGCTCAGCGGGTCTATCATCAAATTTACTTTCTTTTATACTTCCACTATTAAATTCTGATAAATCCATTATCTTATACTCGGTGGCGGCAGGTAGTCTTGCGGGCATGCTTGGATCCTACGAAACAATTTGGATACGGGCAAGAGGAAGAACAAAAATCAAATTGAGTTTAATGTTTCAACTGTTTTTTATAGTTCTATCAATATCGCTTATAATACTTTTCTTTAGGAGGTAATAATTATGGAGAAAAATAAAGACAAAGAAAAAGCTATCGATTCAGTAATAAGCAAAATAAACAAACAATACGGAGACGGAGCTTTGATGAAATTGGGCAGCAAAAAAACAATAGAAGTTCCCATAATACCAACCGGTTCTCTTTCCCTGGACGCCGCACTGGGGATAGGGGGAATACCAAGAGGAAGAGCCATCGAGATATACGGTATGGAAGCCTCGGGGAAGACAACTCTTGCTCTCCACATTGCTGCCGAATCGCAAAAAAGAGGAGGAACGGTTGCTTTTATAGACGTGGAACACGCCCTTGATCCACAGTACGCTAAAAAGCTAGGTGTGAATACGGAAGATTTATTGATATCTCAACCCGACACAGGAGAGGAAGCTTTAGAAATAGCAGAAATGCTGGTTAGAAGCGGAGCGGTAGATTTAATAATAATCGACTCGGTCGCAGCTCTTGTACCAAAAGCCGAAATTGAGGGTGAAATGGGAGATGCCCACATGGGTCTTAGAGCACGTCTTATGTCTCAGGCTTTACGAAAATTGACAGGTGTTTTAAGCAAAGCTGCGACCTCTGCCGTCTTTATAAACCAGGTCCGACAAAAAATAGGTATTTCTTTTGGAAACCCATACACAACGCCGGGAGGACTGGCTTTAAAATTCCATGCTTCGGTTAGGATGGATATCAGGAAAATCAGCACTTTACAACAAGGAAACGATTCAATTGGAATAAGGGTAAAAGTCAAAGTAGTAAAAAACAAACTCGCTCCTCCTTTCAAAGAAGCAGAATTCGACATAATGTACGGTACAGGTATATCAAAAGAAGGAGAGCTTATTGATTTCGGGCAGTCTTTAAATATGGTCGAGAAATCCGGCACCTGGTATAATTACGGTAAAACCTCCCTCGGACAGGGAAGAGAAAACGCAAAGCTCTTCCTCAAAGAAAACCCCAAAATATCTGAAGAATTAGAAAACAAAATAAGAGAAGAGCTAAAAATCGGCCATGGGCAAGATAACCAGGATAGAACAGCAGAAGAAGAAAAAGAATAGAGTCAATATATATATCGATGAAGAGTTTTCATTAGGTCTATACAAAGACACAGTAATAAAATTCCATCTTTACGAAAATAAAGAAATCTCCCCCGGCGAGATCTCTTCAATAAAAGAATTTGAAGTAATCACAGACGCAAAAGAAAAAGTTAGAAATTACATTTCATATAGAGAGAGGTCTAAAAAAGAAATAAAAGATTATCTTACAAAAAGAGGAGTTAAAGAAGAGATGGCAGAAGAAGTTATAGACGACTTCGAAAAAGCCGATCTAATCGACGACCACAAATTCGCTAGCGTATGGATAAAAGACAGAAACAAAAATAACCCTAAAGGCAATTTTGCTCTTAAAATGGAATTAAAGGGAAAAGGCATTGAGGAATCCGAAATAGAAAATCTGCTTCAATCTGTCGACGAAAAAGAAAACGCCCGCAAAGTTTTCGAAAAAGCAGTTAAAAAATACGGGAACAACAAAGCCTCAAGGGAAAAAATTTTCAAATATCTTGAACGACGAGGGTTCGAAACACAAACCATTCTTTCTCTGTTAAAAGAACAACCATGAATACGGAAAACAAAATAAAAGAAAAAGCGAGAGAAATTGGATTTGACCTCGTAGGAATAACCGATTTAGAACCCTCAGTTTATCAAAAAGAATATAGAAGTTCTATTGAAAGATGCGTAAATAGAGATATTAAATATTTAAAGGAAACAGAAGAAGAAAGGCTTTTCCCCAGGAAAAAGTTTCCCTGGGCGAAAAGTGTTATTGTATTGGGAATAAATTACTGGCAGGGCCCTCTTCCTCTTTTAAGAAAGGGAGAAGTCAGCATATCGAGATATGCCCTTGGAGTAGACTATCATACTGTTCTCTCAGAAAAATTGTCAATCTTATCAAAATTTATAAAAGAAGAAACAAAAGCAGAAAAAATCAAGTATTATGCTGACACGGGAGCTATTCTTGAAAAAGAGTTAGCCGAGAGAGCGGGTCTCGGCTGGATCGGAAAAAACGCTCTGCTTATAACAGAAGATTTCGGTTCCTGGATATTTTTAGGAGAAATACTTCTTGATATTGAGCTGGAAAAAGACAAAAAGGGAGTGAATAAATGCCATGATTGTGAGCTTTGTCTTCTTTCCTGCCCAAGTAAAGCTCTCTCCGCACCTTACTCTCTTAACATAGAAAAGTGCACGGCATTTCAAACTATTAAGAAAAAAGGTGACTTGCCATCTTGGTTTCCGTCGGATGAAAATTTTTTCGTTTTCGGTTGCGATATTTGCCAGGAAATATGCCCTTTCAATTCGAAGGCAAAAATAACAAAAATAAAGGATTTCATACCAGATAAAAGGATAATAAACCCATCCATTGAAACTCTTCAATCTTTATCCGAAAATGAATTTAAGGCTTTGTTTGGACACACTCCCGTTAACTGGGCGGGTAGAGATGTTTTATTGAGAAATATAAACAATTTTTCTGCACATTATGCTTTTAAGACATAAAAAACAATAAGATTTTATTCTCTTACGACTTCTTAGTGGTTAAAAAAAGTTTTTTAAAAAGATTGCGAAATCTTATTTATATACTATAATATTGTTTTAGGAGAAATTTATGCCAAGATTAATAAAAGCAGAGGAAGTCGATTCAACTAACGAATGGATAAAAAAGCGTTTATCAAAACTCAACGACCTTGATAGCTTTATCGCTGAAATACAAAATTCGGGAAAAGGAAGGAATTCGAAAGACTGGTTCTCTCCCAGAGGCGGATTGTGGTTCTCAATATTACTTGAAAAGTTCCAAGGGGCCGAAGGAGCTCTTTCTTTACTTTGCGCGACCGCAGTATGTGATGCTCTCGAAGAACATAATCTTTTGACCAACATTAAGTGGCCAAACGACATAATCTTGAAAGGGAAAAAATTGGGCGGTATTCTAATTGAAAAAGTGCAGGGTAAATTTATAATAGGAATAGGTTTAAATCTCAATCTGAGCAAATCCGATTTTCCTATACCCCTTAAAGATATTGTAATAACATCGAAAGAAACAATACATAAAGAACTCGATAACGAAGCAATTGCAAAAGAAATAATAAAAAGAATCGCAATAGGCAGAAACAATCTTGAAGAAATTCACAAGAAATATCTGAAACTAAGCGGTGATTTAAACGAAAAAGTTAAAATAAATAACGGGGAAGAAATTTTCACGGGCAAAGTAATTGAAATTCAAGCTGACGGAGGAATAAAAATAAGAAACGAAGATTCCGAAAAAGTCTTCTACTCCGGTAAGCTTTCTTATTTGAGTTAACCTAAAATAAAAAAACCTTGCAGAATAACCAAGATATTAGCTGAAAGTATTCAGAGTTTAAATTTCTTAATGCTAACGTCTAAAGGCAAAAGGATAAATGTTATTTGCTAAGCTTTATTCCCCTTTAAATAATTTCTCTATCTCGCTCATATGTTTTTCTACAATTTTCCAATTTTCTTTGCTGGCTTTCATCTCCTCGGATTCCTCAGTTTCTTTGAGATTTTTTCTTATCTCCTCTTTTTGCTCTTCGGATAAATTAGGATTATCAAGCATCTTTTTCATCATCCCTCCGGTGGCTGATTCCATTTGACTGTAAACAATAGCACCCAAAATTTTACTATAAGTTGCACCAAAACTTTCAAGTGTAAAACCATATTTTCCTAAAGAACCTTCAAGCTCTTCCGCGTATTCTTTAAACTCCTCAGCAAACTGCATACCACTCAAAGGGCTTTGCTTATCCGCCAGGGGTTTAACCTCTTGCTCCGTTCGCTTGATAATTTCAACAAAAACCGGATAGGCTTCGATGAAAGACTTTACCTCTTGCTCCGTCAAGTAGAGATTCTCCTCTTCTTCTTTCGCTGCTGCTTCTTTTCGCGCACTCGTCTCACCTGCTTTTTTGTCTCCTTTGCAGCCTGTTAGCACCAAACCGCCCAGCAAAAGCAATACTAATAAAAGCACAAACCTTTTCATACTAAACCTCCTTTTTTATAATTGTTTAACATATGTTTCCGTTATTTCTACTTAGCTGTTAAAACGTCAGTAAGTCTACGATTCGGAACACTGTTCTCTCCCACGACAGGGAAATCTCCTTTATAGCACCAGTGACAATACGCAATATTGTTAGAATTAAAGATATCGCAAACGTCCTTATACCATCGCAGGGCAATATCTTCGGGGATTGTAGGATAAATGCCAAATTCGCCACAAAATAAAGGTAAATTTTTATCCTTTGCAACTTTTATTGCCGGAGACATTATTTTGGTTAGAGTATCTTTTGTGAAATATCCGTTTGCATATTCTCTCATAACCGCAACAGTCTGTTCCGAAAGTTCTTTATAATGTGCCGTATCAATAATCTGTCCCGGATAATTTATCTCTCCTTTATATTCGGCTACAGGGGACCAAGGTGCCAGATGATGAGTAAGCGCCATAGGATTATAGAAATGGAAACTCAAGATAATATTTCTATCCTTCAGAGGAACTTTCAAATCGGGAAAAGTCGAAGCAATCTGCCATTGATTTGAGCCGACGACTATTTTCCTTTTCGGTTCTTTTAATCTGATTTCCGCAATAACTTCGCCCAGGAGATTATTCCAATCCTCCGGGTCGTCTGCAACAGCTTCATTAAGGATTTCGTAGGCTACCATGTTAATTGGATATCCTTTTAATTCTGCTGAAAGCTGCCGCCACAAATCGATCAGCTTTTCCTGTTCGGCGGGTTCTGTCCACAGGGGATTCGTTTCTGCAATAAAATGATGAGAGCGGATAATATGTAAATCGACAATTACACTTAAATTAGCCGCAAGAGCCCAATTAATTGCGTTATGAAGAAGTTCGAACGCTTCTTTTTCTTTATTTCCTTCCTCATCCCACATCTGTTCTTCATCTATCGGAATTCTTACATGGTCGAATCCTACGGAGGCGATTGTGTCAAAATCAGCCTTTGTAATGTAATTTCTTCTCTCTTCTCCTCTTTTCTTACTCTGGGATAACCAGTGACTGACATTGACTCCTGTCCTTATTGCAAATTCTTCATTTTCTTCATCGGACCTTATATTCGAGCTGCACATCGCAGTTAACAATCCAAAAATTATAAAAAGGATCAAACCGAATTTATTATGCATTACTAAACCTCCTAATTTATACATTTTTTACAATCAAATCAATAAAAATCTATCTTAATTATTCAATCTGTCAAGCTAGTTTCCAGAAAAATAGAGCACCGAAAAAAATAGAAGTCGGTTCAAATCATAAAAATCTGTGTTCATTTGCATCACATCTCACTTTTCACATAACTCTTATAAATAATATATAAAAGAGCCAATCTTTCCTGAATCCTGAGGGTAAAAAGAGGAAGAATCTTTTGTAAACCAAAAACATAGGGAATAAACGAATGAACGTTCTTTACCAATAGAATCCCTTTTTCTCTTAACTCGGCAGTTCTACTATAAATTTCGTTAACAAGTTT
>JAFGHJ010000003.1 GCA_016930175.1 Caldifarciminota bacterium
CCGTAAGCAAAACATTCTTCGAAAAGGATATAACTGCAGCCGGTACCTGCATCGATTACAGTTGTGTTATCTTCGCAAACGGTCCCCACAAAAGAGCAGCGGATAATTTTTATATGGTCGGAGCCCGACAGAAATCCCCCTTCGTCGAAGTGAATGCCCTGGATATGGATATAACTTCCTGGTGTAATAAGTAATTCGTCAGCAACCGTAACACCCCAATCGTTTTCGGCTTTTATGACTGTATACGCATTCGAAGTACCACTCGGAATACCTTCTCCGTAATGACTGAAAATTTCCTGGTCATAAGTACGGTCGCCACCATGGAAAACCTGGTCATAAGTTCCGTTCCTTATTATAAGAGTATCTCCGCTATGCATAGATGGATAGGCGTGTTCGAAGGTAGCCCAGGGCTCACCATAAGTCCCCGGGTTTGAGTCGAGTCCGCCTGTCGCGACATAATAAGTTTCCGGATAAACTGCGGAGGCAGTTAAAAACAATATAAGGAAATGCCATTTTTTTATAAGTGGTAATATTTTTAATAAAATTTGTTTTTTAATTTAACTTCCTTTAACGTTATTCTTTAAATTGCTTCGATACCTAATTTTTTTCTTTCTTCTTACCCGTCTCTTTTGCTATCAGATCCGAAAGAATTCTTATGTGTTCGGGAGTTGTTCCGCAGCAGCCTCCTATAATGCTGGCTCCGGCTTTATAACATTCAAGGGTCTCTGTTGCGTAGAGTTTTGGCTTCATATAGAAAACCTTTCCCCCCTCCAGTTTCGGCTTACCCGCGTTTGGCTGTGCTGCTATCGGTAAAGTTGTTGATTCTTTCATGATAGAAACAATTTCAGCCATTTCCTTAGGGGCGAGATTACCGCAGTTTGTGCCAACGGCGTCGGCTCCTCCCTCAGTTAACCTTATAGCGCATTCTTCCGCGGAGTTACCCATCATTGTCCTTCCCCCGTTTTTTACTGTCTGGAAAGACATAGAGGCAATAACAGGAATCCCGGAAACGTCCCTGCAGGCCCTAACTGCAGAAAGCGCTTCCCGAAGGTCGAATATTGTTTCAATTATAAAACCATCAACTCCTGCCTCTGAAAGGATAGAAGCCTGTTCCTTAAAAGTATTATATAAATCTTCTTCTTTGCAGGTTCCGTATGGTTCAAGCATTTGTGCTGTGGAACCTATATCCCCCAGTACGTATCCTTCTTCCCCGGCGGCGTCTTTTGCCGATTTTACACCGGAACGATTAACTTCCTCAACATCTATTTTTAGATTATGTGTTTCGATATAAAGGCGAGTCATAGAAAAAGTATTGGCGATTACGGCATTACTTCCGGCGTTGAAGTAATCCCGGTGAATTTCTTCCACTATCTCAGGGTTTGTTAAATTACTGTTGCATCTGCCGAGAGCTCCGCGTCTTTCCAATTCGGTCCCCATCGCTCCGTCTAATATTATGACTTTGTTACGGTTTAAAAAACTACGAAAATCCAAAGTTACCTCTCTATTTAAAATAAAGAATAAGCACTTTAGCTGTACCTGTCAAGGATTTGAAAAAACCTATACCCGCCAATTTTTACCACATAGCGCACAGAGAACACAAACTCCATTCTGCATCCCTTTTATTTTATGATTTTAGGAAAATATAGAGAAATAAAGAGGATTCTTTTATGAACAGCAAAATCTGCAATACGCAAGGATTTGAATTATGAAAAATCGGGGTATTTATATAGAGTAATTTGTTTTTATATCTTTAATGGTTTTATACAAACAAAAATATGAGAGGGATATTCTCCTCCTTCCAATATATGCTTATCGTAAAAATGCTCTTCTTTTGTTTCTTTAACTTCGAATCCCTCTCCTTTTAGGAGAGAAAACCATGTTTTTTTATCGAAGAGCCCCAATGTATGAATATCGATATGGGTTTCCAATTTTCCTTTCTTTCGAATTAAATATATTATTGTTGCCTCGTAAATCGAATCGTTTTTCGGGGAAATATAGTTGTTTTCAAAAACCGTGATCTCGATATCGCCTTTTTTACCTGTATAAACAAAATTGTTTTCTTTAAAAGTTTCCTTAGGATGAGCAACAATGAGAAGGACTCCCCCGGGATTTAAATTTTTGTTCGCATTTCTGATTACCTTTTTTAAATCCTCTTTTGTTTTCATATAATCGATTGAATCCGGTATTGCTACCGCATCGAATTTCTTTCCCAGTTCGATTGTTCTCATATCTCCGTATATATATATTATTTCAGGATTAAGCTCTTTCGCGAGTGAAAGCATATCTTGGCTTATATCCACGCCTGTTACCTCAAAGTGTTTTTTAAATGTGTAATCGTTCATGCCCGCGCCGCAGGCTAAATGAAGCAATGTTTTTGTTTCTGTTTCAGCATTTTCTTTAATGGTTTTACTGTATAATTCTGTCTCTTGTGCTATTTCTTTCGGAGAAGAAACAATCATGTCAACCCATGCCAGTTCAGTATATGCTTTCCATTCACTTTTATTCAAACTCAAGGGCCCTCCTTTTAATCAAATCAATTCTATTATATTTGGCAAAACTAAATTAACGAGAAGACCAAGCTTTAGCTCCCGACTGTCCACAAGTATCGCCCAGCGGTACTCCTTAAAAGCCATGATTATTAGAGTTTTGTTATCTTCAAGGTCCATAATATAATGTTTGTTTATAGAAGGTAATTTCATTTCATTTAGATATTCATTTAATTTTTGAGTCATTTCATTGAAAACTTTACCGATTTTGGAAGAACTGTTATAGGATACAAGCGTTTTGTTTCCGTTAATTGTAAAGATATTTGCGGCTAACAACCCTTTTCCCAATTCCTTTTTTAGAATTTTATTCGCTCTGTCGAGTTTTTCCAATGCAAGATTTTCTTTTTCTATTTCGTCATCAAATTTTTTAGTTTTTGAACCTTTTTCCGCTTCTTTTGCCTTTTTTTCATCTAAACGCTTCATTCCTTCAAGCAACACATATTCAAGAGAAACATCCGAAATAGTAACCCTCTCATGCTCTCTTTCTCTTATGACAATATCGACATTTCCGTAAGAGAGCATCTCAAAGACCGCTTCTATACCTTCAAGATTGTCAACTTCGGCGTCTATCAAATTGCCTTCTCTGAACCATATTCTACCGTTTTTATTTGGTTTTTCGCTTTTGACTACAACGGAAGCGTTTTTCTTTTCCATGCTTATAAGCTCTAAAACTGTTGCAAGAGACATCTTTTTTATGCTGGTTAAATCATCTTTTGAGAGCTTCAAACCTTTTTCTACTTCTTTTATCATTTCTTTTAAGTCTATTGGTTTATCGAAGAACTTAATGGCTCCTGTGTCCATCGCGCGGTATTTTAGATTCGGTGTTCCGTAAGCTGTGATGAAAATAATTGGAATTGCGGGGAATTTTTTATCAACAAGAGAAACAAGTTCAATACCGCTCATACCAGGCATTTTCTGATCGGTTATAAGTAAGGATACGTCGTTTTCACCGAGAGATTTCCATGCATCTTCTGCGTTTGTGTGTGTAATCACTTTTATATTTTTAATTGAGTACTCCAGACCTGCCTTCATGTTTTTAAGGAAGGAAACATCGTCATCTACCAGCATTACAGTACGTTCATTCATAGAAAATTATTTCCTGAAAGTTATTTTCACTGTTGTGCCTTTTCCCTCTTTTGTACTAAAGGTAAAATCGCCGCCCTGCGTTTTTATTATTTTGCTGGCATGATAGAGTCCCAATCCGGCTCTATTCCTTTTGGTTGTAAAGAACGGTTCAGCCACCTTTGGTAAATCGTTTTCAGATATTCCTCTGCCTGTATCGGTAATTTCGATTGTTGCTTCATGCTCGTCTACCGAATATTTAAACATCAGTTTTTTTTTCTGAGAATCTTCCATTGCTTCCAGGGAATTATCTATAATCTTCGTTAAAGCTACTACAATCGAAAGTTTATCTCCTTTCATAGTAAATTCCCTTTTTTCGCATTTGAATTTGCAATCAACACCTTTATCTTTACAATATTTATTGAATTTATCTTTGCTGTCTAAGATTAGATCGGTAAGATTCAATTCGAAAGAACCGATACCCTCATATCTTGAAAATTCCCTTAAGGTAAAAAGCAGGGATTCCATACGTTTTATTTCTACAAGAGAGCTCTTCAAATATTCCTTTCTTTCTTCGTCATCGATATCATCATACATATGTTCAAAAACCTGCAGAGAACATTTAATAGCGTTTACGGCATTACCGACATCATGCCTGATATGAGAAATTATGCCTCCTATAGATGTGAATCTCCTTATTTCCGCGATATTCCTTTCCAGCTGCTCTATCTTTGTTACGTCTTCCATTATAAAAAGATACTCGCCCTTCTTTATTTTTACCGCAGATACAAGAAAGGGTCTGTCCCACTCCCTCCTTATAGTTTGAAGTTTTTCCTTTCTGACTGAAGCTATTATTTCCGGGAGAATGCAGCTTTTGCAAGCTTCCTCTTTCCCAAAAACAGCTTTATAACATTTTTTCCCTATCAAATCTTTAGGATGATTACCGCTCAACAAAGCGGCAGCATTATTCAGCTTTACCAGATTGTAATCTTCATCCACTACATATACCATCTCACTTAGAGCATCTATTGTTTTATACCAGGATTCTATAACGCCGCTGAGAGGCTTTTTTTGTGAACAAAGTTCGACAAGAAAAATATTTTCCGAAGAGGTCGAAATTTTTACAGGATTGATTTTAATTGTTATCTTTTCTGTTCGCCCTTCACGCTCAACCTCGACTTGCCTTTCGATTTTTTTCCGGATATTTTTAAATTCTGTATCATTTGGAATAATCGAACTAAGAGTGTAGCCGCAATCCTTGAAAGACTTATTATTATAAAGAAGCTTAACGGAGTTATCTAAAATTAAAAAGGGACAACCCAAACAATCCATTATCCTTTTAAGCTCTTTTTTCCCTAACTCGAGTATAATGTCTTTCATACTTTAAGTATAATCCCAAAAAAATAAAATTCAAGGTAAAAAATAATATAATTTTACATAATTTGTCTATTATATTTTACAAGAACAAAAAATACAAGAAGTAACCAAGAAACACACTAAATACACGGAATTTTTATTTTTCAATCTAAGGGTAATGAGTTAAGAGCTTAATTCTGTTTTATAAAAAATTTTAAGGGGTTCTTGACAAAGCGAGTAGAAACAAATATTCTTAATAAAAAAGGAGGGAATATGAAAATCAAATTATATAATGTTAAAATTTTGACTCTTCGCTTTTTGTTTTTTTTCTCTGTTTTTATCCTTTTTGTTCCAACGAAAGCTCTGGCAGAAAATAGGGAGAGCGTTCAAATCAGCTTCAGTACCGGAAGAAAATATCTTTTGAATAGAGAAAATTCATGGTATAAGTTTAAACTCGGATATGAAAAGGGGTTTTTGGGTTTTATTGATCACACAATACAATTCGGAACCAACGGTACTAAGTTTAACTACATTAATGAAGGCGGACAGAATGTTCTCTTTCCGTTCAGCAGAATGACAGCTGATTTAAAGATGAACGAAAGACACAACCTTACTTTTTTAATACAACCCTTCGAGGTATTTACTTCTTCTCTTCCTGAGAGAGATGTTATTGTAGAAGATGTAACTTTTCCCGAAGGAACGCCAATGGATTTAAAATACGGTTTTACGTTTTACAGGCTAAGTTATCTTTATGATTTTCAAAGAGAAAGCAATAAAGAGTTTTCTATAGGATTATCCTTTCAGATACGAAATGCTTCCATAGTTTTTGCTTCTGCCGACGGGGAACTGATTAGTATAAATAATAATATAGGTCCGGTGCCAATATTAAAATTCAGATGGCAAAAACCCTTGGGAGAAAGCGCTTGGTTAGGTTCGGAAATAGATGGTTTTTATGCCTCAGGACGTTATATAACGGGGTCAGAGAACGATTTTGAGGGTGCCATTATAGATGCTTCTTTAAGATTAGGTTTCGAATTGACAGATTATTTAAACACTTTTCTGAATTTGAGATACCTCGGCGGAGGTGCTAGCGGAACAGAAGAGGACGAGAATAAATACACTGATAACTGGCTTAAAACTTTTTCAGTTTCATTAGGTTTTTATTTACAGTAAAAACAACGATTCAGCCACTAAGACACCAAGACTCGAAGAAAATTCGCTATCCGCTTTCGGCTAACGGTAAAAAATAAAAATATTCGTGTTATTTGTTATTCATCTTTTTGGGGGATGGGATGGGTTTTAAAAAACGTAAAGAATTTTGTTTTTTCTCTGTGCCTCTGTGTGAGAATTATTTGGGGGAGTTAGGTTTGCCGCTTGAAATTTTAAAAAAATAACATATACTGATAACTGTAAAACGTTAACAATCAAAATTATATGGGGGGATAAAAATGGAAAAAGTTTTATTATTGATTTCTTTTTTACTGGTAGGGATAACCGCTTTTGAATCGAAAGCACTTGAACTGCCTTCTATTTTCGGTAATAGCATGGTAATGCAGCAGAAGACAGAATGTCCTATTTGGGGTAAAGCTTCTTCAGGCGAAGATATAGAGATAACTTCATCATGGGGAGAAAAAACAATTGCGAAGGCGAAAGCTAATGGTAAATGGGAAGCAAAACTCAAAACGCCTGAAGCAGGAGGTCCTTACAAATTAACAATAAAAGGTAAAGATTCTGTAATAACATTTGAAAATGTGCTGGTGGGGGAAGTATGGGTATGCTCGGGGCAATCTAATATGGAAATGCCTCTTATGGGCTGGCCTCCGCGAGATACGATAAAAAATTCCGCAAAAGAAATAAAAAACGCCAATTATTCTGAAATCCGTTTATTTACAGTAGCAAAGGGAGTTTCCGCAGAACCGAGGGAAGGCTGTAAGGGTTTCTGGACTGAATGTAATCCGGAAACGGCAAAAAATTTCAGCGCAACGGCTTATTTTTTCGGGAAGGAAATACATAAGGAACTCGAAATTCCAGTCGGGCTCATTAACACAAGCTGGGGAGGAACGCCCGCAGAATCGTGGACTTCTCCTAAGTATCTGAGTAAAGTGGAGGGGTTTTCGGATTTTGTAGCGAATATAGACAAGCTCTCATTGCAGGAAGATGAATACAACAAATGGCTCGGTTCTCATCCTGTAATTGAATCGACAAATGAAGACGAACGCGGAGGTAAGGGAGTTTCCTTTAATGATACAATCTGCTCTTTTCCGGATTTTGACGACTCGTCCTGGAAAGAGATGACGCTTCCCACTCTGTGGGAAAGTGTTGAACTGGGCGTTTTCGACGGGGTGGTATGGTTCAGAAAAGCAATGAATATACCCGAGTCATGGATAGGAAAAGATTTGATGCTGGAACTTGGTCCTATCGACGATATAGACATAACCTTCTTTAACGGCGAGAGAGTTGGAGGTTATGAGGGTATGGGTTTCTGGACGGTCGAGCGTAAATATAAGATTCCTTCAAAGTTAGTTAAAAAAGGTAAAAATGTAATAGCGGTGAGAGTTGTCGATTTACAGGGCGGTGGCGGCATTTACGGTGAGAAAGCACAAATGAAGATTTATCCGACAAAGGGAAAAGACGTAGAGCCTTTAAATCTTTCGGGATTGTGGAAGTATCTTCCGGTTGCACAGTACAGGGAGGGGGACTTTTATGTATTCGGTGTAGAAGAAAACGATTTTTATACGACAAAACCAGCTTTCAAAGGAATCGATCAGTATACGCCTACTGTTTTATACAACGCTATGATTGCGCCCATCGTACCTTATGGGATTAAAGGAACAATCTACTATCAGGGAGAGTCGAATGTGGGAAGACACGAACAGTACAAACATCTTTTTCCGGCTATGATAGAGAGCTGGAGAGCCGCCTGGGGACTGGGTAAATTTCCGTTTTACTTCGTACAAATAGCTCCTTATATGTACGATGACCCGGAGGATCCGGTTTCAGCAAAACTCCGTGAAGCACAGATGGAGACAATGCTGTCCGTACCCAATACGGGAATGGCTGTGACAATGGATATAGGAGAAGTTGATAATATCCACCCGCCGAATAAACAGGAGGTTGGGAAGAGACTTTCGCTATGGGCTCTTACTAAAGATTACGGTAAAGAAGATATTGTATATTCGGGTCCGATTTTCAAAGAAATGGTTAAAAAAGGCAGTAGAATAACATTATACTTTGACCACATTGGAAGCGGACTTGTGGCAAAAGGAGATACGCTTACGGGATTTCAAGTTGCCGGAGATGATAAGGTATTTGTAGACGCGGAAGCTTATATAAATGGAAATACAGTGGTGGTTTACAGTAAAGAAGCCTATGACCCGATTGCGGTCAGGTACGCTTTTACGAATGGCTCCGAGGCGAGCCTCTTCAACAGGGAAGGACTCCCCGCATCTTCATTCAGGACCGATGATTGGGAGGAGTGAGGGGGATTTGATTATTGTTATTTGTCCGCTGAAACAGATGAAGTCCGAGAGCTATCTTTATTGAGCGAGTACGAGACCATCTCTTATATTTTTCCCAGGTAATTTCAGGATGGAGGATGAGGCCAACGGGTAGTAGAAAAAAAGAAGCAAAGGTACAATAATCAGCTATATTGGCCACACCCGGACCAAACCAAACAATCCAGTCCCTTGCATATCCCAGAAAAATATGGTCAGGGAGATTCCCTAAAAGAGAAGCAGTTAATAGAATGAAAAAGAACCGCAGTGATAATGTTAGATATTGATGTAGCTTTGAATAATAGACGAAGGAAATTACCAACATAAAAACTGAGATAAACATACTAGAAAGATTAAAATAATTCCAGTTGCTCAATAGGCCAAATAATCCGCCATAATTTGTTCTGTAAGTAAGTCCCAATACTCCTTTTATAACCCAGAATGTCTTTTCCGAGTCAAAATACAATTGAGCGTTACGTCTTGTAATCACATCTATAACAGCAATAAATACGATCCAGAATATTGTTAAATAGTGCTTATTTATTTTTATTAATCTCTTCACTATAGTTTTCCATAAACTTAATTATACCGTCCAATCCCGGTGCGTTTAGAGTATGCGGAAACGTGAGACATACACAAGCGGAAACCGCTGAGGCAAATTCTACTGTTGACCTGTCATCCCACGATTTCATTAAACCGTAAATAACACCAGAACGAAACGAATCACCTGCTCCTGTCGTATCTACCGGTTCAATTTTGTAAGGTTTAAATCTATTTATATTTTCTTCTTTGCGTCCGTACCATAGTTCATCGCTTCCAAAAGTAAATATGACAAGTCCCCTACAATATGTCTGGTAATTTTTAAAAACATCCCTCATATTCTTACCCTTATAAGCCTGATCTCGGAGTTCATGAGAAAGAATAACCGCTTCTGCGTTTTGGGCGATATAATCATCATATTTACAATCTAAAGTAACATAAGGTTTTTGATTTTCCACACATAGCTCCGCTGCGAGCAAAGACTCGTCTTTAAAATAAGGGTCGAGAGAAACAAACGTCGCATTTTGAATATCTGTTTCCCGCGGCGGATTCCACTGTTTCTCTCCTCTGTGAAAACTTGCATAATTACCGAATACTGTACGTGAGTTTTTGTCAGTAATAACAATCTCTTCTGTACCGTAATTTTGCCTTGTTTTTAAACGTGTAATATCTATATTGAAAGGTTTTAAAATATTCCGTATCTTGTCGGCATTTTTTTCGCTCAACCAGTTTCCGTCGAGTTTTGTTTTTATCCCCAGTTTTGATAACATAATCGCAGAATTAGCCGCTTCGCCTCCTATAGAAGATACCGATTTATTTATTTCCGCATATTCATTTGGGCGTGGAAAAACAAAATCATCGTTTAATACATAAACGGTGCTCATAGAAATCATGCCGTAGAGATAAACTTTATCCACAGGGAAATTCTCCTTTTAAAATATTATCTGCATTAAGTGGACATCCAATACCTTGCCGAATTTACAGCCCACCTCTTTCATTGTCCCTATGTGTTTAAATCCGCTTTTCTTAAATAGATTCATACTTGTTTCATTTTCCGAGGAGATTTTCGCAATAGCGGTATGAAGGCCGTTTTCAGGTCCTTTTTTTAATAATTCTTCGATTAATTTTTCACCTATCCCCTTACCTCTAGAACTTCCCTTAATGTAGATGGCAATATCTGCGGTATCCCCGTATGCGCATCTATCGGACCAGGGACTTAAGGAAGCCCAACCGATTACAGCATCGTTCTCCACGGCAACGATAACGGTATATTTACCGGTGTGTTTTTCAAACCAATTTTCCTGTTCATCATTTGATTGGGGCTCAACATGAAATGTCGCAGTGGTGTTCAAAACCACATCATTATATATTTCGGTAATTGCAGGTAGATCTTTTTTTGTAGCAGTCCTTATCTTAAGCATATGCAATGGACTTGTTTTGCTGCAGAAGGTAAGCAGATTCGTGACAGTATATGACTTTCCCTATAGTGTGAGGCATCAAAGTCTTGTTATTTCTTCTTGTGAGTTATTTCCAGGCTTACTATACACCTTGTAAGAGGAGCTCTTCTTAAAACCACAAAATCATTATTTTTGATTCTCAAGTAATGAATGAATCCGACATGATGTATCCGTAGATCTAATGTAATCGTACAAATAGGCAGATGGGAAGTATAAATAACCTCATCAGGTTCTTTATTAATGGTTCCTTTGGAGATTTCGACCGCACCGTTTTTTAAATCCAGTATATGTTTTACAAAATATATAAATAAAAGGAAAGCGATTAAGGTAAATAAAATAGAGGAAAATATAACCAGAAGATCGATTTCTTCGGAAACGACTATACTGTCTTTCAGAAAAAAAAATATAGCCGCAATTATAATTAGGAGCAAAATACAGTTGCGAACTAATTTTAATCGTTCAATCAAAGTCAATCTTTCGCCAGTATAAGGTTCAGGAGAACCCCTGAAATCAAAATCGGTATCTGCCGTGATTCCTTCGACCTTTTTATCTTTTTTTATCATACTGCTTTTTTTACGAGTTACCTTTTTTTTGTTCTTTTTGGTTTTTTTTATCTTTTTTTCCATCTTAGTTTTTTTTCTCTTTCCCTTTTTTCCTTTATACTCTTTAATGATTTAACTATTAAGAAACCAAGTGTTATAACTACAAAAGCTACCATCGGCCAGATTAAAAGCTTTTCGTCTTCTTTGATTACTTCTTTAATCCTGCTGAAATCCTCGTTAACTTGCTCTTTTCCCAAATCTGCCATTATAACCTTTTCGGATTCCATAAAGGGAAGCAATCTTTCGAATTCATAAATAG
Source organism: Caldifarciminota bacterium (assembly GCA_016930175.1). GTDB lineage: Bacteria > Hydrothermota > UBA3072 > UBA3072 > UBA3072 > JAFGHJ01. The sequence continues at coordinate 11,317 of JAFGHJ010000003.1, forward strand.
GTCTTCTAACGCCGGAATTTCCGTAGAATAGGTAGTATTTTTTATCCTTCTTTACCGGAAAATAAATGATTTGCTGATATCCTTTGATGGATATATTATCAATTTTAAGAGGAGGATCATCCTGGTTATAAATAAACAGCTTTAAATATCTATCTCGGGAATCAGACAAACTTATAATATTATTTCTGTTTTTCTTATTAAACATATATATAACCGTTGAGTTAAGGCGCCGCCAGTTTTCGGCATCTTCCGAGCCAAAAACCCAGACACTTCTGTAGTATCCGCCGGAAGTAAATTCGAGGTTTAATTCTTTCTTTGGAATATTTTTATAAACAACATCCAGAAGGACTTCTGTTCTTTCTTTCTCGTAATTTTCATCTCTTGAAACTATTAGAAACGGTATTTCGTCGAGTTTAGCCTCAACAACCTTTTCATAGTACACCCAGCAACCATCAATTCTGAGAGGTCCTTCTTTGTCGTTCCAGATAACAATCTTCAAATATCTTCTTTTTGTATCCGGAAAATTAATTTCGGTCAATGAAGTTCTGTAATCTTCCGTATAAAAACTGAAAATATTTGCGTCATCTCTAATCTTTAACCAATTTATGCCATTATCACTCCCCCAGATTTCAACTTTTCTCCTGAAATTTTTGTTTGGTGTTACTATATGCAGTTTGTTTATAATTTGATTATCTTCTCCAATGTCCAGGTAAAATTCGGTGTATTTATCCGGAACATTAGAAAGATTGTACATCTTAGGTTCAAAACAGACTGTTTCTTTTTTGCTCTCAAGCTTTTCTATTTTATAGGGGATTTCTTCGCCTTTATCACTAACGACTCTTATGTCAGAGAGATCCTGTTTAGAATGATTGTAGACCTCAGCATCGACTTTAACACTCGCCACACCGTCAAAACCGCTTATCGTAATCCGTTTTTTATACTCCCAATCACTGAAGGAAAAATCTGCTTTTACAGTAATGGTTATGAAAACAAATAATAAAATGTATTTTTTATTTATCATAATTTTTACTGCCCATCTTCTTTTGATAAATAAATGAAATAGTAAGTAGTATTATACCAAGGGCGACAAAGGATAGCACACGGAATGTTATTTCGAGATAAGAAAAATCATAAAAAAAGACTTTTAGAATTGTTAGAGAAGCCATCAAAAATCCGGCAACCCTCGCAGGAGAGCTATCTTTCGCTATACCTGCAATAAATAAGGCAAGCGCATATATACCCCAGAAAATCGTAATCGCAAGAGATTTCATTGCGTCAAGGTGATTAAATTTATCAAAGAATTTATCCGTCCCCGTAAGAGTAAAGGTGAATACAAGAAGCATACCCAAAATTTTCAAAAAATCCACCAGACCCTTATTCTCGTCTTCTTCCTGTCCGGATAGCAGATTGGCGCAGAGAAAAACGGATGCTATTGTAATTATTGAGTTGAATAAGAAAGGAAAAGTTTCGAGGATAAAATAATCGACAAAAAACATTTTAAAGACCGCGATTCCCAGAAGTACAAGAGATAGACTTTTGAGAATCTTTTCCTTTCTGCCAAGAGAAAGAATAACAGCCCCTTCAATAGCCCAGGCGCAAGTCGACCAGTTTGTTTTAAGGAAGACAGGAATGGCGATTGTGAGAAAGAAAACCGATAAGCTCATAAAAGACCACGCGCGGTCCAGCGATTTTTTTCTTTCTGCTGAAGTCCCATTATAGTAATAGAAAACAGAAAGACCTAAGGATAAAGTGCCCGCAAGATAAGGATTGGTATCATAAGTTACAAACCATAGAACAAAATAATAAAGAAAAGGATTAAGAAAGAGTATAACGTATGATTCCGCATTTTCTTTTCCTTTGATATAAAAGAAAAGAGCAAAAAATACCGTAGAAAATGTCAAAAACACCCAGGGGTAACCACTTTCAGATGAATATTTAATTGTAGTAAGAAGCATCATTGCCGTCAAAGAAAATGTAAGGATATTCAGCCATTTCCATTCCTTAAGTTTCGTTACCGTGAGAATCCACCCGTTTATTAGCGAGAGGTACAAGAAAAGTATAGTAAGCGCCAGTGGCGTAATCTCACCCCCCCTGAAAACAAAGGGAGTAAGAAATGCGCCTGTAACGGCAACAAAGGAAATGACGCTGGAATCATACCTGAGCGACAATAAGACACCCAAAACTGTAACAAGCACCATAAGAAGAAAAGCTATAGCAGGAGGAAATAATTCGTAAAAAGCGGATCCGGCATAAAACGAAAAGTAAAGGATTACGATCCCGCAGCTTGAAATACCTAAAGCATAAGGTCCATATCCTTTCATCAATCTTTCTCCCAAATAGAGTAAACCGGTACCTATTAGAAGACCTATAGCAATTCTACCCCAGAGCCCGATGTAAGGGAAAGAATATTTAATGAAAAGCCCTACTCCGATTATAAGGGCAACGATACCGATTTTGTGCAAAACATTAATCCAGAGTCTTTCCTGGTCAGCCGGAGTAGCAGCTGTGTCTTTTATTTTGGTTGTCTCTTTGGTTTTAGATGGACCTGTGGTTTTTTCATAAACGTAAGGCTTTTTCTCCTGCCCAACTTTTTCGGCTTCCTCCGGAATTAGATAAGCGACTTCTTCCTTTTCTTGAGGGGTTTTTGGTTTTTTTTCTTCTTTACCGTTTTCGAAGAACTCTTCAGTTCTTTCTTTAGACTCTTTTTCCTCTTTAAGGAGTTTTTCGATTGAGCTTAGTCTGTGGTCAAGACGTTTTAGCCTCTTTAATATTTCTTCTACGGAATCATCTTTATGATTCATTATACCCCCCGTTTTAGTATATATATCATAAGGAATTTTAAATCATAAGTCAAGGGTGTTATTTTAACACCCACCTCCCAAATTTTTACCAAAGAGAGCACAGAGGAAAAAAGAAAGCACAGAGAAACAACAGATAATATTTATTTTGTTTATCACCCGGCCCAAAAACAAGGAGGAAAAACAAATTACACGAATAACACAAACAGTTTTTTGTTTTTTAACTCGATACACGAAACCCTAAACTCGAAACACTTATTCGCATGAAGTTGCACAGAGCCCGCAGAGATTTTTATTTGTCGTTTTACTAAACTAAATCAAAAACACCAAGTCACAAAAAATACCCTTGACAAATTCCGGGAGATGATTATAATGCTTTATATAACAAAGTACTTTGTATATTAAAAACCAATGATTAAGGGGGAAGAAAAATGAAAGTATTAAGAAGGAAGTTTAATAGTTGTAGGGTTGAGACCTTTGTTTTTGCGATTCTTTTATTTGCAATGTTTTTCGGGTGTGCGGTGCCCTTTGAAACGGCGCAAACTTTAGAAAGTGGCCAGGGAGAGCTTTTGCTTGGGTACAGCTCGATAGCGAATCTTACTTTCAAGGGTAGATTTGGAATTACGGGTAATACCGACTTGGGTTTTGGTATAGATCTGCCGTTAGTTAATACGTATTTATCCGCAAAGCAAAAACTCTTTTCTTCCGGAGGCAATCCGAGTTTTGATTTTTTTCTCTCGGGAGCGTACGGGCTTGTCTCGGATACAGACATACCCTATTATCATTGTACTTTACTGGCAGGGATTAGTGATAAGAGCGGGGAATGCGTGACTTTTGGTTTGGGAATATTGCAGGATCCTCGTTATACGTTTAACCTTTTTGGATCTCCTCTTTATTCTCGAGAAACTTACTGTCATGCTCTTTTTGGTGTGAGCAGGGATAAGGTCGTGACTCAATTTCAGATTATTTACGACCCGCATGACACGCGAGAAAAATTTAAGATAAGTGTTGGTTTAGGCATTAGAAGTATACAATTTCTGGAATAGTGGAATAGTGATAGGAGGGAAACTCAAACATTTTAATCCGCTGTTTCTTTGGTTCCGGTTTATACTAATTTAGCGCTGGCTTAATATAATTATAATAGTTCGTCGCATATTCGCAAAAATCTTCAAATTAGAGCTTGCATTTTTATCGTAACTGGTTTATTTATAAAGCATAAAAATAAAAGGAGCTGTTTCTAAATGAGTAAAAGACAGAAAAAATATCTTTTTATATGCGATTTCGATAAAACTTTAAGTTTCGATGATTCCGGTGTTATTTTAAGTGAGAAGATAGGAATCGATGAAGACGCTTTCGAGCAGAAACTTGTTAAAGTAAGGACAAGGAATATCGTTCAACTTGGTGGAGAACTCGCCCAACTAATCGTCACCGACCCTGATTATAAAGGGAAAGTCTCAAAGAAGCTCTTTAAAGAAGTCGCTAAAGATATTAAACTAAAAAAGGATGTCTCCAAATTAATGAAAGTCCTGGATAAGGGTATCGGTGAAAACAAATTCTACTGTTATGTTATATCCGCTTGTCCTGTTGAGATTATAAAAACTGCTTTAAAAGGTATACTTCCTCCCGAGAATATAATCGGAACTACTTTTATATACGATGATAAGGGTGTGGTTCAAAGTATAGAAAGAACGGGTGCGGGGCAGGGTAAGGTAACAAATGTGGATCTTTTAAGAGAAAAAAATAAGGTTCCGCGTGACAGGATAATATATGTGGGAGATGGTTCCTCCGATTTACATGTTATGCTGCACGTTAATGCATACGGTGGATATCCGATAGCCGTTTCGTCTTCGCCGTACCTGGGGCATATTTCAAAAAGGACAGTACTCTCCGACAGCGCGCTTAGCATTTTAACTCCCATTCTGGAAGATATATTGGGTTATAAAGAGACACAGATAAAGAAATTCTTTATTGATATAGGACACACTATTTCAGAATGGAGCAGGGTAAAAACGGACTGGATAGCGCTGGAGTAATAATACTCTAATCTGTAGAAACCTTAACAATATTTTTACCGGCTCTTTTTGCCTCATAAAGAGCTTTATCGGCAGCATGTATAAGTTCGGTTGAAGAACTTCCGTCCTTAGGATAATCTGCAATTCCTATACTAACCGTAATGTTTTTAGTAGGCTGACTTTTTTCCTCTCCTACAAATTTCTTTTCTAAAATTTTACTGCGAAGCTTCTCTGCGACCTCTTTTGCTTCTTCTTCGCCTGTCTCCGGTAGCAAAACAACGAATTCTTCACCGCCGTAACGATATAATTTATCTGTAAATCTTATATTGTAGGAAATTGTCCGAACCAGCCTTATAAGTAATTCGTCTCCTTTTTGATGTCCGTGAAAGTCATTGTATTCTTTAAACCAATCGATATCTAGCATTAAAACAGATAATTTTTTATTATATCGTTCGGCTCGTTCAATCTCTTCTTTAAGGTCTTCCTTTAGCTTTCTTCGGTTATAAGCTCCCGTTAGATCGTCGGTTATGGCAGCCGTGATATCTTCAAAAATTTCCAGAACATATTTTTTCCCTCTTAATTCAATTGCTTTATGTTTTATTTTCACTATTTTGCCGTTAAAAACTCCATCTGATTCAACCGTAATAATTTCTCCCAGAGGAATTTCTTTGTTTACAGGACAAAGAGGACATTGAATATTGTCATCATGATACACTTCAAAACATTTCTCGCCGACTGCGTTTCTCCCCACTTTATTCTTAAGAGCTTCATTCATATAAAGTATATTTAGCTCAGTATCAACTATATCTATCGGAATAGGAAGAACTTCTAATATTTTCTTAAAATCTTCCAGATCGAACTTCTTAAACTTCGAACTTTCCAGATCGCCTAATAAAATTCTTAACCTCCCTGTTAAATTACATTATTATTAAAAATACAAAGATATTCCTGATAAGTCAATAGTGAAAAAATCGTACTCTAAAGAGAATAGGACGCAGATAAACGCAGATTTTTAGGATTTTTTTGTTTGTTGTTTTTTTCTAACTTCTAATTTCCAACTACTAACTTCTTTATTAACCAAAAAGGACGCAGAGAAAAAAATTAGCACATGTTTTTTCTGCTCACCTGGTTGAAATAAATAAGAAAATCATTAGTATAAAAATAAGTATATAAAAAATCCTATAAAAGGAAGCTTAAATTGGGAAAGTTAAAGAAAATTATTATTCTTTTATTAACTTTATTTCTTATAGGAACAAAAGGAGCGGAATTATACGCAAGTAATAATAAGACGGGTAGTCTTAAATCCGAATTTACGCTACATCCAGTTGACGCCTTTACAGCCTACACATTAAAAAGAGGTGAGTGGATTTACAACCACGCTCTTACTCCCTATCCCAGCTGGTTCTGGTGGGGAATTACTGATAATATTACAACCGAGCTGGATACAGAATGCTGGCTTGGGGGAGTCGTGAGTTTAAACTTCAGATTTAAACTCTTAAATCAGAGAAACTTTATCCCAACTATCGCATTTGAAACCATGTATCAGTACCTATCAAAAGAAATCGATCAACTCGACACTTATGATTCTTTATCGGTAAAGAGAAAAGGACATTTATGGTATGATAGACTTAATTTAAGCTGGGAGGTAAAGAAAAATATTTATTTGCACATTTCAGGAGGGGCAACATACTTGGAGTCTTTAACAATAGATAATGCCGATACTGTTAATTATGAAGGAGAAACATACAATAATCGAGTTACTCCCGATATTTCCGCAGGTATCGATTTTCGGGCGTATGAGTGGTTATCTCTGCATGCCGTAGCTTCCTATGGAACTACTTTTATTTATCTCGATAACGTTCCGAGAAAGCAGCAGTTTAATATAGGCGCAAGGTTTGCTCCTTTTTACGGGCATAAAAACGGTATATTAAGAAATTTCAGGCTCGAGTTAGCAATTTTAACATTTCGATTCAAAGAGGTAGACCATCTCGTAAGTGGTCCCCTTGGATTCATTTACTGGCAATGGGGGGGGAAAGAAGAATAATGTAATCATTGACAAAGTTTTTATTCAATTTATAATTAAGAAGGGAATATCAAATGATAAAAAATCCGAGAATACTTAAAGAATTTGAAAAGAAGATTAAGAGAAAAAGTAAAGTTGATATCAATAAGAATTTTGATATCTTTGAAGGTCTTTATAAGGAAGCTTTAGAGCTGGGAGTACTTCCCAGAAGAAATCCTCTTTCCGATAAAGAAACTGTTAAAAAAATAGCCAGAATTATAAATAGTGTTTAAAGAACTACTTTCTAAAATTTCAAAAGAACTGGCAGAAAGAAGAATACCATATATGGTAATAGGGGGACAAGCCGTTTTACTTTATGGTGAACCAAGACTAACCAAGGATATCGATATAACCCTGGGTGTGCCCCCCGAAAAGTTCTCAGAAATTGAAAGTCTTAGTAAGAAATTAAATTTAAGAATTCTTGTAGAAAAACCAAAAGAGTTTGTAAAAAAAACAATGGTGCTGCCGGTTGAAGAAGAAAAAACCGGAATTAGCATAGACTTCATATTTTCTTTTTCCAAATATGAAAAACAGGCTATAAAAAGAGCTAATCCTATTAGAATGATGAATACAGATGTAAAATTTGCATCTCTTGAAGATGTAGTCATTCACAAAATAATAGCAGGAAGAACCAGAGATCTGGAAGATGTAGAAACAATCCTTTTGAAAAATCCAGAATATGACGAGAAGTACATTAAAAAGTGGCTAGAAAAGTTTGACAATTCTCTGAGAAAAAATTTTAGTAAGACTTTCTCGAAAATAAGTAAAAGTTCTCGTTAATAAAAGCTAATGAATTTTCTGCAATATTGTATTGATTTTTATATTTGTTTGACTATAATTAAGCTAATGGGGGAAGGATAGTATGCAAAAAGAATTGAAAAAGTTTTTCCGTATTATAGTATTTTTACTGTTGTTGTTTGACTGTAAGAGCATAACAGGTCCTACTACACCCGAGGTTATTTTTGTCAGTACCGGAGATGGTCCTTCGGATGTGTGCGTTAATCCAACCACAAACAAGATATATGTGGCGAATGCTGAAAGCGATAACGTTTCCGTAATCGACGGATCAGTGGATTCGGTGATAGCAACTGTTGAGGTTGGGTTTTGGCCCATGAGAGTTGCAGTAAACCCCCAGACGAATCGTATATATGTGGCGAATAGTCTTAGTGATAATGTAACGGTGATAGATGGAGAGACGAATGATACAACTACTGTTGCCGCTGGAGAAATGCCTAGTCTGATCTGCGCTAATCCCAACACAAATAAGATATATGTAGCGAATCATGGTAGTGTTTTAGTTAGTAGTAATGTAACGGTTATAGATGGAGAAACTAATGATACAGCCACTGTTGCCGTTGGAGATGGACCTGATGCGATATGCGTCAATACCAACACGAACAGGATATATGTGGCGAATTTTAATAGTCGCAATGTAACAGTGATAGATGGAGAGACGAATGATACGGCTATCGTTGCCGCTGGCGATACTCCTTATGTGATGTGCGTGGATACAACCACGAACAAGATTTATGTGGTGGATCATGGTGGTGGCAGTGGAAGTAGTGGCAGTGTAATGGTGATAGATGGGGAGACGAATAATACAACCACTGTTGCCATTGGGAATAATCCTTTGGCAATCTCTGTCAATCCGACAACAAACAAGGTTTATGTTGTAAATCATAATAGTGACGATGTGGTTGTTCTGTATTACCCGGAAGAGTGAATTTGAGGTTTTAGGTATTAGATTTAGTTGGTGCGTTAGTGCGTATATGCGTAGATGAGTTAGCCGCCCTTCCCATAAAAATATTTAATTTTTTAACACTCTAACTCTCTAACGCTCTAACCCTCTAACGATTTTGTGTTTCGTGGCAATATTTAGGATTTTGGATGTGGAGATTGGGATTTATAAACAATAAAACAAATTTTGGGGTTGTGGTAGGGCTTTGTGTCTTCGTGGCAAAATAAACTCTTGACTTTTTTTCTCTGAATTTTATCCTTAAATCAAATGAGTGAAAACAATAGATTGATACGTCTCCTTTCTTCCGCGGGGGGAGGTAAAACATACCGCCTGTCTACACGCTACAAAGAATTACTTAAAGGAGACAATCAAAATCTTAAAAAGACTCTCGCAATAACGTTCACCAATAAAGCCGCGACCGAAATGAAAGAACGTATTCTCGGACTGCTGAAAGAAGAAGTCCTAAAAGAAGGAAATAAACACTCCCGTGAATTAATCGATTTCATTCTCGATAACTACAGCGATTTTTCTGTCAGGACCATCGACTCTTTTGTTAATTCACTCGTCAAAGCATTTTCGATAGAACTGGGTATTGCTCCCGAAGCTGAAATCATTATTGATTCCAATTACTATAAAGATTTTGCAACATCACTTGTGATTCGGTCGGTAGAACAGGATAAAAACCTCCGCAGGAAACTTAGCGACTTTATAATAAACAGAATAGAAACAGGGGACAAAATAAGCTGGGACTTTCATGGACTTTTAAGAAAAGGAATGGACAAAATCGAAAAATATGAGGGGAATGGAAATATTTCTTTTGAAAAACCTCCGGAAGACCTTGCCAAACTTGATAAGGATATCTCAATTTGTTTTAATAAATCTATTAGCCTCGCGGAAGAAATCCTCGAATATTCCGAACATTACAGCGGTATTGACATCCGGTTTTTGAGAACGCTCGAAAAAGGAGCCGGCAACAGAGACATAAACAAGATACTGGAAAGTTCCTTCATAAAAAAAGAACCTGAAGAAGCCCTGACAAACAGTTTTAAAGACGATCCTGAGGACTTCGCCAGGCTCTTTAAAGAATTAAAAAAATACGTATTTAATTATTACAAGCAGAGACTCTTAAGAGAACATAATTACCAGATAGATATTTACGAGATATACAGAGAAATCTTAAAAATTATTAAAGAAAAACAGAGGGTCAGATTCATAGAAGACATAAATAAAGAACTAAAAGTCCTGTTCGATGAGTTCAGCATACCTTTCGTGTTTTACCGAATAGGAGAAAAATTCATTCATTATCTCGTAGACGAATTTCAGGATACGAGTAGAGACCAGTGGCAGAATCTCGTTCCCTTAATAGATAACGCTCTCTCGGAAGGAGGTTCTTTCTTTTACGTCGGCGACCCCAAACAGGCGATTTACCAGTGGAGAGGCGGAGATGTAGAGCTTTTCGATACGCCTTCTAACCTTTTCGCGTCTGTCGGAGAAGCTGAGAAAAAATCTAATTATATAGATAAAAATTACAGAAGCGCGAGAGCGATAGTCGATTTTGTGGGAGAAGTATTTTCAGAATTGCCCGAAGAAATCAAATGCAAAATGGGGCAAAAGAGTAATTTCTATACCGATACGGTTAAACAGAGAATACCTGATTTTAAAGCAGGCGAAGATTTTGAAGGGCTTGTATCCATTAAAAAAATTAAACCGAAAAGTAAAAATATAGAAGATATTTTCTCATCTATAAATACCCAATTAGAAGAAACAATAAAAGAAATTTTAGACCGCGGCTACAGCCACGGGGATATAGCAATTCTCGTGCGTCGTAATAACGATGCGAAAGAAATAACGGAGCACCTGTGCGGAAAAGGATACCCTGTTGTCTCAAGTGAAACACTATATCTCTCAGGCAATCCCGTTATAAAAGGTTTGCTTTCGGCTTTAGGGTTCCTCAAACACCCCACAGATAACGCGTCTTTCCTGGGGTTGCTTACAAGTCCCTTCTTCTGCAGAAAAACCGGTCTGGATGAAAATGTGATAATTAATTTCGCGGAAGACTGTTCGAGCGAGATTTCCTATTACATACAATTTGAAGAAAAATTCCCGGGCCTGTGGCAAAGTTATATTGAACCGTTTTTTTCTTGCGTTGGATTTCTCCCGGTTTACGACCTTGTAAGCGATTTAATACGTACGTTCAAAATTCCTGAAAATTGTGAGGGTTGTGAGAGCTTCCTCGAGGCTTTTCTCGAGTTTATTCATACATTAGAAGAACAATCCATAACATCAATCGAAGGTATGCTTGGTGAGTGGCAGAAAAAATGTACCTACGAAAATCCGCCGTCAATCTTACTGCCGGAATCAACCGAAGCCATCAAGATAATGACGATTCATTCCGCGAAAGGTCTAGAATTCCCGGTTGTAATTATCCCCTTTATTTACATTCCGTTCGATCAAGACAAAAATGAAGTCGTTGTAGAGTACAAGGGAATAAAGAGAATAATTAAGGTAAAAAAAGATATTCTTCCTCTAAATGACGCTCCTCTAAGGGAAGAAATCGAATCGAAACTTATAGAGAAAGAACAGAATGAAACTTTCGAGGAAATAAATAACTTTTACGTCGCCTTAACGAGAGCCAAATATGAACTGCGTATCTTCACATGCGATGAAAAACCGCAGAGTTATTCAGATCTCTGGAAAAAGGTTCTAGAACCTTTTTCTAGTGAGGACGCAGTTACCAGAGGCAAAAAAGTACAAAAACCTACTCGTGAAGAAGGAAAGGATGAAATCCCTTTAAAATATTTGAAGATGGATATGGAAGGTAAAGAGAGTGTTGAGAAAGCATCATCGAGACTCCTGTTTAGAAAAAACGATATGTACGTTTTGATGAATGAGAAAATTTCTTCGTCCCAAAAAACAGGAGATATTCTTCATAAAATTCTGTATTATATAGAGGATGTAAATTCCCTCGGAAAACTCGATTCGATAATCAATCAATCGATAAACGAATTCGCGTATCCCGGAGAACGGAAAGTTCTAAAAGAAAAAACAAAACCGGTGATTGAGGAAGTGTTTAAAAAGGAAGAAATAAAAGAGTGGTTTTCACCGGGTGTAGAAGTATGGAGAGAACAGGAAATAGTTTCAGGAGACGGCAATTTATACAGACTCGATAGAGTTGTTTTTGGAGCGGACGCAGTCCATATCATAGATTTTAAATCGGGAGAGGAACCCCTTTCAAAATGGAAGAAGCAGCTTAAGAAATATAAAGAAGTTATGAGCTCGTATTTCCCGGACAAAACAATAAAGACATATATAGTGGACCTTAATTCTGCGGAGGTAATCGAAATTGAGTAAACTGCTGAAAGTCCCATTTTCCGACAACTTCGTTGAATATTTGACCGATTATCTTATTCGTAATCACGATACGTCCGACCTTTCCTCTGTGGCGGTTGTTTTCCCCGGCATAAGGCCTTCGCATTTCCTGCTGGATTCCTTAAAGAAAAAGCTCCCGAAAGTTTTTATACCTCCTGCTCGTTTTTCGATAGAGACCTGGATGCAGTATCTTTTCGGAACGATCCGCGAACAAAAAATTCCCGAAGGCGATTTTGACCTTCTATATTTAATGTACAGGGCAATAGCGGAAAGCGGAATTAATGAAAAAAGCCCCCTTAAGAAAATAACCGAGTCTATCAATACCTATATCCACTGGGGAAGCCGTATTCTCGGAGCGATGGAAGAGTTCGAAATACAATACGAAAAACAGGAGAATATCGAAGAACTCACCGATTATGATGAGAATTTTCTCGAATGGGTCAGAGATTTCTGGAAAAACTTCGTTTCTATTAGAGAAAAATTTTATTATCTGTTGAAAAGTAATAATCTGACTTACAGGGGAGAAGTTTACCGCTTTACATCCGAAAACATCGAAGAGGTCGCAGACCTCATTCAATTTAAAAAAATTATTTTCGCCGGATTCTATGCGCTTAACAAATCCGAAAAACGCGTGATGAAATATTTCTTTGCTCAAGGAAAAGCCGATATAATAATCCAATCCGATGATATTAAAGGGGCAGTCCCTACGACCTCGCCCTACTACTTCCATAAAAAATGGGAAGGGGACTGGGGAGTAACTTTTAGCGATATCGATAGTAAGAATATCCCGAAAAAAACTCAGCTCGAAATACATCAATGTTTCGACACTCATTCCGAAATTTTAACCGCTGAAGAGATTCTCTCTACTTTCAGGGAAAAGAATAAAAATACCGCGATTATCCTGCCGGATTCGAGTTCACTCATTCCTCTTATATCCGAAATAGTCCAGACAAACGAAAACGACTTTAATATAACGATGGGATATCCTTTAAAAAGAACTGCTCTCTTTAACCTTGTTAAATACGTTTTCTCCCTGCAGAAAACAAAAAAAACTGATAAGAAGGGAAACCTCTACTATCTTAAGGATTATTTAAATTTAATTCAGCATCCCTGGATAAAAACAATTAAGACCTCTGAAGGAGAAGAACCATTCAGTACACTGGTTAACCGCCTGGAAGAAATACTTATCTCAAAGAATAGAGAAAGTTCCCGAAACTTTTTTTCGCTCGCAGAAATAAAAAAACTTATCGAACGAGAAGAATTTTTACCTGAGATGCTCGATTTACTCGAAAGAGTGCACTCTTTATCTATAGAATCACTCGAAGAAATTAAATCATTAAAAGAAGGCGCCGAGAAACTTTTCGATATTTTATCCTTTCTCTACGAAAATTCAAATATAAGAAAACATCCTTTGAATAACCGGTTTATCGGAACGGTGTTCGAAAAACTCGAAGAACTGAAAAAATCTCTCTTCTCGGATGTTAAATTTGGGGACAGTCTGGATATTATCACCTTGTTGGAAAATTACTTATTATCTGTAAGAATCCCCTTTGTCGGAGAACCTCTTAAAGGGATTCAGATAATGGGAATGCTCGAGAGCAGAAATTTGAATTTCGAACAGGTAATACTGCTCGACGTTAACGAAAGCATCATGCCCGGTTTGTACAAATTCGATCCTCTTCTTCCCCACGGCTTACGTAAACTGCGGGGATTACCCGGATACGAAGAAGAAGAATCTATATACGCCCATAACTTTTTCAGACTGATTAATGGCGCAGATACAGTTCACCTGATATATAAAGAAGGGAAACTGAAAGACGTGGATAAAAATATTAAATCGAGATTCATCGAGAAAATCATCTGGGAAGGTCAAAAGACCGATACGAATACAATACATGACAACAGAATCTTTAAACCTTCGGTAGAAGTTTTAGAAAAAAGTGAAATTGAAAAAAGCTCAAAAGTCCTGGAGAGATTGAAGGATACGGAGTATTCACCTACAAAAATAGATACCTATGTCCGCTGCCCCTTACAATTTTATTACAGGTATGTTCTCGGACTTGAAGAATACATGGATATCGAAGAAGAAATAGAGCGAAGCACAATAGGAAAATTAATTCACGATTTCTTAAAAGATTATTACACTCAATTTATCGGCAAAAAAATCACAATCGACAAAACTGACTTCTCCGAAAAGCTCAAAAAATATCTTGAAAAACATTTACACGAAGGAGGAGAACAAATTCTCCTGCGGGAAATAATTGATAATACCTTGAAGCGATTTATTGAATATGAAAGCGAACGCTCGGTTGAAGAAAATATCATAATCAGAGATCTTGAAGCCTCACTCAATAGTGCCTTTACAGTAAAAGGACTAAAAAAGGGCCCTGCCCTCTTTAAGCTTAAAGGAAGGGTAGATAGAGCGGAAGAAATAGGGGGCGTTTTTCATGTAATAGACTATAAAACCGGAACGATTAATATGCCGTCGAAAAGACTGGACGGCGGATTCGAACTTGACAGGGATGTAATAAAGAAAAAGGTCAGGACCTTGCAGTTACCAATGTATGTTTATCTTTATTCAAAAGCAAATAAAATCCCACTCGAAAAAGTCAGGGCGGGAATTTTCAACATAAGAAAACCGCGGGAAGAAAATATTCTTAAAGTCGAAAATATCGATTTCTTCCTTGAGGCACTAAGCTTTATATTAAATGAAATTGTAAACCCGGATATTCCTTTTGCACCCGATGCAGGTGATTACTGCCGCTTCTGCCCGTTTAGTTTGATGTGTAGTGAGGGGTAACCCCACCTACCGCCGAAAGAATTTACCACAGAGTTCACAGAGAAAATAAAGAACACACAGAGATCGCAGAGAAAACAACAAATAATATTTATTTTGTTTACCACCCAACCCAAAAACAAGGAGAAACAACAAATTACACGAATAGCACGAATGGTTTTATTTTTACTAAATCCTAAATTCCAAATCCTAAAATATGGACGCAGATGAACGCAGATTGTCAGGATTTTTTTTGTTTTTTTATTGCTGTCAGCCGTAAGCGGTAAGCCGAGAGTGGAGTTTGTCCACAGAGACACGGAGAGCACAGAGAAAACAACTAAAATTTTGTTTGTTTAAAACACACCCCATCCCTAAAAATTTGAACCACAGAGCACACAGAGGAAAAACAAACACACAGAGAAAACAGAAAATGAACTTTTTTGGGTTTTGTGTATCTAATTAAGAAAAACCTTAAAAAGGGGGCCTTATGAAGAAATATGTATTGATTATGCTGTGTGCTTTACTGTTAACAATTGGATGTAAACTACATGAACCAGAGATTAATGGTATTAGTATTGACAAAATTAGAGAGGCAAAAGATATTGCATTACAAAAAGATAGTGGAGTTCATATTGCTTCGGCTTTCGGTGCAAGAAAGAATGGCGAATTTATGACAGATCCGGATATGACAGAAGTATTCAAATTTATTGCAACAGCGTATGATCCTTATGGCCCTACTGATAGTATCTGGGAATTAGTTTGTGTAGATGATGAATGGAACATAATTACGGATTCTTTGCAGGGTATGTTCGAGGGAATTGTTGTTTCCGTTGATCTTGTGAATATCGAAATGGATGTTTGTGATGCGTGGGATCTGCTTACAGAAGAACACGGTGTAGATTCATTTCATAATTGGTCGCTTTTTCAACCATTACATCCGGATTTTGAACATCCATTTTTTTTCTTTGCGACTGATACTGGATCTTTTATCGTCAATACTATTACATCTGAAATCGAATTCGATCCACGTTAGAAAAGAAATGGGTGCCTGGGTCAAATCTCGACTCTTGACAATATTTTTAAGAAGTTCGAATAAAACAACAAAAAAATCCTGACAATCTGCGTTTATCTGCGTCCCATTATTTAGGGGTGTTGGTAGAATTTTAACTGCCGATTAGCTCGGGAGTTTTTTGTTTGTTTTCCCTGAACCTGAGGAATATTTTTTCTATTTCGTTGAATAAAAGAGGGATCAATCCTAATAAAATAACAGTAACCCAACCGCTGAAATCAAGCATCTGTAACTTAAACGCGTTTCTCATTGCGGGTGTTCCTATTATAATCGATTGCATAAATAATCCGAGCATAATCGCACCAATCAGATATTTGTTTGAAAAAACTCCAATCTGAAAGATAGACTTTATACTATTCCTAAAAGCCAACGAATAAAATAATTGACATGAAATTATAGCCATAAAAGCCATTGTTCTGGCGTATCGCAAGATATGTTCCGGAACCGAATCATCGAAGGGGCTATATCCGTGTTTATAAAACCCGTACCAGAAGGCGAACATTGTCAATAAACCTATCAATATTCCTCCGGCTAAAACACGTACACCCGCGCCTCGCGCGAAAAAGCTTTCTTCAGGGGAACGCGGTTTTCTTTTCATTACATCCGTATCACCGGGATCCATACCGAGGGCTACGGCGGGAAGAGAATCCGTTAAAAGGTTAATCCATAATATCTGAGTCGCAATTAATGGAGCAGGGAGACCGATAAGAATTGAAACAAACATAGAAATTACTTCTCCCAGATTGCACGTAAGTAGAAAAAGAACAGATTTCTTAATATTGTTATAAATATTTCTTCCATGTTCGATTGCGGAAATAATCGTAGAAAAATTATCGTCCGTAAGAATCATATCCGAAGCGCTTTTTGCGACATCGGTGCCCGTTATCCCCATTGCAACGCCGATATCGGCAGTATTTAAAGAGGGCGCGTCATTCACTCCGTCACCCGTCATCGAGACAATATTTCCTCGTGCTTTAAGAGCATGAACTATTTTGACTTTATGCTGCGGTGAAACACGCGCGAATACCCGATAATTATTAATATTGCTTGCAAATTCTTCGTCTGTATATTTATCTATATCTTCTCCTGCGGTTACCTGTTTTTCGCTTTCGGCTATATCGAGAGCCTTCGCAATCGCAAAAGCCGTATTCTTATGATCACCTGTAATCATTACAGTTGTAATGCCTGCTTTTTTTGCTTTTTTAATAGATAGCTTAACTTCTTCTCTCGGAGGGTCTATCATCCCGACAAGCCCTAATAAAATTAAATCTTTTTCCATCTCGCCCGGTTCGATGACAGAATCTACGGGTTTATAAGCTGCTGCCAGTGTGCGTAGCGCTTCGGCAGACATGTTTTTCTCGGCTGCTGAGTATTGCTTTTTGTGTTTTTCAGATATTGGAACTACTTTTCCGTTTTCTAAAACACGGGTACATATACCCATCAGACTTTCAAGCGCGCCTTTTGTATAAACAGTTAACTTTCCGCTGTCTTTATTTTTGCAGAGTGTTGACATTACCTTCCGGTTTGAATCAAATGACAATTCTCCTATGCGTTTATTCTTTTTATTTAAACTTTTTCGGTCGAGACCGAGGTTGTCTCCAAAAATAAGCAGAGCGATTTCCGTTGGGTCGCCCGTTCCCTCGCCTTCTCTGTAAGTGGCATCCGAACAAAGTATCATCGCTTTCGCCAGTAACCTGGCGGCTTCGGTTACTCTTTTTTTACTATCCCGTTTAACAGAAACTTCACCCTCCCCTGTATTAAAATATTTTGTAACAGTCATTTTATTTTGAGTAAGCGTTCCGGTTTTATCCGTACAAACGATATTAACAGAACCGAGAGTTTCGACGGCCGGCAATCTTTTAACGATTGCGTTTCTTTTGGACATATTGGTTATGCCGATGGAAAGGACTACGGCGACTATAGCTACAAGTCCTTCAGGTATTGAGGCAACAGCGAGAGAAACAGACATTAAAAACATTTCAGACCAATTTCTTCCCTGAAGTAAAGCAATGACAAAAATTAAAGCACAGATACCGACAGCGAGTTTGCCAAGTGTTTTTCCGAGTTCACTGAGCCTTATTTCGAGCGGAGTCGGCGGTTCTTCGGTCTCTATAACCTCGGCGATTTTCCCGACTTCGGTATCCATGCCGGTTTTAACAGCTACCCCCTCACCTCTACCATAAGTAACCAGCGTGGACATAAAAGCGGAGTTCACCCTGTCACCTAAAGGTATTTGAGGATTGTTGAGGATAAGCTCCGCGTCCTTGCCTGATGGAATAGACTCACCTGTTAATGTGGATTCCTCGATTTTAAGATTTACAGATTCTATCAAACGGAGGTCGGCAACAACGAATCTTCCCGCGTCCAGAATAAGAATATCACCGGGAACCACTTTCTGAGACTCGATTTCTTTTACTTCTCCGTCTCTTTTAACAAGAGCTCTGGGTGACGCCAATTCACGAAGGGCTTCGATTGCTTTTCCTGCTTTTACCTGTTGAGCGACTCCGAGTACGGAGTTTATGATAATCACCAGCAGAATGATTATTGTATCGATATATTCCTCCATAAAAAGAGTAATCACCGACGCTCCCAATAATACATAGATAAGAGTATCCCTCAGTTGTTCTATAAATAATTGCGGAATCGTTTTACCCCTTTTCTCCTGGAGCTCGTTCGTTCCGTATCTTTTTAGCCTTTTTTCCGCTTCTTCGTCGGAAAGACCAACCGCAGGATCGACATTAAAACCTTTGAGAGTTTCTTCTACAGACTTTAAGAACCACATACAAATGCACTTTAATTCTATTAAACAAAAAAGTCAAGTAAGTATTCTTAAGTGGTACAATTAAACTGTTTGTATGGGTATCAACAGGATTGTACCCTGAGGATAATTAAAGTCAGAGGTCGAGTTTTCAGGGTCGAAATAAAAAATTTAGAATCTTCCTTCCTTAGTGTCTTTGTGGCTAATACAATCTTGACTTAAAAAAATATTATATTACTTTTAATTTTAAATGAAGATCGTCTATATTACGGAAGTAAGGTTTGCCGAAAACGGCAAGATACGTAAAAAACTCTAAGGTGATAGAGTTAGAAACATGCGTTGGCAAAGCATAAAAATAGAGTCGGCACTAATGAACTCGAGTGCACAGGTTAAATGGCTATGGACCCTCCTGACCTTAATTCTGGTCGCAAGTCTCGTGTCGCTTGAACTATTCACAAATCCAGAGATTTCAATAGCGCTTCTCTACTTGATTCCTGTCGCGATATCGGCATGGTTTGTCGGGAAAGCCTTTAGTATTGCTGTTTCCGCTTTTATCGTTGCCATGTGGACTTTTGCCGAAATTTACAAAGGTAAAGTTTACTCGTCTGTTTCACTTCACTACTACTACGCAGCCGTCAGGCTGTTTTTTTTCGTTGTCGTGACGACACTACTGGCAAGATTGAAGACTGCTCTGAGTACCGAGCGGGTGATGTCAAGACTCGACTTTCTTACCGACGTCATGAATTCGCGCTCCTTTTACGAATTGGCTGCTGTGGAACTTGAACGGTGCAGAAGATATGGACGGGTTTTCTCGGTTGCATATATGGATATGGATAATTTAAAGGCTATTAACGACAAATTCGGACACTCCAAAGGAGATGATGTCCTTCGAGCTATAGCCAGCACCATCAAAGAAAATCTTCGAAAAAACGATTTAGTGGCACGTATGGGAGGAGATGAGTTTGTTATTCTGTTCCCGGAAACAGAGTATAAGGCCGCTGACAAAGCTGTTAAAAAAATACAAGATACTCTTAAGCGTAAAAAAAGTCTCGAGGAATTCTCTATCTCATTCAGTATTGGCATTTTAACTTGCGAGTCCTGTCCTGACAGCATAGATGAGATGATAGAGTTAGTCGATTCTCTGATGTATTCGATAAAAAATCACAAAAAAGATGGAATTGCGCACTCTATTTATAAGCAAAAGGCTAAGTCTTTATAATTTGAAGAGACAACATAGTCTCAAGTCCTCAGTTAACAGTCATCAGTTAAAAAGAACAACAAAAAATCCTCTTAATCCTTTTTAATCTGCGTCCAATTCCAATCTTGACAATCGTTCCTTTTTTTTATATCATCTAATAGAATCAGATACAAAAAACGGAGGATGTAATGAATAAAAAGACTGAAAAATACTTTATTAGAATAGCTTTAATTTTACTTTTCATACCATTACTTTTAGCTTCTCAAACTAATGAAATTAAAATCGATGCCGGAACAAACCAATTTGTAAACTGGGAAAAGACAAGAACAATTCAACTTAAGGGAAATGTTTCCCCAGAGAGTATCGCTGTCTTATGGACGTGTCCCGCGAATCCTAAAGTTCGTTTTTACAATGCTGCGGAGTCTACGACTAAAGTTACGTTTCCCCGCCCTGGTTATTATTTGTTGAAATTAACTGCCTCCGGAACCGGCAATAAAAAAATAAGCGATACTGTAATGATAAATGTGTTCAAACCGAACTCCTATGCTGAAAGGCTTGCAGACCTTGTTAATTTGATGACGGTCGAGGAAAAAATTGGTCAACTGGTTAACCGTTCAGGAGCTATTCCTCGCCTTGGTGTCGCAGAGTATAATTATTGGAATGAAGCTTTGCATGGAATATTAGATGTAGGAACAACCTCTTTTCCTCAAGTAGTCGCTTTAGGTTCAACCTGGGACCCTGATCTTGTACGTAGAGTGGCGACGGCTATCTCTGATGAAGCACGTGTTAAAAACAAAATTGCAGGGAAAGGACTTTCGTACTGGAGCCCGACAGTCAATATCGCACGTGATCCGCGCTGGGGAAGAAATGAAGAATCCTACAGTGAGGACCCTTATTTGCTTTCGCGAATGGGTGTCGCGTTTGTAACAGGTATGCAGGGAAATCATCCTTTTTACCTTAAAACCGTCTCGACCCCGAAACATTTTATTGCCAATAACGAAGAAATACGCCGCCACTCGGGTTCGTCCGATGTGGATATGCGCAGTTTATGGGAATATTATATGCCGGCTTTCAAGCAGGCCGTTGTCGAGGGTAAGGCTTTTTCTATTATGTGCGCTTATAACGAATTAAATCAAGAGCCATGCTGCGGCAATTGTTATTTGCTTACCGACATTCTTCGAGGTAAATGGGGATTCGAAGGTTATGTTGTATCCGACTGCGGAGCCATTTATGATATGATTTCCGGACATCATCTTTATAAAACGGGAGCCGAAGCGGCAGCGCGCGGCATTCTCGCGGGATGTGACCTAAATTGCGGTGATTGTTATAGCAGTCATTTACACGAAGCTCTTGAGCAGGGATTAATTAATGAAAAAGACCTCGACCGCGCGCTTAAAAGGGTTATTTCTGCGCGATTTCGTTTAGGCGAGTTTGACCCTCCCGGAATGGTTCCATACAGCGCGATACCGGAAGAAAAACTGGACTGTCAGGCACATCGTGATCTGGCTCTCGAGGCTGCCCAGAAATCGATAGTTTTATTAAAAAATGAAGGTATTTTACCGCTGGATAAAAATAAAATAAAATCTATCGCGGTAATCGGACCAAACGCGGAAGAGTGCCAGTTGGGTATATACAGCGGCTGGCCCAGAATCCGAATCAGTCCGCTCGAAGGTATAAAAAATAAAGCATCGAGTTATGGGATTAAAGTCAACTACGTAGAAGGGTGCGGAGTTGGCGGCGGACTTTTAAAACCAATCGAAACAAAATATTTTGCAAAAATTGATGATTCCGGTCAAAAAGGAATGATCGGGCAATATTTCAATAACATGGACTTAGAAAGCTTACCTGTTTTAACTCGTTTAGATTCCATTATAAATTTTCGCTGGGGCGAAAATTCTCCGGCTCCCGAGGTGCCCAAAGATCAGTTCTCGGTTCGCTGGACAGGGAAAATAATACCCCCGGAAACCCGTGTGTTTTCTCTGGGAACGAGAACAGATGATGGATCGCGACTTTATTTAGACAACAAATTATTATTTGAAGATTGGACCGACCATGGTGAGAAGCCCAACAAAGTTAACATAGAATTAAAAGCCGGAAAAGAATATAAAATCGTATTCGAATATTATGATAATGGTCTAGGCGCAACGGCACGATTGGTGTGGGATCTCGGTCAGCAGGATTTTGATGCGGCAAAAGAACTCGCGAAAGAAAACGATGTGGTAATCCTCGTTCTCGGAACACATCCACTTATTTCTCAAGAAGAAAATGATCGCATGGATATTACATTACCTGAAGTGCAAAGAGAGCTGGTTCGAGAAATTACGCAGGTAAATTCCAATATTATCATTGTTCTCATTAACGGCGGACCCGTGGCTCTTTCGGGAACGGAAAAAGACGCCTCTGCAATCGTCGAAGCATGGTATAACGGACAGGCGAGCGGAACGGCAATCGCCGATGTGCTCTTCGGCGATGTTAATCCTGGCGGCAAACTCCCGGAAACATTCTACGCGTCGACAGAACAGCTTCCTTCCTTTGCCGATTATGACATTATCAATCATGGCAGAACCTATATGTATTTTGAAAAACCCGTTTTGTACCCATTTGGTCACGGGCTTTCTTATACGACATTCAAATACAGTAATTTGAAATTAAGTGCCGGCAAAATTGGTAAGAACGGTTCGATTAAAATCCAGTGTACCGTACAAAATACCGGCAGCTACAAAGGCGACGAAGTCGTTCAGGTTTACGTTCGTGATATAAGAGCTTCAGTAAAGGTGCCAATCCGCCAGCTAAAACGGTTCGGGCGTATTACTCTTAAACCGGGTGAACAAAAAACCGTTTCGTTTAATCTCCCGGCGTCCGAATTGTCGTTTTACGATATTAAATCGAATGACTTTATTGTAGAACCGGGTGAATTTGAGATTCAAGTTGGCAGCTCCTCAGAGGATATCCGACTTAGAAAGACGTTTTTCGTGGAATAGCTATTATTGATTTTATTGATTTGAAACCAGAAGGACTAGGTCTTCTTTGAAAGAGCCTCTTAATCCTGCTTGGTTGATTTTTGGAATCAGTTAAGTGGGTCGAGAGTATTGTTTAATGAGTAAAGAAATATAAATATAAAATCATTTTAAATCTGTGCGAATCTTTGTCTGATTTTAGGTTATTTTGACAGTAGGGAAATCAAATTTTTTTCTTATACTCTCCTATTTTGATTAATATGTCTCTTAAGTGTATATCCGCATAAAATTTCCAGATAATATCGTCTATGATTTTTCTGCAGAATCTTAAAAATTTATAAAACATCAATCCCGCCTTAAAGTATCTAAAATTTCCGGAACCAGAATTTCACGCTTCCACACATACCTTCTATCAGAATTTTTATCCATCACCGTTATGGATACTTCGTTGCTCCCGGTAGAAATACTTTCCCTAAAAGTTCCGAAAAAAGCATCTTTAGACGAAACAGTCTTAGAGTAGTCCTTTGTCTTAATATCTTCTGTGATACTTTTATTTAAAGTTGTTTCGCCTTCATAAAGGACATTAAAATTCAATCTAAACGAAGCTTTATAGAGAGAATCTGCTTTTATGAAAGTTATTCCCGAATATGGAATATTGTAATATATTTTAATATAAGGGAAGGACTCTTCATTATATACTATCTGGTAGACGACGCTGAAGGATTTTACGAAGCTCGGCCTGGCCATATCCTCCATCACCGGCGACATCCCCTGTCCCGGGCCCACCATCATAGCAGGGCACCCTAATGCACCGCCCAGCAGTATTAGTTTAATAATCTCTAAGAGAAGTATATTTTTGCGCATATTTATTTATTCTATAGACCCATCCGCGTCAAATTTTGTTCCAATTTAGCAAAAAAACACCGAAAAACCTTAAAAGGCAATCAGGTAACTTATAATTATAAGTATCTGTAAATCAAAGTCTTAAACAAAAAAGCGAAAAATCTTTTCTTATGTCCTTGACTTTTTATTAATTGATGTTATATTACGATTATATAATAAAGGTTCTTTCGTTTGAAAGAACCTTTATTTATTTGAGGTCTTTTAAAAGTTACAACCATTTTTTCCGTTTAAAATAAAATAACATTGATACTCCTAGAGTAATAATGACTCCCCAGACAGAAAAATAGCCCCAGCGCCAATTAAGTTCAGGCATGAATTTAAAATTCATACCGTAGATACCTGCGATAAAAGTTAAAGGAATGAAAATCGAAGCGAACATAGTAAGAACTTTCATAATCTCATTCATTTTGTTACTCAGACTCGAAAGAAAGGTGTCATGTAATCCTGAAAGCATGTCACGAAAATTTTCGACAGTATCGATAACCTGAATTGTATGGTCGTATACGTTTCTAAAATAAATAATTACGTTTGCTGAAATAAGTGAAGTTTTTTCTCTGGCGAGAGAATTCACCAACTCCCGTAGCGGCCAGACGGATCTGCGAATCAATATCATATCTTTTTTTGATTTATGAATATTGTGTAAGGATTCCGGTTCTGTGCGCTCGACAATGTCTTCTTCTAATTCTTCGATTCGGTCTCCCATTTTTTCAAGCACGGAAAAATAGTTGTCCACCACTGCATCTATTAAGCTGTAGAGAAGATAATCGCTTCCCATCTTTCTAATCCTGCCTTTTCCCTTCTCGATCCTATCTCGAACAGGGTCAAAAACATCTCCTTCTTTTTCCTGGAAAGAAATAACAAAATTCTTACCCAGCACCAGACTCACCTGTTCAACTTCGATTTCCTCGCCTCTTTCATCGAAATAAAGCATTTTTAACACAACGAATATATAATCTCCGAAATCTTCCACTTTCGGACGCTGTGTTGTATTTCCTATGTCTTCCATAACGAGAGGATGAAGGTCGAAGCATTTTCCTAACTTTTCAATAATATCGGTATTGTGAATACCATCAACATTTATCCATGTAATCGAATCCTTTTCTTTAAAGGGAAAACATTCTTCTTCTTTTACTCCCTCTCTTTTAGTAAATTCGTTTTTATTATAATCGATTACCGAAATCTTAACCTCGGCAGTTTTTTCTTCCCCAATATAAACCACGGTTCCGGGACTAAGGCCCTTGTGTTTAGAAGTTTCTTTGAAAGATTTTGGCATGTCATCCTCCTTAATCTTAATTTATAATTTATAATAAAATTTTCTAAAGTAAAGAGCATAAGAATCGAATTGTAATCAAAAAAAGTACGTTGACATGTCAGAAAAAGACCGTATAATATTATAATAAGGAAAGGGAAAATGGAAGTAAAGGGAAGCGCAATTATTGTTCTGCCTAAATTCATAAAAAGTAATTTTGGCACAAAGAACCTTAATATATGGCTTGACTCCCTCTCAG
Organism: Caldifarciminota bacterium; assembly: GCA_016930175.1. Taxonomy (GTDB): domain Bacteria; phylum Hydrothermota; class UBA3072; order UBA3072; family UBA3072; genus JAFGHJ01. The sequence goes on from JAFGHJ010000003.1 coordinate 36,465, forward strand.
AAGAAGCAAAGAAAGTATATAAAAGCAAAATCCTCATTAGTTCGTGGTTTCCTTTAAAAACAGTATTTGTCGAGCCCACAAGAAAAATGTGCGACATGTTCTACAGAAAAAATCTAAAGGGCGCTTGGGAAGTAGGGCGCTTCAGTGCCGAATATTCTCTTAAAGAATTTTATAAAGCATACGTAAGAGTTGCGACACCACAGTCTTTAACAAAACGCGCATCACAAATTTTCGGGGCTTATTACAAACCGAGTTCTATGAGAGTAATTGAAATAAGTGAAAAGAAGATACTTTTAAAAATAACCGAATTTCCCGAAATGGATGAAATTGTTGAAAATAGGATTTTAGGCTGGGTAGAAAAAGCATTGGAAATCTGCGATTGCAAAAATATCAAGCTGGAAGTCGTTAAATCTTTAATTCGCGGCGATCCTGCAAGTGAAATCGATATAACCTGGGACTGACAGGGAGTTAGGTATTAGTTAAAACAAAAATAGGAATTTAGGGAACCAAATCAAAAAAATCTTATCTAAAAGAAAAAAGAAGGAGATAATGATTGTATTATGAAATGGAATTGTAAATGTTTAGTTATAATCTTTATGTCAATGTCGTGCAGTATCTTTGATGCTGGCGACTCCTTAAAGGGAAGCGCTTCCTTAAGTTCTATTACTGTTATGTTTAATGAAGTGGAGGGGATTTTTTATCCTCCTTTCTCGCCCGATATTACGGAGTATTCTGTTAGCTTATCCACGTTTCCACGTAGCATCTCTCTCGTGGCTACCTCCGAGAATGGTTTGGCAACGATTCAAGTAAATGGAGAGTTGGTCGAATCGGGTGAAGAAATCCAGGTTCAAACGTCTCCGCCGAATTTTGTCGTAGAAATAATAGTCGTCTCGGAGAACGGTAAGAATTCCAAGACATATGAACTGAACATATCAGCTGGTCCCTTGCCTTTGGGCGAATAGACTTTTTGCGGTAGATTAAAATTAGGGGTCAAGGTTTCCAGGATTCCGGATTTCAAGTAAAAGAACAAACAAATAAAATATTTGTGCTATTCGTGTAATTTGTTGTTCCTCTTTGGTGAGTTGAGGGGGGGTCTCAAAAAACACAATAAAAAATTTAGTGTGTTTAGTGTATTTCGTGGTTAAATAAATTTGTTTTTTGTTTGTGTTTTAGTGCCTTCGTGGCTATTTGTTAAAGGTTTCCAGGAATTCAAAAACAGAATCGCGTGGTACCAAAACAGTCAGGGTTTTATCCTTATAAGAAAATTTAATTCCATCTATGGTTGAGATGAGTTTTTCTATTTGAGATTTACTCAAAGTTTTTTTAGTTTCGCAAGAGAAGTATTTAATTCCTTCTTCTATTTTTGTTATTTCGGAAGCCTCCGCAAGGATTTTAATCCTTGCCCATTTTAATATTCGGATAACATTGGGAGGTGTTTCCCCGAATCTGTCTTTTATTTCGTTCTCTAATTTTTCAACTTCCGGCAAATTCTCGACGGAAGAAATTCTTCGGTATAGTTCTATTCTATCATCTTCTTCCGGAATGTAGCTCTTTGGAATATAAAAAGAACCCTGCAAAAAAACCTCTACTTCGGGTTTTTCTATTATTGTCTCGCCTTTGGCTTTTTTAATTGCTTCGTTTAATATTTTTAGATATAATTTGTAACCGATTGTCGCAATATGACCATGTTGCTCCTTGCCTAGAATTTCGCCGGCACCTCTTATTTCCAAATCCTTAAGTGAAATTTTAAAACCGGAACCTAACTGGGAGTATGTTTTAATTGTCGATATTCTCTCTCTTGCTTTACCTTTCAGCTCTCCCGAAATAATGAGATAGCAGAAACCCTGCCTTAAGGAACGTCCGACCCTTCCCCTTAACTGGTGTAAGTCAGCCAGGCCGAAATTTTCAGCCTTATCTATTATTATAGTATTGACGTTAGGTAAATCGAGCCCTGATTCTATAATAGCTGTGGAGAGCAAGAGGTCATATTTGTGATTAAGGAAATCCGTCATTCTTTTCTCAAGGATTTCTGTTGATAACTGTCCGTGCCCCACAATTATTCTAACCTCAGGAATGATTTTTTCTAACTTCTTTCTTACCGATTCGATGCTGGATACTCTGTTGTGCACAAAGAAAACCTGTCCGCCTCTTTCCGTTTCTCTTAAGATAGCGTCTTTAATTTTTCTCTCATCCCAATGAATTACGTTGGTTACAACGTCTCTTCTTCCATGGGGTGGAGTTTGTATTACTGAAAGGTCTCTTATCCCGAGTAGTGAGAATTGCAGCGTGCGGGGTATTGGGGTCGCGCTCATTGAAAGGACATCGATATTAGTACGCAACTCTTTTAATTTCTCCTTCTGTCTGACTCCGAAACGCTGCTCTTCGTCGATTATCAGCACCCCCAGGTCTTTAAAATCAATTCTTTTATTTAGAAGCATATGAGTGCCTATAATTATATCGCATTTCCCGGCTCTGATTTTCTCCAGTATTTCTTTCTCTTTCTTTTTTGTGAATCTTGAGAGCAGTTCAATATTTATCGGGAATTTTTTTAGCCTTTCTTTAAATGTCCGGTAATGTTGTTCTGCTAGCAGAGTCGTTGGTGTTATAATTGCCGACTGTTTCGATTCTATTGCAGCCTTAAATGCCGTACGAAGGGCAACCTCGGTTTTTCCAAATCCGACTTCTCCGCAAAGGAGTCTATCCATCGGTTTTGTCTTTTCCATATCGGTATAAACTTTATTTATAGCTTCTTCCTGGTCATTTGTTTCTTGAAAGGGAAATGACAGTTCGAGTTCACTTATAAGAGAATTAACCTTAGCATATGAATACCCTTTAGCAACTGTTCTTTTTGCGTAAAGCAGGAGAAGTTCCTCTGCATACTTCTCCAGTTCTTTCTTGACCTTTCTTTTTTTTGTTTCCCATTTGTTTTTTGAAAGTTCCGAAAGTTCCGGTTCTTTTTCTCCTCCTGAGATATATTGTGTTAAAAGACCGGATTTTTCTACCGGAACAAGTATCCTGCTTTTATTTTTATATTCTAGTACGAGACATTCCCTCTTTCTTCTGTCGATATCTACTATTTCAAGACCTTCAAAGCGGCCTATTCCAAAGTCTTCGTGTACAATATAATTTCCCCGAATAAATTCCCTTTCAGCCTCAACTGGAATTTCTTCTTTTTTTGTTTTGTGTTTTGCCCGCAACGCTCCGAAAATATCGGATTCCGTAAATAAGGCTAATTTTATTTTATCTATAATAAAACCTTTTGATAGATAAGTATCTAAATACTCGATTTGCGGAAAATCATTGTCGAATAAGTCGCGAAGACGATGTATTTCACCGGGAGTACCCGCGGCAATGAAAATACGATAATTTTTTAGTTTTCCTAGTTCCTGTTTGAAGTAATCGAGATTCCTGTGAAAGGAAATTGCCGGGGTGCATGGTATAGAGTACCCTGTGGGATTTAGCTTTACGTCTACTTTAAAATCTTTTGTTTCCGGACCTATTTTGAAAAATTCTCCGAGTATTTCTTCGAGAGGTTTACTCTCTTCTTTTTTAATAAGGAGAGTTGTGTTTTTTGTTTTTGCTGTAGATAATTGATTGCTGGGATTGAAAAATCTAAGGGAGGCTATTTTTTCATCTTCCAATTCTATTCTGAGGGGGTTTTTATGATTTAAAGCCCATACGTCAACTATTCCTCCTCGATTAACGTATTCCCCTTCTTCATAAACACGGTTTCTTCGTACTAATCCTCCGCTATCGAGATAAAGCAGCAGTTTTTCTAAGGAAATGTTATTACCCAGTGTAAGGTTTACGGATTCTTGTTCGGGTATTTCCATCGCAAGGTTTCCTTCTTCAATGATTAAAAGGTCGAAGTCTTTTGAGGCAATTATTGCACCGATACGGTTTAGATTCTCCTCAGTTAAAAGGAGAACTTTGTCAAAAAAGAATTCTGCGTCCTGAGTAACTTTTAAGGGGTCTTCTTCCGTTAGTAGAACAAGAGGTGCCTTATCTTTAAAGCCATAAGCTAAAAGTAATTCTCCGGGATAACTTGGAGGGTTAAGAACCCTCTTTTTGTTTATTTCTTTTTTTAGGAAATCATATAAACTTTGTTTAAACTTCACAGAGAAAGGCCCAGAAAGCCCGAGAAGCCGAGAAATGCGAGTCCCATAAGAGCGGCAATTACGAAAGATATTGGGAGTCCCTTGAGAGGTTCAGGTATGGGAGCGTTTTCCAATCTTTCGCGAATTGAACTTATAAGAACTATTGCGAGTAGGAAGCCTAAGCCGCTGCTGATTGCGAAGACGATTCCTGAAATGAGATTGAAATTATTGTCAATATTTAGAAATGCGACTCCCAGGATTGCGCAGTTGGTTGTTATAAGAGGTAGGAATATTCCAAGAGCGGAATAAAGTGCCGGTAATTGTTTTTTAAAGAACAGCTCAAGGAATTGGACGAGAGAGGCAATGACAAGGATGAATACAACCGTTCGAAGATAAATAAGGTTCAGCGGTATAAGAATAAATTGATATAAGAACCATGTTATTACTGTTGCAAGCGTCATTACGAATATAACGCTTATACCCATCGAAGCGGCTGTTTCCATTCTTCTTGAAACACCGAAGAAAGGGCATAAACCTAAGAATTTCATTAATATTATATTATTTACCAGGAAAGCAGACAGGAATATCAAAAATACGTTATCCATTATTTTTTCCTCCAGTAGTTGAATAGACCCATAAGCAGAGCGATAGTAAGAAAGCCTCCCGGCGGAAGAATTAGCAGGATAATTGATGACTCCGTAAAAGAGGCGCCGAGAATTTTAAAACCGTCGAATATCCCGGGTATACTCATCCAGATACCCTGTCCTAAGATTTCTCTGATGGTTCCCATTATAAAGAGTACCAGGGTAAATCCGATTCCGGCTCCGAGTCCGTCCATAAATGACAAATGTACCGGATTTTTGAAAGCGAATCCTTCCGCTCTTCCGAGTATACCGCAGTTTACAACGATTAGAGGAACGAATACACCCAGCTGAACAGAAAGCGGAGGAAGGTAAGCTTTTAAAGCATAATCTATTATAGTTACAAACGACGCAATTATAATAATGAATATAGGAATTCTTAAATTGGCAGGGATAATTTTTCTTAAAGAGGAAACGAATAAATTAGAGAGTACAAAAACGAAGGTTGCAGCGATACCCATTCCGATTCCGTTGTATGCCGATGTCGTTACGGCAAGCGTAGGGCAGAGACCGATTGCCAGAACCAGGATTAAATTGTTTTTAACTATTCCGTCTATAAGGGTACGTTTTATTTCTCTCTCCCTTCGATATATTTTTTATATACCGTTTTTATTTCTTTTCGGACTTTTTCCGCAATAACTTCAAAATCGGAGGAAAATTTCAATTTGTCGATGTTCTTTATTAGAACATCTTTGAATACTTTTTCTAAGTATTCTTTCATTGCTTTACTCTCTTTGGTAATTTCCTCTTTATCGGTTTCTGAATTTTCTATGAAAATCGATATGTCTTTAATTACTTTGTTTTCGATTTGAGTAAAGAGTCTAAAAGCAAAAGCAGAATCCGTGATAGTCGAAAGATAGACAAAATTATTGGAGATCTGCCAAAGCTGGTTAGGCATTATTTCTGCAAGTGCGGAATCGGTTATTTGTTCTAAAGAATCAAGGAAGTTTTTTGAAAATTCTCTAAAAGCATAGCCGGGTAGGAGTTTACTGTATCGTATTAGTCCTTCCCTTACTGCGTCGGTTGCAGCTCTGGACGAGATGGTTGCGGAGGTTATAGCGTCTATTTTTCCCTGTTGTTTATCTTTCGTAAGAAAGATTTCATCTGCCGAGAGATTGTTGAATTGGTCTAAGAAGGGCTCTTCGGCAATTTTCATTCCAAGACCCGGTGTTTCCGAGAGTTCCTCTTTTGGTATTTTAACTCGTATTATCCTTCCTGTCGAGTCGACTCCTATAATCGGTCTGATTATACCGGAATATCCTTTTTTCTCGGATCTGAAAACAATGCCTATATACTTATCTCCTTGTAAAACTTTCCATAAGGTATCAGCTTTTATTTCTTCGAAGCGGACCGATGGATCGGCGAATACTTCACTTAATGATTTCTTTAATGATTCTTCTCTGTATTTTGAAATTATTGGAGCTGTTTGTTTATATACGAAGGAAAGAAGAAATGCCGATGTTATACCCACTAAAAACAAGACAGATACTTCCTTTACTTTTTTCAACATCATTACCTCCCAAATATCTTTTTCTCGGATATTCTATCGAGAAGAGGTACGAACATATTCATGATTAAAATCGAATAAGAAACGCCTTCGGGATATCCTCCCCATACTCTTATTAATACACAAATAATTCCGCCGGCTACCCCGAATATCCATCTTCCTTTTACCGTTACAGGTGAGGTTACCATGTCGGTAGCCATAAAAAGCCCTCCGAGCATTACCCCTCCTGATAATATATGAAATAGCGGAATTACAGGCGTTTTTCCTAAATAGTATAGTATCCCTGAAAAAACAAAAACCGAGCCTATGTAACCAAGCGAGATTTTCCAATCTGCGTATTTTTTAAAGAAAAGGTAAAAAGCGCCGATTAAAAGAAGAAGTGCCGAGGTTTCGCCTATGCAACCTCCTACTTTGCCTATGAATAAAGCTTTTAACATATAAGTTGAGTTGAGCGATTGTGCGATTGATTCGGTAGGATTTACCTTGAGCAACGTCAGAGGTGTTGCCTGAGCTATTCCATCGATAGCCTGTGTAGGCAGTCCCGATAATGTGCCCGAGGCGGGCGGCGCCCAGTTTCCAGCCATTAAGCTTGGCCAGGAGGCAGTGAGAAACGCTCTTCCGGCGAGTGCGGGATTGAAGATATTGTAGCCTATTCCTCCGAATATTTGTTTTACAACAAATATAGCGAAAGCAGAACCGGCTACAGGGAGCCACCACGGGGATTCAGGTGATATATTGAAAGCCAGTAAAATTCCGGTGATTACGGCACTGCCGTCCGAAATGCGTATTTCTCTTTTCGTAAGTTTCTGGAAAACATATTCGCTTCCCATTGCTGATAGTATAGAAAGCAGGGTTAGAAGTATTACTCTTTCTCCAAATATGTGGACTGCATATATGAAAGCCGGCATTAGTGCCGCGACCACGCTCCACATTATTTTGGGTGTGCTGACTTTTGAGGTTATATGAGGAGCCGGACTTATACGCAGCATTAATTAACCTTTTTTGTTATTCTGCTCTTGGCTATTTTAAACTGCTGTGTAAGAGGTATATTCGCAGGACAGGCATAGGAACAGCTCCCGCATTCCATGCAGGATAAAACTCCCATTTCTTTCGCTTTTTCTAATCTATTCATTTCGATGTGTTTGTACATCTCCGTGGGAAGTAAGTTCATGGGGCAGCAATCGACGCAAGCTGCGCATCTTATACAGGGAGAAGGTTCTTTTTTGAGTGTTTCTGTTTCATTCTGAACGACTATGCCGGAGGTTCCTTTTACAACACAGGATGAGATTTGAGATTGAGCAATACCCATAAGAGGACCTCCGTTTATGATTTTAGAAATTTTACCAATAGGACCTTCCGTGAGTTTAATTAAGTATTCGAAAGGGGTTCCGATGGGGACAAGAAAATTCGATTGATGTCTGACATTTCCCGTTACGGTAACGACTCTTTCAAAAAGAGGTTTGCCAAGATAAACTGCCTCATATATTGCAAAGGCTGTTCCTACATTCTGAACATAAGCGTTTACATCGAAAGGTAACCCCCCTTCCGGAACCTTTCTTCCGGTTATAGCATCTATTAGTTGTTTTTCAGACCCTTGAGGGTATTTGGTTTTGAGCAAAGCGAAATTAGCCCATGGAAATAGTGAAGAAGTGCTTTTCATAACTTCAAATGCGTCGAGTTTATTTGCTTCGATTGCAATCCAAACGTTTTCCGGGTTTATTATTCTCCTTACAATATCAACTCCTTTCATAACTTCTTCGCATTTTTCCATCATTAACCTGTAATCTGAAGTGAGAAAAGGTTCACACTCGACACCGTTTATTATCAAATCTTTTATTTTTTTACTTGAAGGGACCTGTAATTTAAAATAAGTAGGGAAAGCAGCTCCGCCCATACCTACAATTCCATTATCTTTGATAATATTTATGAGTTTTTGTTTGGGAATGTTCGATATTTTAGCCCTTTCTTTTTCTTTGAAGGGTGTGGAATTTTCTTTGTTTACTTGTATTCTTATCGCTTCTTTCATACCTCCCAGGGGATGGGGATACATTACCGTGCCCATATAAGTTCCGTTTACGGGAGAATGAAGTCCGACCGATAATTTTCCGGCTGCTTTTGCGACTTTCTGTCCTATTTCAACTTCTGCGCCCTTTTCAAGTACTGGTTTTGAAGGGATTCCCGTATGTTGGGAAAGATATAGATATATAAAATCGGGCGGTTCTATTATTTTTATTTTGGAGTCTTTTGAAAATTCCTTGCAGCAGGTAGGGTGTATTCCGCCTTTAAACGTTAGGAGACTCAAATTTCATTTCCTTTGAAGTTGTTTTTACTGCTAGTTTACTGCCGATCATTCCCAGAATTAATCCAAAAACTATAGTACCTATTATTATAAAATCATGAGGAAAATAAAATTTAACGAAAAATTTTGAAGACACTTGATAAATTAAATATAAAAGTCCCCCGCTCATAGCTGCGGCAACACCACCTTCTATTGCGCCCGCGAGGATAAATTGTGCATGTATAGTTTTTTCTGTGGCTCCGACGAGTTTCATTACTTCTATAGTTCTCTTTCGGGCGAGAACTGTGAGACGTATAGTGTTTGAAACAACAAAAACCGAAGCAAAACCAATTACTATTCCCAGTAGGATGTCAAAAAGGAATAAAATTTTTACCACTTTATCCAATCTGTTAATCCAGCTTTCTCCGTATTCCACGGCGATAAATTCATCGAAAATTTTTATTTTCTCAGACACTTCTTTTACTTTTTCAGGTGAAGTAAATCCGTCTTTTAATTTTATACTGAACGATGCGGGTAGAGGGTTCGTTTTTACCGCTTCAATTAAACTCGGAGCATCCTGTATCTCTTCCTGAAATTTTTTTAACGCTTCTTCTTTGCTAACGTATTCCACGCTTTCTACTCCCACCATGGACATAAGTTTTTCGGAAAGTTCTTCTACTTGCTTTTGGGGTAAGCTTTCTCTTAAGAATGCGTTTATTTCGACTTTCTCCCTGGCTAGGTTTATTACACCGAAGAGATTAAAAGTTCCCCAGAGGAAAGCCCCAAGCAGGAAAAGAGAAAAAAACATTATGCCTATGGCAATGAAAGTCATAACGCCATTTCTCCTGAGTCCGATTAAAGCTTCTCTTAGCGAAAACATATTATTTTGTTGTTATTTGCCCCTGTTCAAGGTTTATGAATCTGCCGCCCATTCTTTTTGCAAGTTCTACACCATGTGTAGCCATTAAAACAGCGGTCCCTGCGGTGTTTACTTCCTGGAGTATTTTTATTATTTCCTCGGAACCTTCCGGGTCTATATTGCCGGTCGGTTCATCGGCAAGAAGAATAAAGGGTTCTCTCACCAGAGCTCTTGCAATTGCTGTTTTTTGTTGTTCTCCGCCTGAAAGTGTGTATGGGAAATCATTTCTCTTGTGAGATAGTCCTACAAGAGTGAGCGCTTTCATAACTTTTTCTCTCATTTTTCTGCCCGATTGACCCGTGACTTCAAGCGCGAATGCGACATTCTCGTAAACTGTTTTATCCTTTAATAATTTAAAATCCTGGAAAATAATACCTATTCTTCTTCGCAGGAAAGGAATTTCTTCTTCTTTTATGGTCGACGACAGAAATCCCGCTACGGCTACTTCGCCTTCGTCCGGGAAAATGTCCATGTATATAAGGCGCAGAAGAGTGGTTTTCCCTGAGCCGGTTTGTCCCGTAAGAAATAGGAAATCACCTTTTGCTATTGAGATATCAATGTTTTTAAGGGCATACCAGCCTTTCTTGAATCTTTTGCTAACGTTTCTTATTTCGATCATATCTTCTTGTTGCTTGTAAAATTATATGAACTGATTGTTTTGTCAAGGTGCGTTTTTCCCGCCCCCCCGCCCCCTTTTTTTACCACAGAGTACACAGAGAACATAAAGATTTTAATTTTGTTTTTTACTTGAGTCCTCGAACCCTTTTCTTATAAAATACTTTCCAGCTCTATTAGCTTTACTTCGTCGTCCTTTCCGAGTGTTTCTTTTATCTCTTCTTTTGCGGAGATATAAATTATCTGCCAGCCGGATTTTGAAATATCTTTTAACATCCTGATCAAGACCTTTAAACGGTTATGGCTTGCTTTTACAAATGGGTCATCAAGAATAAAGAACCCTTTTTCTCCCCCCAGTATTTTTTCTCCGAGAGCAAGTCTTATCGAAAGATACAACTGATCGTACGTGCCGCCTGAAAGCTGCCAGGGGTAAAGAATGGCTTCATCTTTTCTTACAACCATAATCTTTTCTTCTTTTTCTTCGAATATAACACTCGTATAAAGTCCTCCGGTAATTTTAGAAAAATATTCAGACACAGCGCTTTCCTCGCCGAATTGCTCCCTTATTTTTGTCTTTTCCTCTTCCGCTATCTCCTCGAGTATTCCGAGAGAAACAATCGCGTCTTCCTTCGCGAATTCTTTTCCTTCGATAAAAGTCCTGACTTTTGTTTCGATATTATTCAGGTCTCTTACTCCATGACAGCGGAGATCTTTTTCTTCCAGGATATTATTCGCCTTTTTCTCTATTTCTTTAAATCTCTCACTCAATATGTTTAATTTGCCTTCGGACTCGCCGAGCTTTTCCCTGGCTGATGAGATTTCTTTGCTCAAAACAGCATAATCTTTCTCATTGAACTCAACGTCTTTTGCCTTTTCAGCAAAGGCTTTTAAATCCCTGATTTTCTCTGTTCTGTCTCCGGTCCCAAGGATTTCCTCTAACACTCTTTCTTCTTTTTCGACCTCTCTTCCTAGTCTTTCTTTTTTTTCTAAATTCTCGCTGAATTCCTTTAAACTCTCAACGAAGGTATCGGATTTGATTTTCCGAATAAAGTCGTTATTGTTTTCTGTTTTTTCGTTAAGTTCGGGAATTGTTTTTTCTTTTAGCTCCGCTATTCTGTTTTTTAAGGTTCCCAACTCCACTTTTTTCATGTTAATTTCTCCTTCTTTCTCCCCGAACTTCAAAGAAAACATTTCAACTTCACCTAAGAAATCTTCGATTGTTTCTCCCTTTATTCCCAGTCCTGTTAGATCTATTCTCAACGCCTCTAAATGTTTTTCAAATAGGGCTTTACTCTTTTTACTCTTTAAAAGCAGGCCCATAAAAACAAAGAAACACACTCCGAAAACACCTGCTAAAATTGTGAATACAAGAGTTTGATTAAGTATCAAACCCAGAATTGAAATAGCGAGCAAAATCGAAACCACAAAGAAACTTTGCTGGTTTACCAGAGTAAAAGTTCTTTCTGAAGATGTTTCTATTTTTCTGTTTTTTAAGTCTGCTAGCCTGGATCTTAAAATGTCTATCTTTTCTTTTTTGTTCTTTTTTATTCTAAATTCATTTTCCTTTTCCTTTAGATCATCTTCAATGGTTTTTATTCTCGTTTCGCTTTCTTTTAATGCTTTATTTATTTCTATAAATTTTATTCCTATCCTTTTGATTTCCCTTTCGGCGTCTCTCCATTTGATGAAATCCTCCTCGGAAAATGCAGATAAATCTTCGAGATCTTTTTTGCAGCTGTCTATTTTACTGAGTGCGGTTGCGGCTCTTTCGTAGGCAAGTCTTTTTCTCGCCTCTTCAAACTTGCTCCGAAGAATTTCCTTTGTTTTTATTTCATCAAATAGGCGAATCCATTCTCGCTCAAGTTTCTCAAGTCCTTCTTCTTCTATTTCTCTTTTAAGAGATTTTATGTCTTCCAGAAGTGTGAAAGAATCTTCGATTCTTGTTTTAAGATGACCGTCTTCTTTTCTGTTAGAAAAATCTCCGCCGGGAGTCAGCTCGGAAAATTCTAAAATCTTTTCTCTTAATTTATTTATTCTGTTAGTCTGAAGACCGGTCAGCCGGTTTGTAACTTCTGTGTAGAACGAAGCTTCGGATTCTATTGAAAGGTCGCTATTTCTTATTACAAATATATTTCGGCACTCCCCGGCAGTAACAGGAAAAATATCATCAAGATGAATTTTTCTCCCGAGTTTTTTTTCTTCTTCTTCGGTCTTTATTATGATATACCCGTCAACTTCCTGGTTTACCCTGTTGATATTCTTAAAATCCTTTACGTTTTTTCCCAATAAAAGTTTTATTAACGCTTCTAAAGTGAGTGTTTTACCCGTCTCGTTAGCGCCGTAGATTAAGTTGAAATCAGAGAGGGCTGTTTTTCCTCTGTCGGGAAGCGGCCCGTAATGGGTTATCCAAAATTCTTTTATTCTCATTCTTCGCTCTCGAGTAAACTTTTAATAACAAGTTTTTTTATTTTTTGCTTTCTGGAAGGATTTAACTTTTCGAGTTTGCTATTGAAAGCTTTAAATAGTTCATCTTCTGTTAATTGTTTTATACCTCTTACTCTATTTTCGATTTCAAGATTTGCATGTTTATCTTCCAATTCTTTAATTTTCTTATGGAAATCTTCTTCGTTTTCTTCCGTATAGCCCGTTAGAGAAACCAGAAATTTGGCTTCTTTTGGCGATTTTCTTATTTTCTTCTTAATCTTCGCGACCGGAGAAGAAGTGTCTTCAGGGTAAATCGAAAGTGTAAGTTTCTTGTAGTAAGGAGTATTTACCTTATACTGAGAGGGAGGATTGCCTGCTTCGAAAAGATTAACTGATCTTCTGCCCGTTTCTTTTCTCGTTATCGAGATTGGGGAGCCCGGATATACGAAAAATCCTCCGGAGTCTAATTCATATACCTGAAAATTAGTATGAAAATGGCCGGCAAGAACATATTGTAAATTAAGGTTGTCAAAAAAGGAGAGCCGTACGCTCATATAACTGATTTCTTCTTCTCCAAAGTCAGAGCCGGAGAATGAATGGTCGAGAAGTTCGCCGTGAAAGAGCAACAAATTGACTTTATCGTTGGTAGTAAGCTCCTTGATTTTTCTTAAATTATTTCTTACCTCTCCGCTTGTAATATTCCTGAAAGGAAAGCCGAAAAATCGTAACTTTTCGTATTCCAGCGGTTCGGTAAGGTTCCTTATTATTTTTACTTTTTCTCCGAGAAAAGCCTCAGAGCCGAAAGCCTTTTCGTCATGATTGCCCGCTATAATAATAAATTCATAATCCGCGTCATTTAGTAAGGGTCTTATTTCGGGGTATAATTTTACAAAACTGCTTTTTTCATCAAACAAATCTCCTGAAATAACAAAAAAGCCAATTTTTTCTTTTGAGCCGATTTTAATTAGTGATTCGAAAGCTCTCCAGGAATCGTCTTTGTATTCTTTTATATGTATATCAGAAGTATGAAGTATTTTCATTTTACCAGAGTTTTTTAAGTTGAATGCCTTTATAATAATGACTTAAAATTTTTTGATAGCTATATCTTTCTTTAGCCATTTCCATAGCGCCGTACTGACACATGCCGACACCGTGTCCGTAGCCTTTTCCGGAAACAATAATCTGATTGCTCTTTACCTTTATCTGGAAAATCAGGGATTTCAGAGAGCCCCTGTCATCGCTAAAAAGCCTTCTAATCTGGTCCTTTTCAAGATAAAATTTTCCGATATCTGTGTTTATTTCAATAGTTCTTACTCTGTTCGTTCTCGTTCTCTTTGTTATTCTGATCCATTCAATTCTGTTAGGCGTTTTCCCGAAAAAGTCTTTTATTTGTTTCTTTATAACCTCAAAAAATTCTCTCTTATCATAGATTCTTTCCCAGCGGTAGTGAGGGGAAAACCTGCAGAAATCTTTTCTGTCCCATCCGGCGTCTCGAACCGAGCGGAGATAGGGTATTCTCTCTCCAATCCATATGTTTTCGTTGTTCTCGGTAATTCCGCCGCACGTAGAAGAATATTTGGCATCTATTATTTTTCCGTCGTAAATCGCAACAATTCCACGGGTGGATTCAACAGCTTTGTAAATTATTTTATCCGTTTTGCTCACTCCCCCGTAAACCTGATCCCATATCGTGGTACTTATATCAAAGGGTTCATTAGGCTTTATGTGTGCCATAACAAAGGACCGAGCGGCGACCGCCTGAGCTTTTAACGCTTCTATCTGGCTCTCCGGCAGGTTGCCCATCTCAAAAGGTATAACTCCTTTCAAATAATCTTCGATTTTAACGTGATTTACCACTAAAACGTCGCCGAACCTTGATACTACTATTGTTCCCGGATAGATTTCTCCATCTATTTTTATAAATCTTTTTGTGGATTCTAAAGAGATTGGAAGTTCGGGGTCTTTTATGTTTCCTTCGGGTGTAATTATTTTTAGAGCGGGGTCGAAATACAGGGATACCCGCCCGGATACAGTGCCGTTCTTATCGCCTGTTTTAATTTTAATTTTTGAGTCGGATGTAAATTCGATACTCCCGGGATTTTTTTTCAATAATATCCTTACCGTAGGTTCTTCCTGGTATCTTCTTGTCGGCGTGACCATAGGGACGCAGGAAGATATAAACAGCAAAACAACTAAAAGGATATTAACTTTTGATTTCATTTATTACCTTTTCTATTTCTTTATAATGCGTTCCTCTCCAGAAAACCCTGCCGCATTCCGGGCATCTCTTAAAATCATTATGGATTTCAAAGACGTAAGGAGGGACGTCTTCTTTTATAGTTTCCTTTTTTACGTCTTTTGTTTCTGTATTGCAAACAGGACAGCGGGAAAACGGCGATTCGATATCCACTAAGTTTGCTATTTGCTTCAGCTGATCCATTATATGCTCGGATTCTATTAATATTACATCATTATACTTATCGGCCAGAATTTTAGAACGTGTTAAAATCCTGCGCCCTTCCTTTCTGCTGTGGTGAATTATTGTCTTACCGTTTGTGTTTCTATAATACATAGTATCTAATCCCAACAGTCTCATCCATTTCGCAAGCCGTCCCAGCATGAAATCACATATGAACCTGGGACTTTTTCTAATAGAACCCTCCCGTTTCACCTAAGATACCGCCAACCATAGCTATTCCGAATATTATAAACCATATAACGCTTAAAGCCGTTGATATTATAGTGAATATTCCGGTAAGAATAAAAAAGGTCTTAAGAGAGTTAAACGTATCCCCCAGAGATTCTACTTTTCCATCGGCAACTTCTCTGCAGTTCTTTGAAGCCTTCAAGAGAATGATGCCGAGCCAGATGGGCATCCATGCTATTATAATTCCGAATATCGACAATGCATAAAGTGCTCCGATTGCGATAGAAAATATTGCCAGAAACTTTATCCATCCATTCATATCCTTAGAGCTCGTAATAACTTTTTCTTCGGTGACACTATCCAATTCCATAAGACCTCCTTTTCGATATAATAGGAAAACTTGTAGAGGAAGTCAAGTATTTTTTTTATGCCACGAAGGCACGAAGACACAAAGATAATAGGACGCAGATGAACGCAGATTTTCAGGATTTATTATTTTGTTGCCTAGCCCCCAACTCACCCCTAGAAAACTAATGTCTACACAAAGAACTCAAAGACATAGAGAATTTCAAATCTGTTTTTTACCCACCAACACACCCACGCACAAACGCACTAACTAAAAAATAACCACAGAGGACGTAGAGAAAAAAAACACACCGAGATCACAGAGCCCGCACCCCACTCAAGTAATTAGACGCAGATACGAATAGGATAAATAGGATTTGTTATTTAGGTTTTATAGCTAACAGCGAAAGGCCAAAGGCTAATAGCTAAGTTCAAGAACAAATAACACGGATTACAAAAATCATTCAGTTCTTAGTGCCTTGGTGTCTTAGTGGAGAATCTTTATTGTTTTTTTACTCTCAGAAAACTGGCATTTATTGCCACAATTACCGTACTCATAGACATTAATATCGCACCTACAGCAGGCGAAATAACAATTCCAATCTTATATAAAACTCCCGCGGCAAGAGGTATGGCGATTACGTTGTACCCTGTCGCCCAGAAAAGATTCTGAACCATTTTTCTATATGTTGCTTTACCGAAAAGTATTAAAGATACAACATCTTTAGGGTTGCTGTTAACGAGAATTATATCCGCCGTTTCGGCTGCAACGTCCGTTCCTGAACCGATTGCGATTCCGACATCAGCCTGGGCAAGAGCCGGTGCGTCGTTTATTCCGTCTCCGGTCATGGCGACCACTTCTCCCTTATACTGAAGTTCTTTGATTTTTTCCTGTTTCTCATGCGGCAAAACTTCGGCAAAGAAGCCGTCCAGTTCAAGCTCATCTGCCACTTCTTTTGCTACCTCTTTGTTGTCTCCGGTAAGCAACACGCATTTAATCCCTTCTTTTTTTAGTCTCTTTATAGCTTCGTAAGAGTCCTCTCTAATTTTATCAGATAACACTATTAAACCTACCGGCTTATTATTGATCAAAACAAATACCAGCGTGCCGCTTAACTTTTTCCCGGCTTCTTCGGGAATTCTAATATTATTCTTATCGAGATAGCCTTTGCTTACCAGCCGAACTTTTTTGCTACCAACTTTACCTTTTACTCCTTCTCCTTTTATAACTTTAAAGTTTTCGCTTTTCAGCGGACTGCCCCCTAACTCTTTTGCTTTGGCTAAAATTCCCTTTGCTATAGAATGCTCGGAATTTACCTCGAGAGAAGCTGCTATTTTTATTATAGCTTTTTCGTCATATTCAGAATCAAAAGTTTTAATAGCACTTACGCCGAATTTACCTTCGGTTAAAGTGCCGGTTTTGTCGAAAACAAGAGTAGTTATTTTTCTCGAGTTTTCAAATGCGGTTCTGTTTCTGATTAGAAGACCGTTCTTTGCCGATAAAGATGTAGAAACCGCTCCAACAAGAGGTATGGCAAGACCGAGAGCATGAGGGCATGTTATTATCATAACGGTCGCCATTCTCTCGATTGCAAATGCCACCTCCGGTGTTTTAAAAAGCCAAACAACTAAAGTTATAATACCTACGCTTATTGCAATAATCGTAAGCCACATGGCGGCTCTGTCTGCCAGTCTCTGCGTCTTTGATTTTGCACCTTGAGCCTGTTTAACCAGATTAACCACTTTGTTCAAATAGGAATTCTCTCCTGTTCCTACCACTTTTGCCTTAATAGGCGAATCCCCGTTGACCGAACCTCCAATTATTTTATCACCTTTTTCTTTTTTAACGGGCTTTGATTCGCCGGTGAGCATCGACTCGTCTATATAACTTTTTCCTTCGGTGACCACTGCATCCGCAGGCACTTTTTCTCCGGCTTTAATTAAAATGATATCCTCTTTCTCGAGCTCTGATATTTTTACGTCGGATACGATGTCTCCTTTTACTAAATGCGCTGTATCGGGCAACAAATGCGCCAGTTTTTCCAGCGCTCTTGAAGCACCAAGGACAGATTTCATCTCTATCCAGTGACCGAGCAGCATAATATCGATAAGTGTCGCGAGTTCCCAGAAGAAATATTTTCCCTTTAGCCCGAACACAACCGCAGCACTGTAAACATAGGCTACAAAAATAGCCAGAGCGATAAGGGTCATCATACCGGGCTGTTTTTGTTTTAACTCGTCAAAAAGACCTTTAAGAAAAGGCCAACCGCCATATGCGAAAACAAAACTCGACAAAACAAACATCAAATATTTATCGCCCGAGAAGACAAGCGTATAATTTAAAAAGTCCTGAATTAAAGGTGATAGGAGTAATATAGGGATCGTGACAATTATAGAAACAAAAAACCTCTTTTTAAAATCCTGAACCATATGCTTATGATGTTCGGTGTGGTCGTGATGCCCGTGTTTCATTTCTTCATGGCCGCAATGCTCGCAAGGTTTCTCTTCTGAAACTTCCTCAAGCGGGACATCGCACATTGTGCACTTCCCAGGTTTATCAAATTCCATACCGCAATGCGAACATTTATATCTTGACATAATTTAGCTCACCTGAGTTTCTCGTCCAGTTTTTTCATATCTTCTTCGGAAAGTTTCCATCCGAGAGCGCCAAGGTTTTCTTTTAGATGCTTGAAATTTGTTGACTTCGGTATAGTAATTATATTTTTTTTATTAATTAGCCAGTTTATCGCAATCTGACTAAGAGTTTTATCGTACTTCAGGGCGAGCTCTTCCAATAATTTATTTTTTTCTCGAAATAGGATTCCTTTAACGAGAGGTTTCCAGGCTGTAATTATAATCTCGTTTTCCTGACAAAAAGGAATTATTTCCGATTCGATATTTACGTTGTACATACCGCTGTGCCTCGTTAGAAGATTATATTCTATCTGGTTGTTTACGATTTTGTTTTCTGTGAAATCTTGCGCTTCTTTTAGTTGTTCTACAGAAAAATTACTTACACCAATAAATCTTATTTTTTTCTGCTTAACTAACAAGTCCATTGCCTGCATTGTTTCTTTTATTGATATTTTAGGGTTGGGTACATGAATTAAATACAAATCTATATAGTCTGTTTTTAGTCTTTTAAGACTGCCTTCGGCAGATTTTATAACATCTTTATATCGCAGGTGTTCCGGCAAAACTTTTGTGGTAATAAAAAGTGAATCCCTGTCAAAATCTTTTATTGCAAGCCCGACTAATTCTTCCGAATGTCCCGCCCCGTACATTTCCGCGGTGTCTATGTGAGTATACCCGAGCTCTATTGCGCCTCGAATGGCAGCTATTCCTTCGGCGTCGTAACTTGTATCTCTACTCATTCTTCCGCCGATTTCCCAGGTTCCGAGACCCAATACCGGTATTTTTGTGTTCTTGGTTAAGTTCTTGTACTCCATTAATATTGTTAAGTTATTATCTTCTTTTTCTCTTCCCTCCGCTGAACATACCGCCTATAGATATGTTAAGTCCGATTATAAATCCTAAATTGTAAGGCCAGCCGGTGTTGTTTATTTCATACAAGCCGACATCGTTCGTAAAAAGACTGATAATAAAAGTTATTATAATTATCGCGCCGTGCCATACTCCATACAGGAATCCCGCTTTATTGCCGGGATTGATTTCCGGATCCCATTTTTCGTTCCCCGGAGCGCAGCTGATAAAAACTAACGCCAAAATTACGATTAACAAAAGCAGGTAATTTTTCTTTTTCGTCATATTTCCTCCTTCCTAATACAATAATTTATTTAAATTAAAAATTCTTAAAAACTTCGAGGATGTGAGAAAACGAACTTGTGCCAAAAAGCGCAAACATACTGATTCCAAGTATAAATCCGCCGACTAACAAAACAGCAATTACCACCTGGATAATTAAGTATACTCTAAGAGGTTTTAGCATCTCTTTATCCATGATTCCCAGTTTTCCGGTAGAGACCTTCATCGACCCGTTGGATGCGCGATTCAATAAGAGTCCTTCCCATACACTCAAGGCTCCGGGCAGCGCCCCTACAATTGTTATTATAAGAAGAGCGCCCTGAACAATTTTAGCTATACCCAACAACTTTAACCAGCCCCCTATGTGACGAGCTTCTCTTATTATCCCCTCACTATCAACTTTCTTTTGCGCCATCTTACCTCCCTATTGAATCAATTACAGAGTAAACAAAGAAAAAGAAATAGTCAAGAGGAAAAAATTGACCCACAACCCAAGAATGGGACGCAGATGAACGCAGATTGACAGGATTTATTTTTGTTTTTTAAAAACCTGAGATCTGGTACGTATCTCTACTCACTACTTACTATTGGTCTACTTCTTGCTTTTGGCGAATAGCTTTTCCGTTCGCTTGTCGAACAGGACCCATATTGAGTAGATACCTACTGCGGTACCGATAGGAAAATTCAATAAAGCGAGGAAAGATAGGATAAGAACCAGAATTCTTGCCCACCCCTGATATTTTAAAAGTCCGATTCCTCCGGCAATTCCAGGAGCAGAACAAACTATCACAAACCATGGAATAACCATGCCGACTGTTTGAAGTATTCTTACTGCTTCTTTATCTATATCCGGTATTCTCGCAACCAGATTTAGTACCGAAAAGAAAATAAGGGCTATTAAAATCCCAAGCACACTAAAGGCTATGTGAATTATACCTACTGCTTTTACATGACTTTCCATTTACCCTCCTTTATTTTTATACTATAATTCTGCTTTTTCTATAAAAAAGCAAGAGGCTAAAGTTAAAATTACGCTGAATAAAAATGTTGCCATCATTGTTGCTATATTAAGGCTGAAAGTTTCGACGTCCCCGGCTAAAGTAAAGCTCATAGAAACTTCCGGAAGGTATGAAAATATTTTTCTTCCAAAATGCAAATACCTGGAATATATCACGAGAAGCCCGATAAGACTCCCGGCAGTAATCCAGCCCTGTGCTCTGGAAAAAATTCTGCCGAAAAGATATGAAAACATGGCAAAGGGAACAATGAGAAGAATCCTGAACGCAGTCAAGAACCATAATTTAGAAAAAGTTAACACATCCAAACTGAACTGGTTGGTGAACCCCGTCAGCATAATGTAAGGTACAAGAAATACGAGAAATACATACAAAAAGATTTCTACTGCCAGAACCCCAACCTTACTTAATACTATATTATAACCCCTTAACGGTAGAGACAGAAGAAGAAAGTTTGTGTTTGAGTCCCATTCGTTTTTCAATATAAGAAAAGATCTGACCAGAGTCATGAGTGGAAATGCGGGGAGAGTAAAAAATATCACCATCATAGCCATGAAGCCTTCAGTAACTTTAGCTAAAGGCAGAAACAAAAAATTCACACCGAGTACAAATCCGCAAAAGCCAAGGATCCAGTTTTTTTCTCCAAGGAGTTCCTTCTTGAATAGTCTACCCATAAAGATCCTCCTTGAAAATCTGATCCATTGATTTGCCGTATTTCTCTCTTAACGCATCGGATTCACCATCGATAGCAACATTCCCATCTTTCATAAATATAGTCCGCTCGAAGAGCATCTCGGCATCAGTTACTATGTGTGTGGAAAATATAAATGTTTGTCCTTCTCTGTATGCTTTAAGAATTCCGGATGTAATGTTTGCTCTTGAAGCCGGGTCTATCCCGGATAGAGGTTCGTCAAGCAGAAATATCTTAGCGTCCCTGCTGAGAGTCAGGACTAATTTTAACTTTGCCCGCAGACCTTTGGATAAATGCGCGACATATCGGTGAGTTGGGATATTAAAAAAATCGATGAGATTCTTTTCTTTTTCTTTGTTCCAGTCAGGAAAAAATCCCGAATACCATTTTATCAAATCCTTCGCTTTCATCCAGTGGTAAGTGGAATCATATTCGGGATAAAATGCGGTTGTCGATTTTATTTCTACTCCGGGGTGTTTTCCATCTACTTCTATCTCTCCCGAAGTCGGCCGGCAGTACCCAAAAATAAGTTTGAGAAGAGTCGTTTTTCCGCTGCCGTTCGGACCAACGAGCCCAATAAATGAACCATCTTCGATATCCAGATTGATATTGTTAATAGCGTATATGTCGTTGTACCTCTTTACAAGGTTTTTAATTTTTATCATCTATCTTCCTCACTAATTTTTTTATTTCTTTTTTAGATAAACCCATCGAGGTTAGGCTTTCAACAAAACTATCTACAACTTCTTCAACCATCTTATCTTTCAGCTTATCGCGAGACTTTTTTTTCACCCATGTGCCTTTTCCAACCCAGCTTTCCACAATACCTTCTCTTTCCATCTCCCTGTAAGCCCTTGCTACGGTATTGGGATTCACGCCTAATTCCTCTGCGAGAGCACGCACCGTGGGAACGTTTTCTACGATTTCTCCCCTGGAAATTCTTTCCTTAATTTCCTGAACTATTTGTCTCCATATAGGCTTGCTTTTATCTATCTTCATATTATTGTATCAATAATATAATACAATTTTAAAATTTGTCAAGGGTTTTTTAGGTTACTTAAATTGTTAAACCGCGTCAGAGGTCGTGTGTCTTGCGTCGTGAGTAAAAAAAATAAAATCTTTGTGTTTTAATGATGTAAGATAGATAGAAATTTTGCTGTTGACAATTGGTAGCGTTTATTTAAAATGTTTTTAAATGAATAAGTTAAATCAGAATAAAAAAATAACAATTCGTAATCTATCGATTTTCGCGATTGTTGTGCTTTCGATCGGCTGGATCGGGCACGGGCTGGATGTGTTGATGAAAAATCCTTCTTCGGAAAGCCTGGGTATGCTTCTGTGGATTGTGACGCCACTTGGTGCGTGTATTTTACTTCGCGCGTTTGCCGGAGGCGGATGGAAGGATTTCGGAATTAGGCTGAATTTCAAAGATAATCTTCTTGGGTACTCTATAGCCGTTCTTGTTTTTCCTGTTGTTACGGCAATCATCTTGATAATAGGTAGGATTTCAGGCTTTATTCTCTTTTCCGGTTTTTCTGCCGGCGTTCTTGGCGTATTCTTGCGAATTTTTGCCTTGGCTCTTCTGCCCGGATTTTTTAAAAATATTTTTGAAGAATTCGCCTGGCGGGGATATCTTACGCCTAAAGTTCATTCTCTTCGTTTGAATGATTACGCGGGGCACTTAATAGTCGGGTTAATCTGGGCGCTCTGGCATGTTCCGTATTATCTTTTCTTTCTTGACAGGGCTCTTCTTAAGAGCTACACAACTCTGGATCTGGCTATCTTCATTCCGCTGGCTCTCCTTGCCATTGTGTCTTATGCGCTGGTCTATGGTGAGATCAGGTTGTTGACCGATTCTCTCTGGCCTGTTTTACTGATGCATGCAATAGAAGATGCTCTTGTCAATCCGCTGCTTGTGGAGGGTTTTGTAAAGGTTAAGCCTGAAGCGGAATTCTTTTTTTCGCCGGGGGTTAGTGTCCTGGTTATTATCCTCTTCGCTGCAACAGGTATTTTTCTTCATAAATTGAGACATGGAAAATAAAAAATCAGACGAGAGTCAGAAGTTAAATAAAATTTTCGAAGAGTATTTCGAAGAATTGATTCGACTGTTCCCGATATACGCTTCTTACATTGGCGATAAACGCTATGATGATAAATTCGCCAATGATATCAGCGAAGAGCACAGAGATCAGCAGAAAAAGCTTTTCGATAAATACCTGAGTCAAATTTCAGGAATAAATCGGGATTTGCTATTTGGGCAGGATAGATTGAGTTATGATATCTTCAAGCGGGATATGGTTTTGGGGTTAGAGGGTTTTCAGTTTAATGATCACCTTATTCCCGTGAATCAGTTTCACGGTACGCCGACTTTTTTTGCGGAAATGGGTTCCGGTAATAGTCTACACCCGTTCAAAACAGTAAAAGATTATAATAATTTTTTGGAAAGGGTAAAAGGCTTCCAGGTTTGGGTAGATACGGCGATTGGTAATATGAGGAAAGGGATTGGAATTGGCGTAGTGCAGCCCAGGGTTCTTATGGAAAAAACCCTTCCTCAGTTTGAGGCTCACCTTGTGAAAGATATCAAAGATAGTGTGTTTTATAATCCGATTAAGAAAATTCCGTCCGATTTCGCCGGGGAGGAGAAAACGCGTTTGGCAGAAGAATATTCGGAGGCGATTAAGAAACAGATTATTCCGACGTATAAAAAACTCTACGACTTTATCAAAGACGAATATTTATCCGAATGTAGAGAATCAATAGGGTTGTCAGAACTGCCCGATGGTGAAAACTGGTATTCGTATGAAGTCAGAATAATAACCACGACTAATTTGACGCCGGATGAGATATTCGAGATCGGAAAGGATGAGATTAAAAGGATAAAGAAAGAGATAAATCGAATAAAAGAAAAGGTTGGCTTTAAAGGGGAAATGCAGGATTTCTTCGAGTATTTGAAGAAAGACGAGAATTTTTATTTTTCTGATAAAGAATCTTTATTAAATGGTTACGAAGATTTGAGAGAAAGTGTAGAATCAAAACTCCCGGAATTATTTAAGCTTATCCCCAAAGCCGGTTTCGAAATCAAGCCTGTGGAAAAATTCAGAGAGAAGTCAGCCGCAGGAGCTCAATACATGGGTCCCGCACCTGACGGTTCACGGCCCGGTGTTTTTTATGTTAATACTTATGATTTGAAAGCGCATCCTAAATATGGTATGACTACGCTTTTTTTGCATGAGGTTTCCCCCGGTCATCATTTCCAGATTTCTTTGCAGCAAGAGCAGGAGGATTTACCGAAATTCAGACGTTTCGGAGGTTATACGGGATACGTAGAGGGGTGGGCATTATACGCGGAAAGTCTGGGTAAGGAGATGGGGCTTTATAAGGATCCTTATCAATATTATGGCCATTTGTCGGCAGAAATGTTTCGTGCAATACGGCTCGTAGTTGATGTTGCAATACATATGAAAAGATGGTCCAGAGAAAAAGCGCTAACTTTCTTTATGGAAAATCTGTGTGCTGCCCCGTCGGAAAGTGTTGCTGAAATAGAACGTTATATAGCCATACCGGGTCAGGCTTTATCCTATAAAATTGGTCAGCTGGAAATTTCTAAATTGCGTGCTAAGGCAGAGAAAGAATTAGGTTCGAAATTTGATATTAAAGCTTTACATGATGAAATCTTGAAAGACGGAGCTTTGCCATTGGATGTTTTGGAAGTTAAGATGGATGAATGGATAGGTGGCTTTTCGTAAATGTTTCTTTTGTATATAAGTTCAGGTAAGTTTATATCCGTTTTTTTCTATGCGTGTAATTACTTTTTCGTATCTTGAACAGTAGAGATACCCCGTTAGTCTTACCTGTAAAATTGGAATTCTCTTAATCTGTTTTTTCCCTTTTTCGAATAAAGATTTTATATTATCCACTTTTTCTTTCACCCAATTGGAGAAATTTTTATCCATTGTTAAATCTTTTTTTATGTTAAATCGGGTTATTTCTTCCCGGGAAATATTGAAATAATGATTTTCCTTATCTATTGTAAAGTCCCGCAGTAAATGCGCCTGGTGAGAAGCATATGCGGACAAAGAGAATTTTTCTTTATAGGGGAGGCTTGGGGCAAGAAAAAATAACAAGGCACGTGTATATGCATCGCCGATTTTCTTTGAGTAATCGTTTAGTTCCTCAAAATGAGGAATGCTTTTCTTTCTATTTATATCAAAGTTAAATACTTCAAACATTTTTTGGAGAACTGTCTTTAGCCTGAAATCGTTTTTAATATCATATTCGATTAAACCGGAAATGGCTTTTTCGAAGTAGTTTTTCGTTTCAAATTTATTTCCATCATAGAGACAATTTATCATTTTGGATTGTTCTTGTAAAAAACTCTTTTGTTCTGATTTATCTATCTTTATATTATCGATATAATCATCAATCCATCTGAGATATGCATAAAGGAAGTTAGCCAATCTGCCTCTTTCTCCTCTTATAAACAATTTTACTGCCAGATAGGCTTCAAAATTATTTTTCTTTAATGAATCTTTATCATAAAACAAAAATACTTCTCCTTGCTACTTTTTAGCTTCGCAAATATTTGAAGATTTACTTTAAAAAACCTTCTTTACTCTGAAAAATTTACTGGTTGAGGCTGATAAGTCAAGAGGAAGGAAAACCGGTTAATCACTTAAGGGATTCGATAATATATAATACCCTTGACAAAAGATTGAATACGCGTATAAATTTTTCAAGCGATGTAGGAAAGGAGGATATGATGCCGAAGGTTATTTATAATTATAATAAATGTACGGGTCTTGCCGATTGCGCTGATGCTTGTCCCGTAGAGATACTGGAAGGCAGCGAGAGCGGGAGATGGTGTAAGCCTGTTGACGACGAAGTTAAAAATAAGGCTGCGCTCGATAAGTATTATAAAGAAGTAGACCCCAATGATTCATCAAAACTTGTTATAGAATTCGACTTGCCTGAGTGCATAGAGTGCCAGGCGTGCGTCGCTTCTTGTTCACAAGGCGCAATAGAGATAGAATCAGATTGAAGTTGGTTATTTGGTTAGTTGATTATTTAATTGATAAAATTAGTATATAGAGTAAAAAAAATAAATTTTAAGTGCCAAATTCCCGGGTTTTTACCCAAACTAAAAAACCCAAACGAAACATCCTTTTCAATCTACAATAATTTGCGTCTTATTATATTGTTTTTTCTTTTTGTTTTTTCCTGGTCTTGTTTAGCCGGAACAAGTGGTCAGATTGAAGGGAAGATAGTTGACGCAAAAACCGGTAAATCTTTATCGTACGTAAATATAATAATCGTGGGAACCAGTTTGGGGGTAGATTGTGAAAGTGACGGTTACTACAATATAATTAATGTTCCTCCCGGGATATATGAAGTTCAGGCAAGAGGCATCGGTTACCTCCCTTTGACTGTTAAAGGCGTTGTTGTTGAGGCAGAGCATAGTACCAAACTGAACCTTAAATTGTTTTCTCCGAAGGATTTTAAAGGGAAATATGTGACCCGGGAGGCTGAGAAAGAAGTTATTAAAATGGATGGGTTTTCAAGAAGATATTACTCGAATATTGAAGAAATAAAAGAGATTCCTATGCTTTTCAGCCTTGAAGATTATCTTGATTTGTATGCCGGAACTACAGGATTAGGCTTGAGAGAAATAAAGGGTTCCCGTATTTCATTTGTTACTGATGGATTTTTTTTGTTAGATAATAGGCTTAACACTTCGGTTATGCTTCCGCCTCTATCTGCTGTCCGGGATGTGGATGTAATCAAGGGAGGTTTTGACGCCGAGTACGGGAATGTAAGTTCGTGTGTTGTTAACGTTATCGAGAAAGAAGGTGAACGTGATTCCTATCATGGTTCGGCTGATTTCTTGTATACTTTTCCTTACCTTCCGCATTATGGAAGTAGTATATTCAGCCCGGAGAACGTGCACATTCGTCCGTTTGTTGATACAGAGGATAGTTTGTGCTGGAAAGGTACCTCAGTGCTGCCGGAAGAAGAAGCAGATGAATATAAACCTTTTGAAGGTTGGATTGGGTATGCTGAGACCCGAAAGGGAATAGGGGATACTCTCACTCCGGAAGAGTGGAGAGATCTATTCAGGTATGTATATAGAACCGAAGGAAGCGATAGCCTGGGTCAAATTCCCGGTAGTTATGGAGACAAATATGGGCATATGATTGATTTTAGTTTTGGCGGACCTTTTCCCGGAATAAACATCGTTACTTTTCTTGTTTCGAGTGCGAGAAAAGTAGAACCTTTTTCTCTTCTGGTAACAAGAGAAAATTACATTGAGAATAAAACCGACTTGAAAACAACTTTTCGTCTTAAACCCGGAGTCAAACTTAACGTTAAAGGCTTATTCGAGACAATAGAAACTGTTACCAGTGGTTCAAGAGAAATATATTCGGACGGCAAAATTTGGGCGCGAAGCGGAGATATCCTTTATAATGTTGCGGGGAAAGATTTTATGTACTGGGTTGACGCGCTTAATCCTTATGATATAAAAAGATATGGGTGGGGGTTGGACTTTAGCTATAATCTTAGTCCAACTGCATACTATAATTTAAAGTTTTTTTTCTCGAAATTTAAGCATTTATCTATTCCGATCTGGCAGTCATCTTATTCGGAAGATTTCAGAGACACAACAGATCTTATTTCTTTTGGAAATATAAGCATACCAAGGGAAACACCTTTTGGTTATGAAAGCTTTGCCGGTAACGAGTGTTATTACAGGGGTTTGTTGCCTGCCGGTTTTATATTTAGTAACTTCGGGAGAGCGGTAGTCGACACTTCGCATGTTAGCACTTTTAACTTCAAGGGTGAAATAAATTCGCAAGTCAGAAGAGGACAGGAGCTTAAAGCAGGCTTCGAAGTCAATAATGACTGGATATATTCATATTTATCCGGAGGTATTCCAGATGGAACGGGTGAAGTTGTAGAGGAAATTAACTGGAGCGGCAAAACTCGAAGAGCAGGTTTTTACGTGCAGGATAAGTTTTCGGGAGAGGATCTTTACGTTAAGATTGGTATAAGATTAGATTATTATAACCCGACTATTGACAATTCTAAATGGAAGATTAGCCCTCGTATTGGTGCGTCTTTTCCTCTTAAGGAGCTCGGCAAATTTTACTTCAATTTTGGTCATTTTTATGAATTACCAGAGACCGAAAAGCTTCTGGGTAAGTTCTGTAAGTATGTGGATTCAATTCGGTACGTTGGTAATCCTCAAATGGATTTGCCTAAGGTTGTTTCTTACGAGGTAGGGTTTGAAAAAGATTTCTTCGATCAGTATCTGTTTCATATTTCAGGCTACTTTAACGATTATAGAGAGCAAATCGGAGAGACAGATATAGATGGGTCAGGAGATATTGCTTATACGACTTATGCAAATAATTTTTACGGCGAGCTAAAGGGAATGGAATTTTCTTTGAGGAAGAGATACGGGAGACTTTTTAAAGGTTTTTTGGCTTATAATATAGAGACGGGTTCTTACGGTAAACTCGGATACGGCGATGTTCAAATGAAATCTAACCCGGACTTTCGTCTTTTTCTAAATTTTAGCACTCCCGATAATTGGGGTAAAATATTAAAGGATATTTCTGCGAGTTTTCTTTATAAGGGAACAGGCGGCAGTTATTTTAGCTTCGACCCCTATGCTGCCGATCCGTTTTCTCCTATTGATCCGACTTACGTGAACAATCTTAAATGGCAGGATGAAAATTACTGGGATTTACGTTTGAGTAAAAGTTTTTCATCCGGTAGATTCGGTTTTTTATTTTATGCCGAGGTTAATAATATTTTTGACGCCAAATATATAACAGGGGATTATTGCTTCAGGGTTGATTCTGCGAACACGGATAAGATAGATTATTTGCGTTCTCTTCATCTTCCTATGTACAGTGAAGAAAAATATGCTTCGGATACTGAGCTTATTGGAGGAAATGATAGGGTGGGAGAAATCAATAAAGATTACATAGACAAACCTGCCCTTGAATATTTATATTACACAAATCCAAGATTCTTGAGGATGGGGTTGAAAATCGACTTTTAAATTATAAACACATATTCCACGAGATTTTTTTGTTTTATAAACCACGAGATACACTAAATTTTTGGATTTACTTTAAGAAACAAACGAAAAATAAATTTAACTCTCTGCAGAACTGCAAAGTTAGAGAGAAGAATTAATCTTACACAGAGCGTGAGGAGAACGCAGAAAATTTAAAGTGTTGGTATGTTGGCTTGGGAAAAAAGCGCTAACGTACTTTCGCACTAACACACTAACTATGAGAAAATTCTCACAAAGGATACAACACCATTACTCATTATTGCGGCTTATATAACTCCATGCTCCGAAATCCGAATTTCATTACCATTTTTCGCAAAAAGGAATTGAATATAAAATGTGATTTCATATTCTTTGAGAATATGTTTCTCCTTAATTGTCTTGTATTTTTGCGGTAGCGTTTTTCGAAGTTATCCGTAGATTTACACAGTACTTCGGCCAGAATAATAGCGCTTCTGAGGGCATAACTGATACCTTCGGCAGAGCTCGGGCTTATCCAGCCTCCCGCTTCGCCCAGTAGCGCGATACCATTTGTGCCTGTAGAGAGTTGTCGGATTCTCACAGGCCGCATAATGAGCGCACCTTCTCTTTTAGTTGCTTTACCGAATTGAAATCCAAAGTCTTCAAGCTTTTCTTTTAAAAGCAAAAATTTTCCGGGTGCTTTATCGTTTGGATGTAAGGCTGCTCCTATAATCAGATGTTTTCCTTTGGGAATGGTCCAGCAGTAATAATCGGTAATCTCCGGGTCAAATACCGTGGAAAAGTATGGAATTTTACTGCTGTCGGCTTCGACCCATTCCTGGATAGCGAAGTATGGTCTTGAGGAATGGCGTTTTGGTTCCAATTGTTTGTGTACCGGCGAGGATGCACCGTCCGCTCCAACTAATATTTTCGTTTTATCTATGTAGGTGTTATTTTTATCAGAAAATTTTATTTTGAAACTGCCATTTTCATATTCATATGATTCGAAGGTGCACCCGAGTCTTATATCGACATTCAAGGGTACCATCGATAATAACCAGCAGTCGAATTTTTGACGGTCGATGTTGATGTAGTAGCGCTGATAGTATCTCTCCATGTGTCGCTGTGTATCTATCGCTCTGACAACAAAAAGCTGAGGTTCAACCAGGACGCTTTTAGGTAAGCCCAATCCTAATTTTGACAAAAGCTTTTGAGCATCTGGGGCGAGGAGTCCTCCACAGCACTTTACCGATGAGGCTTTCTCAGGCGAGTTAGTTAACTCCCTCTTGTCTATTAACTGGACTTTATACTTTGTCCCTATTAGCCTTGCCAGCGTACTACCTGCGGGTCCTGCGCCAATAATAGTAACATCATACATAAGGATTCGTTTACCTTATTTAAAAAATATTTAGCAAATTCAATAAGTCAAGGGTTTTTATTAAGGAAAGGTTTTTAAGAATGAGTCGGTCACTTAATTATTCGACTAAAAAAGAAGAGTCTATGTAAGCAACCGGGAGATTTATTTATATTACATTCTTGCTACTTTTATAAAATCTATTATATTTATAATTATGGAAGAAAATACGAATCCTTCGTATAAATACGAAAAGTTAAGCAAATTTTTATCTTTTGTTCTGAGGCATCATCCGGACCAATATAATCTTGAACTGGACGAAGAGGGCTTTACTCTTCTAAATGATTTAATGGAAGCTTTAAAAAAGACGCGGCACTCATGGGCGGAGCTGGCAGATATTGAGAGACTGGTTTCGGAGGGAGAGAAAAAGAGATTCGAAATAAGAGGAGATAAAATACGGGCACTTTATGGTCATTCTGTAAAAGTAAAAATTGAAGACAGTTTCTGCCCGAAGGGATTTCTTTATCACGGAACATCATCCGACCTTCTAACAGAAATATTAGATGAAGGATTATGTCCGATGGGACGCCAGTTCGTACATCTATCAAGAGATAAAAAAACGGCAGAGGCAGTAGGAAAGCGACATCATCCCGAGCCGGTTATTCTGGAGATAGATGCCGTGAGAGCTTGTGAAAACGGAATTAAATTCTTCGACAGAGGGGAAGTCGTTCTGAGCGAAAAAATCCCGCCCGATTTTATTAAGTCGTTGGGATGAAATAAAGAGTTTAGGGTTCGAGGATTCAAGGCTTCGAGCTTTCGAGTGAAAAACAAAATTAGAGAGTAGGGAGTAGTAAGTAGTAAAAACCAACAAAAAATCCTTTTTAATCTGCGTTCATCTGCGTCCTATTGTCTTTGTGTCTTAGTGCCTTTGTGGCTTTTCTCAACTTGACAATAAAATCTTTCGACGTAAAATTATCTTACTATGTCTGATTCTAAAGATAAGGACGTTTTACTGGAAGTTAAAAATCTGACGGTTGAGGTCGCAGGCAAACGCCTTCTTCGCGGTGTTGATATGATTGTTAAAGAAGGTGAAACTCATGTTGTATTCGGCCCTAACGGTTCGGGGAAAACAACTCTCGTGAATGTTATTATGGGCTTGCCGGATTACAAAGTGGTCGATGGAGATATACTTTTCAGAGGTGATTCGATATTAGAGTGGAACCTTACCGAGAGAGCGAAATCAGGTATAGGACTTGCTTTCCAGCATCCTCCGGTAGTAGAAGGTGTTTCTCTTGGTGTTCTTTTAAAAACTATAATTCCTGATAAGAAGACTTCCGAAGAAATCGCAAAGAATGCGCATATGGAAGATTATCTGGAAAGAGAAGTCAATGTCGGTTTTTCCGGTGGAGAAAGAAAAAAAGACGAGCTTTTGCAGCTCCTGGCTCAGGCTCCCCAGCTAGTTATGTTTGATGAACCTGATTCGGGTGTTGATGTTGATAGCATAAAATTGATGGTAGATATTATGAGAAAGTTATTGCAGAAAAACACTCCTATAAGAGAAAGAAAAAACAGCGGTATTATCGTAACTCATTCCGGAGTAATACTTGAAGAAATACATGCAGATAGAGGGTATGTACTTGTAAACGGAAGGCTTGTATGTTCAGGTCCGCCGCTTGATATATTCGATCAGGTTAAAAATCACGGATTTGAAAGGTGTATCAAGGAAGCTTATGAAAGTGAAAAAGATGGATGAAAATTTAAAAGAAGAAATTGCCGGTTTAGACAGGGTCGGATTTGACATAAAAGGAGAAACGGAACGTTCGGGTTCTTTTCTTGTTGCCGATGATAAAACAACAGAATCCGAGTCTAAAGAAGAAAACCTTGTTGTAATGCCTCTTTCCTTTGCTGTTGAGGTTTACGATTGGGTGAACGAACTTCGTTTTTCTCTTGTGGACAGGGAAAAGGATGAGTATACTAAGGAAGTAGCTTCGCGGAAAGAGTTACTTGGCAGCTTTATTTACGTTAAGGAAGGGGCAAAAATAGAAGCGCCATTCCAGTCTTGTTTTTTTCTTCACTGCCAGGGATTCAGACAGGTTCTTCATAATATTATTGTTCTTGAGCCGAATTCCGAGTTAAATATTATAACGGGCTGCGCGACCGGGAATCTTGTTTCGGTAAGCAGTCACATTGCGGTTACCGAAATGTTCGTAAGGAAAGGAGCTCATCTTACTTATACCATGATTCATGATTGGGGTTCAAAAGCGGTAGTCTATCCAAGGGCAGCTATAGATGTGGAACATGGAGGAATATTTACTTCTAATTATATCGCGTTAACGCAGGTTAAAGAGATTCAGAGCAACCCTGTAGCGTATCTTTCGGATAACGCGAGCGCTAAATTTAACTCAATCATCTACGGAAGAGACGGATCGTTTTTTGATATGGGAGCCATGGGTATTTTAAAAGGAGAAAACGCAAGCTGTGAGATTGTAAGCCGGGTGGCATCTAAAAACAGTAAACTTATACTCAGAGCGTATATCGAAGGAAACGGAAAAAACACAAGAGGACATACGGAATGTAATGGTCTTCTCCTGGACGATAGAAGTTCTGTTACTGCGATACCCGAACTTAAGGCTAATAACATCGACACCGAACTTTCTCATGAAGCTTCTATCGGGAAAATCGCAGGAGAAAAGTTAAACTATCTTATGTCCAGAGGCCTTGATGAAGAAACCGCAAGAGCTCTTTTGATTAGAGGTTTTCTTGAAAAGGGTATCGAAGGTCTACCTGAGAGCCTTAAGAAAAAAGTTGATAAACTGATAGAGATAGCCGCCTCAAGCGAAAGTTTGTAGAATCTCATACAAAGGCACAAAGAACACAAAGGTTATTTAATTGTTGGTCTGTTGGTCGGTTAGATAGTTGATCTATAAAAAAACACAAATTTAATTGGTCTGGTTGGGTTTCGTGTCTTTTGTTTGTTTCGTGGTAAAAAAGTGGGATGTAGGGGCTGTGGTTTAGCTTTTCTCCAGAAGTTCGATGTCTGCTATGTCTTGCTTTCTGCCTACTGTCTTTTTGTTCTTTACTAATTCCTTTTTCCCAATGAAGAAAGCGAGTGTTTTTCCGTATTTCTCTTTTTTCTTGTTATTCCAGATTTCTTCAAATGAACATCCCGATATAGAAGTTAAAATATCTATACGAACCGGCTCATAGCCGAGCTGTAATATTTGATTTTTCTCAGTCAAATCTTCTGTTTTTATATTTATTTTCTCAAAGCCGAACTCGTTTAAAACGTCGAGTAATTTCTTTATGTTTTTTTCTTCAGGCTCAACAAGAATATCTAAATCTTTAGTATAGCGGGGCTTTGAATAAAGCGCAAGAGCAAATGCGCCGACAATAGCATATTTTACCCTATTTTTGTTTAACAAGTCTAAGAACTCTTCGTAGTCTTTTTCTGTCTTCATTTTGTCTTTTTGACTCCTCTTCACGAAGTTCTTGAACAATTGATAATTTTTGACTTGGAGTCAGTGAGGAATAATATCTTATGTCCTCATCTTTAGCTTTAGAGAGTGGAATCTTTTTTGTCCAGATTTTCTTTTTCATTACTATAAATATAACAAAGAATACATTAAATTCAAGTACGCCACCCTTAGTTTTTGAACCCAGAATCCACGGAGAATTTAAATCGTTGGTCTGTTTTTAAAACCCACTAACACACCCACGCACCAACTATAACAAAATCTCGCACAAATTCACAAAGAACACAGAGTTATTTTGCCAAGAGCAGAAGGCAAAAGGCTAAGAGCCTCGTTCAAAAAACTAATCTTCTTTTCCGGTCCAGCAGTAAGTGCAAAGATTATCTTCCCCAAGACCTGTTGCTTTTATCATGTCTTCAAGTCTTTGGTATTTTAGGGAAGTCACATTAAGGTCTTTTTCCATTTCCTTTATCATCTCGGCATATTCTTTAGAGTCAGGGTCAAGATAAGGGCCTAAATCTTCAATATGTTTTCCGTGTATTTTTTTTATTATTCTTCTTGCGAATAACTCATCTATCTTTCGTGTCGAAAAAAGATATTTACAGGGGAACATAAGAGCCGGGCAGGCTATTCTTGCATGTATTTCTTTTGCTCCCGCATTCCAGAGTTTAACGAGGAGGTAATTTTTTAATTGGGTTCCTCTTACAATAGAATCTTCAGTTAGTATAAGTCTCTGTTTTTCAATCAGAGCTTCCGCTGTTATCTGTTTCATTAACGCGACCAGATCTCGTCTTTCCTGGATTGGGGGCACATAGCTTCTTGCCCACCCAGGTGTGTACTTAAGCAATGGTGTTTTTACCGGTATTCCGGATTCGTATGAATATCCGAAGGAGTAGGCAGTACCGGAATCGGCTATTCCTGTAACCAGATTGGCATTTATATCGTCGTTTTTCGCCATGAGCCTCCCAGAATCTTCCCTAAACTCTTCCACGTTTTTGCCTTCATATTCGGAAGCTGGAAATCCTGTATACACATACAAAAAAGCACATAAACGCAGGTCCTTTTCAGCTTTTTTCAATACTTCTGTCTTGTTTCCATTTAATAGTAATATCTCTCCGGGACCAAGAAATTTTTTTGTTGTAAAGTTCAAATTTTTATATGAACAGGTCTCCGAAACAACTATTTTAGCTCCTTCTTTTTCCGCTAAGACTAAAGGGGTTCTTCCGTATTTATCCCTTGCGGCGAATAACCCCTCTTTACCCAGAAGAAGTAAAGACATAGAACCGTCGATTCGAGAGTGCATATATTCTATTCCGCTGAGTAGATTATCCCCTTTGTTAATAAGTTTTGCAACTAACTCAATTTGATTAGGGCATCCGTTTACCATTTCGGAGAATATTGCACCTTCAGATATAAGTTCATCTGCGAGCTCGATTTGATTGTTTATAAATCCCGTACCGCAAATTGAGTATTCCCCGAATTTCAGTCTAAGAACAAGAGGTTGTGTATCCCGGTCACTTATTACTCCGATACCTGAATGCCCCTTCATTTCTATATAGTCGATATCCTCGATAAATCTTGTCTTGAATTGTGCTTTTTCTATGGTATGAATTTTCTTATGAATTTTATTGCCATCGGATATTGCCATTCCCCCGTATGAAGTTCCGAGATGCGAGTGGTAATCAGTCGCATAAAAGAGATCTTGTTTGCAATCTTCTTTGCAGTGTTTTTTTGTAACAATACCAACGATTCCGCTCATTTTTTTGCCTTCCTCCCCCTTTTGCATTAAAATGAATTTTTATTCGGTTTTATTCAAGAATATACTTATGGCTATTATTTTTGCAAGGGCAGAAATACGGGTTTCGGGTTACGTGTTTTGAGTTTCGAGTTAAAAAAACAACAAAAATAAATTCTTTGTGTTCTTTGTAGCTTTTGTTATTCAGATTGTCGTTTAAGAACTTCTCTTTCTTAAGTGAAAGAATAGCACCGAAAAAGCGACTATGAGCATTCCGATAACTGAAAGTACGGTCGGCGAATCGTTTTTTAGTAGCGTCCAGCTAATTAGTGCTCCTAATATAGGCATAATAAACTTCCACATATTTAACTCTGAGACTTTTACTCTTTCATTTTTTATTAAATAAAACCAGATTGAGAACCCCGCTGCGGAAATAAATGCGAGCCATAACAAAGCAAAAATAAACTGTTTTGTAATAGTGATTTGCGGGGATCCTTCCACCAAGAACGAAAGCAGAAGGAGTATAACTCCTCCAAAACCCATCTGGGCGGAATTTAAAGTAATGGGATCTATGTCACTTTTATCTGCTGATACTACAATATTTCCAAACGCGCTTGCCGTTGTTGACCCCAGTAGAATGATTATACCCGCTAATTCTTTAATGGAGGTTCCTTTTATAAATCGTCTGTCTATCGATATTAAAATTACCCCGAGAATTCCCGCAAAAATGTAAATTGCTTTTCGAAGAGATAACTTATCGTCTTTAAGAATTATATGCGCGGCGACCGCAGTAATAAGAGGAGATGAACCCGTGACTATCGCACCTGTAGAGCCGGATACCAATGACATTCCCCAGAAGAACAGAGAATACAAGAGAAAAGTCTGGAAAAGGCTAACCTTCGTAATTGTTTTTAAAGCAGAGTGAGTCGATTTAAAATAAGTTTTTAGTCCGCCGCAAAAAGGCATCAATAATAAACCCGCAAGAATAAAACGTATTCCCGCAAAAAGCATGGGAGTACAGTAAGGAAGCCCAATCTTGATGACAGCAAAAGCAGTCGACCATATAATACATGCGAGTATCGCGAGAGAAATAATTTTAGATTTTTTCAAATCGAACATAACCCTCAGGAGAGTATGTTCTTTATGGGGAATGTCAATAGTGTTTCTCGATTTTCGAGAAACAAGTTAATTGGTTAAATGGTTGAGTTGTTAATTAGTATAAAATAAAAAACTATAAGTACTATATGTGAATAGTGGGGTTTTGGGATTCTAACTACTAACTTCCAACTTCCAACTTCTTTCTCTGTGCCTTCGCGGCTAATTAATGGGTTGTGGTGGGAGTTTTAAACAAAAAAGTAAAATGGGATGTGGGGGCTCTGTGTTCTCTGTGTCTCTGTGGCAAATCATACATCAAAAATAACAGTTGCCTGATATTCATTCCCGACCTCCTTGATTTCGAGCTGATGATATGTTACTGCTTTTATCTCGGTTCCGTTTTTTATGTCTTCTGCCGATACAATATTTCCTTTAAGCTTGATTTGATACCGGTCGTTTTCGATATAGACCGAACACACAGAAGGCAGAAACAACTCCTTTTCAAAAAAATATATAATTTCTTCCAAAATACTAACAAGTGCCGTTTCCATATTTTCTTCTTCTACAGAGAATTCTCTTTCGATCACCGGCTGGATTTCTATTCCGCCGGATAGTAAATCTGCCGTAGCATGGATTGCTTTCCAGAAAATTTCGGTAAGGGAATTTCCTTTTAGTCTAATCCCAATATCCGCCGTATGTTCTAATATTTCGTAATCTTTATTCGATCCCAAGGACATGTCTCATTAAACGCGAGAACTCGTAGTAGAGTTGTTTTAAATTAAAGACTGCAGGCATCTTTATTCCTATAACTTCGACTTTTTGATTTACTAATATTTTTTTTGCGAGATATCGGGTTCGGAAGACATGGCTTTGATCCGTAACTATCCAGATTTTTCCGGCGTTGTCTATAAATTTTTTTGAATTTATGAGGTTCTGCGGAGTTGTTGTCGAGTTATCTTCCGGGATGGCTTTTAATTTGGAATATTTTTTCATCCATCCGACTTCTTCTTTTGTCCCCGAAAAAATAACTCTAAAATCGTCGGAATTTTTTAATTTTAATTCAGCGAATTTTACTCTTTTTTTTGTTAGTTCTTTATCCTTACAGCCTAAAATTATGACTGCGTCTTTATTTTCTACCACTTCTCTAAAATTTTTGTTTTATCTTTTTTTAACTTTTTTCCAACCGAGTATGCCGATAAAATGCTTTCTTTTATGGGTTCTAATTCCTTTTTGGTATATACAAGAGCGAGTGCTTCCCCTTTTCTGACTTCCTCACCCGCTACTTTTAAAAGTTTTATTCCGGCTTTTAAATCTACGTTATCTTCTTTCTTCTCTCTTCCGGCTCCGGTTTTTAAAGCGGCGATGCCGATTTTATAAGCGTCTATTTTCTCGACAATTCCCTCAGAGGTACTTTTGACTTCAAAAGATTTTTTGTAAGTGGTAAGTCCTGATAAATCCCCTCCCTGAAGAGAGACCATCTTTTCGAATCGCTCAAAAACTTTACCGCTTTTAAGCGTTTCTAATATTTCTACTTTTATCCCGGCAAGCGAGCACATTTCTTCCGCAAGAACTTTTGTAATCTCAAGGGTATCGGTATAATCGGTTAAGTTGCCTTTAAGTATCTCGACGGATTCGATTACTTCGGGAGCATTTCCGATATTCCTGCCGATTGGCGAGGACTGATCGGTAAAAACAATCTTCATTTCTGTTCCGAGTTCTTCGCCGACTTTTTTCATCATTTCTCCAAGCTTTTTAGCGGAAGCAAGGTCTTTCATAAAAGCGCCTTCTCCCACCTTTAAATCTATAACGAGACCGTCTAAGTCTTCCGCAAGTTTTTTAGAGAGGATGCTGGAAGTAATAAGGGCGACCGATTCTACAGTTTCCGTTGCGTCTCTTAACGCGTACAATTCCTTATCCGCAGGAGCGATTTCTCTTGTTTGAGATATTATGGAACAGCCGGTTTTTCTTAGAACCCTCTCGAATTGACCGAAGGTAAGAGAGGTTTTATAGCCCGGAATTGCCTCCATCTTATCTGAAGTTCCGCCGGTGTGTCCGAGCCCTCTACCGGTAATCATTGGAACGATTATGCCCATTTCTGCTGCGAGAGGAGCGAGAATCAGGCTTATTTTATCTCCGACCCCGCCTGTCGAATGCTTGTCTATTTTTGGACCTTTAATTCCCGATAGGTCAAGTTTTTTCCCTGAATTAAGCATGAAGTAAGTAAGGTCTTTTGTTTCTTCAAGGTTCATCCCTTTGTAAAATATTGCCATTAAAAGAGCGCTTATCTGATAATTTGGGATTTCTTTGGTGGTAACACCGTTGATAAAAAATTCTATATCAGACTTATCGAGCTTTTGGCCGTCTCTTTTTTTTCTGATAATCTCCCGCATGAGATTAAGTTAATTTGAAAGGGAATATTGTCAATAATTAACCCCTCACCACCGTATCAAATTAATCTCACACAAAGCACACAAAGACCACAAAGATTTTAATTGTTTTTTTACTTGAAGCATGGAAACCTTGAACCCTTGATTAGTAAAGAGAGCACGAAAATTCAATTCCTTTTTTTGCTCGAAACTCAAGACACAAAACTTTTTTGGACCGAATACAGATGATTTACAGATATCCGCAAATAGAATTTACTCATTGCTATATACGGAGTATTTATTATAATATTTTTATACAAATAAAGGAGGTTTAAATGTTTTCTCTTAGAAATAAAACTATTCAAGAGCCAGGCAGGAGTTTGATTTTTCTATTCTTCCTGGTTTTTTTTCTTTTTGGAGAACAGGTTTTTGCTCAGGTAACTATAAAAAAGGATGTGCCGAGACCGCTGGAGCTTAACATCGAGGATTGTCTTATTGCGACAATCACATCGCCAGAGCCGATGACGGTATATATGGTAGGTATGGCGACCGAAGCGGGGAGGGGACTCGTTGCCAAGGTAACCACTGAAAAATTTGAAATTAGATCAGGCATCAATCGCTATGATGCTTCTCGTGTACCTCCTCTTGCCGAGACCTGGATTGTCCCGGAATAT
The DNA here is from genome assembly GCA_016930175.1 of Caldifarciminota bacterium. Classification (GTDB taxonomy): domain Bacteria; phylum Hydrothermota; class UBA3072; order UBA3072; family UBA3072; genus JAFGHJ01. The sequence goes on from JAFGHJ010000003.1 coordinate 76,145, forward strand.
GAGAGTCTAATAGATAGAACGGGAAAATTCCCGGAAGGCAGATACACAATCCTTATTCGTCTTTTTACCGTAAGGGGTGAACTTTTAGACGAAGATAAGATAACCCATATGGTAGAATATCCCGAGCTAAGGCTTATAGCTCCAAGAAACGGAGCCAGTATAATTGAGCCAAATCCTATATTTCGCTGGTCAATTAGTCGTCCTATTTCCGGAACAAGATATGTGCTGAAAATATTTGAGCTGATGCCGGGACAGGCAGAAATAGCTGCCGTTTCTGAGATTCCCTTTTTCCAAAGAAGAACCACTTCGACGTCTTTTCGGTATCCTTTAAGTGCCAAAACTTTTGAAGAGGGAAAAAAGTATGCCTGGCAGATTCAGGCATTGGACGAGACAAGTTATCCTCTGGGAAGAAGCGAAGGGAAAAGTGAGATTTTCTCGTTTGGCTATAGAGAGAAAGCCAAGGAGAGCTATACTATTAAGCTTATCTCACCGGAAGAAGGCGCTGAAATTCCTTCCGGGGAAATCAAATTTTGCTGGGAGCCTATACCAGTTGAAGATGTAAATTATACTGTCTATTACACCCATAGAGACTGTGAATCGTTAACAGAAGGTAGGCCCCATCCGTTTGCTCCTCTGCTTCCCGATTCCAATGCACAGAGTAGAATTAGAAATTTGAGGACGCGGAAACTTAATCTTGAAGCACAATTGGAACACTGGCAGAGGTATTGTGAAGAAGAGGTAGCCGAAATGCTCCGGAGCAGCCTTGAGAACCAGCAAGCCTGGGAGGAAGCAAAAGAGCAACTAAGGGCAATGGCAGATTTGCTGAAGGATGAATTAAATTTCTCCCTGCCTGAGAACTGCCCGGTTGGTGACCGGTGTTGTAACAATAAACCCTGCTGCGAGCGACTCGATCCCTGCAAAGAAGAAGACCTGGAAACATTCAAAGAACGGGTGAGATGTCTCCATGAGCAGATAAATTCATTCAACAATATATTTAACGGCTCTACCGCCGAATTTTTAAGACTTTATACCCGTTGGCGAAATGGCGCGGATCACAGAGCTACTATGGATTTCTATCACGCGTATTTTTCGCTCATAGATGATATTATAGGCTTGATTACCTCCGCGCTGGATGCCATCACTCCCGATGAGGAGGAAATTCTTGAGCAAATTATTGAGGAAACTATATCGTCAGGTGCCTGTACTCTGGCGCCTGAATGGTGTGAGACTATCCAGAACGCAAGGACAGTTAAAGAAAAGATGGGTGTTGTAAAATCATTAATGGCAAGTGCCAGATCGAGCGGGGCTATGCCTCCCGCATTTATTGTCGCCATGGTTCAGGCGATGGCGCAGCAAGCTGCCAGTGCGACAGGAGTTGCTGTAGCCGGATGGGATAATTTTGCCGAAGTAATGATAAATCAACTGAGGAGCGCGTATGAAGCTCTTATATGTCTTATCCAGCTGAATCAGGTAAGAATAGCGACTTTCAGGGATTGTGATGAATTCTGCAGAAGACTGATAGAATGTTTACGGGAAGATGTTGCGGAGATCGAAGAAGAAATTGAGGAAATAGAGGAAGAAAATGCCCGTGAGCGTACGGAATACTGGGAGGAAGAGCGCGAAAGAATCAGGGGAGAAATGGAGCAGGCTCTTTCGGAACTGGGTGAAGGATGGTATGAGAGATGCTGCAGAGAAGGGACCGGCGAAATCCGTATACCGGGTGAGGGCGAATGCGCGAGGGAAGCCGAACAGGCGTTAAGAAGAGCCCTGGGAGATAAAGCCTGCTTCATGACGTTTGTAATAAGGTGCCATCCTGACGGCAGAGTAACCATAGAACACAGTTTCCCGTCGCGTGAAAGAAGAGAAGACTGCTGTGAGCCTGAGGTGGAACGGACTGAAGGAATCGGACAGAGGGAAGGGAATCCCCCTGAAGGCGGAAATGTTTGTTATCCCGAAAGTGAAAGAGAAAGAGAGGAAATGGGAAGGCAAACACTCCCTGCCGGAGGATGGAGGGTGGAGGCTCACGACGGAGAGGGAAATCTGCTTGGCGAAAGCCCGATACGTGAACTACATCCGACAAGACCCGTACCCGGCAGAGAACCATACCATGTTCCGACTCCTGTCGATTCTGTTGAATGTGAATGCGTTGTAGCACCCCTGATAAACGGTAAGCCAATTAAGCAAAATACTACTGTTCGTAATCTTCAGAAAGGTATTAAGCAGACAATCTCCCTCAAAGGAGACTGCGGTAAAAATTGTGTTCCCGGTCTGCAGAGCATAACGATTCAGCCTCCTCTTGTACTGAGTGCCGCATTCGGAGCACCTATAGTATTTCTGCCTCCTCCGGTTACGGTCAACGTGCAGAAGACATTATATGATTTTCCTTACCCGGGATTGTATAAATTAGTCGTTACTCAATTTTGCGAGGATGGAAGTTCATGCGATGCCTCGTTCAACGTTTTGATTTCGGAAAAGAGGAAAACAAAACCTCTTGACCCGGACGATATCGCCGGATTGGCTCCCGGCGGAGGGTGCGGGGACGCCTTTTGCTTAAAGGTACTCTACACTGTTTCAGGCAAGAAAGATTTCAAAACGATTTCTTTCAATACCCTCGATCTGGGGAAGAAAGGAGAACTTGAATTGCGTCTTGAGAGCAGTTGTTTCAAGAAATGCAAAGGCAAGAAAGTAGTTACCTGGGAAATAACAGAACCCGACGGGAAAAAGGTAATTGAAAAGGACCAGGATTTATACGAAATAAAATATGATTTCAATAAGGTGGGCGTGTATCACATCTGTGTGATAGAAACCGCAGACTGCGGCGGTGGTACTCAAACATGCAGTAAGTTCTTGCTTATCGAGACGAAATAAAAAATAATCTCACGCCGAGACACGGAGCCCACAGAGATTATACTATGTTAATCTGTTGGTCGGTTAGTCTGTTAAAAGAACATACCAACTCACTAACACATTAACAAAAAATTTTGACTCAAGACTCCAGACTCGCGACTCATGACGCGGATTAAAATCCGTCTTGACAAAAAATTAAAAATCCATACACTAATCTTGCCATGAAAACATTTAAAAATCTTTTTTTCGTTTCGTTATTAGTTTTTCTTTCCGGCTGCAGCGTGAATAAAACCCAGATCGAACAGGAAACTTTACCTCCCGCAGTTCCAGGCGGCACGTCATACGGTGAAACAGAAGATACCGCAAAAGTTGATGCGATTACGGGAGCGACAAAAGCAGAGATGAAAATTGTGGCTTTAGCCGGTGCGTCATACGGTGGAATTGTTCATAACCGTGAAATGGCGGGGATAAGCGGTTTTTCGGATATCGATGCCATTACCGGAGCGACAAAATTGGCTTATAATGCAGGGATTCATTCTATTTTGAAAGGGCATGGGCGTACAGTCGAAATAGGCCTTGATTATATAAAAGTCAACAAGTCTATAGAATATGATATGCCTTCTTTTTCAGTTAACGGAACAAGAAGTTTTGAAGCTCATCAAATTCGATTACCTTTAACATATAATTTCGGATTTTTTAAAAATAAGGTGGATCAAGCCAGATTTGTTTTTAAAATAGGTCTATCTCCGGGTTATACCTTCAGTAAAACAATAGAAGATTCCGAAGGTTCGGAAAATATGCCGGATTACGAGTTTTCCAGTTGGGATGTGTGTGGAAATTTTGGATTTTATTACTATCCTTTCAATTTCAAACAGGATTACAGGATGGGATTTTATCTCGATTTTTGCCGCGGACTAAAGGCATATAACGATATTTACCACGAATCATGGACGCAAGGCGGGAATGCCCTTATGAATTTCGGCGTCGTCTTCGAACCTTAAACTCTACCCACAAACCAAATTTATTCTCACACAAAGCACACAAAGGCACAAAGAAAAATTATGTTGTTTTAAACATTCTAACCTTCTAACATCCTAACTAAAAAATAACCACAGAGGACACAGAGAAAAAAATTATTTTTCTTTTTCCAATTTAACCACTCAACCAATCCGAAGGATTGATTATTGGGACACAGATAAACGCAGATTAAAAGAACTTTTTATCTTGTTTTAACTGCTCAGCTATTCAACCATTTAACTACTCAACCTAAATCCGAAGAATCTATAAATGGAACTGCCGCGTATTCTGGAGGGTCAAATTAATAAAGAAAATGAAAAGAATTTATTGGTTGGAGTAACAAATTGTAAAAAATAATAGTTAAAAAAAGGAGGTCAAAATGAAAAAGGTAAAATGGGTAGTATGTAGCTCGTTAGTACTTTTTTTGTTCTTGCCCGGTATGGTGAGGGGTGAAGAGATAGGCATACTTCCTTTTAGAACGACAGGAGTTGAAATGTATGTTACCGATGCGTTTTATGATCTCCTGGAATCCGAACTCGCTTATTATGACCACAGAGTGGTTACGCCCTACGAAATAGAGCATTATCTTGGGCACAGGGTGGTATCTTATAACAAAGATTATGCTGCCGATTATGGAAGGTCGTTGGGGCTTGAGAAAGTGATATTTGGCTCTATAACCAGATTAGGCGAGAAATATATTATTACAGTCGAAGTCGTAAAATCCAGGACAGGAGAAATACTTCTTAGCGATAGAATAACTCTGGATTCTGAGGATTACCTGGAGGAATACACGTATAGTCTGGCAGAAGCTATCGAAGAAGACGTTTATGGAAATGTTGTTTATTATGGCCCCGACTATAGCAGAACTGTTACCCACGTCTATATCGGAAATTGCTGGCGGCCACGCATTATATGGAGGAGACCATGCAGAAGTTTAATTACCGTGAGATTACCTTTAATTAATATAAATCTCGGAAAGCCTCACCATGTTGTTCATAGGTCGTCCCCGCCAAAGACGAAAACCGTTTATGTGAAGACGGACCCCAGAAAAGATGAACATGGAAAAACAAATAAAGGGAAAACCGACCACGGGAAATCAAAGGACAAAAAATCCGATCAGGGAAAATCGAAGAGCGGAAAATCCCATCGCGATGATGGTGGGGCGAAGAAGGGAAGGAGATAGACTGTTAGTCTGTCGGTCAATTGGTGGGTTGGTCTGTTTTTTACACACTGACCCACCAACACACTAACAAAAAAGAAACAACAAATCACACAAATTGCACGAATATTTTTTTACTATACCTTAAATACCATATCCTGAACACGAGATTAATTTGATATTACTGTTTTACCATTTTTGTGGCACCTGACAGAGCATCTATATTAACCGTTGAATCGAATTTTGCCTGGACGGCCGCTTTATGGGCAGCCCTTATAAGATTCCAGTGACTGACCTTTACGGGTCCATTGATCAATTCCGGAACGTTATAGTTCATTATATATGTTTCATAGAATTCCGGGTTTTTTTGAGGCATTAAAAACGACTTATGCGCATTCCCCAGTGTATCGACGTAACTAAAATATAATCTTGAACAGAGTCCGTCTCTCCTTTTACTGGCGAACACGAACCACCGGCTGTTGCTCGACCAGCTATGAAAACTTTCGCTGTGTTCGCTATTGATATCAAGTTTCCGGTACTTCTTTGTCTTTAGTTCCAACATATAAAGGTCACTCGACGGATAATGTATGGAAAAATAACCGCAATCACTCATACAGAATAATAGATATTTACCATCCGGAGAAGTTCTTGGGAAAGAAACGCTCTTCCCTGTTTCTCTTGAACTGAGAATTGTTTCTACGTCGTCCCAGCGATTAGTTTCAACATCATAACCGATGCGCATAAGATCATATTTTGATAGATTGTATTCTTTCTTGCTTACCCGTTCAGGCCCGCTGCAGAAATACAAATACTTACCATCGGGACTCCAATTAGGCAGATTCTCCATTCGCTTTGTTGAAACTTTCGGCGATGTTGTTACTGTATTCTTTTGTATGTCGTAGACAACCAGGTCGGAAGCCAGATCCCATACAAAAATACTCTTATCTTTCCCCGCGTGAAAAGACTGAACTACTTTATTAACTGAAAAGGCGATATGATTCCCATCAGGATGCCAGGCAGGATAAACGCCCGCAGACATTGTATATTCTGTTCCGGTGTTTACTTTATTCAATTGTCCGTTTTTAAGTAGCATCGTACCGCCATATTTGTCCCTCATGTGAAACATCATAGTTTCCGGATTGTTATTAGAAAAAGAATGACAATTCATGCAGTTCTGACCGACCGGTCTATTAGTGAAGATGGCGGATTCATCGAAATTTTCGATATTACGCTGATAAATACCCATTTCCCGCCACAATACATATCCCAGGTTTATCAACCGGTAAGCAACGTGACTGTCAATTTCCTCTTTAGCAATTTTGTTTTCTATGGTCCGAAACTTATTCCACCTGTTATTATGATCCTTTATATATATAGAGATATTCAGTTCCTCGCCTCGATTTTCCGACAAAATCTCTTTCCATTTTTTTATGGGAATCATCACAATTTTTTTATTGGCGTTTAAACGAATACGATCACTGTCTTTATTATTAACATGAATATCGATATAGAATTCCGTTCCTTCCTCATTAATCTTAAAATTCAAAGGGGCTATGTTGGGAGGTATGACAATACCTGTATAGTCAGGATCTATATTCGGTAGACGGTCGATTTCCGTATAGTCCCCGGGAACTACCTTTCCGCAATTTTGTAAGCATAAGACAATAAAAATAACTCCCAAAAAAGCGTTACTTATGGATTTATAAAATAACCTCATCGATCTTTTTCCTCTTTTATTCAAGTTCTGTTTCATCTGGTTTAATATAAAGTGAATAATACCAATATGTATTATAGAATCCTTTCTTTAGAGCTTCTTTTGCTTGTGCTTTATCTGCGAATGAAGAAAGAATACTATTGAACTGGTCGAATTGTTCAACTGTCTGCTGATCAATACTATAGTCAATGGTAAAATCTATTGATGGGTATGCGAGCCTACTTACTAATATTGCTTCTTCTATATGGTGCGGATATTTTCCATAGTCTAATTCTTTAAATTGACCGAGATATTCCAGCAAATCCTCTAACCTAAATTCAAGCAAATAATATGCCATTAAATATTCAAAAGCCATTTTGTTGTTTTTGTTTTCCTTTAATAGTTCAATTAAATCCATATCCGCCCTTTCGCCGATGGAAATAAAAAAATCGAATTTCGGGGTGAATTGAAGTTTCGATTGGATTAAACTATCGGATTTTATTAATGACTCATTAAAAAGATAGTTCCTGTAATGCTTAACCCACTTTTTATGCAAGATACTCTTGTTGAGGATATCCAGGAATTTTTTTGCGATGTCATATTCTTCGTTGATGATGTTGGTCATAATAATTCTTTTTAGCATTCTTGGATTATATCCGAAGTGTGTTTGCGCCTCATAAGCCATAACTTGTGCCGCTTTTATATGCCCTAAATCAAAGTATATGTCACTGGTGATTATTGCCACTGGCCTGGGTACTCCTTCAAGAAATAAAACATCCTTCCCTACGATTTGAGGATAGTCGAATAGATTATCAAGTAATTGACCTGTATGATATAATGCTCTATTTACATTAAAGATTATCTGAACAGTAAAATCATCCATTCCCCGGGAAACACTCAAAAGCTCCTCCCACCTGCCCTGTTCCGCAAGATAATCGATCTGAACCTTCTTTTTTTCTCGCCATTCGAAAGAAAATCTTAGTATTAAGAGAGAAGCAAGTAAAATAAAAATCGATTCCATTAAAGTATCAAATATTCCTTTCCATGAACTATTTCGTTTCTTAATCTTTCGTTTTTTAGTTTTTCGTTTCTTAACCTTTCTTTCTCTAATCTCAGCTTTGATATATTTTAAATAAACGAAAAGGGCTATTTGTAGCACCGGAGGTGTAAGGAAAAACAAATAAAAATATAAGTTCAGGTTATAATTGAAAGGCCAGTTATGGAATCCACGGGGTACAATGTAAAGAAATGCCTCTTTAAGATTAATCATAAACAAATACCGCGACGCAATATATGCGTATATAAAATATATTGCTACATTTAGCCCTGCATAAATATATTTTCTCCGCTCTTCCCGTAAAAGTAATTCGTGCAACGTACAAAGCACGATGTAAAATAAATATGCCCATCCACCCAGAATATAATAAATTAAAGCGGATAGAGGAATAAAAAATATTTTATGACGATGTGGAATCTTTACATAAGAAAAGAAAAAAATAAGAGCCAAAAAATATTTAAAAGTTATTAACAGGGGAAAATCATAATCGTTTTGTATAATTAACAAGAAAATAACAGGCAGAAAAGAAATAATCAAAGAATATTCGGAATGTTCGATTTTTTCGATAAGTTTGTAAACAATAATGAGAATAGAGAGGGAAACAGCCGCAATTACTAAGGCTCCAAGCAGATTAAAATAGAAAAACTGCAAAAAAAACTGAGTTATCAACTCTGCCGGACCTCCGGGATACAATAGAAATTCTTTCAGGTAAATTTTATAGAAGAGAAACATAGGCTGGTGGTGATGATAGTACAGGGATGAATCAAAAACTAAAAGATAATAGAAAAATAAAAACAAAAAGAAAGTTATAAAAGAAAAATTTGGATTACGGATAATTTCTTTTATTTTCATAAATTCCTCAATCATTAGAAATTAAAAAAGAGTATGCGTTTAGTCAATCCCCCCCAATGGAGTAATCGGCTGTCAGCTTACGGCTTACGGCTAAAACCAACCCCATACACAGAAGAGTAACAACAAATTACACGAATAGCACGAATAATTTATTTGTTTTTACTAAATCCTATATCCCAAATCCAAAATCCTAAAATTGGGACGCAGATAAGAAACGCAGATGCCACAGTTGACAGCAATTAGTTCTTTTATAATTTCTATATTGTAAAATGAAACGTAATAAAGACACGAAATTAATAGGTTACTGCGGGCTTTACTGCGGAAACTGCGTTCTCCGTACAGGCGGGATATCGGATTTAGCTCAGGAGCTTTTGGAAAGATTCCATGAAATAAAATTCGAAAAATGGGCAAAAGGTTTAGCTTCTTTAAGCGAAGAAGTAAAAGCTTTCGAGAATTATGAATCCTGCTACGAAGTCTTAAAAGCATGGGATGCGATGCGGTGCGAGAAACTCTGCAAAGAGGGCGGAGGTTCGACCAATTGCAAAATAAGAATATGCTGTCGGAAGAAAAATCTCGAGGGCTGCTGGGAGTGTGAACAATTTGAAGACTGCGAAACCCTAGCCTCGATTAAGGTGGTAAACGGAGAACTAAATATCAATAATATTAGAAAAATAAGAAGCGAAGGTACCGATAAATTCATAGAAGAGATGGAAGGCGAAGAGTTTTGCGATTTCTACGAAACAAAAAAATAGATGTCTTCAAAAATACTATTAATCAATCCCAACACTTATAAAGCTCCTCCTGTTTTACCTGTAGGGCTGGAATATTTAATAACGGCATTAAAAAAACATAATCACAAATGCGATATTTTAGACCTGACCTTTAGTAAAAAACCTTTAGAGAAAATAAAGAACAAATTAGAAAATAAAACTTACGATATTGTCGGATTTTCAATAAGGAATATCGATACCTGTCTTTTCTTTAACAATGAATTCTTTTTAAGTAAGTTTAAAGAGATGTTAGAAAGCATAAAAAATTCTAATATACCTATCGTTTTAGGCGGTTCAGGATTTTCGGCGTCTCCCGATGAAATATTGGATTATCTTAAAGCTGACTTTGGGATAATAGGTCCCGGAGAAGTTGCTTTCCCTTACTTCTTAAAACAATGGGAATCGAACCGGATGAATAATAAAATAATAAACGGATGGGACTATGGACTGGATAAAGAACTCGAAGTATTAAGAGCAGAAGAAATAAAATACAGTCCTTATATGAAAAAAGAAGGTATTGTGGGGTTTTCGACGCACGTGGGATGTTCTAATAGTTGTCCCTACTGCGTAGAGGCAAACAAAAAAGTTTATTACAGAAAAATTGAAAATATCATAGAAGAAATCGAACTTTTAACCGTTAAAGGTTATCATGATTTTCATTTATGCGACAGTGAATTTAATGAAAATCTGGATTTTTCTAAAGAATTCTGTGAAGCTGCAATTAATAATTCGCCGGAATTCAAATGGACTTTATACATGAAACCCTATCCTTATGATGAGGAATTATTCGGGTTGTTAAGTAAAACTAACGCGACCCTTATAACTCTTTCCGTCGAAAGTGATGAAAATATTCAAGTCAGCAATCGCTATTCTTATAATGATTTAGAAAAGATTTTAAAATATTGCAAAAAATACGGAATTGAATTGGCAATCGATTTGCTGACAGGATACCCCAACGAAAGCGTTCAATCGACCAAAAATGTAATTAGCTTTTTCAAAGAGAACAGACCCAGAACAGTTGGAATAAATTCCTATTACCGTTTATTTAAAAATACAAAAATAACACAGTTAATAAAAAAGAACCCAGATATGCAGAAGCGATTAACAAGACCTTACGAAGAAAGGGAAAATTACCTTACACCTATCTTTTATAGTCAATACGAGAAGGAAGATATCGAAAAACTAATAAACGATGATGATTTATTCAAAATCCCCGGAATCATTCCGGGAGTAAATTACCAGCAAAAATAAATTAACATGTAAGACATGTAGAAAGGTGAGTTTATTAAATACTCTTTCCGACAATCTTATCGAACCGGCTGTCCATGCAGACACTAATATCTGTTGTAACAAATTTGCCGTTGTAGAAAAGGCTGAATATCGTGGCAGGAGTCGGAGATGATTGCGCTTGCTTCATATTTTCCAATTTGATTGTCTTTAACTGAAGTTTTCGTTTTTTAGCAGTTTCAGCCAGCGATTCTTTTACATGATATTCGGAATAAGGACAACGGTTTGAATAGTAAACAACATATCCTTTTTTATCAGGACATTCCCCGCTTTTTACCGAATCATTAAACACGGGTTTGTTTTTTCCCTGATTAAAATCCATGGAAATAAGGCTAAATCCCGCTGGTGTATTCTCGCATACATCAAAGCCCTGTTTCGATAACCATTTGGTATCGCTCATAAAATGAAACTTCTTGGTGCCTACCACTGTTACCAAACCGTCTTTTCCTTGTTTTTTTGCTTCATCGATGACCTGTTGCAGTAAGGCTTTACCGTGCCCTTTCCCTTTATATTTACCGGAAACCCAGAAACACCCAATCATGTTATAGTTAGGCGCCGTTACCGGGACCCATGCCTTTTCAGCCGGTCCATATTCAATAAATACTTTTGCTCGTTCATCAAGCCTTAAGAAAACATATCCATTATCAAATTCATTTTTTAGCCATTGTTTTTTCAGTGCGTAGCTTTCCGCGCACTTTTTGTCTGAAATAGCACAACATATATGCTCATTATCAATATTGCTTTTGTTGAGTTTAATATAATCCATCAGCTACCTCCCTTCGGATTCTTCAGTTATCTCTCTTTGAAAGTAGATTCTATAGATTTTTTGGGGATAAGTCAAGGGGCGGTGATGCTGCGCATCAGTCAAATGGTTGAATTGTTTAATAGAGAAATAGTAAAATAGTTTTCCCGCATTTTCCCATTTATCGGGCTGCCGTCTTCGGTCATCCGTAGTTCTTTTTAACAGCCCGATATCTCAAAACCTTTGCAATATAAGGATAAAAAGCACGTAGAAAATACGAATCACAAGTAAAACCTTGACTAAAAGCGTGGAAATGCTTATATTTCCGTTAGCGTAGGTTTATTAGAGATAGGAGATTTTCTTCAAAGGGGTTGTCAGCTTTATTTATTTAAATGTTTCGCCATACTCTAAAAAAGGAGGGTAAAATGGCATGTAAGAAAAAAGCCGCGCCTAAGAAAAAAGCAAAAAGCAAAGCTAAACCCAAGAAGAAAACCACTAAGAAGAAAACTACGAAGAAGAAAAAGAAAAAGTAAGATTTTTTGATTTTTAGTTAGTTTATTTGTTGATTAAAAAGAGTTCTCTCTTGAGCTCGAGGGATTTTTATACGATTTATCCAACATTACGGAGCACCGAGTTATGAGTCGTCAGTCATTAGTCAAAAAATAGGATTTGGGATTTAGGATTAGCAAACCAAAAATAGAAACTCTGTGTTTTCTGTGTGTTTAGTCTTTCTCTGTATCCTCTGTGGTTAAATTCCGTTTTTCTTATTTAACCAAAATCATTTTTCTGGTCTCTGAAAAGTCATTCGCCTCGATTTTATATAAATAGATGCCGCCTGCAAGATTGTCTGCATTAAAATTAACCGAATAATATCCTGCTTCCTGCCTTTCGTTGAGAAGAACTCTAACTCTTCGGCCGGATATGTCATAGAGATTTATGCGAACTTGTGCCGCTTCTTTTAATCCGTATTGGATGCGGGTTGATGCATTAAACGGATTAGGATAATTCTGATTGAGAAAATAGTTTGTGGGAATCTTTGTAAGTTCAGGTTCATCCACTCCAGTCCCTGGTTCTCTGATTTCCAGAGCGCTTAATTTTGCGTTATTGGTTATGGTTGTAAAGTGGATATTCAGTTCCCCGTCGGTTAATTCTACAGGCATGGAAACGTCATACGCCGTGTTTTTGTCGGTACGGAAAAGCAGGTCTAAATTCCTAATAACTCTTTCTCCTTCCATTTCAACATCGAATAAACGACTCCCCGGATTATCCCAGTATATTTCGGCGAATTTGAATACCACATCATAAGAACCGTTCGTAAGAGGAATATCATAACCAAAATCGCCGTAGCGTTCACTCTGGTAAAGTGTGTCATCTGTGGTACCTGCTATAGCATTCGTTCCGGAATAAGGAGTTCCGCCGGAAAGCCATCCCGTGGTTTCATCATCTATATATTCGATACCGCTTACAGGTGACAGGTAGGTATCGCCACCGGCATTAAGAGCATTAATTACATCGCCGTCTCCGCCTCCTGTTGTAGTAACGACGACTTCGGTACCGGGATCGGAAATATTTCTTGCGTTGTATGAACGAACCCTATAGGTATAAGCTGTTGACTTTAATAGACCGGTTTCCAGATAAAAGGTATCGGTTGTTGCCGTGAGCGTTCTAAAAACTCCGTCTATATCTGTCTCCAAATAATATCCGAGTATGTCTCCCTCTACAGCACTCCAACTAAGAAGGATTTGACTCGAATTTAAAACATACCCCTCTAAGTTTTCAGGCGTGTCTGGAACACTCAGCCCCGGTTTGGGATCTCCTTCTATACGGATAGTAATGCCGGCGGGAGATATTGTCCCCGACCAGTCCAGTTTCAGATGAGCCAGGTCTCCGCTTCCTGTGCGCTCATAGTCCGTATCGACTCCGTTTACGCGTACAAAATCTATCGCATCCAGTGAATCGCTGTATAAATCCCAAACATAAATAGCCGTAACGTCCATGGATTGATCCGGTGTGAAAACAATTTCCTGATTCTGATAAGAATCGCCATAAGAATTGTAGCTTATGGTAGAATACCCATCGGGAGTGATAATGAGGACATCCTGCAGTTCATGATTTAATGAATCGAAGAGCATAGGTTCGAGCCACAATTCACCTGAATAGTTGTTGTAATGATATCCTGCAATATTGTAGTAATTACGCCAAAGAACAGGTATACTGATATACTGATTTGTCCCGAGAGAGCTTGTGGCAATCCACGTAGGCGAAGAAACCTCCGAAGGAATGCCGAGTTGCTGATTGAATACAAGATTTCTGTTAAGGTAGTTCCTGTCGTACATATTTTTCTGAAGAGCCCACCACATATTATACCGGTTTGTTTGCAGCGAGTACCCCCCGAGATGTCCGATAAGATACGGCTGCCATTCCGAATAGGAGCCGCCCGGCAGTCCCATACCTTGGTTTAGAGGGTCATAATAATTTACGATTGTGTTATAAAGCCCGTTTAATTTTTGTTTATCCCAGAAAGGATTCATCTTCAGGAAGTTGGCAATCCACGGACCGCCGAGAACGCTTTCACAAAAATTTGCCACAGGATACGTATTATCCAGCCATCTGCTTTCAAAATTTATTACAGCTGTATCTAAAGCAGCTTCGTAAAGACTATCTATATCTGCTTCTCCCATGATTTCTGCTAAATAATTCATAATTTGATATGCCGCTATGGAGAGGCCAGAATTATAAGCCTGCGAATTACCGCCGGCGTCATAGGTGCTAAACGAACTTTCGAAAGTGAAGGGATATCCAGAGCTTCCGTAAAGTTCGACCTGGTCAAGGATACGCTGCCCTGCTCTTTTTACGTAAGGGTCCCAGAAATAGGAGAGCTTATCCAGATCGGCGGTAGCGATAAAGGCTTCATAAACAGAAATAATAAATCCGCAGTTCAAATCGACCCATTCATATATATTACGGTAATCAGGATGTTCAGTATCATCCCATTCTACATAATTAAAGTTTGTTCCGAAATCGTGATGGATTTGACCGGTATAATTTTCGACATGCTGAGTTCGAGCCCACCACTCAAGTTCCTGCCAGGCAAGATTGGGGTTGATCATAGTATAAATTTGCCTTGCGTGCCACATCTGATCCATGGTACCCTCCGGATGCCACATGCCTTCCGTGTGGCAGTAACGTCCGTCCTGAAAATATACACTGTTGTTTACCAGATTTACAGTCGAATTAAGAGTCTGATCGACCAGCCACTCCGGGAGATTGGAATTTCTCATGCGGCTTACCAATTCCTCCGATTTATCCTTAAAAGCATCAAAATTCCCGAGCGCTGAAACAGATACCTCTTTAACATTATTCCAGTAACTGGTATATTGATAATGTTCCAGCTCGTCCGGCTGATACCATGAAAGAACAAAACGAACTCTTCTCGTTTCTTCTGAGGCTAGAGCAACTCTTAAGGCAAGGCGGTTTGTAGTGCCTGAAAGGTTGTTATCGCATAATCCGCTGGTAAAGAACCCGACGTTGTTTCCGTAACTTAAATCACCGGTTCCATCGGGGAAATCGCCAACAAGGCAGAGTTCCAGCGATGTACCATTTGCCGTGAATCCAGTATCCGCTATGGCAGTTGGTGTAACAGGAGTACTGATTTGAAAGGCAAGAGCGACAGCAACTTCACTGCTTTCCAAATTTTCAATCGTGAATTCGAACATCGCAGAAGGATGGCACATCATCGGAACGGAATCGGGGTAGTAGGGCATATAAGCAGTCATTTCCACTGCTACATCGTTTAACTCCCCAAAATTTGCACGTTGCAGGGGGAAAATCGCGTCATCATCTACCCGCCCGGCAATCTGCAAAGCGGCTAACCGATCATCCGTTAATATTGAATCTCCTCTCTGTATGAATATTTGAAATTGTGTTTCGGATAAGGTTTGATAGTCTCCGTTACGCGTGGGGGTTCGGAAATTCGCGGTAAACGTTCCGCCTCCTGCGTTGTATTTCACGGCTCCCGTACCGATACCGCCGAGGGGAAGCCCGGTTGTCCCATCCGTTTTTCCGAATAAACAAATATTAAAAATTAAAAAAAGTATGAAAATTCTTTTTAATACATTCATATTTATCTCCTTATTTAGAGGATATGTTTTTTTTACCGATAAGTCAAGAGTCGGCCGTTAGCACCGAATCACTGGACAATAGTTGAGAAAATATTGACTTTTGATAGTTTTGAATGTTTTTATTTAATTGCCAAAGTTTTTACTGTACAACTCCAGAATTTTCTTTGCCTCGTTTAGGTTCCCTAAAGCATCTTGCAGTTGGAAATCATTTTTTAATGACAATATCATTTCTTCTTTTTTGCCCCAATAAATACCCGCGATTTCAGTCTTTAAGAGATTCTTTATATTTTGCTCTTCTTTTTTTAATTCTTTTAAATCCAGTCCTTTCTCTTTAGCTTTGGTCATGAATTCTTTCTGTAATTTCTCATCTATGGTAAAGTTTTTAGCATAATCATCAAATTTTTTATAACTTTTTAACAAGTTCTTTTTATTTGAAACAAACTCGATTCCATGTTCACATATCAATTCTTTAAGTTCTCTGGTTTCTAAAATACTCGTTGTATCAACCCGGATGATTATATCCGGCGTAATACCTCCATTACCGAAAACTTTTCGGCCTCCTTTAGTAGCAAAGATCGACGAACTGTCTAAATCTGTTGTGTCGGGTGCTTTTATTTCTGAAAAATATTCCCTTAAACTTTTTCCTTCGTAATCACGCTGGATAATTCTGCCGCTTGGGGTATAGTATTTTGCGATTGTCATCAAAATAACTCCGCCATTTTGCAATATGAAAGGTTTCTGAACAAGCCCCTTACCAAAACTATTTTCGCCTACAACAAGAGCCCTGTCGTAATCCTGAAGGGCGCCCGCGACTAATTCTGAAGCGCTGGCAGAGCCGTGGTTTACCAAAACGATGATAGGATAAAGAGGTTCCTTTTTGCAATCTGTTGAGGAGATGGTTTCATTTGATATTTCTTTTCTTCCCTTGATCTCAACGATATTCTCGTCTTTGGGTATAAATAAATCGACTACGCCAACGGCGCCTTCGACTACGCCTCCCGGATTGTCCCTTAAATCCAGAACTAAATTATTCATGCCTTTCTTTTTTAATTTTTTTAAAGCCTCTGAAAACTCATTTTTTGTTTCTAACGAAAAGTGGTCTATCTTTATATAGCCCGTATTATGTTCCTCGATAAAGTGATAATCAACGCTGTTAACGGGTATTCCGCCCCTCTTTATTTCCACTATAAACTCTCCGGACATCGACGGTTTTTTGAAAGTGAGATCGACTTTTGAACCTTTCTCACCCGCCAGGAGTAATTGAAGCTCGGGTTCTGTTTTGTCGGTAACGTATTTATCGTCGACTTTTATAAGCACGTCGCCTGTCTGTATTGTATTGTTATCTGCCGGGCCTCCCCTGATAACGGAAATAACTGTCGGCAGTCCGTCGATTATCGCAAATTCTATTCCGACCCCATAAGCTTTTCCTTTCGTAATCTCTAAAAACTTCTCAAATTGATGCGGACCCATATAAATTGTATGGGGGTCTAAAGATGTCAAAACGCCGTATACGGCGTATCCGATAAGCTTTGAAGGTGGTACTTCTTCGACATAATTAGCTTTTATATGGTTCAAAACATTAGAAAAGAACATCATTTCTTGATATAAACCGTCGTCCTGCGCGTAAGCCGTTATATTGGAATAGAGAACAATTAAGCTTACAAAACATATTAATATCTTTTTTTTCATAAAACCCTCTCCTTTAATTTTTGTGTAAAGGTTACTCTTTTTCCAATGAATCTATTCTCGTTTGCGCCCTTTCTATAAACTCATTCATACTTTTTGGAGCTTTATCTATAAAATTTCGATAGTTTTTAACCGCTTCTTCTCTATTTCCTACCGATTCCAAAATAATAGCAAGAGCGTAGTAAGATTTATAAAATTTTGGGTTTATAGAGATAGCATTATTATATTCCTGCATGGCTTCCCAATCTCTGCTCATTGTATTCAGGCAAATCCCTTTGGAGAAGTGAAATACCGGATCGTCCGGTTTGGCAATTATTGCCGCATCAACTTCTTTTAATGCTCCGGCGTAATCTCCTCTCATTTTACAAATATTTGAAATCTGATAATGTGCCATATAAAAGCCCATGTTTTCCATAATAACCTTTTTGAATGTTTCTTCTGCTTTATCAAGTTTTTCTTGTTTTAAATACGCGAAGCCTATCCAGTAATAGAGTTCGGCGGGGTTTAGATAAATAGGAAGGACTTTTTCTTTATTGTATTCCTCCAATTTATCTATTAGGAATCGGAAATCTTTGATGGCTTCTTCATATTTTTGCAGCTGTGCTTGAGAAATACCTCTAAGGAAATAAGGCAGTCTGTATTCAGGCCATTCTTCAATTACATAATCAAATCTTTCAATTGCTTTCTCATAATTTCCGGTACGGAACTTTGCAATACCATCGTATATTATTTTGATAATCATTGGAGTAAATGGGGTATCACTATAAGGACTTCTTTCCAGAAATATAGTAGAAATTTTCCAATCGAAGAAGGGATTATAGAATAGAGCATAATTAAAGTAACTTCTGACCTCGTTTATTCTCTTTTCGGTTTCAGGATCATGTTCTTTATCATCGAATGCTTTTTTATACAGTTTTTTGTCCTTCGCAAACTCGACACAGTAAATAGCAAAATAGGCGTCGGAGAAATGAGGTTCAATCTCTAGAGCCTTATGGAAGTATTCCAGAGCTTCTTCATATTGTTTTTTAGCAGTGTATCCCACTCCCAAGTTATAGTAAGCAACAGGATCGTTAGGGTCTTCCTGGACAGCAGACTGTAATTCTTCAATAGATTTACTGATTTTGATATACGGACCCGTAGGACAGCCGATAAGAAGAATAAGTATTATTAATATAAAAAGATACTTTAAACGAAGAAACATAATTTATCCCCCTTTTTAATATAAATAAAAAATTTTTGTAATATTATCTCTACATTATAATAAAATTAAAAAGAAATGTCAAATGCTTTATTTGTTTGTAGTGGGTTGGTGTGTTGATGTGTGAAAAAACAGCCCAACATATTAAAATCTTTGTGTTCTTTGTGTGAGTTTTTAGGTTTTAGGTCTTGGGTTTTAGGTTTTAGTTAAAAAACAACAGAAGAATCCTGAGAATCTGCGTTTATCTGCGTCCAATTACTGGGGTGTTGGGGTAGGGTTTTATTCTCCTATTATCTTAATCATTACCCTTTTCTTTCTTCTCCCGTCGAATTCGCCGTAAAATATCTGCTCCCAGGGACCGAAGTCTAACTTCCCGTCGGTAACCGCCACGACAACCTCTCTGCCCATAAGTTGACGCTTAATATGGGCGTCTGCGTTATCTTCGTAAGTATTATGCTTATAACAGGCGGGGCCATAAGGCACTTTTTCTTCAAGCCATTTTTTGTAATCCTCATGAAGTCCGGATTCGTCATCATTTATAAAAACACTTGCCGTAATATGCATGGCATTAACGAGGCATAAACCCTCTTTTATTTTACTTTCTTTTAAAGCTTCATCAACCTGGGGTGTAATATTTATAAGATCTACTCTGTTGGGTGTATTGAACCATAATTCTTTTTTATAGCTTTTCATCTTTTTTCTCCTCAGCCGATAATTTACGAACGTTCTTTTTTAGACATAAAATATATGCCTATGGTAAGGAAAAGCACATCCGGAATTAAAATCGATAGTGAAGGTGTTAAATTTCCCTTTATTCCGAGTTCTTTAAATAGTTGAATGATACCCCAGAAAGTAAAAGCGGAGAGAGTGCCGAGCCCGAACCCGAAAAGAAGACCTCTTCTTTTGACTTCGAGGGCAAGAGGGCAACCAAAAAGAAGTATAATGGCACTGACAAAAGGATATGAAATTCTTTCAAGCAATTCAATCCTTTCGGAATTCGATTTTTGCCCGCTTCTGTCCAGTTTTTTAATATAACGCAGGAGGTCCGTAAAAGGGAGATTTATGGGGTCATATTTAGTCTTAGTTAGTTCGTCGGGGGAAGATTTGAAGTCTTTGACGATTTCTTCCTCTTTGTATTCAAGCATGACTAAATCATCAACGAAATTTCTAATGTAAACATCAGATAATATCCAGACAGAGTCTTTCCACTCTGCCTTCCCCGCATCTACTCTCGAAGTTAATTTTCCGTCTTTGTATTCCAGAATTTGTATTTCGTAAATCATATTATCGTTTAGTCTGCCTATGCCCACAATTTTTCCTCCGTCCGTTATATAGTTTATATTTCTGGCATAGCTTTTTTGGAAATCTTCTATTTTGTCTATTTCTCTTCTTTTAAACTCTTTCAGGAGCTCCTTTGATCTTGGGATTAAAGAGAGATTAAAAGAAAGAACAATTATTGAAACTAAAACACCGTAAAGAAAGATAGGTCTGTATATTCGAAAAGGCGGGACACCGAGCCCTCTTAGAGCCAGGACTTCGTTATGTTTTGTTATTAATCCGAGAGAAAAATAGATTCCCATTAATGTAGCAAGGGGCATTAAAAGGATAATAATTTTTGGCGAGAAAAGGAGATAATATTTTAAAACATTAAAGAGAGATGCTTTTCTGTCTACAAAGTATCCGATATTTTCAAATAGATTTGTGATTATATAGATAAAAACGAAGCCGGCTAAAGAAAGAATTAAAGCTAAAATAAATTTTTTGATTATGTAGTTATCTAAAATTTTATTTTTCATAGATTATTTTATAAAACAGATATAAACCGGCGACTCCTATAACAATATTCGGTAGCCACATAGCAATAGAAGGATAAAGAGAACCTCTTTCACATAGTTCTTCTCCTCCTACTAAAAGTATATAGTAGAGCGCAAACATGAAGAAACTCAAAGTTATACCGTTCCCGAGGCCTCCTTTTTTTGTCTGTATTCCGAGTGGTGCACCGATCAGAACAAAAACCAGGCAGGCAAAAGGTATGGAGAATTTTTTATGAGCTTCAAGAAGATAACGCCATTTTCTTCTTTTTGCATCTGTCCTTCTGGCGTTTTCCAATAGCTGTTCTAAATTCATTTCCCTGTAACTTCTGCTGACGGTTCTTTCTTTTTTTTCTCCGAGGGGAATAGATATTATATAATTATTAAAATTCATTATTCTATATTCCTGAGGATTTGCACGGTCGAATATGTGGGTCTCGCCCTTTGAGAGGGAGAAAGTTAAGCTGTCACCGATGACTTTCATTTTTCCTTCATCGGCATATATTATTCTTGTAGGTTCTCCCGGGAGGTCTTCCTTAAGCATAATTTTCGTTAGTTCTGAGGTTGAATGGTCTATTGTCTTTATCCATAGAGTATAGCCGTTACTGATTTCATTGAATTTTTCTGGGAGCAGGTGTAGTGTTGGTCTGGCTCGTGAAACTTCAAGATAAAGTTTTTTTAGTCTGAAGTTAGATTCGGGTAGTAAGTAAATGTTAAAAAAGACCATTCCTATAGTTACTCCCAAAGCTGCGAGGAAAAAACCTTTGGTCAAGCTTAAGGGATTGATTCCGAGAGAGCGCATTGCTAGGATTTCAAAATCTCCGCTCATTCTTCCGTAAGTCGCAATAGTGGAAACCAATACTCCCATAGGGACGGTCAGAGCAATTATAAAAGGTAGGCTATATACAAAAATTCCGATGACGGATATTAAGGGGACATTTTTACCTATTAAAAAGTCGAACAATTGGAAAGCTCTGTCCATAAGGAGAATAAAACTAAATAGTGAAAATCCGGCGATGAAAGGGATAGCCGCCTGTTTTATTAAATACTTACTCAGGCGGGAAATTTTACATCTTCTTGAACGGAAAAAAAAGTCTTTCGTATTCATATTGCGCAAAGCGGTCTGTCATTCCCGCTATGTAATCGCAAGTGACTCTTTCTTTACCAAATTCCGGTATTGTCTTCTGAAATTGAGGGGGGAGCTGATTTGTTTCCTTTACATAAATTGAGAAAAGTGCGTCTATTATTCTTTTGGATTTTTCCTGCATTTTTATTACCTTATAATGCTGGTATAAATTTTCCATCAAGAAATCTTTTAATTCACGGTTTAATTTTTCTAAATTTTCGGAAAATTTTACAAGAGGAGGGTTATCGTAAACGTCTTTTAAGGATTTTATTTTGTTCGCCTTGATGTTATTTAGCGAGGTTACTATTACATCTCTTACTTCAAATTTAATAAAATTTCTTATTGCCATATAGATTCTTTCCTGCTCTTCGAGTTTCGAGTCGGTTTTTTCATAGATATCACTCCAGAAGGGGACTTTTCTTAATTGGTTCAGTTTTATGTAATTAGATTTGAGCCCGTCGTCAAGGTCATGGGCGTTATACGCGATTTCGTCCGCGAAATTTGCTATCTGCCCTTCAAGAGAGGCAGAAGAGTCCGGATCAAATTCGTTTTTTGCCGGATCAGGAGAATCGTAGTCGGTTTCATGCTTTATTATTCCTTCTCTTGTTTCGTAACATAGGTTCAAACCTCTAAATTTACTGTACCTGTGCTCGAGTACATCTACCACCCGTAAACCTTGAACATTATGCTCAAATCCACCGTGGTCCTTCATAAGTTCGTTTAATTTAGATTCCCCCGCATGTCCAAAAGGGGTGTGTCCGATATCGTGTGCCAGACTTATTGCTTCGGTAAGAGATTCGTTCAAACGTAGCGCTTTTGATATTGTTCTTGCGATTTGCTGAACCTCAAGTGCGTGGGTCAGTCTCGTCCTGTAGTAATCTCCTTCGTGATTTACGAATACCTGCGTCTTGTATTCTAATCTTCTGAAGGCGGTGGAATGAATAATCCTGTCTCTATCCCGCATGAAATGAGTCCGGTAAGATGGGGGAGGTTCATCGTATACCCTTCCCCTGCTTTTTCCGGAAAAGACCGCATACGGTGCGAGAGTTTTTTCTTCGATTTCTTCAAGCTGTTTTCTTAGATTTTTCATATAAAGAAGAATTTGTTAAGATTTCAGGTTCCGCTTCAGATATTAATATTGTGTGTTCGAAATGCGCGGAGAGTTTTCCGTCCCCGGTAACCACGGTCCAGTTGTCTCCCAGAATTTTAACTTCGTGACATCCGGCGTTAATCATAGGTTCAACCGCGATTGTCATACCTTTTTTTAATCTGGCTCCGAATCCTTTCTTTCCGAAGTTGGGTACAGCCGGATCTTCGTGTAAATTTTTTCCAACCCCGTGACCCACAAAATCTCGCACGACATTGAATCCGGCATCTTCGGCTGTTTTTTGAATAGCATTTGAAATGTCCCCTACTCTATTATCTTTTTTCATTTCTTGTATTGCATTATAAAGCGCTGTTTTCGTTACGCTCAAAAGCTTCTCTGCTTCCACTTTTAATTCGCCTATACCGAAAGTGTAAGCTGCGTCACTGAAGAATCCATGATATTTAACCCCCACGTCGACACCTACAAGGTCGCCTTCCATTATTTTTCGGTCATCGGGAATCCCATGAATTACAACTTCGTTAATAGATATACATGAAGAAGCAGGGAAGCCTCTATAGCCTTTAAATGCGGGATAAGCTTTATATTTTTTTATAAATTCTTCGATTTTTCTGTCCAGGTCTTTTGTTTTCATTCCTTCCCGGATTGTATCGTTTATGTATTCGAAAGTTAAGCTGAGGATTTTGGAGGCTTCTTTAATTTCTTTGATTTCTTTATCGCTTTTGATGATTATCATAAAAAGATAATAAATAGCTGTTCACTTTCTGTCAAGGTAAAAGTACTTATTCTTTTAAGCTCTTGATTTTTTCTTTAAAATTTGTATCATTATCATATGGAATTAATTAGCTTTGTGCCGATTGCGGGTGTGGTTTCGGGTTTAATTGCTATACTACTCTTTTTTCTTTTGATAAAGAGGCTACGAAACAGGAAGAAGAAAATTCTTGTATGCATTATTCACTTTCTCATTGTTGTCATTTTTGCTCTTATATCTTCTATTTTTGTGCTTTTGTACGTGAGTTTGAAAGGCTATCAACATTTTACCTATAATAAACCGATTTTTTCCATTGAGTGTCCGATAAGAGAAGATGATTCGTTTGTTGTTAAATTTATTCCCCTAGACGGGGAAGAGAGTCAGGCGAGATTCTATCGTGTTAAAGGACAGCAGTTTGTTATTGAAGGGCATATAGTTAGATGGGAAAATTTTTTCGTTACGGTAGGGATGAAGCCTTTATACCAGGTTACGAGGTTGACGGGACGGTACGTTTCGATTAATGATGAGAAGGAAAAGGAACGAAGTGTCTATGAAATCGCGGAAGAAACCAGGGTATGGAGATGGTTGATGCAGTATGGGGAAAAGATACCCGGTATCGATGCGGTTCATGGTATTTCTTCGTTCAAAGATGCAGTAGAACATAAAAATTTTACAGTTTATATCACTCATAACTCATTCATTATTAAAGAGAAATAGTTAGCAGGGAGCAGTTAGAACAACTAATAAGAACTTATTGTTTTTGTGACTTTGTGGCCAACCAGTCTTCGGTTGCTAGTCGCCAGTCACTAGTCAAAAAAAAGAAACAATAAAATTATTTGTGCTATTTGTGTGATTTGTTGTTTCTAATTTTCGGATGGGGTGGGGTTTAAACAAACAAAATTTATTTTTTCTCTGTGTGCTCTGTGTGTTTGTTTCTCCTCTGCGTTCTCTGTGGTTAAACTCTTTTATGCCCTTGACTTTAAAATAAACAAAGTTATTCTTTTCGAAAAGGAGACAAGGTGAAAAAAATTCGAATCTGGCTGCCAGTTTTATTCTTATTAATAGGAATTGGCGTTATATTTTTTATCAAAGTAGGTATTGCTAAACCACGGGAAGTCTTCTCGGAGAATTTCTTTGAAGAAGGCTCCAATACCGAGTATTTGGGTGTATATCTAAAAGGGCATAAAGTGGGTTATCTTGCATCCAGAATCGATACAGTTGATAATGGTTATAGGGTTTTCTCTAACACTTACCTTAAGTTATCTCCCCTGCCGGGAATAGAGAAGGAAGTCTCCTACAGGGTTACTGCCAATACCGATGGCTTGTATAACCTAAAGAACTTTGAATTTTCAATGTTTTCGGATGATTATTTCTTCGAGGCGAAAGGAGAAAGGAGTAACGGTAAACTTTTAGTCGATATGAATATAGCGGGACAAAAAAGAAAGCAAGAGTATGAGATTAAATCTTCTTTTATGCCGGCAACGATAGAAGGTCTGGTAAAGACTGGTAAAACGGGTAAATTTGAATTCTTCGACCCTACCCTTCAATCAGTGTTCGAAATAAGCGTGCGGAATTTAGGAGATGATACATTGGAAGGAGAGCCGGTTACCAAGTACGGCGTTACGCAGTCGGGCATGGAAATGGTCTTCTGGGTTTCGGATAAAGGGAAGCTCATTCGATCCGAATCGCCAATAGGTTTGGTTATGAAAAGAGAGGGAAGAATTCTTAAGGAGGATATCAAGCCGGTAGGCTTGAAGCTGTATGATTCCTACGCGATAAAAGTTGCAAAAGAAATTGAAAATCCCCGCGGTATATCCATGCTGAAAATCCGACTGGACTCGGTTGACCTCACCGGACTCAGGATAGAAGATGACAGGCAGACACTTAACGGTAATATTCTTACAATCAGGAAAATCGAACCCGGCGAGTCTACAAGGATTCCGGAAGATATAAAAGAATTTTTGAAATCTACTCCCTTTATACCTTCAGACGATGAGAAGGTTAAAAAAATAGCGGAGGATGTTGTAGGAGACAAGGAAGGGATTGAAGCTGTCGAAAATATTATCTCTTATGTAGACAAAAAACTAACGGATAAACCGACATTTTCCATTCCAAACGCTCTCGATGCTCTCGAGTCCGGAGAGGGGGACTGTAATGAACATTCTGCTCTTGCAGTAGCACTCTTACGTGCAATCGGGATTCCCTCCAGGGTGGAAGTAGGACTTGTTTATGTGGAAAGTGCGTTCTATTACCATGCGTGGATAGGAGTTTATCTCGGAGGCAAATGGATTTCTGCCGACCCTACTTTTAACCAGTTAATAGCTGATCCTACACATGTCAAATTGGAGTACGGGGGGTTTGAAAATCAGGCTAAACTCTATAGAGTCATAAACAAGCTCCAAATTTCGGTTTTGGATTATGATTGAACTTAAAAATCTTTCCAAGAGTTTTGGAAAGGTTAAAGCGGTGAATAATTTGAATTTAATAATTCCCAAAGGAGAGTTATTCACATTTTTGGGACCAAATGGAGCAGGTAAGACCACAACAGTTAAAATGATTACAGGGCTTATATTACCAACAGAAGGGGAAATTTTTATAAAAGGGATTAATCTTCTAAAAGAACCTGAGAGAGCCAAAAGTGTAATTGCGTACATCCCCGATGAGCCTTTTCTTTATCCGGAGTTGACCGGAAGGGAGTTCATATTTTTTGTATGCAGGCTTTACGAACTGGATAAGAAAACCATCGAAGAAAGGATGGAATATTTATTTGGGGAGTTCGGAATAAAAAAATGGATCGATTTTCCTTCTTCCGAATATTCGCATGGTATGAGGCAAAAAGTCGTATTTATCCAGGCGTTAATTCATAATCCGGATATTATAGTTATTGATGAACCTATGGTTGGATTGGATCCTGTTTCCTCAAGAACAGTCAAGAAAATATTAAGGGAGAGGGTAGACAGCGGCGTATCTGTATTTATGTCTACACATTCTCTCTCTCTCGCGGAAGAAATATCCGATAGAGTCGGAGTGATTGATAATGGAGTTTTGATAGAAACCGGAAAGGTTCCCGAACTCAAAAAAAGTCTGGGTAAGGATTATTCAACTTTAGAAGAAGTTTATTTTAAGCTTACAGAGGAGGAAAAGAGTGTCGTGTAGAGTAGCTGTTTTAGTTTCAGGCAGAGGTTCAAATCTTCAATCTATTATTGATAAAAGTAAATCTCGTGAGATTGATGCTGAAGTAGCGGTTGTTCTTTCCGATAACAAGGAAGCTTTTGCGCTTGCGAGAGCAAGAAAAGCGGGAATAGAAGCGCATTATATCGACCCTGAAGTAACAAAACCTGTGTTAATCGGTAATGCAGAAGACAATTATATCAATACTTTAAAAGAATACAAAGTTGATCTCGTATGTCTCGCTGGATTTATGAGGATAGTAAAGGAAAAAATTATAGCAGAGTTTAAATGGAAAATGATGAACATTCATCCTTCTCTTTTGCCGTCTTTTAAAGGTCTCCATGTCCAGAAAAAAGCACTGGATTATGGTGTACGCTTTGCCGGTGCTACAGTTCACTTTGTGACAGGAGATGTAGACGGAGGTCCTATAATCCTGCAGGCAGTGGTGCCTGTTTACCAGGATGATACAGAAGAGAGTCTTTCGAGCAGAATTTTAAAAGAAGAACACAGGATATATCCCGAGGCTATAGATCTTTTTTCGAAGAATAAGTTAAAAATAAAAGACAATAGAGTATTTATTGAGGGAGATGATGGAAAATAAAATTAAAATTGGTTTGGTGGGTGCGGGTGCGGTTGCGCAAGTTGGCTATTTGCCGGTGATTGCCGAAAGAGAAGATCTGGTTCTTGAAGCAGTTACAGAATCAAACAGGGAGAAGGTAGAAATTCTTTCCAGGATGTATAACATAAAAAAGATATTTGTAGATTACGAAAAAATGCTGCAGGATTCGGAAATCGATGTTGTTATTATAGCCACACCCAACTATCTGCATACTCCCATGGCTATTTCTGCTATTGAGTATGGGAAAAATGTTCTCTGCGAGATGCCTCTTGGTCTCGACGCCAAGGAGGTTAAGCGTCTGGGAGAAGTTGTTGATTCCTCTGATTTGGTTTTAATGCCTGCCTTCAATGGAAGGTTCAGGCCGGATGTCGGAATATTAAAAGAACTTGTTTTTGGAGGAGAATTAGGTAGGCTTTCCTTTGCTAAGGCAGGATGGCTTAAATCCCTGCATGAAGAACATCTTGATGGGTGGAGAAGAGATCCTTTGAAATCCGGAGGAGGAGCTATAATGACCTTAGGTGTGCAGATTCTTGGTTATGTTACTCATCTTTTTGGTTCTGATGTCTCTTCTGTAATTGCTGGATTTCATACCACTGATAAAATTGAAGATTCCGGGATAGTATTCCTGCGCTATAAAGACGGAAGGTATCTTTTGCTTGAGGTAGGCTGGACTCTTCTTTTTGAAAAGGATTTCACTTATTTTAACCTTTATGGAAGCGATGGTGTTGGACTTTTAAATCCACTAAAGATAAAAAAGTTAGAGGATAACAAAGTTAAGGATATTACTCCAATTAATATCCCAAAGCACCCGGTGAAAACTTCTTATTACGGTCTTGTAGATTATTTCATAAACGCTGTTCGGGGAAAACATCTGGAAGAAAACACCTGGGAAGATGCTTATCAGATTGCTAAAATAGTAGATGCGGCTTACCAATCGGCGGAGGAGAAAAAAGAAGTTCATCTGGACTGAGTTTCTTTCTGATCATGTTATCATTTTTAAATCGTTTTAATAAATCTTTTGTTGATTATGCTTTATTGGTTTTAGGCGGGTTTTGTTTGACTCTTTCTTTTGCTCCTTTTAATATTTCCATTCTTGCCTGGTTCTCTTTTATCCCTCTGTTTTATTCTCTTCGAGACGGGAAATTTCCTTTCTTGAAGGGTTTTATTATGGGTTTTTCCTTTTTTTCTTCGCTTCTTTACTGGGTCCCTTTCTCTAATGTTGTAGAAGGTACGATTGTGCCGCTTGTAGTACTTGGTTCTTTTCTTTTGGTTGTATATCTTTCTTCTTTTTTCGGTTTTTCTGGTATTTTGTATAATAAATTAAATAAAATTGGCTATGCCTATTTGTTCCCGATTGTATTCGCAGGATTGGAATTTCTGCGAAGTCTTTCTTCTGTTTGGGGCTTTACCTGGGGTTCTATTGGCTTTTCTCAGAGCAGTTTAATTCATCTGGTTCAATTTGCCTCTATAGGAGGTTTACCTCTTGTTGCTTTGTGGGTCCTTTTTTTAAACATTTTTATATATTTATTTTTTAAAGATTTAAGTACTAAAGAAAAAAAAAGAATGATTTACTTGATTTCTTTCTTTTCTTTACTGATTATCCCTTTTGCTTATTCCCAAATTATACTCAACAGAGGCATTTCGGATGTCGAATACAAAAATATAGGAGTTGTACAGCCTAATATCTTACCGTCAGATAAAAGGAAAAGCGATGTCGAGCGATTGCTGAGGATGAAAAAAATTATTGAAGAGAGCTCCGATGCCGACTTGTATGTATTGCCGGAAACGGCTTCACCCTTTTCTCTTACCAAGAATAAAAATACGGAGCTTTTCTTTATGGACCTTGCTAATGAAAAAAATGCGCCTGTTATTACCGGTATGGTTGATTATAAAAGGAAGAAAGGCGGTTTTTCATATTATAATTCGGCAGCCGTTGTAGATTCATCCGGTATCGAGGGTCTTTATAGGAAAGTTTTTCTTCTTCCTTTTGTGGAGAGACTTCCTTTCGATGATGTAATGCCAAAATTGAAAGAGTTTGATCTTGGACAGGGGCAATATACTCCTGGTTCGGAATTTCCGGTTTTTGAAGTTGATAACCTGAATTTTTCTGTTTATATATGTTATGAAGCTATTTTCCCTCAGCTTTTAAGAAATTTTGTTGAAAATGGGGCTAGTTTTCTGGTAAATATTACCGAAGATGGGTGGTTCGGCAGAACTAACGGGCCTTACCAGCATGCCCAGATGGCTGCTTTTCAATCGATAATATTCAGGAGGGCTGTCGCAAGGTCGGCAAATACAGGTATTTCGTTTGTATCTGATCCTTATGGCAGAGTTATAAAGAAAACTCGGATTTTCACGGAGGACTGTATTGTTTGTGAAGTTCCTCTTTTGGAATGTAAGACTGTTTATACGAGAATAGGTAATACTTTCGGCTGGACTTTTTTGTTTTTTATTTTAATATTGATTGTTACAGAGCCTGTACTAAGGAAGAATAAGAAAAAATGATAAAGAAACAGAATCTTGAAAGTCTTCTTCGGAAGATAAAACCAATAAAAAAAATAAAGGACTACGCCGATAAAGCGAATAAAAAGGTTTATCTTGTTGGAGGAATGCTAAGAGACCTTCTGCTTGGTTTTGAGATATGTGATATTGATATTGCGATAAGCGGTAAAGGTCAAGATTTCGCGAAGGTACTGGGTAGGAATTTCCGTTTAAAAAAGGGTCTGGATGAGTTTAGAGTAACCAGCGAAGGCGTTGATATCGACGTATCCGGTCTTGGTTCTACTGAAATTCTGGAAGACCTTGGAAGAAGAGATTTTACAATAAACGCTATGGCTTATAACCTCCTCGATAAACGTTTTATAGATCCTTTTAACGGTGTCAAAGACCTTGAAAATGGTATCATTAGAACCATGGGTAGAAAGAATATTGTGGAAGATAGTTGCAGGATACTTCGCGGTTTGCGATTTAGAGCTTATCTCGGTTTTGAAATTGAAGAAAACACAGAAGATTTATTTAAAGAATACGCAGGTAAACTCGCGGAAGTTGCTCCGGAAAGGATACATTTCGAGCTAACGGCTTTATTTAATGCTGATAAGGCCCACCTTGCGGTATTTCCCGAGATTTTCGATAAAATATTTCCCGGCTTCTTGAAAATGAAAGAAATTAAAGGCGGTAAAATCTCGGAGAATCTTTTAGAACATTCTATATTAACTCTTGAAAAAATGGAAAATCTTTCTAAGGACTTCTCTTTATTTGGTAATCACAAAAAGAAAATTGAAGCTTATTATTCGGAAAATAAGACAGCGCTAAAAATAGCTGCCCTGCTGCATGATATAAAGAAACCTGATGCGATGGAGGTGGATGGAGACGAGGTTCATTTTTACGGACATGATAAAATGGCTTCTGATTGGTTTAAAAAGATAGGGAAGGAGCTGAAGTTTTCTGCCGATGAGAGAAATTATATTTCCAAGCTAATGTTGCATCATATGTGGATTCATCTTCTCGCAGCCCAGCAGGAGGTAACGGAGAGAGCCAAAAGAAGATTGTGTTTCGAATTGGAGTCGGATGTAATAGGATTAGCGCTGCTTTCTTGTGCGGATCAGACGGCAACAACCGGTGTAATAGATCCCCATTTGACGGAAGTATGCAAGGATATTATTGGTTATTATTTTTCGATGAAGGATGAAGTGGAGAAACCTCTGCTTAAGGGGCGAGATCTTATTGCAAATTTCAATCTTAGTCCCGGCCCCGTTTTTGGTGAAATATTAAGTAAGGTACAAATGGCTTACGAAGAAGGAAGAATTAAAACAAAAGAGGAAGCGCTGGAATTTGTCAAAAAAAATATAAAGGGACTTGACATAAAAGAGGTATGAAATATCTTGAAGTAAGGAAAGGAGGAAGGAGCGAATGAAAATAAGATTTTCTAAAGCGATATTTGTTTTTGCTTTATTGGTTTTGGTTTTTGGTTGCAAGAGAAGTAAATTTATTCCACCTGAAGATGGTGTCGTTACAAAAGAAATGGCTGAAAGGTACGTCAAGGTTTCCTTTGCTCTAACCGAACTTGCAGAAAGTGAAACAGTAAAGCTTGCCGAGCTTAGAAAGAAATATGGGATTTCTCAAAGTATGGCTGAACTTAGCGATGAGGAATACAAAGAAAAGTACCCTGAGGTTGTGGCTGTGTGGGATTCCATCCTGCAGGATTGGAACAAGAAACAGGACTCGGTTCATAAGGAGCTTGGTATGTCGGAAGAAGAATGGGATTGGATAGCCGGTGCTATTATATCCCATAAAAATAAGGAAATCCGCGAGTTTATTGGCGAAGAATTTGAGAAGATAAAAAAAGAAAAAGGCTCACTCCCGACGCAACCCACAGATAGTAACTGAATAAATATAGGTTCTTTTTTATTATTACCTTGTAGAATATCCACAATGCAAGAAGACCGGAGAAGAAAGCGGCCGCGGATCCGGTAAGTAGGCTTGGTACTTCTATATTAGTTTCCAAAATATCTGGTATATTAATTATGAAAGCTCCCAAAAGAGCAGGTATTGCGAGGATGAACGAAAATTCGAATGCCTTCTTTCTTGAAACTCCGAGAAGTAGTGCCGTAGCGATTGTAAACCCCGAACGGGAAATTCCAGGGGTTAATGCTAAAGCTTGAGCGAGACCTATAATAAAAGCCATTTTTAAATCCAGCTCTTCTTTGCTTTCTTTCGGATTTCTGCTTAAAAACAGCATTAAGCCCGTTACAGAGAGCGTTACTGTAACAAGTAAGTAGTTATTAAACATAAGTTCTATTTCGTCTTTAAATATAATACCTATTAGCGCTATTGGTATTGTTCCTACAATTATTATTAGTATTCTTTCTTTAGTCACATAATCCAATATTCTTCTTCGGAAAAATACAATTATTGCTAATAGAGTAGCAAAGTGTAGTGTCGCTTCCATTATCGCACCTTCACTCCGGAAATTAAGCCAGTACTTTAAGATAACCAGATGGCCGGAACTGGATATAGGAAGAAATTCGGTTAAACCCTGAACAATCCCTAATATTAACGATTTCATTAAATCCTACTTAAGATTAATGATATAACACCAGGTACGATTAAAAATTTTAGTATTCTTTGTGTATTACTGAACCAGATAGGAGTGGCTTCTGCTCTTTTAATCATAATCAAAACGGGCAAAACAATACCGGGAATAGCGCAAACCGCGAAGAGCTTACCTAATATGAAAGAGTTGAAAAATATCCACAGAATTAAAATCCATAGCGTGAACAAAACTAATTGGCGGGTACGTTTTATACCGAATACAACCGGGAAGGTACGGAACCCCGCCTTTCTATCTCCCATAAGATCTTCTCCGTCCTTTAATATTTCTCTTGGCAGGTTTAAAAAGAATATTAATGAAGAGGGTAATATCGCGTTTTTTAGATTGAGGAAAGCACCGGAAGCAAGAGCTCCGGCTATGATTGTAAGAGAAAGCAATAAAGCTACCGTAATGTTCCCTATCAGAGGTCGTCTTTTTAAGATAGGAGTATATATAATAAGCAAGAACGTAGCTGCCAATCCGATTTTCAATAGATTCAGGTCGACAATGGTTAGTAAAATATTGCCTAAAATAAAAAGAGAGATAGAAATTAATAAAACTTGTTTGCTCGTTAACTTGCCTGAAGGAATTAACCTGTCAGGTCTGTTTATTTCGTCAGTTTCGACATCGAAATAATCGTTTATGAGATTGCCGGCTATTGTTATTATGGCTACTGATAACGCGGTAAGATAAACATGGATTCCAATATAAGCCGATGTGAGGAAAGCGCCAAGAATTACAACCCCTCCTGCTGTCAGTGCGTTAAGTACCCTCATTGTCTCCGTGTTCTCTGTGTTTTTTTAAAACAATCACAATTATTTCTCTGTGTACTCTGTGGTAAATGTTTTTTAAATTATTATGAGACTTTAGATCCTGCAGGGACATCCTCATCCGGAGTGATAATTGAAATTTTGTCTCCGCTGCTTGCCGCAAGAAGCATGCCTTCTGATTTAATTCCTCTTATCGTTGCAGGTTCCAGATTGGTGATAACCACGATTTTCTTATTCAGCAGCTGTTCCGGAGTATAACATTCCTTAACGCCGGCTATAAGAGTGCGTTTTTCTCCCGTATTTACAGTGAGTTTGTATAGTTTGTCTGCTCCCTGCACATCTTCAACTTCTTCTATTATCCCTACTTTCAAACCCATCTTTGTGAAGTCATCGATTGTAACATGAGTCATATTCAACCTCCTTAATTGTTTTTCTATATCAGTGTCTTCAATTTTTTTGAAAAGCGGTTCGATCTTTCCTGTTTTGTGGTCTTCAGGAAGCTCTATTTCTTTTAGTTTATCCCATTCTTTTTCTTCGAGTTTCAATAACGAGAAGATTTTGTTTGCGGTGAAAGGTATGAAAAGTTTCCCGATTGTACCCAGAACGTGAGTCAGGTGAGAACAGAGATAGATCGTGGTAGCCATTCGCTGCAGGTCTTTTTTTCTGCTTTCCCAGGGTTTCATCTGGTCGTAGTACCTGTTTCCTGTTGTGCTTATTTGCATCAGTAGTCTTATAGCCTGTCTGAAATTAAATTTTGAAAGAGAAGCGTCTAATTTGTCTATTATTGAATTAACTTCTGATAGCATTTTTTTATCTTTCTCTGAGAATTTACCAGGTTTTGGTATTCTGCCTTCAGTATATCTATCTGTAAATTTAAGCGTCCTATTTACGAAATTTCCAAGGTTGTTTATAAGTTCCTGATTAACTCTTTCCTGAAATTCTTTCCATTTGAATTCCGAATCCCTTGTTTCAGGCATTATGCTGCACAAGTAATATCTTAGAAAATCGGGTTCGAAATTTTCCAGATATTCATGCAACCAGATAGCCCAGTTTCTGCTTGTGGAAATTTGTTTCCCTTCTAGATTTAAGTACTCGTTTGCCGGTATTTCATCAGGCAAAGTGAATTCTTCTGTACCCATAATGATTGCAGGCCAGATTATGCCGTGAAATACAATATTATCTTTTCCTATAAAATGAATCAAGCTGGTGTTCGGATCTTTCCAATAGTCTTTCCATCTTTCCGGCTGCCCTATTTTTTCCGCCCATTCTATTGTCGAAGAGATGTAGCCAAGAGGAGCATCAAACCATACATAAAGAACTTTGTTGGCAGGTGCATCATCGAGAGGTACGGGTACACCCCACTCAAGATCTCTTGTTATTGGTCTTGGCTTGAGGCCTTCTTTTAGCCAGCCTTTTAGATAACTTTTTACGGTTTTTCTCCATTTCTTTTTTTCAATCCATTTTTCTAATTTGCCTTGAAATTTATCGAGTAGAAGATACCAGTGTTTGGTCTCTTTCTTTATTGGTTTAGTTCCGCACAATTTACACCTGGGATTTATTAATTGATCTGCTTCCAGCCAACTACCACAGGAATCGCAGGAATCTCCCCTTGCTTCATCAAAATCGCAGTATGGGCAAGTCCCTTCTACGTATCTGTCGGGAAGAAATTTCTTGCAGTTTTCACAGTAAAATTCTTTGCTTGTTTTTGCTTCTATGTACCCTTTCTCATATAGTTCTAGAAAAATTTTCTGTGATAAATCATGATGAATTTTCCTTGAAGTCCCGGAGAAATTGTCGAATTCAACTCCTAATTTTTTTAAAGATTCCTTTATTATTTTATGGTAACGTTTTACCAGATCCTTGGGTGAGATTCCTTCTTTTTCAGCAGATAGAGTTATTGGAACACCGTTTTCATCGGTTCCGCAAATGTAAATTACATCGGCGTTTTTTTTTCTTAGAAAACGTGTATAAATATCAGCAGGCAGATATACACCGGCAAGGTGCCCGATATGAACCGGCCCGTTTGCGTAAGGTAATGCCCCTGTTACTATTATTTTTCTTTTTTCTTTAATCTGATCCACGTATCGCCTTTTTTCTTTATTTCTTCAATGGGAATTTCTTCCTGAGTTTCATCAGGGTTTGAAACTGTTACAATTCCTGTTAACATATTTCTATGAAGTACCTGGCTGTTTCCTTTTTCTGTTTTGATCAAATTATCTCTTTCGGGGAATTCCTGACCTGTTTTATCATAAAAATTTTGTTCATACTGCAGACAGCAAAGTAGCCTTCCACACAGACCGGAAATTTTTGAAGGGCTAATATAAATGTCCTGATTTCTCGCAGTTTCAAGCTTTACTCTTGGTTTTTCCGCTAAGAAAGTATTGCAGCAAAGCGGGCTTCCGCATAAACCTAATCCTCCCATAAATCCGGCATAATCTCTGACCCCCATATGCCTCAGTTCTATTATGCAATTAAATTCTTTCTTCAGATCTTTTACAAGGGTTCTAAAGTCTATTCTTTTATCGGCGAGGAAATAAAATTTAAGCCTTTTACCATTCCATTCTTTGTCTACTCCGACTACTTTCATGGTAAGTTTATAATGTTTTATTCTCTTTTTGCAGAAGTCAAGAGCTTTTTCTTCATCTTTTTGAATTTCCTTTAATTTGTCTTTTTCGCTATCGTAAATAAGATGAAGCACCTTTCCTTCCGGTTGTAATTTACAATGTATTTCGTCCGAAGCTTTGCCCGCGAAGCGCTCATTTTTTATTTCACAGAGGATATACTCTCCACTTTTGAGTGTAAACTCTGATTCCATAGGATATTTGACGCCGTGGAATTTTACAAAGTACAACATCAGACTTTTAACATAAGATAAAAAATGATTTTTTCCGCACTGATATTTGAGTAGTAGTACCGGTAGGCTTTTTTCAGAAGGGAAAAAGTATTCCAGGCTTTACTAGATGTAATTTCTTTATTTTTGTATTTATCTTCTACCTTTTTCTGTAAGTACTGTAGCATAGATTCTATATTCCATTCTTTTCTCAGCTCTTCGGACCAGTTTTTTAAACGTGATTTTGATGAAAGAGAAAAAAACAATTCTTCTATTCTTTCCTCTAAATTTTTCTTAGAATTTAAAAAGAGGGTTTCCTCTATACCTCTTCCAAAACGGTTAATAGATTCGTCTTTCAATATTTCTTTCTGCAGTTCAAAAGGCAAAGGACTAAACCTTACAGTATGACTTCTGGATACGATTGTTTCAGGTAAAAAGTGTTTTTCCGTTGTTATCAGTATAAAGATTACGTTTGGAGGCGGTTCTTCAAGGATTTTCAAGAAAGCGTTGAACCCTTCTGTTGTGATTCTGTCAGCCTGGGCTATTATTACGATTTTCCACTCGTTTTCCATGGGTGTCAAGTAGGTGTAATCTTGAAGCTTTCTTACTGTATCGATAGAGATGTGTCCTTTCCTTTGCCTGAGTTTGAAGTATTCTTTATTCCTCCTTGAATCCATAATTTCATTCTTTTCGAGTCCTTCAAATTCCGGAAATATAATTGCGAGATCAGGATGAGTACCTTTAAAAGTTTTCTTTTTGTCTTTAAGTATTTCTGAAGCAAAATATAATGCCGTGGAAAACTTACCTACCCCGGGTGGTCCGTAAAACAGAAATGTAGAAGGAAATTTACCTGTTTTTATTATTGAGTTTAATATTTTCTTTGGGATTTTTTGTCCTTTTATTTCTTCCATATATTTATAATTTTATATAATTGAAAGGATTAACCGCTTTGCCGTTTTTTCTTATTTCGAAGTGAAGGCTTGGTTTTTTTACGGAACCAGTTTGCCCAACTTGACCGATAAAGTCTCCTGCTTCGACTTCAGTTCCGTTCTCAACCGAAGCGGAAGCGAGATGACTGTATAAGGTTATAAATCCGTCGCCGTGCTGTATTAGGATTAACTTGCCGTAACCAAGGAAATTATCACTATATACGACTTTGCCGGGTGCTACTGCTTCAACGTTAGTTCCCCAGGGGACTTCGATATCTATTCCTCTGTTTATGGTCTCGGTTCCATACTTTTCTTCTCTTTTTTTGCCGAAATATCCCGAGACCATGCCATCTACCGGTAATTTGAGTATTTTTTCGGCGAAGTATCTGCTTCCGGGAGTTATTTCTTGTTTGGAGAGGCTTTTTATTAACTTTTCCAGATCTTCCATTGCTTTTTCCATTTCTTTGGACATTGCTACAGCTTTCTTGCTTTCACCCTCAATTTCGTTTAAATACTCATTTTTTTCTTTTTTAGTCTTCGCTAAAGCAATTTCTTGATCTTTTACCTCATATAAAATTTCATCCAGAATTTCCGCTTTTCTTTCAATTCTTTCGTTTTGCAATTGAAGACGTTCTTCTAATCGTTCTATTTCATCAAGCACTCTCTTATCTTGATCCGCGATTATGGTAAGAAATTTTACCCTTTTTAATGCATCAGAAAAGGAGTAAGAAAGTAATATAACTTCAATGGGATGCAGCGGTCCGTGTATATATATTTCTTTAATCCTATTACCCAATATTTCTCTTTTCTCTTGCAGTCTATAATGTATTTCATTCATGAGAAGTTCGATGTTCTTTTTTTCTTCATTTGTTATTTCTTTTTTTCTTTTGAGCACGTTAATGAGTTCCGTATTTAGGCTTATTTCTTTATCGAGCTCCTGTATATTTTTTAAAATGTCTGTTTTTTCAAATTTCAACTCTGCTATTTTTTCTTTCTGCTCTTTTAATTGAGCCCTTAGGATTTGCAATCTTTCTTCCGGAGATTTCACCTCCGCAGAAATGAGGGTCATTAGTAGTAAAAAACAGATAGCCATCTTACCCCAATAGTTTGTTATTTGTTTTAAGTGAATTTTCTGATATTTTACTGTCTTCTCTAATAAATGATGATATTCTTTTTTTTAAGGCGAAAAGGACGCCGAGAAGAGTAATTATAAAGCTCTTTCTATTCATAATAACCTAACCTTTTTACTTCTTCCTTTTCTTTTCTCCAGTTTTTCTTAACCGCTACCCAGGTGCTCATGTATACCGGTCTTCCAAGAAAGTTTTCGATGTTTTTACGTGCTTCGCTTACTACTTTCTTTAATTTTTCTCCGCCTTTTCCTATTATAATGCCTTTTTGAGATTCTTTTTCGACGAAAATTTTTATATCTATCCTGCCGTTTTCCATGTTTTCCACTTTTACAGCGACGGAATATGGTATTTCTTGTGAATATTCGTAAAGTATTCTTTCTCTAACGAATTCTTCGATAAAGAAGCGCTCAGGCCGGTCAGATATGAAATCTTCCGGATATAGCGGTTCTCCTTCAGGTAAATAATCCAGTAGAGAAGGTATGATTTTATCTGCGTTGTCACCTCTTAAGGCGGATATAGTAAAAACCTTATCAAAAGATTGTAAATCTATATTTTCTATTATCTTATCTAGATCTTTTTCGGAAATTAAATCTATCTTATTTATAATCAAAAAAGTTGGTTTTTTAGGTCTGGAAGGGAAGCTGTCCGTAATTGAGCTTTCTCTATGGTCAATCATTAACATTATTGCGTCAGAATCATTTATAGATGTTTTGATCTGCTGCTGCATTGCGCTTTCCATCTCATTTCCCGGTTTGAATTTACCCGGAGTGTCTATAAAAATGATTTGGTTGTTTTCTTCTGTCCATATACCTAAAATTCTGTTTCTTGTTGTTTGGGGTTTTGGTGTAATGATAGAAATATTGCTGCCTATAAGGCGGTTTAATAAAGTCGACTTGCCTACATTTGGTTTTCCAACTATTGAAACATATCCTGCTTTCATATAAGCAAATATATCCCTATCACTTATAAAGTCAAGGGAAGCCGAATCTCGCTTTAATTAGGGCGTTGCATTACACAAGCTAAATCGTAAATTTATCTTGTTGGGGCAAAACAGCCTAAATTTAAAAATCAAATATAAAAATTCAAAAACACATCTTGAAATTTGATAGTGTGTTAGTGCGTGGGTGCGTTGGTGTTTTTTTCTAAACGAACCAACGGACTAACCGACCAACAGATTTTCTTGTTATTGTGCCTTTATAACTGTAATATACCTCGATGTCCAGGCTACAATTTCTCTTCCTCTGGATAAAATCGCAAAAACTTTTACATTCCTTTGATTTATTCCTTCAGGAAGTTTATTCGCCTGGAATTCTCTGTTTAAGATTATTCTGCCTGCGTCGGGAGGAATAACTTTCCAGGTTACGATATAATCAGCGGGTTCCTTCTTTAATGTTAGAGGTGTTTTGAAGCCTTCAACAACTTGTTGTGAAGGGAAAGAAAAATCAATAAATCCGGGTTCCTGTAGTTGAGCCTCAATCGAAGCAGTATCTGCTGTCATATACCTGTCTGCGCCAATAATTACTATTGCTCTCGCCGGTTTAATATTTATAGCTGCTCTTGGTTCAGCCATTACAACTCCCGCGCCTAATCTTTTGGGAACAAAAATGCCGTTATTGTTAATAGAGCCAAGATCCTCGGGAATTACTCTCCATTGTAAGTCTATTTTCTGTGTGCCTATGATGCTAAATCGAAATTCTTTGTCAATATCAACGTATGTAAATTGTTTAAAAGGCGGTATAATTTCTAAAGGTTTTATCTTTTCTGAAGTTATATATACGTTTGCGGAAACAACTCCTTTTCCGAATCTTTGAGGTAGGATGGCAATCACTCTGCCTTTCATTGGAATCTCTCCCGCTATAAAAGTGCCGTCTTTTCTAATTTGTCCGCAGCGCTCAGGAATTACCTTCCAGCTAACTGGAATATTTACATTACCGAACCCTTCTGCGTTTACTTTAAAATGTACTCTTTCTCCGGTTTTAATGGTTACGGATTCCGGAATGATACGTAAACCCACTTCGCC
Source organism: Caldifarciminota bacterium (assembly GCA_016930175.1). Classification (GTDB taxonomy): domain Bacteria; phylum Hydrothermota; class UBA3072; order UBA3072; family UBA3072; genus JAFGHJ01. The sequence goes on from JAFGHJ010000003.1 coordinate 115,925, forward strand.
GCTTACTACCACAATAGCATGTCCTTGGTTGCCGTTCTTCTCGGCAATAATAACTGCTTTTCCCGGAGTCTTGGCTTTGAAGACCCCGTTTGAGTTTATCTCTCCTATGTTTTCACCCTCGACTCTCCAGGTAACTCTTTCGTTACCTTTTGTCTCGAACTGTATTGTTTCTCCTACTTTAATTCTTTTGAACCGCGGAGTAATTTGAATATCGCTAACTTCCCCGCTTACTCTGACAAATGCCGTTTTTATTTCTCCGTTTGTAAGCAAAGCGATGACTCTGCCCCTGCCGCTGTTTTCAGCCGTGAAAATACCGTTTCTGATATTTCCAATAACTGCGGGTATACACTTCCATTCTTTAGCTGTTCCGCCGTCAATTGTAAATTTGATTTGTTCTCCTTTTTTAAGAATCGCAATAGGTGGAATTATCTTTGCTCTTTCCTGGCTGCCTATTTTGATATAGGCAAATCCGTTTATATGTTGACCGTTTTTTGTGCTTATGCATCTAAGAACGCCCTTACCCTCTTTGTTCGCTACGAAAAAGTTCCCCTGGACTTGTCCAAGGGAACTGGGTACGACGCTAAATGACAAATCCCTTTCGAGTATTTTTCCCTCTCTATCTAATACCCTTACGGTAAAGGGGATTTTTTCTCCTACTTTGCCCTCAATGGGATTTGGCGATATATGCAGTTCTAAGGATAATAATAAAAAGACAAACATCATCCCTCCTTATAAAAAGTGATACTTTTTTCTTCTTTTGTTGAGAGAGAAAGGTAATGCAGTCCCTCTTCTAAGGGAGGTATGGAATCGCTTCCTATAAATATAACATTCGAGTATTCTTCTCTTGTATAGTTGACTATTTTCTCTCCATCAAGGGTGATTTCAATTTTCTCCCCAGGGTTTTCTAATATGAGAACAATTTCGAAATCTTTTCCTACAACCGATCCCTCTTCAGGAAATACAAAACGTGTCTCTTTGAAATTTTCTTCGGAGATGACCATAAATGCCGGAATGCCTCCGGGAACAGCAGGAGGGATTTCTCCTATTTCTATACCTGTCTCGGGTTCAAAAGTCAGGCTTTCCCCGGATCGGTCACTTTCAATTGCGGCGGATGGCAGGGCTTCGGGCGCTTTAGAAAGCATCGGCATTTTCTCATAGACTTCTTCGGATGCAGTAAACTCTCGTATATCTTCCGGTGAAGTGATTTCGCTGTGTTTTTCTGAAGCGGCAAAGTCCTTTTTCTTTTCCGGCGGAGAAATTTTTGGAGCATCAGGCTCTTTCGAGATGGATCTCATAGTAAGTTTCTTTTCTTCTTCCTTTTCGACTTTCTTCTTGTCCAAAGAAACATCCGTACTTTCTAAAATTTCTACCTCGTCAACAGTTTCTTCTTTTTGTATTTCCTTGACCCCTTTTGTTGTAAATATTTGTTCTCTGTCTTCTATGTTGAGTAAAGCGGTCGAAACAACTATTAAAACAGCCGCAGCACTTACAGCCAGATATCTCCATCTGATTTTGTATGATTTAATAATAACCGGAGTCTCTTTTTGGGTGGTGTTTTTTAATATATTGTCGATTAGGTAATCCGGACATTGGATTTCTTCCTTTGTTGAGCGCAGTTTCTGTAAAAGTTTTTCTTTGGCTTTTAGTTTTTCTTCGCACTTTTTGCAGGATTTCAGATGACTTTCTAAATCCAGGCGTTCTTTATTGCTAAGGGCATCGTCCACGTAGCCCTGAATTAATTCTTCAAATCTTTTATGATTTTTCATATTTTTTCCTTTACCAGTTCTCCAAGTTCGTTGAGAGTTCTATGCAGGCGTGAACGTACGGTACCAATAGGTATTCCCAGTATTTGAGATATAGTCAAATAATCGCAATCCTCGTAGTACCTGAGCACTAAAACTTCCTGGTATTTTCTGGGTAGTAAATAGAGCATTCTTTTGATGAGTTGCTGGTCGGATTTCTTGATTAAGGCTTTCTCAGGATTTCCTTCTGTCGCAAGATGTGTAATATCGTCTATCGAGATTATCTTTCCTTCACGGGCCTGTTCTCTTCTGTATTTAAAAACAGAATTAAGAGCTATCCTGTAAAGCCAGGTGTAAACGGCTGAATCTCCCCTAAAGGTCTTGAATCCTCTCCAGGCATTTACAAAAACTTCCTGGGTTAACTCCCTTGTAATTTCCGCATTATTTGTCATATTATAAATCATTTTATAGATCCTCGGAGTGTTAGTTTTAACAACTTTATCAAATATTTCTTTCCTCTGTTCATAATTTTTATTCCTCCGTTTCTTCATTTGTCTATTTAGATACTAAATTTAAGAGTTAGTTCCCTAAAAATCATATTCGTATATAATTCTGAGCAGGTGTTCATCATATCCGTTTTCCAAGTATGGATAGTAGTTTATGTTTATATTACCAAAGCTTCCCAAACTTAAGGTTCCGTCTACATTGAAATCGAAGCTTGTGTTTGTACCATTTATGTAAGTATAGATACCAACGGATAAAATATGCTTTTCGTGATACCAGGAAACGTTAGACAAAATTCTAAAAGAACGTGTTTCTTCTATATAAGTCGTTTTTTCTATTCCTATAGTGTTTTCCATTTGCAGAGAACCTGAAATAGCTTCAAAACCCAGACCAATATAACTGTATTTCTCCTCTTGGTACTCGGGGTATTTAGCCCACCGATATTCCAGAATGGGGGAGAAGTTATCTGATATTTTCAATTTAAACGATTGGTTAAGGGATATACCTACCATTTCATATTCCTGGTAGGCAAGGTAATCGACATAGGTCAAAAAACAGCCTTTTTCATATACTCCGTTTATAAAACCGGAGGTTCTTCCCTGGTAAAGATAAGCATTGCCCAGTGTTAAATACCCGTCACTCACCGTTCTTATACCGGCTTCAATGTTATTCAGTTCGGATTCAAATATTAGTTTACCTTCAAATGCTGTTCCTTTTATAGTTGAATCCGCATATAAATTGTAATTACCTGTCGAGAAAGCCCCTTTAATTTTTAAGCATATTAACTTATTTAGACCAAATTCTGTTTCTCCTGATAAGATGGAGGATTTAGCCGGGTCTTCGAAAGTGAAGCCGATTATATTTGAAGTATCATCTTCCCCGTAAAAAGCTGTGACACCCATATAAAACTGATTTTTCTTAAAGGCTGTTTTTCCTCCCAGTAACCATCTGGGGTACTCAGCAAATAAGGTATCATAATTTTCCGAGTATAGGATGACGGGATTTATAAAAAAGTTCCCGGCGCCTATTTCGCCGCTTAGCCCAAGACCTCCGGGAGAACAGATTGTCAATTCGTGCAGATATGGAGAAATATAACCAACTTCCAGATATGATTTTCCTTTTAAATAACTAAAGTACGGGTACCATTCTATCTGGTACTGCGGGTCATGGTATAAAGAAAATCTTAAGTAATTTTCATTTTTAAAAACTGAGAAGTCTAATCCCAAGAGAACTTCGTTCTCTCCTGGGAAAGAGGTATCCGCGAAGTAGGAGTTATGATTTCCTACTGAAAGATTTCCTGTAAAGGTATAGGGGGTATCCTCTTTTTTTTCGGTTACCATAAATGACCATTCTTCGGTTTCGTTTTCGGTTTCTACTTTTATTTTGTGTTTGCCTCCTGATAGACTGCTTGTTTCCGAAAAAAAATAACCTGATTTTATTTCCCCGGGTAGATTGGTCCCGTCTAAGTAAACATTTATTGATTTTTCTGCTACCGGCGGGTCGAACAGGATAGTTATATCGAAAGGGGTAGAAATTGAATCCCCGGGAGAAATAAGAAATATGGTTGAAATAATTATTTCTAACATAATTTAGGTTTATTTTATTATTTTCTGCACGGTTGGTCAAGGGTTTTTTGTTTTTTAATGTTCATTGCTTTCTACGCGTAATTTCTCACCATCCAATTATTCAACTTAGATTTGAAGACTTTATTAAATTTAGTTCTTGACACGACATTTTAATTGAATAAATTGAAAAGTAAAAGAAAATAACATGAAAAACAATAAGGAGGTAAAATAATGGCAAAAGAAAAAAAGAAAGATGCAAATACTTGGGCTATGCTCTGTCATTTGACCGCTCTTTCATTATATGTCGGTGTACCTTTTGGGCATATAATAGTTCCTCTCATAATATGGCTGATTAAAAAGGATGAGTTCGCTTTCGTAGATGAACAGGGGAAGGAATCATTGAATTTCCAAATTTCAATAACTATTTATGGAATTGTTGCCGGACTATTATGCTTAATTGCCATCGGTGTTATTTTGCTTCCCGTTATCGCGGTTGCTCATATCGTGTTAACTATAATGGCGGCAGTGAAAGCAAACCAGGGCGAAGGCTATCACTATCCCTTCACATTGAGATTTATTAAGTAAAAGCAAATAAAAAATTCATATTGTATATAAGTTCGTCATAATAAACTTCCTGTTTTTGACAGAATTTTCTTGGTTTAGCCAAAAAACAAAAATTTTTTTGGAACCAAATAACAGTTTTTTTATCTAATAAGAAAACAGGAGGAATTTATGAAATATAAAAAAGTATTATGTGTATTTATTTTAATTTTGCTTTCATTTTTTGGTTGTGATACGACGGAGCCGACCGAACCCATACGAGAGTTAAGTTCTTCCGAGACAAAAATTGTTGAATCGGATAATTCTTTCGGAATTAAACTCTTTAAGGAAATTAACGCAGGGGAGGAGACAAATTCAAATGTTTTTATCTCTCCTCTTTCTATTTCAATGGCTCTCGGAATGACTTATAACGGTGCTCACACGAGTACCGAGGAAGCAATGAGGACCACACTTGAATTTGCGGATTTATCTATGGATGAAATAAACGAATCCTATAAAAGCCTGATAGAATTATTAACTGGTATCGATACGGATGTCGACTTCAATATCGCGAATTCCATCTGGTACAGGGACGATTTCACTTTTGAACAGGATTTTTTTGAGAGGTGCAGGGATTATTTCGATGCGAGAGTAAGCGGACTTGATTTCAGCCAAAGTGAGGCGGCAAAGGATACTATGAACAACTGGGTGGATGAAAATACTAACGGTAAAATTGAGAAGATAGTGGATTATGTTGACCCGTTAAATGATGTTATGTTTCTGATAAATGCGATATATTTTAACGGTACCTGGACCTATCGGTTTGAAGAGGAAGATACAAAAGATGATGTATTCCATATGCCCGGAGGCTCCACCAAGGAATGCAAGATGATGGAAATAAGGAGTTATTTTAAATATTTCGAAGATTCTCTACTGCAGGCGATCGATATTCCGTACGGGAAAGGCAATTATTCGATGACTGTAATCCTGCCGGAATATAGTGAAGATATAGATGAGTTAATTGCAGGATTGACGAAAGAAAAGTGGGATGAATGGATGAATAGTTTTTATGAGGATACGGTAACCCTGTTTTTGCCAAAGATTAAGCTGGAATACAAAATAAAGGATTTGCTGGAGGATGTGCTAAAGAGTTTGGGGATGGGAGTTGCCTTTGACGATCAGGAAGCCGATTTTACCGGAATGTATGAACCGGGAGGTATTTTCATTGATAGGATTATACATAAAACTTTTCTGGAAGTGGATGAGGAGGGAACTGAGGCAGCGGCAGCTACGGTTGTGGCTATGAGTCTTACATGTATTGATGGAAATTTAACAATTCGGGTTAATAGACCTTATATATTCGCAATAAGGGAAAATCATTCCGGTACAATACTTTTTATCGGAAAGATTATCGAACCTATCTGGGAATGAAAAAAGTAAAACTAAATTGAGGATTTTTTAAAAGAATGATTGGAGGTGAATATGAAAAGTAAAGGAATATTGTTTTTGTTCATTGTTATTTTACTTTCAACTTTTGGTTGTGATACGACGGAGCCGACCGAACCGCTGCGAGAGTTAAGTTCTTCCGAGACGAAAATTGTTGAATCAGATAATTCTTTTGGCCTTAAACTCTTTAAGGAAATTAACGCAGGGGAGGAGAAAAATTTAAATGTTTTTATATCCCCTCTTTCCATTTCTATGGCTCTTGGGATGACGTATAATGGAGCTGCCGGAAGTACTGAGGAGGCAATGAGAACCACACTTGAATTTGGGGATTTATCTATGGGTGAGATAAACGAGTCCTATAAAAGCCTGATAGGATTATTGAGAGGTATTGATTCCGAAGTTGAGTTCAGTATAGCGAATTCTATCTGGTACAGGGATGATTGGATTTTTGAACAGGATTTTTTTGAGAGGTGCAGGGATTATTTTGATGCGAGGGTTAGCGGGCTTGATTTTAGTCAAAATGAGGCGGCAAAGGATACTATGAACAACTGGGTGGATGAAAACACCAACGGCAAAATTGAGGAAACAGTAGATTACGTAAACCCAATATATGATGTTATGTTTTTAATAAATGCAATATATTTTAATGGTACCTGGACCTATCAGTTTAATGAGGAAGACACGAAAGATACTCTCTTTTACCTTTCTGGAGGTTCAACTGAAGAATGCAAAATGATGGAGGTGAAAAGTAAATTTAAATATTTTGAGGATTCGCTCTTACAGGCGATCGATATTCCATATGGTATAGGTAATTATTCGATGACTGTCATCCTGCCTGGTTATGGAAAAGACATGGATCAGTTCATTGCAGAGTTGACACAGGAAAAATGGGATGAGTGGATGAGTCGTTTTTCTGAAGATTCGGTGAATTTGTTTCTTCCTAAACTTAAAGTAGAATATAAAGCTGATAGTGTTTTAAAAGAGGTTCTAAAAGATATGGGAATGGAAATTGCTTTCGATGGAAGGGCAGATTTTACCCAAATGCATAAACCAGGTGGTATATGGATTGGTAAAGTGATACACAAGACTTTCTTGGAAGTCGATGAAGAAGGCACAGAAGCTGCGGCAGCCACTGTAGTTGAGATGATATGGGAGAGCACGGGCGGCGGAGAAGTTTTCCCTGTGATGCGTATAAATAGACCTTTCCTTTTCGCAATCAGGGAAAACCATTCGGGTACCATACTTTTCATCGGGAAGATTATCGACCCTGTCTGGGAGTAAAAAATTTGGAATTAAATCAAGGGTTTTGTTGAAAGGAATAAAAGGAGAGAAAGATGGAATGTAAATGGGTGTTATTTTTGTTTGTTGTAATTTTACTTACAACTTTCGGTTGTAATACTACGGAGCCCACCGAACCGCTTCGAGAGTTAAGTTCTGCCGAGGCAAAAATTGTCGAGGCAGATAACTCTTTTGGTCTCAAGCTTTTTAAAGAAATCAACACAGAAATGGCAGATTCAAATGTTTTTATCTCTCCTCTTTCTATTTCAATGGCTCTCGGAATGACCTATAACGGTGCTCGCACGAGTACAGAGGAAGCAATGAGAACGACGCTTGAATTCGGCGATTTGTCGATGGGGGGAATAAACGAGTCTTATAAAAGCCTTATAGAATTATTGGAAGGAATAGATACGGATGTTGAGTTCAATATCGCGAATTCCATCTGGTACAGGGACGATTTCACTTTTGAACAGGATTTTTTTGAGAGGTGCAGGGACTATTTTGATGCGAGAGTAAGCGGACTTGATTTCAGCCAAAGTGAAGCAGTAAAGGATACTATAAATAACTGGGTAGAAGACAACACGAACGGAAGGATAAAAGATATTTTGAATTTTGTTTCCCCGGATGCTGTTATGTTTCTCGTAAATGCAATATATTTTAACGGGATATGGACTTACCAGTTCGACGAGAAGGATACAAAGGACGAGTCGTTCCATCTCTTGGGGGGAGGAACAAAAGATTGCAAAATGATGGAGATGAGGAGTTATTTTAAATATTTTGAGGATTCGCTCTTGCAGGCGATCGATATTCCTTACGGGAAAGGCAATTATTCGATGACTATAATCCTGCCGAGTTATGGGAAAGATATAGATGAATTAATCGCAGGATTGACGAAAGAGAAGTGGAATGAATGGATGAATGGTTTTCATGAGGATTCGGTTAATTTGTTTTTACCTAAGCTCAAACTAGAATATAAAACGGATAGTATTTTGAAAAAGGTTTTAACAGACATGGGAATGGGTGTTGCTTTTACTGGTTCGGCAGACTTCACCGGTATGTATGGACCCGGAGGTATTTGGATTGGTAAAATTATTCATAAAACTTTTTTGGAAGTGGATGAGGAAGGCACAGAAGCTGCAGCAGCTACTGTTATTGCGATGGAAAGTGGTCCCGGACCCGTAACTTATTATCCTACTATATTTGTTAATAGACCCTATATATTCGCAATCAGAGAAAATCATTCGGGAGCGATACTTTTCATCGGGAAGATTATCGACCCTGTCTGGGAATGAAGAATTCGAACTAAACGAGAGGGCTTTAATCTAAAGAATATAAGGGAGGATGAAATGAGGAGAAGAAAATTAGTAGGGTTAATAGTTATATTTGTTATATTCGTTGTTTTCGGGTGTGAAACCAACCCGACAGGCAGCGATATTTCTACGGATGAAGAGGCAGATAAAAAAGCAATTCAGGATTTTATATCAAACGATGCTGATTTTGCTGGTTATTTTGCGTTTGACGAATATTACGGATTAGGAGATACTATGCCCCTCGAAATTCCATTAAGAACCATTACCAATCCGCACACATGGTATAGAGAGCCGCAGGATGTAAATAGAGATATGTCGATTAACATAGTTAATGACTCAGCCTTTGTTTCTTTTTGGAATAGAGTTGATGGCGTATTTCATGTACTGGAAAAAGATATATCGGCTTCTTCAGGTGCCCTAATAGACCATCAGAAGAAGCTTATAGATGTATCTCATAACTATGCCATATTTAAACGTTACGCAGGAGTATCTGCTTATGGGGGATATAGACTCGAAAGCTTGACCGGAATAGGGGTATCTGGAGCAGAGGTCCAGCCTTCTGACTGCGTATGGGTTAGAATTGATTCCCTCAGAATTAATTGTGAATCCTACGAGGACACATTATTTACTTCTCCCTTAGTATTTTTCCATAGAGAAGAGCTTCTGACTTTTAACGGTCAGGAAGTGGTTACTCTCACTATTTATTCATCTTCATCTCCATATTATCATATATATGCCTATCTGCATGCCAATAGTCTGGGACACTTGAGAAGATGGAGGTTGGAAGAAATTGAGACGGGAGTATGGCAGGGTTATTGGGTAACTCCGCTTATTTCCGGGATTAGGTCTATCGCGTTCGATATTGTGGAGAAAGAAACTATCGACGAAGAAGAGTGGCGGTATCTATCCAGCATTTGGTTGCTTCCTTATAAGATAGAGTAAACTCTGACTTTTTTCCGTTTCTTCAACAAAGGGGCAGTTTAGACTGCTCCTTTGTTGTTTAATTCCCTTTTTACGAAAATTTTTTCCGACCCTTGACACTTTGATACAATTATGATAGGTTGTAGATATGAAATTCGAAGAATCCTTGAGTCGTCTCGAGGAAATTGTTAGGAATTTAGAGGAAGGAGAGGTTTCTCTTGAAGAATCCCTGCCTTTGTTTGAAGAAGGGATAAAACTTCTTACCGAGCTCAAAGATTATCTTTCGGCAGCTGAAACCAAGATAGAAAAATTGATAAGAGATAGTGAAGGTAAATTCAAGTTAGATGAATATAGAGAATTATCTAAAGGATTGGAAGAAGAAAGTTGACGATAAGTTGAACGAACATCTCCCTTCTGAGGAAGAGTACCCGCCCTTGTTACACAAAGCTATGAGGTATTCGGTTCTTGCAGGAGGCAAGAGGATTCGAGCCATTCTTATGATTACAACTTACTCGCTCTCGGGAGGGAAACATTTCGATGAAATTATGCCTGTCTCTTCAGCTATTGAGTTTATTCATTCTTATTCTCTGATACATGATGACCTGCCTGCGATGGATAATGATGATTACAGGAGGGGAATTTTAAGTTCTCACAAAAAATTTGGAGAAGATATTGCAATATTAGCAGGTGATGCTCTTTTCTCTCATGCTTTTTATATGATATCTCACAGTAACATTCGAGCGGATTTAAAAGAAGAAACGCTGCGGGTGCTCACACGAGCCATTGGCAACAAAGGGATTATAGGTGGGCAAATCGAGGATGTGATATCTGATTCCGGTGAAAAGAACCCAAAGCTTCTCCGGTATATACATTCGCATAAAACGGCTTCTTTCTTTTCTGCAGTGTGTGAAATTGGGACAATTCTTGCAGATGCGAATAAGGAAAAGATTTCAGCTTCCAGAAAAGGAGGGCTTTTAATTGGTATGGCTTTCCAAATACAGGATGATATTCTGGATGTTGAAGGTAAGAAAGAAGAAATGGGTAAAGAAGTAAAGAAAGATAAAAACAAACTGACTTACCCCTCGGTTTACGGCATTGATTTTTCAAGAAAGATAGCCAAAAAATACAGTATGCTAGCGTTAAAGCAATTAAATGTTATAAGCGGCAACGATAAAATATTTGAGGATTTATTAGACTTCTTACTCGGGCGGAGAAATTAAATGAGATCAAATTTATTACATCTTTTTTTGCTCCCTTACCTTAGCGGTCTGTCCTGCCAATTAATAAAAATCTTTAATCACTGGATAATGAGGAAGCGTTTTAGACTTACATTGAAGAATCTTTTAGAATTAGGAGGTTTACCAAGCGCGCATTCAGCTGCAACCATAACTTTGACCACTTTAATAGCGATATATTACGGAGTGGCATCGCCGCTGTTCATAATTTCCTTATTTCTTTCGATATTCATAATGGGGGAAGCATTTGTGGTGCGTGGCGTAATAAGTCGACATTCTGAGTTGATAAAAAAGTTAGCAGAAATAAACCCTCAAAAAGAATTAGCCTTATATAATCTTCCAGGGACAATTGGTCATACTCCAATGGAAGTAATAATCGGTGTAATTTTTGGAGTGTTTTTTGCCCTGGCATTCGTTTAGGTGAGTAAATGTATCTTGAGAAGATTAATTCTCCCGAAGATTTGAAAGGGTTGACACTGAAAGAACTTAGAGCTCTTGCAGATGAGATGAGGGAGAAAATAATTGATGTTGTTTCAAAGAACGGGGGGCATCTTGCCCCGAATCTCGGGGCAGTGGAGCTAACAATAGCTCTACTAAAGGTATTCAATCCTCCTCACGATAAAATAATCTGGGACGTTTCCCATCAAACTTACGGATATAAATTACTGACAGGCAGAAGAGAAGGATTTGAAACTCTACGTAAATTTGGCGGTTTAAGCGGGTTTTTAAAAAGAGACGAGTCGATTTATGATGCCTTCGGAACAGGACATGCGAGCACATCGCTCTCAGCTGCTCTTGGTTTCGCAATAGCCAGGGATAAGAAAGGTGAAGATAACGATGTTGTAGCTGTTATCGGAGACGGAGCTTTAACAGGAGGAATAGCTTTAGAAGGATTAAATCAAATCGGTTATCTGAAAAAAGATATGCTTGTTATTCTGAATGATAATGAGATGTCCATCGCAAAGAACGTAGGAGGGTTTAGGGAATATCTAACCAGATTACAATCAGCTGAAATTTACAATCTAATTATGGAAGACGCATGGAATCTCATAGAGAAATTGCCCGCGGGATTAAACAAAAAAGCAGCTCATGCCGCAGAAAAATTACATATTGGCTTAAAGAACCTGATTGTTCCAAATATTATATTCGAAGAACTTGGGCTATCCTATTATGGTCCAATTGACGGGCACAATATAAATGAACTGCTTATGATTCTTTCTAAAGTAAAAAAAATAAAGAGAGCCAAACTTTTACATATTATCACGGAAAAAGGTAAAGGATATGAACCCGCGTGCAAAGATCCGGCTCTTTTCCATGGAGTGGGACCGTTTGAATGTAAAACGGGTAAAGTTATAAAAAGGAAAGGTCCGAAAACATACTCGGAAGTCTTCGGAGAAGCGATTGTAAAGGAAGCAGAAAAGAATAAGGATATAATCGCAATAACTGCAGCTATGACTGAAGGTACCGGGTTGGCAACTTTTAAGGAGAGATTCCCCGAAAGATTTTTTGATGTCGGTATAGCAGAACAACATGCGGTTACTTTTGCCGGTGCATTAGCAGCTGAGGGATTACGTCCGGTATGCGCAGTATACTCAACTTTTCTCCAGAGGGCGTACGACCAGATAATACACGATATAGCGCTGCAGAAATTGCCTGTCATTTTTTGTTTGGATAGGGCAGGATTCACGCCTGGAGACGGACCCACGCATCACGGAGTTTTCGATCTGTCATATTTAAGAATAATCCCGAATATGTTGATAATGGCTCCGAGAGATGAAGTAGAACTAAAGAAAATGTTTAAAACAGCTTTTCTTAACACCGATGGGCCGACGGCTATACGCTATCCGAGAGCCCGGTCTATTGGAGTAAAACATCCCACAAAGATTGAAGCTCTTCCTATAGGTAAGGCAGAAATCTTGAAAAAAGGAAAGGATTTGCTTATACTAACTGTAGGACCAATAGCCTATGAAATACTGGAAGTTGCAGAAGAATTAGGGAGTATTAATCCGACAGTAATTGATGCAAGGTTTGTGAAACCTTTAGACGAAGAAACAATTCTTAGTTTTGCTGAGAAAAACAAAAAGATAGTAACAGTGGAAACAAATACTGTAATAGGCGGATTTGGTAGCGCGGTTTTGGAACTCCTTAATAGAAAATCTATAAAAAAAGAAATCTTACTCATAGGTATTCCTGACCGTTTTATCGAACATGGTGAAGAGGATAAGCTCTTTGAATCAATCGGTATGGATAAGAATAGCCTAAAGGATAGAATCAAGAAGTTTGTAAAATGAAAGAAAGAACTATAAAAAAGAATGTAGAGTTTTCGGGTATTGGAGTCCACACAGGGAAAAAATCAAGAATAATACTTTGTCCTACGGAAAACGACGGAATAAGATTTGTAAAGAATGGAGAAGTGATACCAGCTGCACTGGATAATGTAAAATATTGCGATCGTGAAATTACTCTTTCAAAAAATGGTAAAGATATAAGAACCGTGGAACATCTCATGGGCGCTCTTTATGCCTGTAAGATCGATCATCTTAGAGTAGTGGTCGAGGGTGATGAAATACCGGCACTCGACGGTAGCGCCTACCCTTTTATCTCCGAAATCGAAGAAACCGGCATTAAAGAATTAAAGAGTAAAAAAAGGGAAAGATATATAAAAAGGAATATCACTGTTGAAGACAAGGGATGTTTTGCGTCCTGTGCGCCGGCTAAAAAACTCGAAATACATTATATTATTTCTTATGACCACCCATTACTTCATTATCAAGAATATATTTTTAACGGGAAATGTGATTTTAAAGAGATTGCAAAGTGTAGAACCTATGGTTTGCTTTCCTGGAAAGAAGAACTGAATAAAAGAGGATTTGCCCTTGGAGCCTCTGAAGATAACACACTAATCTATACTGATAATGGAATGTTAAATGAAGCTCGTTTCCCTGACGAGGCTGTAAGACACAAAATAGTGGATTTTATTGGTGAACTTTATCTGTTTAATCCAATCCCTATCGGACGATATTTCGTTTTCAGAGGCGGACATTTATTACATTTTCAATTAATAAAGGAAATAAAAAGGAGCGAGAATGGAATTCAATATTGAAAAAATACTTGAAATCATGCCTCACAGGTATCCTTTTCTGTTAATCGATAAAGTAACAATAATAAGCGAAGATGAAATTATCGGTATAAAAAACGTAACTTATAACGAGCCTTTTTTCTCCGGGCATTTCCCTGGTGACCCCATAATGCCTGCAGTTCTGATAGTAGAATCGATGGTTCAGGCTGGTGGTTTTTTGCTTTTTAATAAACTTGAAGACCCGGCGAAGGCAAATGTTTATTTTACCTCAATAAATAAAGCAAAGTTCAGAAAACCTGTTCGTCCGGGAGATGTTCTTGAGCATAAAGTAAAGCTTACGGGATTTAGGCCCAACTTTTGTAAAATGGAGGGGAAATCTTTTGTGAAAGGAGATGTTGTCGCTGAGGGTTCATTCGCGGCAGCTATTGTAGAAAGAAAAGGAGTCTAATGCAAAAGGAAGTCCATCCTGAAGCAAAAATTGCCAAAGGCGTTCATATAGAGGCGGGTTGTTTGATTGAAAAAGACGTTGTAATCGGAGTCGGCACTACAATAGCTAAAGGCGTAATCATTAAGAACGGCGTTCGTATCGGGAAAAACAACGAAATACATCCTTACGCAGTAATAGGAGATACGCCACAGGATAAAAGTTATAATAACAATCTGGGGAAAGTCACTATAGGGAATTCTAACGTAATACGGGAATTTGCAACAATACATCTTCCGGTCGGAGATAAAACAGAGACAAAAATCGGAAACGACAATTACCTTATGGCATATTCTCATGTAGCTCATAACTGTAAAATTGGGAATAATGTTCTGCTTGTAAATGGAGCAACGCTCGGAGGCTACGTAGAAGTTGAGGATTTCGCATATATATCCGCCTTTGTGCCTGTCCACCAATGGGTAAGGATCGGCGCTTATTCGATAATAGGCGGGGGATTGCGAATAATAAAAGATTTGGTTCCTTTTGCCATGGCTGCCGGTTCTCCCTTGCGGGTTGTCTCTTATAATTCTCGTGGTCTCAGGAGAAACGGTTTTTCACAGATGCGGATAGAAGAAATAAAGAAAGCTTTTCGCGTTCTGTTCAGATCAGGACTTAACACGAAACAAGCTGTAGAAAAACTTAAAGACGACTTTAAGGATAATAAAGATGTAGAACATATTATTAAATTCGTCAATGAATCCAGAAGGGGAATAGTAAAATAGCTTCCGATGGCTTTTTAAATTCGAAAAGCAAATATCAAAATGCAAAAATACAAATCAAAATTTAAAAAAAATATTAACCACAAAGGATACAGAGAAATGATTGTGTTAAAAAAGAAAAAAAACACTGCGCACACAGAGAAAAAAACAAATAAAAACTCTGTGCTCTCCGTGGTAAAAAAATCTGGGGTTGAGAGAGGGGGCTCTGTGTGTTTTTCGTTTTGCTTTTTAAAATATAGATATGAGTAATACTCTACGTTAACAATGAAGAATATCAACTCTCTCATTGATCATACAAATTTAAAACCCGCTGCAAGCGAAAAAGATATTTTGAAATTATGCGAAGAAGCCCTCAAATATAATTTTAGAGGAGTGTGTGTAAATCCTATATGGATTTCATTGATTTCTGGCTATATCAAAAATAAATCCATAAAGATAATTTCCGTTTGCGATTTTCCTTTGGGTTCTTCCTTGACTGCCGCCAGGTGTAAAGAAGCAGAGCTGGTGATTAAAAACGGGGCGGAAGAAATAGATGTTGTTTTGCAAATACCGTTCTTAAAAAGCAAAAAATACAAAGAAATCGAGAGAGATATTGAGAAAATAGTAAATATTGTGCATCCTCAGGGAACAATTAAAGTCATAATAGAAGCTCCCATTCTGTCAGATGAGGAAATCTTATCCGCAACGGCGATTGCAGAAAGTGCCGGTGCCGACTTTATTAAATCCGGTACTGGGACAAGCGGACCTGTCACTATTGCTCAAATAAGACAAATAAAAAGAGCAACAAAACTTCCTATAAAGGCGGCAGGAGGAATAAAAAATATTAAGGTCGCTCTGGAGCTTATAAAAGCCGGTGCGCGGGTTATAGGAAGTTCCAGAGGAAAAGAAATAGTGAAGGAACTTTCGAGGGGTGGTTTAAAAATATGAAAAAAGAAAAAATCGGAATAAGCTGTGTCTTTCCTGCCTACAATGAAGAAACGAACATTGAAAGAGCGATTGTAGAAGCGGTAAAAGTGTTTGCCGACTTGGGTATCAATTACGAGATAATCGTTGTGGATGACGGAAGTAAAGACAAAACGTCTGAAATAACCTTAAGTCTGTCCCGCAAAAACAAAAATATCAGATTAATAAAACATAATAATAATTGTGGTTATGCCGATGCCTTGAAAACAGGTTTTAAATCTGCGAGTAAGACTTTTGTCTTTTATACTGATGCGGATAATCAGTTTGACCTTAAGGATATAAAGAAAGCTCTGCCATTGATAAGAGATGCCGATATGGTAATTGGATATAGATTGGCGAGAGCTGATAATTTTATAAGAAAAGTAGGCTCTTTCGGATATAACTTACTTGCAAGAAAATTACTCAAATTGAAAGTGAGGGATATTGATTGTGCCTTTAAACTTTTTCGACGGGAAGTCTTCGACAAAATTGAGATTGAGACTAAAGCATGGCTGGTGGATACTGAAATTTTGGCAAAAGCAATGAAAAACAATATGATTATTAAAGAAATTGGAGTTAAGCATCTGCCCAGACAGCATGGCAAAGTTACGGTTAAACCGGGAGATGTCGCAAGAAGTTTCAAGGGACTCATAAGTTTAAAGAGAATCATAAGATGAAGGGAGATTTCTGGTTTAATAAAAATGTCTATATCTATGCTGTACTTACAGGACTCTGCATTTTATCCTTTAACCAAATTATCTTCGGAGAGTATTATTTCTTTGAGGATTTCCTGTACCAGTATTATCCTTTCCGTAACTTTTTCGCAACGTCCTTAAGAGGGGGTGTTTTTCCGCTATGGGATCCATATGTTTTCTCGGGAATGTCACTCATTGGTGATATCCAGAGTGCCCTCTTTTATCCTTTCAACATTATTTTAATTATCTTTGTAAGAAAAGGCGTCCTTTCCTATTACGCACTGGAACTACAAAACATTTTCCATGTACTACTCGCTGGTGTTTTCACTTATATGTACGCAAGAGAGGTAAAACTTCCCAAAAGCGCCTCGATGGTAAGTGCAGTAACTTTTATGTTTAGCGGTTTTTTAATAACCAGAATGATTCATCTGACGTTTATAAATGTTATTATATGGCTGCCTTTAATCCTTTTATTTCTGCAGAAGGCCCTAAAGGAAAACAGTTATTCCTATTCGATTTTAGGAGGGCTTTTTATGGGATTATCTATGTTGGCTGGCTCTCCTCAATTCTCCCTCCACATTTTTTATTTTCTGGGATTCTATACTATCTTTTTTATCTTAATTAACAGAAAAGATTCTTCAATTGTAAAACCTGTATTATTATTATTCGTAATGCTGGCATTTTCTCTCGGCATAGCCGCAATTCAATATTTGCCGTCTTTTGATTTTTCAAAATACACTGTTCGCAGTAGTATCTCATTTGAAGAGTCAGCACTCCTTTCAATCCATCCGGTTCATCTTCTGACTTTCATAATCCCCAAATTATTTGGAGAAGTTTCTGTAACCGGAAAGCCTTTCGTGCCGTTCTGGGGAGGGGGTGGCGTATATGGAGCGTTCTGGGAAAATGCCATTTATGTAGGAATTTTTCCGCTTGTTCTTTTGTTTTTTAGTTTTAAAGATAGAAAAAACAAATTGGTCTGGTTCTTTACGGGTATAGCCATTTTCTCTCTGCTTGCCGCGTTAGGGAGATATACTCCTTTATACAAATTTATCTATTATTGTCTTCCGGGGTTCAATAAATTTAGAATCCCGGGGAGATTTTCCGGAATCTTGTCCTTCTCGATTGCAATACTGGCCGGGTTCGGCGCGAATACTCTTTTTAATAAAAGAGAAATCAAATTTCCTAAAGTGCTATTCTGGCTTATCGGTCTGGTTTTTATAATCTGGATACTTGTATATGCCGGGGCGTTTAAAAATATAAACGAATTTACAAGAAACATTCGAGTCTATAGAAACATAGTGAAACAATATAGTATTTTTGTTCTCTTTTTTTCTCTGTCCATTGCTATTATCTTCTTGAGAACAAAAAAATTAGTACCACTTAGTGTTCTCGCCGGTTCTGCCATAGGGCTTATCTTTTTAGACCTTTTCGCTTTCGGCCACAATTTTAACAGGAGTAAAGTTTATCCACAGCAGTTCTATCAATTTAACAGTTTAGTTAGATATTTACAGGAAGAAAGCAAAAAGGAAAAATTCAGAATAAATGTTCGAAAAGATAAACAAATGATATTGAAAAGAAATAGTGGTAATATATACTATCTTGAACTTATAGAAGGATACACTCCTCTGAGAATTAAGAGATTTGTAGAGTTTTCTAAAGTACCATTTGAAAGAAGATTAGATTTATTAAACGTAAAATATCGATTGGAGGTTAATGAAGAAACTGGATTGATGAAGCTGGTTAGTAATCAGAATTATCTTGGTCGAGCGTTTATGGTTTATAAATACACTTCAGCAAAAGAAAAAAATGAGATATTAAGAGTAATCTCAAGCGATGAATTTGATTATCGTAATGAAATCATACTCGAGGAAGAGCCCGAAGTCGTGATTCCCTCGGAAGATAAAAATCCGGTATATAAAATAGAAGAACAGCTTTTCGAAACAAATAAGATTTACATAAAAATCTACACCAGTGCCCCCGGTTTTCTTGTACTTTCCGAAATTTATAATCCGGATTGGGAAGCTCACGTTGACGGAAAGAAAACAAAAATTTACTGTGCGAATTACACTTTGAGAGCAATTCCGATTGACGAAGGTACACATCGAGTCGAGCTATTTTATAATCCCCTTTCGTTTAAAATAGGCAGAATCATTACAATAGGTACTTTAGTTTTTGCCGTTTGCTTGCTTTCCCTTTTATAAATGAGAAAAATCAAAATAATAATAGGTTTATCGATAAGCGCTGTTTTTCTCTGGCTTGCGTTTTTGAAAATAAATTTTAAAGAATTAACGGTTGCGTTAGAATCTGCCAATTACTCCCTTATTATTTTTGCTGCTTTCGTAAATGGGTTGAGTTTCATTCCACGCGCCTACAGATGGAAGCTTTTATTGAAACCTTTAAAGAACACTCGCTTCGGCAACACCTTTGGAATTTTATCAATCGGATTTATGGCAAATTCTGTTCTGCCCGCGAGAGGAGGAGAGTTTATCAGGGCTTTTGCTATTGGACGAACTGAGAAGATATCTAAAAGTGCTTCTTTTGCTACAATAATTGTAGAGAGAGTAATAGATATGATTACTCTATTAATTTTTCTAGTTATTTCCATTAGTCTGTTATCTGATAATAATCTAATTTCTAAAATTTTTTGGATGGGTTTGATATTAGCAATATCTGCTGTTATATTTCTTGCTGTATTGAGAAAAAATCCTAAAATAATTAATATGTTCGTTTCATTATCACCGCGAAGGTTTAAAGAAAGAGTCAAGAAGTTTCTGGAGGCTTTTATAAAAGGGTTGGAAATTTTAAATGATTTCAAGACTCTGCTCTATACTTTCCTTCAGTCCCTGCTTATCTGGTCCTGCTATGCTGTAGTTTACTATATCTTATTTATAAGTTTCGGCTTCCGGCTTTCTGTCGGTGCAGCATTTCTGGTAATGGCTATCTGCAGTTTAGGTATTTCTATTCCGTCCTCGCCGGGATTTATCGGGACTTATCACTACTTTTTAACTTTTTCTTTAGGTCTTTTCCAGATACCTAAAAGCATTGCTTTAAGTTTTGCAATAGTAGCCTGGGCTGTTAATTTCTTGCCTGTTGTAGTTATCGGATTGGTAGCTCTTAATAAGCTGGGGATTTCTCTAACAGTTAAAGAGTAGATTTATTTGCGTTTTTTGAGAGGGGGCTTTTAAACGAGGAATAAATTCCATATTTAAAAGATAACGCATTCGTGGGACACGCCTTAATACACTCGCCGCACCTAATGCAGTCTACAGATTCCGGGACTTTAAATATTTCGATATCCATGGGGCAGACATTTTGACAGGCGTAACATTCGATACACTTATTTTCATCAACCTGTATCTTAAAAAAAGTAAATTTGTTAAAAATGCCGTAGATTGCTCCGAGAGGACACACAAAACGGCAGAAAGGTCTTTTTATTAAAATCGAGGAAGACACAAGTATTACAACTATTGCCATTTTAATATAAAATAAAATACCGATCAGGTTTCGCAGAGAGGTATCTAAAGCAACCATTGGGATACCTGCTTCTATCCCTCCAGCAGGACATAACTTACAGAACCAAGGTTCGGAAGTGAGGATCGGGAGAACTATAGCAAGAATAAACAAAATTAAATACTTTGAATAACTATGTTTCTGAGAAACACGAATTTTAAGAGACTTTATCCTATAAAGGATTTCCTGAAAAAACCCAAAAGGGCAGACCCATCCGCAAACCAACCTCCCAAGCATTATTCCCAAAATACCCATGAATCCTAACACGTAAACCGGGAAAGTCTTGACGGCGATAAAATTCTGCATTGACCCGAGAGGACAGGAAAACCTGGCTAAGGGACACGCATAGCAGTTTAATCCCGGGAAGAAGAAACCCTTTAGTTTTCCCTGATATATGGTTTTATGAAAATAATTATTTCCTGCAAAGAAAGAAGCAATTAATATTGAATACCGGGCAATTCTTTTATAGAGCCACGTGAACATTTCATTCGATACCTATGCATGAAAGACAGATAAGCGACCCTGTAAACTCGGTTTCCAGTCTTTGTTCGGAACTGATGCCGAAAACAAAAAAACCGGTAAACAAAGCAATTCCAAGGATATAAACAAAAGTGAGTTTATTCATCTTTCTCTTCCAATAATTCAAGTAGCCTATCTTCAATCCTTTTTCCCAGGCGATTATTATAGCCAATTATGGTATCGGTCAATTCTCCTTTTTCGTTCATTATAAAAGTAGTCGGTACGGCAATAATTCTATATTTCGTAGCAATTTCCTTATCTCCTGCTAAGACAGGATAGTTTATCTTATTGAGATTGGTAAAGGTTTTTAAATTATTCTTGTTTTTATCAAAGCCAACACCCAAAAAAACCAATCTATCATCTTCGTATTTTTTATATAATTTCATAAGTTTGGAGATCTCTGATCTGCATGAAGGACAGTGAATAGCCCAAAAGTTAATAAGTACTACCTTACCTTTATAGCCGGAAAGTGTATGCTTATTGCCGTAAACATCCTCTAGAGTAAAATCGGGAGCTGCGATTGAATCCGTATTTTCTATATTTGACTCTTCGCTTTTTGTCTCAGAGTTTTTTTTGTCTGAGGTACTATTTGCCCTTCCGCAGCTTGCGGCAAAAAAGTAAATAATAGTTAAAAAAAGAATCCTGTTCAAATGTTCCTCCGTTCTATTTTATATTTAAAATTTTCCTCAACTTATTCTCTTCAAAGCCGACTATTTTATGATTTCCAAAAAGTAAAACCGGAACCCCTGTTTGGCCGGTTTTATTTTTTAGTTCTTTAGCGGCTTGGGGGTAAACCGATATATTTATTTCTTTGTATTTAATGCCGTGTTCTTTTAGAAATTTCTTTACCCGTATACAATAAGGACAGCTTGAATTTGTGTAAACTTTTATAGTCATTTTCTCTCTTCAAGAAACCTGTACGCTTCATGTCCGGCAATAGCTCCGTCTCCGACGGAAGTTGCAACCTGTCGGAGAGGTGTGTTTCTTACATCTCCTGCAGCAAAAACTCCGCCTATAGAAGTCCTTAAGCGCTCGTCGGTAACGATAAAACCTTTATCGTCTAATTTTAATGCATCCTTAACCAAATCATTATTCGGAACTTCGCCTGCGTAAATAAAAGCTCCTTTTACTTTAATGTTTTTTATCTCTCCGCTCTTGATATCTTTTATGTCAACACTGCTGAGAAGTTTATCTCCGTTAAAACTCGTCACCGAATGAGAAGTTAGCAAATCTATTCTTTCGTTCTCGTTTAAACGATCTATAAGTATAGGTTCTGCCGTGGGAAACTCAAGCAACTCGACTATCGTTATATGCTTTGCAAATCTTGAAAGGTAGAGTGACTCCTGAGCCCCGGAATTTCCCGCTCCAACCACAATAACATTTTCTCCTTCAAAAAAAGGTGCGTCACAGGTTGCGCAAAAGGAAATCCCTTTATGCGTGAATTCTTCCTCTCCCGGAATTCCTAATTTCCTGTTTGATGTACCTGTTGCCAGAATAATACTGTCGGAAGTGTAAGAGCCAAGGGAAGTTAATATTCTGAAAGGCGTCTCATTTAATTCCAATTTTGTAACTTCCTCGCATTTTATCTCCGCGCCGAATTTCTCGGCGTGTTTAGCATATAGTTTTCCCAATTGTTCTCCGGCTATGCCTTCAACAAAACCAGGGTAATTTTCTATTTTCTCAACGTTAACAACATAACCGCCAGGAATAACTTTTTCAAACACTACGGTTTCGACTTTAGATCTTCCGAGATAAATAGCAGCGGTTAATCCTGCCGGCCCACTTCCAATAATAGCAGCAGCGAAATGTTTTCTGCCGCTGTCCTTTTCCTTTTTTTGTATAGAAAAATCCATTTATTTTAAAGCTTCCTTTACTTTATCCAGAAACAGGCTTGGCGGCAAATTGCCCATAAAACCGTTTCTATCATTGATTATTATGTGAGGTACACTTGAAACTCTGTGTTTCATCGAAAGTTCTCCGAAGTAATTGGCATCGACCATAGAACCTTTAATTTTCTCGTTCGCAAGCGAAAACTGATGCGCGTTTCTTACCGCACCCGGACAGTATGGGCAACCGTGAGTAATGAAAACTTTTATATCTATCCTCTCTTTTATTTCTTTTAAATCTTTTATGACTTCATCAGGAAGAGAAAGATTGTCCGAACCCATATCCTTTATTGCTTCTACCAGAGAGATAAATTCATGGCCGGCGGGAACACCATAGAAATTGACAAAACCTTTCCTTTCGGATTTTACTTTGATCGAAGGGCAAAGAGTTAACTCTTCGGATTTCATTTTCTCTGCATTATCGCAACTTTCAAGCTCAAGAGATAAATTGTTACTTAGTGATGCGAGTTCTTCTAACAATTCCTTTGTTTGCTCTGAATACTCGGAGGCGCTTTCCTCTTGTTGGAAATAGAGCAGCTTTACTTCTCTCTTCAGATTATTCTTAAACTCTTCCTTTAAATATTTTCTGTCTTCTTCGCTTATTAAACCCATTTTGCCTCCTGTTTACCGAAAGTATATACATAGCATAAAATGTCAAGAGGTTTCAAAATCTCATCCCCACAGCCCAGATTATTATCACACGGAGACACAAGGGACACAGAGGAAAATGATTTTTTCCCAACTCATCTCCATTTTTTACATGTAAAGCCTGTAGTAAATGTAGTTTTATTTCTTTTTGCTGATTTTATTCGCGATTTCTTTTAAAGCCTTTGTCGCAGGAGAATCAGGAAAAATTTTGACATATAAAAGTCCTTTATCCGCTGCCTTAACTATTTCCGGATCTATGGGTATGACACCCAAGAAGGGTATCTCCATATCTTGTGCGAGTTTTTTTCCTCCTCCTTCTTTAAATAACGGGATTTCTTTTCCGCAATGAGGACATCGGAACCCGCTCATGTTCTCTACGATGCCCAGTAGCCTTAGATTTAATTTTCTGGCAAAATCAATAGATTTCTTTACATCAAGAATAGAAATTTCCTGAGGGGTGGTTACTATAATGGCGCTGCTCGCGGGTACAAGCTGAGCCATCGATAAAGGTTCGTCACCTGTACCCGGAGGGGAGTCAACAATCAGCCAATCAAGTTTGCCCCACTGGATATCGCTTAAAAACTGCTGAATTACTTTCATCTTCAAAGGTCCTCTCCATATTACTGCCTGGTTTTCTTCCGGTAGTAAAAATGCCATAGATACGAGTTTTAAATTGTCGGATATTCTAACTGGTTCGATTCTATTCTCATTTGTACTTTGCATCCTTTCTTTTTCTACACCCAGCATCTTGGGAAGGTTTGGACCATGAATATCAATATCCAGAAGACCAATCTTTTGTCCATTTCCCGCTAAGGCAATAGCAAGATTGCTGGCGATAGTACTTTTTCCGACACCCCCTTTACCGCTTATTACCATTACAATATTAGTGACATCACGTAAATTCTTTTTTATTGCTTCGGTCCGACTTCCTGCTCCGGTATTTTGCATTTAATCCTCCTTCATTAGTATTAATTTGCTATTCGCTGTTATCTTCAAGAGATATCTTTATTTTGGCTCCGCACCCCATATCAATAAAATCTCTTCCCCATGCTTCCTCGAATAATTCTATTGCCCTTTCACCTGTACAGTGTGAAGGAGCAATCTTTTTCACTTTCAGAGCTTTTAGTTCTCTTATGATTTCTTTTATTTTAACTTCAGAATAAGAGGATAGGTGAAACCCACCGAGAACCAAGTAAATGTCTTCTTTAAAATGATTTTTAACAAATTTTACAATGTCGACTATTCCCGGATGAGCACAGCCGGTTATAACAATAAGACCTTTAGGCGTAGCAATAACCAGTGATTGTTCTTTAATTAAGGTTCCTAATTCTCCGGTCGACCATACATTTTCACATATCCTTTGGGGTTCCTTTACGGTTAATGATTTCCCTGTTATGCTATTTACTTTATTTTTAAAATCATAGGGAAAAGAAGAGGGAAGATAAACCGAAACTTTATTATTTCTTTTTAACAAAGCCTCAAGACCTCCGACATGATCTCCGTGAATATGAGATAAGACAATAAGTTCTACTTCGGCAGGAGCGATTTTGAGCTTTTTCATGTTGGACAAAAGGATAGAACCGTCGCCACCGGTATCGAATAGTATAGACTTCTGTAAGCCTTTAATAAAAACAGATATACCCCAGTCTGTTTTTAAATCTTCATTTAATGGAACGTTATTATAGGGGACAGTAATAGTGATTTCATTGGCTGTGCATAAATGTGACAACGTACAAATCGATAACGTAACAATCATACCCCTGAACATTTTATACAAAACATCTCACCCCTTTACTTTTAACCATAATTTTATAATTGCTTTTGTCAAGTTCAATCCCCTTGACATAATTTGATTATTAATTATTCTTACAACATACATAAGGAGGCTAAATGAACAGAACGACTTTAAGAATTCTTGATATATGTATAATTATTGCCTTTTTGGCATTGTTATATATTTTGATTGAACCGCAGTATCGAAACTCGAAAATAATGACAAAAGAACGAAAATTGCAGTCAAATATGTATACGGTTAAAGCGGCGATAGAAAGGTATAGGGCTTTTAATATGGGGCGAATACCTTTTTCATTGGAAGATATATACGAACAAATCGAATCGCTTGAAGTTCCTGTAAATCCTTACACGGATAGCAGGATGAAATCCTCTGAGATAAGTAGATTCCTGTACGATGTACCTTCTCAAATCGAGAGTACAGATACGAGTGGATATCATGCAGACATGAGAGGAAATCCCGGAGAAATAGCGATTGGATTTTTTGCGACCGTTATTAAGGAAGATACAGTGCCCAGAAATTACGGAATAATAGGGTTTAACAGCAAGGGTAAGCCGCTTACAATAGAAGAAGGAGAGAAAGTCAGAGTAGTAGTCCTTGAAGAATAGTGTAGAAATTTTTGGAACTTTTAAAGCCTGAAGTCTTAGAGAAAATCAGGACCCTTAACCTCAGGGCTAAAATAATTGTCAAAGGGTTTTTAACCGGTTTACATGAAAGTCCGTATCATGGTTTTTCCCTTGAATTTAAACAACACCGTCCCTATTATAAGGGAGACCCTGTTAATAAAATTAACTGGAAATTATATGCAAGAACCGAGCGGTTTTACTTAAAGAAATATCAGGCTGAAACAAATTTATCTGCACTGTTGCTCTTGGATAAAAGTAATTCTATGGGATTCGGGGGGAAAATTTCCAAATTTCATTATGCTAGAACACTTGCCGCCTCTCTTGCCTATTTGTTACTTCGACAGAATGACTCGGTGGGATTGGTTCTATTTGATTCTAAAATAGAAGCTTTTATACCCGCGAGAAGCCAGATGAATCATCTAAAACATTTACTCGGTACTCTGAGCAAAAATGAGCCGTCGGGTAACACTTCTATTTCTGACGCTATTTTCCAGCTGCTCCCTTTAATAAAAAAGAGAAGCCTTTGTGTCTTATTTTCCGATTTGCTGGAAGAGCCAGGAAAAGTGATTAAAATCATAAACGTGATGAAAGCAAAGAAACATGAAGTTATTGTCTTTCACATCCTCGATAGAAAAGAACTGGATTTTTCCTTTCATGATGAATCTTTGTTCAGGGATATGGAGGATTCGAAGACCGTTATCGTAGATCCTAAAAGTCTTAAGTTTTTATATAAAAATAAATTCAATGAATTTATCTCAAGTTACAGAAATGGTTTTGCCCCTAAAAGAGTAGATTATTTTCAAGTAATTACAGATGTTCCTTACGATAAAGCTCTTACAGAATATCTCGAGAAAAGAAAACGCCTTTCATGAGCTTTCCGGTTTTTTTTCTTCTTTTACCTCTTGTAATAGTGCCAGTAATAATACACTTGATATCAAGAAAAAAACTTAAAAAAATTGATTTTCCGTCTTTACTTTTTATCGTAAAGAGTGACGCAAGACTTATTAGATGGTTCCGATTGAAAAGAATATTTTTGCTTATAATGCGTATAGGTTTAATAATAGCACTGATTTTAGCCGCTGCAAACTTAAAAATTCCTTTTGATTTCGTAACCCCGTCGGAGATTTTAATTGTCGATAAATCTCCTTCAATGGATCGAATCGAGATCAAAAACGAAAATGCCTTTATTATTCCTAATAAATCAGGTATTCCTCAATTCTTACAATATCTCAAGAGACATCCCGTTGGAATTTTGATAACCGATGCTCAAAGGAACGGCTTTATAGAAATACTAAAGGAGAGAGAAAAATTTCCGGGGATAAGCATAAAGAAGATGGATTTTCCCAAAGGGAATCTCGGAATAATCGGTGCATCCTCCACGCCAAGTTTTGAAGACGAGAAATTTGTCTTAAATTTCAAGATTTTGAATGAATACAAAGATAAGAAGAAAACCAGCATAATATTAGAGACAGAAGGGAAGATACTTAAAAAAGAAAGCAGTATTTTAAATGTCGGTGAGAATATATTGTCTTTTGAGCTTTACTTAAGAAAAGGCCTATATCAATTATCCCTGGAGCTGGAAGATGAAGAAGGATTTATTTTTGATAATAAATTTTATTTTGTAGTCAATGTACGGGAGAGGAAAAATATTTGTATTTTGTCAGATGCTTACCCCGAACGTCTGATATCAGCGCTCTCGACGTTTTACTTTGAAGTAAAGTGGGTCAAGGAAATCGCTGATGTGAAAGGAGATTTCTTTTTTGTGTATAATACTAACGAAAAAGATGAGTTGGATTTACTGCAAATAGACATTCCCGGAATTTTTTGTCTGCAAGGGGAAACAAATACCTCGGTTTCCAATAAAATCCCTGATAGAATTTCAACCATTGCAGATGGTTCTCCCTTTAACAATTCGTTATATCTAAAAAACTTAAGCGAGATTCCGGTAAGATATAGTTGTATAATAACAGAAGGTAAAACCCTCATGTATTTTGAAAATGGCGATCCTTTTGTCAACAAGATAGAAAACCATCTGCTTTTCCCAATTTCACTTGAGAAAAATGATTTATCTCTGCATCCTGTTTTTATACCATTCCTTTTCGGTCTAATCGACTTTTTGTCCGAAGGGGAAAGTGGCCGAAATATTTTATTGGAAGATCCGTTAGAGATAAAAAGCTCAACCGAACCTCAGATAATCAGCCCCAAGGGTGAAAAATATAAACCGCATAGAATTGACGAGGATAATTACATCTTTAAAGAAACAAAAGAATGCGGGGTATACAAGATAACTGACGGGAAGAAAATTATAGGATTGGCAGCGGTGAATACACATCCCTCCGAGTCAAAACTTGATAGTCTCTCAGAAGAAGAAGTCGGATATATTTTTGGGGGTGAAGGTTTTGTAAATGGAGCGGTTTTCTTTCTTTTTATTGCCCTGTTATTTTTTGTTTTATCTCTTTTTATGGAAAGAAAAATGTAGGTTAGGTTTTCGAAAGAAAAATTTTAACTATATACTTCGTTTGTTCCCAGGTCTTCAGAGTTTATGCCCAGGTTATTAAAATCCAGTAAAGTATATGTTTCTTTTTCGATTTCCTGCTCGATTAAACTTTCCAGGCTGCTTGCATCTGATTCTTCTTTGATTTTTTCGTCCTTAAGTTTTGCACTTTCCAAGAGTAAATAATGCATGGGGGTAGTGATCGTTTTTTCAGGTTTTCTACATTTAGATAGAATATCAATTTCGGCTTTATCTAAAGACAAAAGCTCTAATGCTGCTTCTACACCTGTGTTATCTGTAGTTTTGGCGCCAATCAAGACCCCATCCGAAAAATATAAAAAT
Source organism: Caldifarciminota bacterium (assembly GCA_016930175.1). GTDB lineage: Bacteria > Hydrothermota > UBA3072 > UBA3072 > UBA3072 > JAFGHJ01. Next base: position 144,202 of record JAFGHJ010000003.1, read on the forward strand.
CCCTTTTTCTCTTCATATTCTATTTCTAAAGTGCAGGTTTTAGATTCCATTTCAATAAGCTGCAAAAAAGAAGGTAGTGAAAAACCTCTTATATGTCCTTCGGTTTCTGCATTAAGCCCTTCTAAGATTTTTTCTTCAAGCTCTTTAATATCAAAAGGTTTCTCAAGGTAAAGGAAAGCGCTGAAATTCTTGATTCGTTCTTCGATTTGAGGGGTACCAAAAGAAGTCATGACGATTACTGAAATTCCCGGATGATTTTTACTCATGTAGGCAAGTAACTCAAGCCCGTCCATTACCGGCATACCTATGTCCGTTACCACTAAATCTATTTCACCGGAATTTAGTATCTCGACAGCCTCTTTCCCATTTTCGGCAATATGGACTTTAAGTTTGCCCCTATACTCACTAGAAAGAAACGCCTTAATTGACTTTAACGTTGGCTTAAAGTCATCTACTATTAATATCTCTTTCATTTCTATTTAATGATACAAGAAACATTCCAAAACTAAGAACTTGTACCGCAAGCGCATAAATTCCAGCTTCTCCCAAATTTGGTAAATCATTTATTGCGTTAGTCTATTAAATTTTACATATTCAGGTAATTAGTATTATTGGGTGAGAGGTTTCGGCGGATTTTGTTGTTTTTTTCTTTTTTTTGTGTTTTGGGCGATATTAGGAATTTTTTTTTGTTGCGTTGAAAAGATTTTTTATTAAATTGGGTATTATGATTTTCTTATGTTGTCTATGCTCGATAGTGCTATTTTCTTCAAACAATGATATCGCCTGGCCTCTTCCTGAGAGAAAGGGGCTGCTTTCATCTTTTGGGGAGTGGAGAGAAGGGCATCTTCACGCCGGTATTGATCTGCCAACGAATAGAATAGGCGAGGAAGTTTATTCGGTTGTTAATGGTTGGGTGATGAGGGTGAGGGTTTCTCCCTGGGGTTACGGTAAGGCTGTATATATAAAAGGTTTGACGGGAGAAATTTATGTTTATGCTCATCTTTCCGATTTCTATTCGGATTTACGAAGGATAGTAAGAAAAGAGCAGCTGAGAAAAGGTTCTTATGAGGTGGACATTTGGTTTAAAGAAGGAGAGGTGCCTGTTAAGGAAGGAGAGGTTATTGCGTATACGGGACGTTCGGGATGTTATGATCCTCATCTTCACTTTGAATTAAGGGATGAAAACAATAATCCATTTGATCCTTTCGTGCGAGGGTTTACCGTTCCTGACACACTTCCTCCAGTTATTAAAGCGGTTCGTCTTGTACCTTTGGACGAGTATTCTACAGTTTCCGGATCCCATATGGGAAGGGTTTTTAATGTTGCTTCAGATACAGTTTCCGTTTTTGTTGAGGGAATAGCTGGCTTAGAAATCGAAACTGTCGATATGGTTAATACCAGGTCCGGAAAACTTGATCTTAAAGAAATCAAATTATACAAAAACAGATCACTCATAAGAAGAGAATTTATTGATAAATTTTCCTATTTAAACTATAAGGATTCCAGGTTTCTTTTTGATTTTGAATACAGAAGAAGAACCGGAAGGAAATTCAGGAGGTTGTTTACTGTCCAGGGCAATGGATTTCCTTTTTATGAAGGAGGGGATGGTATTATTACCGGAGAAGATAGAGGAAATTATTCGATTGAGGTCTATGATGGTTCTGGGAATATTAGCCGTTTAGTTATTGCTTTACGGGATTCGCCGGGAAGCGAGAAAATTGGGTCGATTGATCTGAGTAAAAATAAAATACTTTTCGAGACAAATGGTTTTCAGATTTATGGGAAATGGTATGATTTGAGAAAAACCAGGGATTTTCTTAAATCCGGAGATTCGATTGCAATCTGGAATTTTAAAAAGAAAAATTTTCACAAATTGTCGTCTCCGGACGGTAGGTGCCATATAGATCTTACCTCGGCGGGTATAATTAATACCAAATTAATCGCGGTTAAAGTAGGAAATTCGGAAATAAAAACCTGGAGCTGGGAGCCTCCTGTGCCCTTTAAGAATAAAGCTAAGATTAAAATAAAAGTTCCCCAGAAGAGCAAGTTCTCTTCTATCTACGAGAAAAATGGTTCGGGCTGGAGTTTTTGTTCTTCAGAAAGAGAAGAGGGATATCTGGTGGATTTTATAGATCATTTAGGGACTTTTGGTTTAATGGAAGACTCGGTTGCTCCGGAAGTTTCTTTAAGTAGTAAAAATTTTTCCTTTAAGATGCCTCTTCGGATTAACGTTCTGGATTCTCTATCGGGAATCGATTTTTACTCTATCAAAACTTTTATTGATGAAAAACAAACCGTTTTCAGATATGATCCGCAGGAAAAAAGATTGATTTTCGAACATCCGGAGGAGATTTCAATAGGAAAACACGAATTAAAACTCATCTTGAGTGACAGACAGGGAAACAAAACTTCCCGGGTATGGGAAATTGTGAGGAATTAGCCGCGGAAGAGCACGTATAAAAAAATGTTTTTTTCAAAAAAAGACGGACGCAGATGAACGCGGATTTACAGGATTATATTTTTATTTGTTTTAATAAAATAAAGAGAACAAAGGGGAGGGGGTAAATCTGATTATATCTGAGTCAATCTGCGTGCTATTAGAAACTTATAAATTACAACTTACAATTTAGAATTTTTGGCAGAAGGTTAGAAAAACAGCTAACGGCTTACAACTCACTGCTGACAGTTCTTAAGCTAACGTTCCTCTTCTTGTATGTTTTAAAATGTTTTTGCCGAAAGCCGAAAGCGATAAGCGGATAGCCTATTTATCTCTGTGTGCTCCGTGTCTTTGTGAGAGAATCTTTTTTTTGGGTTGTGAGATGGGTTTTAAACAACATATTTTTCTTTGTGTTCTCTGCGAGTTTTTTGTTTCTCTGCTTGCCCTGTGCAATGAATCAACCAATTTTTTTATTTCACAGGGTGTCCTCTGTGTTTCAAAATTTGGTGGGGTGGTGGCTCTTGACAACAAAGCTATTTTGTGTATCCTAATTTCAGACGGAGGATTGATGTTAACTGTTGAAAAAATAGGTGGGGTTTCGATGTCGAAATTCCAGGACGTGTTAAAAAACATAATTTTGGGTAATCGTAAGGAAGGAGATTACTACAACAGGATTTTTGTTGTCTCGGCTTACGCAGATGTGACCAATTGGCTTCTGGAACATAAGAAAACCGGCGAGCCCGGCGTTTATGTGAAATTCGCGAAACAGGAAAGTTATGATAGAGCTCTGGAGGAAGTTCTCGACAAATTACTGAAGATAAACAGGAATTTTATAGATATTGGATTGGATCTTGAAATTGCCGACAATTTTATAAAAAATCGCATTCAGGAAGCCAGAAATTATTTGCATAATATGGCCAATGTACTGGCTTCGGGATATCTTGATAGGGATAGTATTTTGCTCGCAGCGCGTGAAGTTTTGGCTTCTATAGGAGAGGCTCATTCGGCTTTTAACTCGGTAAATATTCTTGAGAATAATAATATTCATTCTACTTTCGTTGATTTATGTGGTTTTGAAGATTCGGAATTATTGAGTATCGATGAAAGAATACATAGAAAACTAAAAGGAATAGATTTTTCTAAGACTCTGGCTGTTGTTACCGGATACACTAAAGGAACGGAAGGCATTATGAGGGAATTCGATAGAGGGTATTCCGAGGTCACTTTCAGCAAGGTCGCAGTCGAGGTGGGCGCAAAGGAAGCGGTAATTCATAAGGAATTTCATCTTTCTTCCGCCGATCCTAAAGTCGTGGGCGAAGATAAAGCAATTCCTGTCGGATTTACGAATTTTAACGTGGCGGATCAGCTTGCGGATATAGGTATGGAAGCGATTCATCCGAAGGCTTCTAAACCGATAGAGATGGCAGGGATAAACATCAGGATAAAAAGCACTTTTGAGCCGGAGCATGAAGGGACTCTTATTTCGAAAAATTACGTGGGTGAGAGGTCAAGAGTGGAAGTGATATCCGGAAGCGATAAAGTGGTTGTTTTAGAAGTCCACGATCCTCTTATGGTGGGTGAAGTCGGAGCCGACCTCGAGATAATGAAAATATTTAAAAAATATAAAGTCAGTTATATTTTAAAGGCAACGGACGCAAACAGCATATCGATGGTGATATGGGAGAAAGATTTAAGCGACGATTTAGTAAAGGAGTTGAAGGAGAAATACTATAGAATTACCGTTAAAAAAGTAGCTGTTTTGTGTGTGGTTGGTACCAATATCGCCAGTCCGGGGATTCTTGAGCGGACTACGAAATTATTGGCGGATAATAAGGTTAATATTGAGTGTGTTTCGCAGTCTTTACAGCAGGTTAATATGCAGTTTGTAATCAATAGAAAGGATTATAATAAAGCTGTTGTTGCCTTAAATGATGCGCTTTGCGTAAAGCCAATTGCAACTTAGGCTTGACTGCGAAAATTGTAATGTATCTAAACACCTTTTAAGACCAGGAAGAACAGGAGAGGAGAAAATAAATGTCTGAAATAAAAAATATAGGTATTATAACCAGCGGAGGAGACTGCGGTGGGTTGAATGCCGTTGTTAGGGGTGCGGCTTTTATGGCTATGGCGAACGGTGTTTCCGCCTATATTATTCCTAATGGTTACGCAGGATTGTATAATCTTATAGATATGGAAAAATTAGCCAGGTTGGACGAAAGGAGGGTCGATACGATAAATTCGACTCTTGCAGGTTCAGAAGCGGGGCATTCCAGAGTTAAGATAAAAAAGATACAAAGTGAAGATAAATATGTGAGAATTAAAGAGGGTCTTAAGAAATTCGACATAGGCGGTCTGGTTATTTCCGGCGGAGACGATACAGGCAGCGTGGTGGTGGATTTGGCACAGCAAGGTATACCCTGTGTCCACGCGCCGAAAACAATGGACCTTGACCTTCAGACTTACTCCGTGGGTGCGGATTCAGCTATTAGTCGAGTTTCAAGTTTTGTGTCCGATCTTAAAACCACGGGGCAAAGCCACAACAGGATAATGGTAATAGAAGTGTTTGGAAGATATGCCGGGCATACCGCATTTAGAGGAGGTGTGGGAGCTGACGCCGATTGTATTTTAATACCCGAGATTCCTGTGGATTTCGATGTTGTTTATAAGCATATGAAGAAGCATTTCATGAGGAGAATAATCGATAGTGATGTAAATGCCGGCACCTATTCGGTTGTTGTCGCAGAAGGAATGAAAGATGCGTCAGGAGAAGAATTGTATGACGAGAGTCTTGGAGTGGATGCTTTCGGACATAAAAAATTAGCCGGAGCCGGCAGGTATGTTCGGAAACAATTGGAGAAAAGATTGAAAGATGACCCGGAGATAAAGAAATTCATGAAAGAGCAGGGTATGTTTGTTCCGGGATTGTATGAGGTGCCTGAGGTTCGTGATGTTAAACCTGAGCATCTTGTTCGTTCCGGTAAGTCTTCCGCTTTCGATGTAAATTTCGGAATGGAGGCTGGAGCAGGAGCGGTGGTACTCTTGCTTAACGGAATGAGTGGAGTTACGGTTCAGGATGTCAAGAAAGGAAAAGTTAGATATCTTCCTACAGATAAGGCGATAAAAGAGCGAGATGTAGATCTTGAAATGGTTTCTTTTTACGAGAGTCTCGGAACCTGTTTCGGAAGAAAGGGCGATGTATATAAGGCAAAATTTGAAGAAAACAAGGGGGAGATAGAACGCCATCTTTAGTTTTTGATTGGATGCTGAAAAGGAGGAATAATGTCGAAAATAATAGTTTATTCAACTCCCACATGTCCATATTGTAATCTGGTTAAAGATTATTTAAAGCAAAAGGGAGTTGAATTTGAGGAGAAGGATGTCTCGAAAAATAGGGTTGCTGCTCGAGAGATGGTTGAAAGGTCAGGCGAGATGGGTGTTCCTCAAATCGATATTAATGGGACAATTATTGTCGGTTTTAATAGAGATGCTATAGATGGTGAGCTTGGCAAGATAAAATAAGGGATATCTTGAATTTTAAGCTCACAGGAGGATAAATGGCGATTTTTGAAGCAAAGGAGATTTTTAAATTTGCAATAAGAATTGAGGAAAACGGCGAGAAATTTTACAGGTTTGCAAGTAAGTTAGCTGATGATGAAGAAACGAAAAAGATATTTAATTATCTGGCAGATGAAGAGGTAAAGCATAAGAAAATTTTTACCAAGTTACTTTCTGAAATAACTAAGGATATTTCTTTCGATAATTACTCCGATGAGTACTTTGATTATTTGAGATGTTATGTTGACAATGTGATTTTTACCGAGGAACAGCTGGAGAAACAGCAAGAAGAAGTCAAAGATGTTCTTTCCGCGATAAAATTTGCAATGCAGAAAGAATTGGATTCCGTTCTCTATTATCATGAAGTGGAGAAATTCGTGTCAGATAAACAGAAAGATTTAATACAAGAAATAATCGCGGAAGAACGAAAACATTACGCCAAACTGTCGGAGATGAAAAAAAATCTGAAGTGATTTGACAGAAAAAAAAGGCTCTTTTTATCTAAAAATTATCGTTTTGGGTTCAGGAAGTTGTGTTCCTTCCTTTGTAAGGTATCCGGCTTCCTATTTTTTTTATTCTACTACTTTAAAAGAAAATTGGCTTGTAGATATAGGAGAAGGGGCTCTTTTCAGATTGTCGGAAGCGAAAGAGTCCTATAGGGAAATAGATAGAATATTTATAAGCCATACTCATCCCGACCATATCGAAGCTCTTGTTCCTTTACTTCTTGCTTTAAAATATACACCGGGTTTTAAAAGGAGTAAACCTTTATTTATATATGGTCCCGATAATGTTTGGGAGTACGTACAGATGCGTTTGGATTTTGCTCCGTATTTAAAATATGACTTTCCGCTGGAGTTTATTTCTTGTTCTCACATGAGTGAAGTTAAAATCGGAGACTGTTTATTGAAAACGGAAAAGATGGAGCATTTTGAGCCTACTCTTGGTTTTCGGTGGGAGATTGGTCATAAGGTTGTAGTTTACGGGGCGGACGGAGCTCTGTCGGATAATTTAATAGAGCTTTCCCTTAATGCAGATTTGTTAATTGCGGAAAGTTCTTATACTAAAAATAAGCCGGGTCCGGGTCATTTAACCACGTTTGAAGCTGGTAGAGTAGCCGCGGAAGCCGGAGCAAGAAAGTTGCTACTTTCACATTTCTATCCCGAAGTTGCTGCAATGAAAGAAGAAGAAATAGAGGAAGAAGTAAGGTCTTCCGGTTATAAGGGAGAAATTCTCTTGGCGAAAGATTTGATGACAATCTGGATATGAAAACTACTTTTTAATTGCCACAAAGACACGAAGGCACTAAGTAAAATATGGGCTTCAATCCATTTCTTGATAGAAATTAAATATTAAAATTTAAAAAGCAAAATGACAAATTAAAGTGTAAAATTATCCCTTCCCCCTAAACGCAAAACTTAAAAAATTGTGCTATTAGTGAAATTCGTTGTTTCTATTTTTTACTTTTGAATTTTGATTTGTATTTTTTCATTTTGATATTTGATTTTTACATTTTGTTTAAGGCCTTAATGTACTGAAGCCTATCGTAAAGCTCGGTCTTTTCTTCTTCTTTTTTACTTAATTTTCCTCTGAAGTCCTCGATGTTTTCGTAATCATGTTCACTCATCCAGCTTTTAATCTCCTCGAGCATATTCTTTATGTGACCGATGCCGTTTTTGTAAAGTGTAGAGCATATCTCTACAGCTTTTGCTCCGGCTAGAATCTGTTTTATGACATCTTCTCCCGAATAGATGCCGGTTGTTGCGGCAAAATCACAATTTATGCGGTCAGATAAAAGAGCTATCCATCGCAGACTATTACTGATTTCGTTTGGAGAACTTAGGGGATTGCCTCCTATTGCCTTGAGATTTTTGATGTCTATATCGAACTGATAGAAACGGTTAAATAAAACTAAACCATTTACGCCTTTCTTTGATAGATCATTAAGAATTTTTGCAATTGATGTAAAATACGGTCCTATTTTAACAGCTACAGGTAAGTTGATTTCCCCAAGTACTCCTTCTAAGATATCAAAATATATTTTCTCTATTTCTTCGCTATTCCTTTCTGAATTGCTGGGCAGTACGGAAATGTTGAGTTCTATAGCATCAGCTCCAGACAGTTCAAGTTGTTTTGCGTAGTCTATCCACCATTTTGGAGAAACACAATTGAGGCTTGCAATTATTGGAATAGAAGTTTTTTTCTTTGCATCGGAGATTAAATCCAGGTAAATGCTGGGACCGTTAGCCATGCTCATTCCCCGTACATACTCAAAAGCCTCCGTGTGATTCGGCAGCCAGCTGTCGGCTATTAAGTCTTCGGTTTCCGTTTCTATTTGTTCTTCAAAGAGAGATTTTAATACTACTGCTCCCGCACCAGCTTCTTCGCATTTCTTTATTTGTTCAATTTTAGAGGTCAAGTCGCAGCTTGCAACAATCAAAGGATTTTTTAATTCAAGACCCATATAAACAGTGGAAATATTTGCCATATTTTCCTCCAGGCTACTTTAATTTATATCTTTTTTTTATTAAATTCTTTGCCTTCTCTATTGAATCGTGATAAAAATCGTGTTTCATTTCAGGTGTTTCTTCAAGTTCGAAAAATTTAGCATCAAGAGCATCATCACCTGCTTTTATATCCCCTCCGGTTATTCTGACGAGAAATATTATTATTAAAAGACTTCCGTATATTTCTACGTCATGAGTGTGGACGCTTAATAATTCTATTACTTCCCCTTTTAAAGAGGTTTCTTCATAAAGTTCCCTTAGCGCGGTTTCTTCGGGTTTTTCTCCTGCTTCCATAAATCCGGATGGAGGTGCCCATGAACCCTTTGAAGGTTCTATCCCTCTTTTGATTAGCGCAATTTTATTTTCTTTTATTCCTATGATTGATACACAGGGAAGGGGGTTTTTGTAATCTACAAAACCGCAGGAACGGCAATTCTTACGGTCTTTACCTTCAATGGAGTCTACCAGGAGTTTTTCCCCGCATATAGGACAATAATTGAATTCTCTTTTAGGGATGCTTTTATGTTTTATCATAAGCTAAAATTAAAGTTTTATATAATTAAGTCAAGGCTGATAATTTCCGCACACAGCCCCAAAACACCAAGCTGTTAGCTATTTTACTTTAGCCTTTGGCTTTTATTTTTAAAAGGGCTAAAAACTAACGGCTAAAAGCGAAAGGCTGAACCTTTGATATTTGATTTTTGAATTATTGGCGGCTTTACCGCGTTATTATGTTATTTTGTTTTGTTTTTCTGTACGCCCAGGTTAAGAGAAATATCAAATAAAACAAATATATGATGAGTAATAAAGGTTCGTTTTTCTTAACTTTTATAATGACATAGGGGATTTTCTCAATTGTTATCATTGTCTTATTCATTGTAAATCCTATTATCCATGTAAAATTACCGGTTATTCCTCTCAAAGGTGGAAGCAGAAAGAAAATAAAACAGCCCGAGATCAAAGCGCCGGTAAGCGGGATAAGAATTAGATTTGCAATTAAACCGATTAGAGGTATATATCCGAAGTAATATGCAACTAAGGGTAGCGTGCCGAGCTGAGCGCTTAGCGTAAGAAAAAAAGGAATTATAATCCACTTTTTATACCATTTATTTGGTATTTTTTCCAAATATTCTTTAAGGATGTTAAACATGATAAGAATTGAAAAGACTGCTAAAAATGAAAGTTGAAAGCTTATGCTGAATATGCTTCCTGGCATAAGTAAAGAGATAAAAATACCCGCCGCACAGAGTGTATTTAATGGATCTATATTTTTTTCTCGAGATTCGCCGATTACAAAAAACAATAACATTATGGAAGCACGCATAACAGGTAAGCGTAAACCAGTGAAAACAGCGTAAATTAAAACAAAAAATCCCGAAATTAACAGGGCCGGATTCCTTTTTAATTGTAGAACTTTAAGGAAAAGGAAAATAACTGCAAAGACGATTCCTGTATGTAGTCCGCTTACCGCTAACAAGTGAGCCGCTCCGCACGTCTGAAATCTTTTATACGTATATGAGGGAAGGGATTCTCTTACACCCAGAGTGATTGCAGAACACATTTCGCCGATGTCTCCAGGGCATGCCCCGCGGATTCTTTTATCCAGATATTTTCTCAGAGAAAACAATTTGTTTAAAATAGTGGGTGAAGATTTTATTGATTCTACTTTTGTCAATTTCGAAAATCCTCTAATCTCCGTAAACTTTCCGCTGCCTTTAACAAAATCCCCGCAATTTGCGGGTATTTTTGCATACAATTCTCCGAAAACAGGGTCTATTATTCTATTATTAAGGTAAAAACCTCTAAAATATATAATTTGTCCTCTTGGAGGAATACGAGAAGACTGAAAGACTCCGGCAGAGAAGAAAAGAACAATGAGGAGTGCAATATCTTTTCTTTTTATAAGAAAACCAATGATAGAAAGAAATAATCCTATCAAAAATATTCTAATATCTAAGAAATACCCCGAGTAAAGTCCGGTCAATAAAACAAGAAAGATGGTAAACGCGGGCCTTTTTTTTAAGGTCTTCTTTATATCCATTCTTATTACAAATTTAATTATTGTGGAAAATTTTGGCTTATGATTTACTAAAGAATTTTCTTATTCCGGTATGGTTTTTCAATTCTTCCATGAAAGTTTTTGCTCTTGCGTGATTTCTATCCAATTTTAGTACTTTTTTTGTATGATTCAATGCGTCTTTATATTTTCCTAACTTGGCATAACATCTGGCAAGATTAAAATAATTTTCGGCTGTTTCTTCGTTTACTGCCGCCTCAAGACAGAGATCCAACCCTTTTGTATCTCTTCCTGAGAGTATCAAAGATAAACCATAGTAGCTTTTAAAGGTCTGGTTTTCGCTGTCGAGTTGAAGAGCTTTTCTGAAATATTTGGATGCACGGACAGGGTCCCCCATTAAATACCTCATCCCCTGCTCGAACAACTTTATCCTGCTGTTTCTTCTATCTTTTTCCTGATCCTCCTCAAAAATTCCAAGAGTACATTCTCTGATGTACTTGCCTCTTGTGTCCGAATCTTTTAGTATAAGGTAAGCCTTTGTGATTTTTAGAAAATAAGGTAGAAACTGCTTCGCTTCTTCAGGAGGCAGATGGTCAGGGTGATATTTGGCGGCAAGTTTATAATAAGCTTTTTTTATTTCGTCATCGTTTGCATCTTTTGAAACGCCTAGTATTTCGAAATATTCCATGGTATAATTTTAAAGATACGAGAAAAAAAGTCAAGGGTATTTTTTAAGAAACCTTGACTATTCAACTGTTTTTGATAAATTAATAAAAAAGGAGGCTTTATGAAGGGGAAAATCGCATGGATTTCCTGCTTCGAGAGTAGTACTGTGTCTTCTATACGGTATTTGCCAGTTGGCAAATTAGAATATAAAGGAAAATTAGATTCTTGTTATTTTTAATTATGACTATTACCCGAAATCTTAAACCAGTAGTTCTACTATTAATTAGTTTTTCCGCTTACAGATGAATATTCAATTTAAGGATAAAAGAATTTTATTGGATAAAATGGAGATGCAAAGAACCATTGAAAGGCTCTCTTCCGAAATTATAAAAGACAATCCTGATATTGAGGTTCTGTGTATAATGGGTATTAGAAAAAGAGGGGATATTCTTGCTAAGAGGTTGGCTAATATTTTGAAAAAAACGACCTCATGGGAAATCGAAGTAGGGGTTCTGGATATCACATTATATAGAGATGATTTAACAATATATGGCCCTAAACCTATTATTGGTTCAACTTATTTTCCCTCTTCAATAGACGGCAAAGAAGTTCTTTTGGTTGACGATGTGATTTATACCGGAAGAACAATAAGATCTGCACTCGACGAAATAATGGATTATGGACGTCCCCTGAGGATAAAACTTGCCGTTTTGGTTAATAGAGGGGGGAGAGAACTTCCCATTCTTCCCGATTACACCGGTATTTCTGTGGAACTGGGCGAAAAGGAAGAAATTCAGGTACTCTTAAAAGAAACGGATAAAGAAGATATGGTTAAGGTTGTAGAGGTCAAAAATGGGATTAGATAGGAAAGATTTACTGGGAATTCAAGACTTATCTATCGATGAAATCGAGGAGATTTTGACTACTGCTGAACATATGGAAGAAATTTTAACACGACCCATAAAAAAAGCCCCTACTCTTCGTGGTATTACAGTTGCAAACCTTTTTTTTGAGCCCAGCACCAGGACCTTAAATTCTTTTACACTTGCAGAGAAAAGACTTTCGGCTGATTCTATCAACTTATCGGCTGCTTCTTCTTCGGTTCTTAAAGGAGAAACATTGCTTGATACGGCTAAAAATATACAGGCGATGGAGGTGGACGTAATGGTTGTTAGACATTCTATGCCGGGTAGTCCTCATTTCCTTGCCAAAAGGCTGAAGGCTTCTGTAATAAACGCTGGAGACGGTTGTCACGAGCATCCAACTCAGGCATTGTTAGATATTATGACTATAAAGAAAAATTTTCCCTCATTTAAAGATTTGAAAATCGCTATTATTGGAGACATTAAACATTCCCGGGTTAGTCGTTCTCTCATTTTAGGTCTTAAGAAGATGGGAGCTAAGATTACGCTTTGCGCTCCTCCCACACTTCTGCCACTCTGGCTTGAACCGTTTGGCGTCGAATTTGAATATAGTTTAGAAAAAACACTTCCGGGAAAAGATATCCTTTATATCTTAAGAATTCAGAAGGAGAGACAGGAAGAGAGCTTCCTTCCTTCCCTCAGGGAATACATAAAGAACTACTCTCTTACATATGAGAAGCTTAGAAAGTTTGCTTCTAAGGAGGTGCTAATAATGCATCCCGGACCAATTAATAGAGGAATAGAAATTGAGTCGAGGATCGCGGATTCAGAGTATTCTCTCGTTTTGAATCAAGTAACTTCGGGAGTTGCTGTAAGAATGAGTATTCTTTATCTTTTAACGCAGAGGAAATTATATGGATCTAAAGATTAAAAACGTACATCTTTTTGACCCTTTAAATAAGATTGATGAAGTTGGGACCCTCTTGATCGATAAGGGTAAGGTCATAAAGGGTTCAGAATCTTCCGCCAGGCAGGAAATAGATGGGAAAGGTTTGTATCTTTTTCCAGGTTTCGTCGATGTCCATTCCCATTTTCGGGAACCCGGCGCCGAGGATGCGGAAACCATCGAAACCGGATCGAAGGCAGCTGTTAAAGGAGGATATACGTCTGTATGCGTAATGCCTAATACAGGTCCTCCGATTGATAATGAAGGGCTGGTTCGTTTTATCAAGGAAAAAAGCGAAGAAGTTGGTCTTTGCAGGGTTTTTCCTATAGGTACCGTTACAAAAGGAAGAAAAGGGAAGGAACTTTCAGAGATGGCGCATCTATATGAAGCAGGTTGTGTTGCTTTTAGCGATGATGGCGATTGTGTGATGAATTCATCGGTAATGCGTAACGCTTTGGAATATTCAAAGCTATTTAACGTCCCGATAATTGATCATCCTGAAGATGTTTTTCTCTCGAATAAAGGGCAAATGCACGAAGGTTCTGTTTCTACGGAGTTGGGTTTTAAAGGTATACCTGATATATCCGAATCGACAGTTGTGGCGAGAGATATTTTGTTATCGAAGTTTACACAGGGAAGAATTCATCTCGCTCATGTTTCAACGGCAGATTCGGTTAAACTGATTAAAGATTGGGAAACTGATAAGGTGACTTCGGAGGTTACTCCTCACCATTTGCTTTTGAGCGATGATGAAATTAAAGATTTTGATCCGAATAAAAAGATGAAACCTCCCTTAAGAACCCGTTATGATGTTGAAGTTATGCAAAAAGCTGTAAAGGATGGTCTAATAGAGGTTGTGGCAACCGATCATGCTCCGCATCCGGATTATAAAAAAGAGCTTGAATTTGCAGAAGCGGCTTTTGGTGTAACCGGTTTGGAAACTTCTTTCGCGGTTTTGTATACAGAGCTTGTGAAAAAAGGAAAATTAACTCTTGGTATACTAATTAAGGCCCTATCATCGTCTCCTTGCAACATATTTAATCTACCTCTTGGAGAAGTGAAAGAAGGAGCAACAGCCGATTTCACAATTGTCGATCTTAAAGGTGTTTGGGAGGTTACAACGGATGTTTTTGCTTCAAAGGCGAAGAATTCTCCTTTCCTGGGCCGGAAATTAAAAGGAATTGTAAGATACTGTATAGTTGATGGAAGAACAATTTTTAAAAATGGTGATTTTATAAGTTAGAAAACATGAAAGAAAAATTCAGTCCCGCATATTTGGAAATTGCCACTACATTCGATAGTAAACTTCTTGATACCCTTGAGGAAAGCGTTGGAGAAAAAAGTCGCTTTGAATACCTCAGAAGCCTTTTGTTGCGATATTTGAAACCAAGGTCTATTAAGACAACTTTTTCAGATTTTATTGCTGACCACAGCGTAAAAATATTTGTCGAGATTGATAATGAAGACCTTGCTTACATTCGGGATATATTTATTCGATTAAAAGAAGATAAATTGTATAAAAAGGATAGGAAATTTTTGTGCGATTTATTCCTCAATGCTTTGGATAAAGGCGAGCATTTTTTTGTTATACTTTTATCTGCTTTAATTAAATTGTATCCTGGTGAACTACTGGAAGGGTTTGGGGACGCTTTAGTAATTGGTAAGAGACTGATTGATGTTATCTTGGAGGGTATTCCTGAGCAGGAAGTTGAACCTTTTGCAAGATTGGTAACAAAAGAGCCTATCTTTGTCGGGTTTCCTGCACGCAATTTAAGCATAGGAGATTTGGGTCGCTTTCTCGCTCGTTTTGGTTTCACCCCTTCTGTGTTTACCAAAATACATGATCTTTTGATAGAGGATTTTACCGAAAGAGAATCCGGTGATATCGTTTCCCTTTTCAAAAATTCCGAGATAACCAGCACGCAGGCTTTAAGAAATTTTCCTTTCGGAGATTTTTTTATGCCTTCGATGAGCACATTACAAAATCTGGCAAAAATTTCTTCTCAGAAGTCTGCAAAATCAAAAAGGAAGTTAATGGACAGAGATAGAGTTCTTGATGGAAAAGATATGAAAGTCAGGGAAGAGACCAACAAATTTCTACAAAAAAGTCTTAATAAACTTCAGACTTTGATAGATGTGAAGAATCAAGATTTATCTATAGCACTTACAAAAGTGCAGGAAGAGATTACGAAGCTTGAGGAAACATTAAAGTTGCACCTCAGGATGGTTCAGGAACTTAAGGACACGAGTGGAGTACTAAAAGACGAAATTGACCAGAATAGGGTTCTTCAAGGTATAAAACCGCAGGACATAGTTTCTATGTTGCCTCCTGTCCCGTCATGGGCAATTGAGAAGACTGTAATAGAGTTCTGGAAGGCGCAGCCTTTTCTGGCTATTACAAGTCCGGCTTCTGAAAAAGCAATAATTCATTTTTTACGTAAGACAGAACGAGCAACTAAAGACAACCAGCTTTTTTCTAAGTTGACTTCAAATTCGAAGAGATCGTTTATGCCGGATGTTAAAAAAGTAATATATAATTACAAGTCAGTTTTTTACGAAATACTTGAAGTTATATATATTCGTGATATTATTAACAACATGATTGAGATATGGCCTCCTTCCGTTGATTTTGATAATGCGAGGTCAAGAAGAAACGGAGACAAAATAATTCATCTCGTTGGTCTTAATTTACTGCAGAAAGGGAAATTTTATAGATTCTCTAAGGCGGGTAAGATTGAACCCAAAATAGATAAGGAGAATATAGAATTAAAGGCTGAAGTCTCTAAGGTTCTCCGAAAGAAGTTTTCCTCTCTGGTTTCCACGCTTGTTTATGATATAAGAGGTTCTACTTTTATGTCTCATCGGTTAAGAGATGCCGAAAGAGAAAGATCCATTATTTCTTTATTTCAGTCGAATATTTTTGAAGCTTCCAAAAAGGGTTCTTCTTTCATATTAAAAGATACCGGAGACGGCGGAATTTTATGGTTTGGGAGTAATTCTCAAAAGCTTTATAGAAATATTTATAAAACTTCCCGGACGAGATCAGGTTCGATTGTACGTTATTCCACTGCTCTTGAAGATGAGTTCAATCTTTTGCCGCATATGAATAGCGGAGAGATGGCTATAAGAACGGCTTTAAATATGGTCAAAGCTGCAGAAAAATTTGTTAAGGAAAATTACGTAAAGTACCGGGGATGGTTTGGAGAAATAACGGAAAAGGAAATTTTCCATGAGGGGATTACTTATGCGTTGCTGCCGCCTCAGTTTAAATCCTTGTTTAGACTGGGTGTTGGAATTGCCAGCGGTAGCCCGGGTAAAGATTTAATCTTTACCCCAAATGCTTTTGGCGACCCGGATTTGAATGGTATTCTTGTCGATGAGGCGGCATTGCTCTCTTCCGGCAGGAGTCCTGAGAGGTCGGTTATATTAATAGACAACAACACATTGATAAATCTAATGCTTAATTGTGATGATTATTTGCTTACTGAACCACTCAAAAAAGGAGATTCCGAAAAGGAAATCGTCAACAAACTACTTTATATATTAAAAGCAGAAGATAAAGATCGCTCGTTTTTCTTCGACGGTTTCAGCGTTTCACCTGTTGGTGTTTACTATTTAGATGAACAAGATAAAAGAAAAGCATTAAGATTCGAACTCCCTCAAGATTTTAATTTTAACATCAATGAAAAGGGAGAACTTAAGATTAAAAAAGAAAGAGTTAAAATAATATACGAAGTTTTGCCCGAGGAAAAGGATGAAGAGCAAGGTTAAAGGAATCGGAGAAATTTTAAAAGCGATCAATTCGCCTGATGTTGATATCGACGAGGTGCTTGCGCTGATAATGAAAGATGTTTCTCGTCTTCTTGATGCGGAAGCCTGGTCATTACTTCTTTTAGATAGAGATAGAGAGGAGCTTATTTTTAAAGAGGTAATAGGCGAGAAAAAGTCCGAATTAGAGGGTAAAAGGATGCCGATTGATAAAGGTGTTGTGGGATGGACGGTAAAAAATAAAAAGCCGGCAATTGTTACCGACCCTTATAAAGACAAAAGATTTTTCCAGAATATTGATAAGCAGACGGGTTTTATAACTAATACTATTCTTTCCGTTCCTTTACTAAGCAAAGGAAAGATATTGGGTATAATAGAAGCTATAAATAAGAAAGACAAAACCCCTTTTAATGATGAAGATTTGAATTTGGTTAGCAATTACGCGGAACACGCAGCTATCGCTCTCGAGAATGCAAATTTGGTTCAGAATCTAAAAGCAAAGGTTGGCCAATTAACGCTTATTTTTGACATTAACAAAACTATTACCTCCATTCTTAATTTGGAAAGGCTTTTAAAAAAGAGCGCAGAATTGATTCAAAAAGCATTTGATTATTATTTTGTAGGAATAGCTCTCGAAGAAGGTTCTGATGTTATACTTAAAGGATTTTCCGCAAAAGGGAAAATTGAGCCGGAGAAAAAAATACGAAAGAGTAAAGGTCTTGTCGGTAAAGTATTGAAAGCAGAAGAAATGGTAATTTGTCAGAATACGGAAAAAGAGAAAACTTTTAAAGATTTTAGTGATAAGTTTAAGTCTGAGATGGTTGTACCCATTGAGAAGGGGGAAAAGCTAATTGGGGTAACGATTATAGGTTCTCCGGAGAAATACGCTTTTAATAAAGAAGAATCTAAAATCATAAAAGAAGTTTCCTATCAGTTAGGTATAGCTATTGATAATGCAAGACTTTATGAGAAAATAAGATTGGCGACAATTACCGATGAACTAACTGGTTTATACAATTCACGGTATTGCAATGAATATTTGCCTTCTATAGTGGAAGAATGGAACAAGACAGAGGAAAAGGGAGCTGTGATTTTTATGGATCTTGACCATTTCAAAAATATAAATGATAGTTATAATCATTTGATTGGGAGTAAGTTGTTACGTCAGGTAGGCAAGGAAATTCAGAGCAAAATAGAGAATGGAACACATGTGGGTATTAGATATGGGGGAGATGAGTATGTTATAGTCTTGCGTCAGGTGGATTTAGAAGGGGCAATTGGATTTACTAAAATGCTTAAAGACTCAATATCAAAGAAGAAATTTCGCATAGAAGATGAAAAGAAAATAATAGAAGTTCAAATTAAAGCAAGTTTCGGGATAGCTTGTTATCCATCGGATAGTGAAAATTTCTATGATTTGCTTCGGCTTTCGGATCTTGCAATGTACTATGTTAAAGGCAGGGGCAGAAACAATATAGCTTATATAAATGTAGAAAAAGCAATTTCATTGATTGATGAGTCAGAAAATACTTGAAAGGTATCCCAGTTTAAAATTTCCGGTAACCTTAGCTAAAGTTGACAATCAGTATACGTCTCTTCAAAATAGTTTGCCTCCCAAGAGTTCGGTAGAATTTCTTGATTTAGGAGACGCTGAAGGGCGTAGAACTTACGAGAGGACACTGGTTTTCCTTCTTGATTATATTTCTAAAAAAAGAGAAGTTACTATTAAGATAGAACATTCATACGGTAACGCTATATTTGGTAGATGCCTTAAGGGAAATCTGAATCTAAGATCGGTTAAGAAGGAAATGCAGGATTTAGTAAAAAAGAATAAGAATATAGATAGAGCAATGCTTCCGAAATTGGAAGCATTGCATTATCTTTCCGGCAGGGAAGATGATATAAACATTCTTAAAAATCTTGCGGCGTCCTATATTCCTGTTTATAAAATCGATGGATTTTCTGCCTATTTTGCCGGACCTCTTTTGCCGAATACTAGCTTTATTTCTACTTTCGATCTGAAACCGGTAAAAGGAGGATTTTTATTGATCCTTCCTTCTAAAGAAGATCCGTTAAGTGTTGGATACGTTGAAGAAAGGAAAAAACTTTTTAATGCTTATAGAGAGGCAGAAAAAGAAGCGGAAATACTAAAGATATGGAGTGTTTCTCAGCTTAATCAATACATTATACGAGGAGAAATATCTGAGATTCTGAAGATTGCAGAGGTCATCCATAGTGAGAAGATAACAGGAATTTGCAAACAAATTGTTCAAAAAAGGAGAAAAATTCAGGCCGTTTTAGTTGCTGGTCCTTCTTCTTCCGGGAAAACAACCTTTTCCAAAAGACTTGGCATTCATTTACGCTTGCATGGCATCGAGCCTATTTATGTATCTCTTGACGATTACTTCCTTGAGAGAGATAAAACTCCTTATTATAAAGACGGTACACATTTCTTTGATGCTTTTTCCGCATTGGATATTAATTTGTTCAGAAAACATATAAATGATCTATTAAAGGGAAAGAAAACCGAAAGGATATATTTTAATTTTAAAACTGGTAAAAGAGAAAAAAGCACCGGAATTATCGAGCTTAAAAAGAATAATATTCTTATTATCGAGGGACTACATTGCTTTAATCCGGCTTTGATTAAAAATATTCCGCTGGAAACTTTTCATATATATGTTTCCCCCTTAACTCAGGTAAATATTAACAGGGTTAATAGAATCCCGACCAGAGATCTTAGACTTTTAAGAAGAGTTTTCAGAGACACCAGATATAGGGGATATAACGCAGAATATACTTTAAAAAAATGGGAGTCGGTAAAAGATGGGGAAGAACAATTTGTTTTTCCATATCAGGAAAGAGCCGATGTAATGTTTAATTCGTCACTTGTTTATGAGCTTGCGGTCTTGAAGGTTTTTCTCGAAACACCTTTGAGGTGTGTCCCGACCAGTTCTCCTTATTATTGCGAGGCTCTTAGACTTTTAAATTTCCTTGATCATTTTCTTAATATCCCGGAAAAAGAAATACCTCAAACTTCAATACTTAGGGAATTCATAGGTGGGAGTACATTCCTTTATTGATCTTAAGTGGGCCAATAAAACTTAAAGAAAGAAATATATAATATTACTTTACTATAATCTGAAGATTATAATGTTTACACGCTTAGGTATCTGTGCTCGGTTCTTCTCTAATTGCGTTTTTTTCTAATAGCCGAACTACTTTAATCCATAGGTGCTCTAAATCCGGGGGTTTGGTTACAAAATCGACGTCCAATTTGCCTTTAGCTATAATATCAACATCTTCTTTTAAATCTTCGTACGCCGTACATATAATTACCGGAAATTTGTAAGCTCGTTCAATTAAACTCCGGAGAATTTCTAACAGATGCTTACTTTCCATTTTAATACTAAGTACAATAAGATGGTAATCGTTTTTACCAAGCTTCTTTGCGGCTTCAAAGGCGCTTTCTGCGGTATCTACTTTATAACCCTTAAGTTTAAAAAACTCCCTTAATAAATATAAAACAGAGGGAATGTCTTCAGCTACTAAGACTCTAGCCATTTCCCCCTCCCGAATAAAATAAAAGATTTAAATTAGTATTTTTTTTGAATTGTATCATTATATTTAATTATACTATAAAAAAAATATTCCAGCACCTAAGATATTGATGTACGCATAGATAAAAGGTAAAACAAGTCTATATTTGTTGCAATTGTAATGAACAGGTGTAGAATATACTTGACAAAGGAATTCTCCTGTATAAATTAAATTAGAGTGAATGAAGCTATAAGATATATGCTGAGGAGGCATTATGTCGGATAAGGTGCTCATTGTTGATGACGATGAAAAGCTTTTAAAGATACTGAGCGAGGCGTTAGAAAAAGAAGATTTTGTTGTATCAACTGCTGCAAGTGCAGGGGAAGGACTCGAAAGATTTAAGGAAATTGATTTTGATGCTGTTTTGGTCGATCTTGTCCTTCCGGATATGGATGGAATAGAACTCCTAAAAACAATACGGAACATCGATTCCGATTTTCCTGTAATAATGATAACGGGGCATGCTTCCGTTGATCTTGCTGTAAAAGCGATGCGTATGGGGGCTTTTTATTTCATCGAAAAGCCCGCCTCTACAAAAGCTATAATGGAAATACTTAAAAGAGCTATTGAGCAGAAAGAATTAATATTGAGCTATCAATCTTTAAAGAAGACGGCAGAGGAGAAATTTCGTTTTTCGGGAATAATAGGAAAAAGCAAACAAATGCAAGAGATCTTTGAGCTAATCGAACGTATAGCTTCCGCTGAAGCAACGGTACTAATTCAGGGGGAATCAGGAACCGGCAAGGAATTGGTCGCGAAGGCGATACATTTTAATTCTCCTCGAAAAGAAAACCGGTTTGTTGCCATAAACTGTAGTGCTCTACCCGAAACCCTGCTTGAAAGTGAATTATTTGGATATGAAAGGGGAGCCTTTACGGGAGCTAATAAGAAAAAGAAAGGTCTTTTCGAAATTGCTCATAAAGGTACAATATTTCTTGATGAAATAGTAGAGACTTCGCCTGCGTTCCAGTCGAAGTTGCTCCGGGTGTTAGAAGATAAGACTTTCTACCCGGTAGGATCTACAGAGGAAAAGAAAGCCGATACAAGAATTCTCGCAGCCACTAACAGAGATATCGAAGATTCAGTAGCAGGAGGAAGGTTCAGAAAAGATCTCTATTATCGTCTCAATGTGGTTAAAATATCTTTGCCCCCTCTACGGGATAGAAAAATCGATATCCCATTACTCACTCAGAATTTCTTAAAAACCTATGCCGATAAAAACCGCAAAGATATTGTAGGGGTTTCTGACGAGGCAATGGAAGTATTGATGCGTTACTCCTGGCCGGGAAATGTCCGCGAGCTTGAAAATGCGATTGAACGAGCTGTTATCCTGTGTCAGGATCAAACTATACGCGCGGAACATTTGCCGGAGAGAACAAGTAGAAGCGAAGAACTCGAACCTTCAAATATTCTTGAATATGATATGGCAAAAGATTCTTTTGAGAAAAAATATCTTAGAAACTTATTGAAACACACGGAAGGAAATGTTACTGACGCATCAAAAATTGCGCAGATGACCAGACAGAATATTTATCTTAAACTCAAAAAATACGATATTAATCCCAAAGTTTATTATCCGAGAGAATAAAGGAGGAATAATGAAAAAATTGTTTTGTGTATTATTTCTTTTGTTGTTAATTAAATGTGCTTCTCCTGGAGATATTAATATGTTGTCCGCAGAGGCGACAGGTACATCACGGGATTCTCAGCTTGCCATAGATAAAGCAAAAATGGATGCTAGAGTCGAAATGACTCAGCAGCTTAACGCTTATGTTCAGGCGTTAATAAAAAAATTCGATGAAGAAGTCGGTATAACCGAAGATTCGGAACTTCTCGGCTTGTATTCAAAAACCGCTAAAATAGTTGTTGATCAATCTCTGGTGGGCTCTCATATTAAGAAAAAAGATGTAAAACAGGACGGAGAGATATATAAAGCAACCGTTGTAATGGAAGCCCCTCTAGGTCAGGCAAGAAAAAGACTTCTTGAACAGATAAAAGCCAGTGATGCTCTTTATGGAAGATTTGAAAAGTCCGAGTCTTTTAAAGAGCTCAAGGAAGAAGTAGAAAGAGAATCAGAATAAATTTAGTTATTTTTAATGAATCAATAGGGAATCTGCGGCTTCTCTATCCAAGGATGCGACTTCTTTCTCTGTAATTTCCCCTTTTTTTGTTTTTACACTGACTTTTGCGCTTTCTTCATCTCTTTTTTTTGTGTATCTAACACATATCGAAGCAGAGGTATTTATGTCTTTAGGATTATTGCTGTTTTTAAGCAAAGCCAGGGGGCTTCCAAACCCTATTCCTTCAATTAATAAATCGTTTTTACCGGCGAGTTTTTCAATTATTTGATTTTCCTTCTCGTTCCTTCCCACGATTAACTTGGTTCCGCTTTTGAGTCTAAAATGACGTCCGAAGCGAAGTAGTTGTAATTCAGATATGCTGTCTTCGTTATGTTCGAACGCGTCGCTTAATCTAATTGAAAAACCGAGATCTGCGAGGCAGCAGCCGCCTGCCGGAGAAGGAAAATCCTTTATTCCAAGTTCTTTTGCTTTTTGTATCTGGGGTTTTCTGCTTTTACCCTCAAAAGCGAAAAAGCTTTCTCTTTTGACCCATTCTTTCTCTTCGGGCATGGTGGGAGGTAGCAGTTTTGCCGAAAGGGGACGAAGAAGAAGACCATAAACTTCTGCTTCTTTTTCGATTAACTCCATAGCTTTCTTTCTTTGACTCATAGGACGCTGTCCCAGGACCTCTCCGCTTACAAGGAAAGACGCTCCGATTTCTTTCATGAAATTATGCGCTTTTTTCATCATGAAAATCTTACAGTCTAAACACGGATTCATATTTTTTCCGTAGCCATGTTTTGGGTTTTTGACTATTTCTATATAATCTGTTCCTCCGCGGAAAATTTCTATTGGAATATTTAATTTATGCGCAGTTTGCACCGCCTTAATTTGTTTTTCATCTTCGATATAGTTAAAAGGCAGAACAAAATGGAACGCGATAACATCTATTCCCTGATTTTGAATGAGTTTAACGGCTAATATACTGTCCAGTCCGCCCGAAAATAAAACTACAGCTTTCATAAATATAAGTAAAGTTGGTCCGTGGGTCGGTTAGTCCGTTGGTCTGTTTTAAAAAACTCACCAACCCACCCACTCACTAACGCACTAACAGATTTCAATTTGTATTTTTTCATTTTGATATTTGATTTTTGCTATTTCTTTATGGTTCCTCCGCCCACAAGTACATCGTCCTGATAGAAAACGACTGCCTGACCGGGTGTTATTGCGCTTTGAGGTTCTTTGAATTTGACTAAAACCGTATCTTTTTTATTAGGCGCAATAATCGCCGCTGCTTCCTTGTGGCGATATCTTATTTTCGCTTTTACTTCTAGTTCATCATTAAGTTTTTCGATTGCTACCCAGTTAAGTTTATTTGCCAGTAATTCGTCGTCCAGGAGGTCGCTCTTTTCGCCCAGAATAATAGAATTGCTTTCTTTGTCTATACCGGTAACGTATAGAGGTAAACCTTTTGCTACTCCGAACCCTCTTCTTTGGCCTATGGTATAATACTGGATTCCTTTATGCTCGCCCAGAACGTTACCTTCTTTATCGAGAATTTTACCTTGTTTCCCCTTCTTTCCGAAAAGATTCGATATATCTCCCGAAAAAAAATCCTGGCTCTCTTTTTTCTCTTTTACAGGTAAATCCATTTTTTTCGCGAGTTTGCGTACTTCTTTTTTTGTATAATCTCCGAGGGGGAAAATACATTTGGCTATCTGCTGCTGAGATAGCGAATAGAGAAAATAGGATTGGTCTTTTTCTTTGTCTTTTGCTTTTAGCAGAAGATAACGGTTTCTTTCTTCGTCGAATTTGCTTCTTACGTAATGTCCCGTAGCCACCCGGTCAAATTCGATACCCAGATCATTTGCTTTATCCAAAAGTGCACTTAATTTTACCATTCTATTGCATAAAACGCATGGATTTGGTGTTTTTCCGGAAAGATATTCATCTACAACATAATCAAGGACAATATCGCGGAATTCCCTTCGTAGATCAATCACGGTCAAAGGGAATCCAAGGTAGGCGGCAACTTTTTTTGCGTCTTCTATATCTTCCCACGCTCCGGGTCCGTAACACGCATGCGAACCCCCGGCAGAATTTGTGCATACTTCTCCGTCCCAGATTTTCATTGTAACGGCTATTACATCAAAACCTTTTTTCTTAAGAATAGCGCAACAGACCGAGGAATCCACGCCTCCGCTCATTGCGACAAGGACTTTTTCTTTAGACATACCGGAGCATTTCTTTAAGAGCTTTCCTAGATGCGCTTATAATATCGTTGGGAAGAGTTATTTCATATTTTTCTTCTTTTAAAGCTATGTAGACGTCTTCTAAACGAGTTAGTTTCATGTTTGAACAAATTTTAGGCGTACCCGCGGAATAGAATTCCTTATTAGGGTTTTCTTTTTTTAGTCTGTATATGATTCCTTCTTCGGTGCCTATTAAAAAACTTTTTGCAAGGGATTCCTTTGCAAATTTAATCATTCCCGAAGTTGATAAAACTTTATCTGCAATGTCTATAACTTCCGGTCTGCACTCAGGATGTACTAAGAGTAGGGCCTCAGGAAGTCTATTTTTTGCCTGGAGTACTTCGTCTTTCTGTATTTGCTCATGAACGTAGCAGAACCCGTCCCACAGTATAATTTTTTTATCAACAAACCGCTTAACATACGAACCGAGATTTCTATCCGGTATAAATATAATTTCATCCGATTCAATGTTTTCTACTACTTTAACCGCATTTGCCGAAGTACAGCAGACATCAGTAACAGCTTTTACGTCAGCATTGGTATTTACGTATGAAACTACCTTTGCATTCGGATGTTTTTTTCGCAAATTTAATACATCGTCCGGCGTTATCATATTCGCCATAGGACAGCCGGCTTCTTCTCTCGGCATTATAACCTTCTTCTCAGGAGAAAGGATTTTTGCGGTTTCTGCCATAAATTTGACGCCGCAAAAAACAATTATTTCAGCATCAGTACTGTTTGCTTTTCTTGACAGCTCCAGGGAATCTCCGAGATAATCGGCTATTTCCTGAACTTCTCCCCTCTGATAATTGTGTACCAGTATAACTGCATTTTTTTCGTCTTTTAATACTTTTATTTTTTCTGCATAATCCATTATTACCTCAGGCCTGCATAAGAAGAAATGTTTTTGGCAATAGAAGCGCGATTCATTGTAAAGAGGTGGATTCCTTCAATGCCGTGTTTTATCAAATCTTGTATCTGTTTGGCGGCAAATTCCACTCCGGCTTTTTCCATTTCTTCATCATTATCTCTGTATTTCTCTACTATTGAAATCAGCTCGGATGGAACCGTAGCGCGGCTCAATTTTATCATTCTAGATAATAGTTTTGCTTTAAAAACGGGCATGATACCGGCAGAAACAGGGACATTAATTCCCATTTCACGTATTTTATCTAAATATGTGTAAAAAAAATCGTTTTTAAAGAACATCTGAGTTATTAAAAAAGAAGCACCTGACTGGATTTTCCTGGCTAAATTTTTTATGTCTTTTTCCAAGGAATATGCCTCCGGATGACCTTCAGGGTAGCCCGCTACTCCCAAACAGAAGTTATCCGAATGAGATTTTATGTGAGCTGCTAAATCACAAGCGTATGAGAAATCGGAGGCAGTAGATTTAAAATTTCTACCCGTTGGTATATCTCCGCGAAGAGAAAGTATGTTCTCGATACCTTTTTGGCTTATTTTATTTAGTATTTTATCGATGTCTTCTTTTTTTGTGTCAACGCACGTCAGATGCATAAGCGGTTCCATTTTGTAGGTGTTCTTTATTTCATCCGCTATCTCTATGGTTTCCTCTTTTGTTTCTCCCCCTGCTCCGTAAGTAACGCTTATAAAATCAGGAGATAATGATTTTAAATCCCTTATGGTTTCCAGTATGCTGTCTTTCTCTGCTCCAGGTTTGGGAGGAAAGACTTCGCAAGAAAAAACAATTTTCTTATCGTGATAAATATCGCATATTTCCATTTTAATTTACTCTTCACCTGATTATATTAACAAAGTACGGATAGTCAAGGATTAAGCAGCCACTAAGGCACCAAGGCACGAAGAAACCAACCTTTATTATTTTAGACAAGATTTTTTTATATTGGTTTATCTGCGCTCATCCGTGGCAATTTTTGTTAGTGTGTTAAGGAGTTGGTGTGTTGATGTGTGAAAAACAGCCCAACCGACTAACCGACCAAGGGACCAACAGTTATAATCTTTGTGCTCTTTGCGTTCTTTGTGTGAGAATATCTTTTTAGGGTTGTGGGTTGGGTTTTAAACCACATTATATTTTCTCTTTGTGTCTTCGAGTCTTTGTGGCTATGTATAAAAAAGGAAAGGCTCTGATAAGGGGGTATCAGAGCCTAAAAGAGCGAGAGTGTTGTTAGGCTACAAGTTTCTAAATATAATTAACTATCAACTCCAGAGTACCTTTTAAATCGTCAGGCAGCTTGAGGTTTTTTAATTCTCTTTTTACCGATTTTTCGATGCATTCTTCGCATGCTTTTCCTTTAGATGTTTTGTAGTTTTTTATTTCGACTTTTTTGACCATACCTGCATCTATTTCAATTTGTATAGTTAAAGTTACAAGATTCCAGTTTTTTAATATGACTTCAAAGCTCATTTCGAGTTCGTCGGCAAGAAATTCTTCCAGCTTCTTAAGATCCGTTTTCGGCCCTACGGTTGCCTTACTAATATAGAAGTTTGGCTTTGTTTTCTTCTGGTCTTTAGAGGTTACTGACCTATCCATTTTTACTTCTGGGGCATATTCCGCTGCTTTCATCATAACGCCGCCGTAAGGGGCAAATCTTGATGCTGAGGTGTAGTCTCCCACCGCATAATCGCTGACGCCCTGAGGGAGAGGCAGGGGCTGTTTTACTGTAACCACTTCTCCGGTTTTGCGGATAATTTTATCTACTGCAACAAATGAAGTGTATTGGGTCATTAAATGGTATTTAAGTCCGAGTTTTGTTACTTCATCTTTTACATCAGTTCCTACTTTACCGTAGTCGTCCAGTGTTGCGATTCTTTCTCTTGCCCACAGATATTTGATGGCAGAATTTTTTTCATCTTCCATAGAATTTTTAACCTTTATTTCTTTTTTATAATTGCCGTTTGCCGTTTTACCTGTTACCACTATATTTCCTGAGGCTTCTCTGTATTTGCCGAAAAGTATAAGAGGTCTTTCCTCGAAAAGATCGGGCATGCTGATTGGTTCGATACCATAAGCATCGAATCCTTTAAGGTCAGTTTTTATATCGGTAAGCATAGGATGTTGAATGTAATTTAAAAATTTGGCGGCTTTTTCTTTAGCCTCTTCCTGATTTATAACGATAAAAGGTTCGCCTTTTCCCGCGCGTGCCATTCCTTCGATGAGGTAGCGATTTACCGACGAACCGATACCGAAAGCAAAGAAATTATTTTCACTGAGGTTTTCCCGTATGTGGTCAAAAGCTTCTTTTTCTACTGAAATGTACCCGTCGGTAGCAGTTACGATGATTCTTGACAGGCCTTCTTTTTTAGGCAGAGTTGATATTCTGTTTAGGGCGTCAAGTAATCTCGTCCCGCCGCCTCCTGTCTGGGACATAACCATTTCTATTGCCTTCTTTTTGTTTTCTTTTGTTGCGGATAGAGGTCTCTCTGATAGGAAAGAGGAGCCTCCCGAAAAGAAAAGAATGTTAAAATAGTCCTTTTCTCTTAATCCTTCAACAATCTCCTTTATGAGAGCTTTTGACACATCTAGTGGGAAACCGTGCATCGAACCGGAAACATCTACAACAAAGAGATATTCACGAGGAGGAACCATATCGATATTTACTCTGTCCGGCGGCTCAAGCATGAGAAGAAAGAAGTTTTCTTCCTCGCCTGGATAGAGTAATAGACCGGTTTGTATTTGATTTCCTTTAAGCGAATATCTGAGAATAAAATCTCTGTTTCCTCCGTATTTCTCTTTTTTAGATAGGGTTATTGTTGCTTTGTCGTATTCTTTGTTGATGTCGACATTGTGCGTGGGAACCACAACCTTCGATATCGGGATTCCTGTTTTTAGGTCAACTTTTATGTCGAATTTATAAGGGGGTTGTTCCTTTTCGTGAATATAGGGAGTCGCGGTCCAGTCTTCCTTTTCTTTTTGTTCTCCGGTGAATCTCGGACCCACAACCGTAGGGAATACATATTCATAAATCCCTTTTTCCGGAACAAGCATCTCTGTGTATTTAACGATTACTTTTACTTCATCTCCGGGCATTATATTGGCGACTTTCATCTGGAAAACGTTAGGGCGTTTTTGTTCTAAGAGTGATGCTACTTTTCCGTCGTCTTTCGCGTCTTCATATATTTGCCTGGCTTTTTCCGTTTCTTCTATTTCCGCGTCGATTATGCGTTCACCTATTTTCATTCTCATAGCGTGGATTGCGGATTTCGTACCGAGAGGGAAAACATATACTGCTTCTATTGTTTTTTTTCCGTCGTTCTTATAAACCTGTGTTAGTTCAATTTCTGCGGTTACTCCGGCAATATTAACTTCAGCTTTTGTTTCGAGGAGAGGAAAACTTTCAACATCTGAGTCTCCCTGTACTAAGAAATACGGAGATGAAGCGTCCTTTTCGCCGGTCGGTTCTTTTATTTGTGCATTTATTGCTATGCTGAGCAAACTTACTATCATTAAAAATATTATCTCTGGTACTCTTTTCATTAATTCCTCCTTTTGGGGTTGTTTATCTGTTTTGATACGATAGCTGCGTTTTAGTTCCGAATTTTATTTGACAGGAATACTTTTATTTTCAGAAATTTGTCTTTAGTGTTTTCTAATTTAAGTGTTTAAAACCGTATCGAAGAGTCTACAGGAATTTATCTTTCGACTTTTTCAAGGTCTTCTTCTTTGTTTAAATCGGCATCGAAGAATTCTTTTGTCTGGGGCAAGTAAACAAAAAGTTGATCCGTGAAATCTATACCTATTTTCACTTTGTTGGTCTTGCACTCCAGCAAATGACCTCCGCCTTTCCTGTTTTCCGTGATAAAATGAAGGTGGTATTTCGGCACGTTAATGCCGTTTAAATAATCAGGCAGTCTAAAACCGACCAGTTCTCCTTTGATATTATGAAATTCGAATTCGGGCTGGTTTTTTACGACTTCTGAAAGGAGCGGATATGGTTTTTCTTGCGCAGGTACACTGCGTGTGCGAACGTATTTGAACGATCCTTCTATTTTTATTGCGTAAATAATGTTTTCTGTCGGGATAATCTTATCCAGAAGTTCTTCCAGTGATTTATAATCAAGCGTGGAATCTAAAATTAAGGTTTTATCTTCTTCGTAAAATGTAACCGCAGAAAAAGGAGTTTTCATCGAATCTGCTGCCGGATAAACTTTGCCGTCTGCTTTCACCTGATATATATAACCATCGAGCATTAACATTTCCCCGTCGAGTGCGTTAAAAGTGCCGAGACCTAAATCTCCATGTCGCTTTAATTCTTTAAAAGTCATTTCTCCGTCATATATTCCTTCGAGCAATGCGTTAATTGTGGATAGCTGGAATAAAACGTCCCTATCTATCTCTTTAGTTACGCAGCCTAATAAAAGGCTGAAAAGAATATAGATGTAAAACAAATATTTAATCTTAAGCATTTCACCTCCTTTTACCTTTACGCCTCTGTGGTAAAATCATTTCAACAAATTCTCATAGTATCGAGAGCTGCCTGTTTGTAATATTTCTTTTATTATCGACTCCGTTACTTTCCCTACACCTTTTATACTTCGTAAATTCTCTTTTATTTTAGATAAAGGTTCTTTTAATTTTGATATGGAATAAGCTGCATAGCCGTAAGGAGAGGGTTTTTCTTCAAGTTTTGCAAGGTAGTCAAGTTGTTCTAAAATAACTGCTGCAAGATCGTTTTCCTCCAGTATGTCTTTATAAAGGTAAGCAGGTATACGCCGCGGAATTTTATATTTTTTGCTCAGTAAATTAAATGTCTTATTTATTGATTCGTAGTATTCTTTCGTCGTTTCTCCCCATTTGTTCTTTAGATATATATTTTCGTATTGAGGGAGAAGATACGGAAAATTTCTCCTTAGTGTTTCCATAAAATATTCTTTTTGTCTGCCCTCTTTCAAGGTCATTCCTGCGAAGACTATAAAGTCAAGCTCTGTTTCTTTAGCTTTTTTTATTGTGTTTTCCATAACTTCGGGCGTGTCCGTTATAAAAGGAATAACGGGCATTAAATACATTCCGCAGGCGATCCCTTCTTTTTTGAATTTAGATAAAGTTTTTAGCCGCTCTGTTGGTGTGGGTACTCCCGGTTCGAAAACAGAACTTATTTCGTCATTGGCGGAGGAAAAACTGAAAGAAACGATAGCTCTATTTTGTTTGTTTATTTTTTTTATTATATCGATATCTCTTTCTACGAGTGTGGATTTTGTAAGGATATGAACAGGAAATTTTTTCTCATGAAACAATTCCAGAGCCCGGCGGGTTAATTTATATTTTTTCTCCAGAGGCTGGTAGCTATCTCCGACGCCGCCTACCAAACCCACAAAGTAATGTTTTAACGGGAGTTTTTTTCTTGTTGGGTCTAACTCGCTCTTTAGAATATCTAATGCGTTAATTTTTACGGTTACTTCGTGTCCGAATTCGCCGTCGACATAGTATCCTTCGCTTCGACCGTCACAGTATACGCAGTTATGAGCGCATCCTCTGTAGAGGTTCATTCCGTAACTTATCAGAAACCACGAGTCTACTTTTTTAGCTTTTCTAAGAATAGATTTCGCTTTAATTTCTTTTACGCGCACTTCTCTTATAAATTTTTTTCTTGTATTTATATTCGTCGACTTTTAATAAATTCAAAACCTTATTTTTATCTTTTTTTATCAGATTACGGCATGCCCTGTATGCAATCCAGTATGAATTTTCATTATCGCTGTCGACAAGTTCTTTGACTATTTTATAAACAAGGTCTGGGTGATGTTTTGCGAGATCGCTCAAATTATTGCCGACAGCGGTTCTTGGATATGATGAGCTTTCTTTAAATAAGTTTCTGAGTATGGATAAAGGATATTCCGGTCTTTCATAAAACCATTTGTTTTCTTGAACCGGTCTTAAGGTTTCGGCAACGAATCGACGAATATTTGAGTAACTGGAACTTACAAGATTAAGTAATATTTTTTTTGCCGTGTTAGGGTGCTTCTTTATAATCTTTCTGAAAAACATTTGGGCAAGTTCTCTGTTATCAAAATCCGGAGAATCGGCAGCCGAAACGAAGTAAGGGAGAGTCCGTTTAGGGTCTTCTAAACCGCAGAAAGAAATTATACCGAGTGAAACTCCTTTACTTTTGAAGCCCTTACTTTTCTCATACAAATCGGCGGCAATCTCGAAATTCACAGGTCCTATTTCGGATAGCTTTTCAAAGATATTTTTTGATAATAGTTTTATAACATGTACTCTGCCGAAAGAAATTCTTCTTTTGTCGGGGATTTTTTTATATAGTTGATCGAAAATCAGCTCTATATTATTAACTGCGAGGTTATATTTGTCTTTCAGTATGTTATCTGTTATTTTTTTATCGATATCTTTTTCTAATTTGTCACTTAGTAGTTTCATTACGTTTAAGGCTTTATGCCTCCATAAACGGCAAAATTGTAGTATTTCCAGATTATATCTGTTTTTTTAAATCCTATTTCTTTCAACCATTTGATCTGGTCTATTATTTTCGCGGGTCTGTCTTCGTCTTCGTATTTAGGGCACCAGATATTTTCAACTTCACTCTGAGATATTTTTCTCTGCATAAATTCTTTCCACTTATTCATGTATAAATTCTGTAAAGTTTCGCTTGAACCTAAAACGACATCTGCGTTGTAAAACACGCCATTTTTGTTAAGTGCATCAAAGATTTTTTTAAAAAACTTTTTCTTCTCCTGGTTGTCTCTTAAATGGTGAAGAGCAAGAGAGGTTACCACAATGTCGTATTTTCTGTTAAAATTAAATTTATGAAAATCTGCTACAATATATTCAATATTTTTATATCTTGCGAGTTTTACTTTTGCCGTTTCAATCATGTTAGCTGCCAGGTCTACGCATGTTAAAATTGAATCAGGGTAACGTTCGAGAATCATTTTTGCAATCGTTCCGGTTCCGCATCCGAGATCCGCCACTCTTATTTTTTGTGTTTTTGGATACGGCAGAGCAAGAATTAAAGCTTCCAGCATTTCTTTATAAAAAGGAATAATTTTGAGTATTATATCATCGAATTCTTTTGCTTCTTCTTCGAAGTGTTTTTTTATTTTGTTCAACTTACCCCCCATGTACTTAAATTATACTGACATTTTATGTTTGAATCAAGGGGGAATTTTGATTTAAAATTAAAAAAAACCGCATGAATTGCATCATGCGGTTTTTAGATTAAAACAGAATTAATATATAAATCTTAATTCATTGTTGGTTTTTTTTCTTAGAAAATTCCGAATTTGAAACCGCCAGAAAGCCTGAGTGTGACATCTGTATCAACATCACCGGTTAAAATAAGAAGGCTGGGTTCAAGAAAGAGTTTATTCCCTTTTCCCAGAGATGCCTCATAACCAGCTCCTCCCCCAAGTGTAACTATGGTGGTTACATCGCCCGCCTGCAGTCCAAAAATAAGATTCAGATATGAAATGATATCCGCAATGTTAGTATAATAAAGAAGTTCCAAATTGCCTGGATGGTTGAGACTGAAAACCGTATAATCTCCAAAAATCAGTTCAGCAAGGTTAACCCTTATGCCAATTTTCTTTGTAGGA
The DNA here is from genome assembly GCA_016930175.1 of Caldifarciminota bacterium. Classification (GTDB taxonomy): domain Bacteria; phylum Hydrothermota; class UBA3072; order UBA3072; family UBA3072; genus JAFGHJ01. Next base: position 177,402 of record JAFGHJ010000003.1, read on the forward strand.
TTAGCTATAATGTCGGCTCCAATCCCAACATTTACGCTACTAATATAAAGACTTGCTCTTGGGGCGAGTTCAAGCTTCGGTCTTGCACTAAGGGGTAAAACAACTAATAAGACTGCTAACAATAAAAATACTTTTTTCATTTGTTTCCTCCTTTTTTTCAAATGTTTCAGGTATTATATGGATAACGGGAATAAATGTCAAGTATTAAATTAACACCATGTCATTTGTTTTTTGAACTAAGCTCTTTGCTTTTAGCTTAAAAAGGCACTGCGTCCACTGTGGTTAATATTTTAGTTAGGAGGTTGGGAAGTTAGAGGGTTAAAACAACAAAAAATCTCCGTATCCTCTGTGGTTCAAAACAAAATCTGAATCGGGGTGGGGTGTGACTTAGTGTCTTTGTGTCTTGGTGGCTAATTTTCAGTTTTTTTCGAGTTTTGCCTTTATCTTTTCCCAGTCCTTCAATGCATTTTTAAAAATTTTATGTCCTTTTAAACCGTCCACAAGCATCGCCCCTTCTTCGTAAAAGGGAATAGCTGCAATTCTGGCTTTTTCATAATAGAAAATAATATCCGCACCTTGAAGTCCCATTAATCCCTTATCTGTGTGATATTGGATGGAAAGAAACATAACTTTTGCAAGTTCGACTGCGTCTTCCAGGGAGTATTCAGCTCCGACCATATCCTTGGGAGAATCGCTTTCAAGCTTTGGCGGCTTTACCGTAAATAAATATCCCGGCTGGTCCATTAATTGATAGCGGTTTGTAACGCCGAATGCAGGAACAAAAAACAACATCTTATCTATAGGCTTTTCTTTTTTGAGAAGACCTGCAAGAAAACTCGTGAAACGGTCATTGCTTAAAATTTCCGGAGGAATTTGATTTATATCTATGTTAGGCTTCTTACTGATAGATATTTTGCTTAAAATCTGCCACATCGGTAGATAATATAATTTATTATTCGCAAATTCTTCTTTTGGCTTTACAAAAATGATATCCACTTTTTTAAATTTGTCCCGGGTAACCTCAAATCCCGAACCGCAGTTCGAGCAGAAATGGACAATGTCATCTTCTCCGCTTTCTATGTCGATTCCACAATCCGGACAACGTAAAGGTATAAGTTTAATATCAGTCGTCGCCATATTGTAACCACCAGACGAAAAACCCGGTAAACAAAGCAAAGACAAAAGCAACTACGCCGTCTACTAAAAAAGATATTAAAGAGACAATAATTCCGGATAAGCCAATGATACCGTATAATGCATTCAGTCCCAGGAAAACCTTTTTACTCTCGGCTTTTTTCTTTTTAGTTTTGTCTTTTACCAGGGCTTTCCCATCTACGGCATCAAAGGAATATGTGTAAAATTCCTGGCCGGATTTGACTCTCGCAAAATATATGGGGTTAAAATAAATGATTGCTTTTTTCTTTATTGCGCGCAGATAATATTCGAATTCATTAAAATCTCTATAATCTCTTATGATTTCGTCGATGAGCATATCCGAAGCTTTTTCCATATATTCTTTTATCGGTAAGGGCAAGTCAAAAACGTTTCCGTATTTATGAAGAGCTTCATCGTCGTAGACCTCGAATTTCTTCCCTTCCGTGCTCACTCTGTGTATCCCGTAACGGTAAAATTCGGAAGGGTCTAATTTGACTTCTAAAATACGCCTTACTCTCTTTTTGATTCTCTTTTCGCCAACCATACGGGGTGTACTCATTGTATCTATATTCATACCGGAGTCGGTATAAGTAGGTTCCTGCACAATAACACCTTTTTTATAACCTCCCAGCCAACCTATTATCTCTGAAGAAACCTTTATAAATGGGACATAAATAAGAGAAACATCAATGATATCTACGTTCATCCCGAATCTTTCCCTTAAAATGTTTTTAGGCTTGTCTATTTTAGGTTTTGCGAAAACTCTCGGAGCTCCGATTTTATTTGTTATCAAAAGACTGCTATTACAGAACTTGCATTTTGTGGTTGTGTATCCTTCTGTTACATCGATTTCGGAACCGCAATTCGGACACGAAAAAGCGATGACAGCAAGCGTACTTTTAGCCATGGTGTTTTCCTTTATCGTAGTACCATAAAAGAGATGTAATAATAGCTACAGAAATCAGTCTAAACGGTAAACTGGGAAAAAATAAGGCTACAAGGACAATAATAGTAAAGGAAAGCAGGGCAAAAGTATGGTGATTTTTTCCACTTGTTTTTCCCCCTTCAATTCTATTAGAAAGGATATTTCCCCTTGCACCATCTACAAAATAAACCGCATTATCGTCTTTTGACGTGAAGAAAGGCAAATAAATGAGTCCGATAGATTCAATCTCTTCGCCTTCTTCTGTTTGTTGAAGTGCTTCTTCGACCGATAGATCCGGCTCGGGAACTTCAATTTCAAGAGTTATTCTATCTCCCTGAGGGATATAACTATTGATTCCTATTAAGTCGGTCTTTTTCCCGGGTAAGAAGATTGTCTGCTCGCGCATTTTTATTCGATAAAAGGGAAAATACTCAAGTTTCACCTTTAGTTTTTTACCTGATATATTATGAAGCAAACTTTCGGCTACGCGAGCATCGAGGGTGGGCTTTATAGATTCTTTTGTAAGTACTTTATCTTTTTCGTAATATAAATGGGTACTACAATACGGGCATTTTACAACTTTATGTTCTATCCCCGTTTTTATTACTGCATCACATTGAGGGCATCTGATTTCCATTCAAATCAGATATTTTACTGTTTTTCGCCGCACTCAGGGCAGAATTGTGCCCCTTTTGGTATTTCTTTACCGCACTTTTTGCAGAATGCTTTTTCTCCCAACTTTGTTCCGCAATTAGGACAGAATTTTGAATTTAAAGGTAACGGCTTACCGCATTCAGGGCAGGACTCTCCCGAAAGGTTTGCTTCCCCTCCTTTTCCTTCTCCGGTGGCTTTCTGCATCATACCGGGTATCATAGCTCCCATACCGATACCGGCTCCAACACCAACACCCGTTCCTGCTGCACCGCCTTCAGCCGAGGCGGCATCCCTGAGAGCTTTCGCTGCCTGGAACTGTGTAAATTGGTTTAAGTCTCCGACGACACCCATACCGGAACGCTCGTCTATCATTTTTTGAACTTCCGGAGGAGGTGTTATCGACCTTATGTAGAAATCTCTCAAGTCAAGCCCATACTTATCGAAATCTTCATAAATTCTGGATTTGGCACCTGCGGAAAGTTCGTCATAATCCTTTGCGAGATCAAAAATGGTAGAGTAATTCTCTCCCAAGAAGTCGGTCAGTCTTGAAATTACAACATTCTTAAAGAACTCCTCTACTTCATTTCTGTCTTTTATATTCTCGGTACCTACAATTTTATTTATAAAAAGACGCGGGTCGGAAACCTTATATGAATAGATACCGTTCGCTCTTATTCTTATCATTTTGAGTTCTTTGTCTCTAAACGGAATAGGTTCCTGAGTTCCCCATTTTGCATTTGTGAAGACTTTATTGTTTACAAAGTAAACTTCAGTACGAAAAGGACTTTTACCTTCGAAAGCGGCGCCTATCAATTTCTTTAAAAGAGGAAGGTTTGCCGTAGTCAGAGTGTGTCTTCCCGGGCTAAAAGTATCAAGAGCTCTTCCGTCACGGAAGAAAACAGCTGATTGATTTTCTCGGACGATTAGTTGGCTGCCGATAGAAGTTTCCGCAGAACCTTTTTCGGGTACTCGGTGTACGATTTCCCTTCCTTCATCGTCTAAAAATTCTATAACTTCGAGAAATAATCCCATTTTAATCCCCCTCTAAGATTTTTGAGCGTTTTGCTAGTAAATTAAATCCAGCCTCTATATTTCCAGAAATTTCCGCAAGCTCGGTATCTACGGTAGAATTATCCGTAAAATTCTTGACCCACTCCATTAAACTTAAATCAGCCTCATAAATAGAGCGAAGAGTATCTAAAGAGATTTCTTTCTGGTCGAAAAAACCGCTATAACCGTAATTCGCATATAAGATTGAATCGCTTAATTTTTCCAAATTTTTATCAATCCTTGCTATTTCGTCGAGAGGACTGAGATCGCCGGATTTTGTAACCAATCGTCCTTTCTCGTTTAGGACATCTTTAATAGCTTTAAGTTTTTTCGCAATTTTTTCCCGGATTAGCTGGTCGTTTTCTCTTCGTTCTTCTTTCTTATAATAACCCTTGAATCCCGGAATGCTTTTAGCTATCCTATCTATCCATTTCTTAAAAGCCTTTTCCTCGCTAATAATAACCTCACTCTTGATTTAAATTTTAAATTTTTCCGACAACTGGTATATACCGAGAGGAGCCTTCCAGTAGTTGCCGGAGAGGGATTGAACAATGCCTATAATCGATATGACAGCTATAGCTAAGAACGCTAAAGAGTCGAGTACACTTATAAAAGGGCTTATAATTGAAACAGCTATCCATAACCCTAACAATACTATACCCTGCTTGGCGTGGTGTTTGCAGAAAGTGTTTTCAGGCTTCACCAGTAATGGTATTAAAAGCAATAATCCCAGATAAGACAACCATGCTATACTTTTTCCGTCATCTATGTCCTTTTTGCTTGCTTTTATTTTAGTTTTTTTATCTTCATCACTCATTTTTTCCTCCCTTTTTTATTGTTATAATCAATTTTTACTGTTTTATTCAACCCCAAACCAATAAGAAAATCTATTTCCCGTCTTCCGAGAATAAAGGCAATATAGTTTCCACCCGGGAAGGGTCATCAAGCAAGTTTTTTATATTTCTTATATTTTCTCCCACATGATTTAGCCTGAACTTGAAAAGAAATATAATATGTATTATAATAAAACCGTAAAGAAGAATTTGTTTTAAATTCATAGGAAATGCCATACGCGGTTTTTTAGCAAAAGTCTTTTTGCGCGTCTTAATTTTTCCTGTACCTTTCCCTTTTTCTAGAAGCCCGATTTCGGTAAGCTTATAAACCGAATTGTAAGTCCTGAATTTTCCGATTCCCGATATTCCTACCAATTCATGTAAAGTAATATCCTCTGTAATTTTTTCTAATATAGTTTTTTCATCTTCTCCTATTTCCACATTAATTTCTGGCTTTTCGAGCTTCCGCAGGGTAATGTTTTCATCAGGTAAAGCTTTTTCTATCAAGGGCCATTCGTCTATTCTTCTTATACCCTCCATAACAAGAGTATTAGGTTCTATCTCGACAGAAAATGCAGAATGTTGATATAGTTTCTTCCCTGCTTCAAAGGAATATCTGCCTTCGTTCCATGTCAAGACTTCACAGGTTGTTTCCTGGATTTTGAAAGCTATTATCTCTTCTATGTTCTTTTTAGATAAAAAGTCTCCCTTCTCGACGATTTCCAGGAAAGAAAGCCCTGCTTCTTTGGCTCTTTCCATATACTTATTGAAGGTATCGGGAGGAATCAGTCCTGTTCTCTGGACATATTCGCTTATAGAATGGAAAAGTTTTTCTCCCTTGTGAAGAGCATCTGTGATTTTTCCCCTTTTGAATCCAAAATCCACTTCCTCCCTGCCCGATTTAAGTTTGAGTACTCCATCTGCTTCATGCAGGGATAAAAACTGTAATATTTCAGGAACAGAGAATTCCTGTATACTACCTTCCATTTCCATACGGCTCTAGCCTCCAACTCGAGTATAGTAACAATGAATAAAATATTATAAGAGAAATGATGAAGATTCCGTTTCCTATAGAAGTTCTGTATTGTAAAGATTCTTCAACGTTAAAGAATACAGAATTAAGAAAGATTAAAAGGAAAATAGCTGCGATAAAGCTAAATGTCATTCCCTCAAAATGCCTCTTTTTGTAAAAATGAGCACTTCCCGGAATTATCAGACTCATTAGTATGTTTGTAATTTTATCAACTTTAAAGGCTTTTGCTGTTATACGTCTTTTAAGTCGCTCTCTTATACTTTTCGATTTTGTCAACGAAAGCTTTGTAATGCATGATATGCACATATTTTCCTGGCTGTTATCAATCAACATCAAACCTTTACAAATTGGACAGTATTTCTCTTTTTCTTTTTTAAAAACTGACATTATAGCAATACAAATTCCTATGAGTATCATGATATATAGATTTTTGCCTGCGAGATGCTTAAATAAACCTCTGGGAACAAAAATATACTTATAGAGCCATCTTTCGGGCGGATATTTGTATAAAGGTATCTCTTTTCGCGAAATTTCAAGAAGTTGGATTCCGCTTTTTTTCATTTGATTCGTTGCGTCGTCAAAGTTGAGTTCATCCAGGTGGATTTTAATAATTGTAATATTTGCTATCTCGTTTTTCGGGTAATGAGAGAGAATATTTTCACACATGTTAATAGATCGAGCCGTATCTCCTTCGGCATAATAAACGGAACATAAGTTCTCCAAGTAGGTTACATCTCTTCTTATATTATAACCTTTCCCAAGAAGCTCTTCAGCCTCGGATAAATTCCCCTTTTTGGCTTGTTCAATTCCTTTTACTAAGTATCCATAAGGCGTCACCGGAGAATCAAGTTCGTAAGAATAAGGATTTAAGCGGGTTTTAAATTCTTTGTAAATAGAACTACGCGGATTAAAATTATTGCTTAAAATATATGAGTATGAGACGAAAAAGGGAAGTAGAATTAAAAAAGTCGCACATTTGATTAGATTGGGTTTATTCATTTTTATCAAGGACATTGCTACAAGTATGAGGAAGACAATTTGTATAGGTAGCCACACAAATAGGGCGAATAATATGGCTCCAATCCATAATCCGCTAAAATTGATTTTTGTTTGCAACCATTTTGTGAGATAGCTGACAAAAGACGTAATACTAGCCCCGACTGAAGACATTATAATCCAAAAAGAGAATAGGATTAAAAACAATATTAAAAATTTTATCAAAAAAACTTTATTATTTAGGAACTTGACAGTCAAAATATAGTTCCATAAGTGTTTCGTCGTTCCAATTGGGTTTGGAAATTTTGATTTAGCCATTGTTAGGGGTATGCGTCTATTTGATGGATCAAGATTACCCGCAAATATCAGTTTTCTTTCTCCTTTTTCTTTTATTCCTTTTTTAAGATCTTTTATTCCCGCCTTTAAGTATTTATTAGCAAGTTTAGAATTTATATAATTATTACCCTTCTGTATAACTTCTATCAGTTTGTTTTCCGTAATTTCACTTTCTTTGAAATTTCCCTTTGATAGTAAAAGAGAATCTAACCGGTAAAGTTCTTCTATGGAAGAAGCATTAGCTATTGAGCTCTTAAATGATACTTGAATGGTTTTTTCCGGGGAGCTTTCAGCCGATGTGAATTTATTGCTTGTATTGCTTTGTCCTATAAGAGATAGGGTTAATACGAAGAATATCATTGCAATTCTATTTTTCTAAACTCAATTTCTAAACTTTTTTGTTCTGCCTTTGCTTCAATCTTAAAGGGACAGTTTATACCTTTTTGCAAACGAAATTCGGAGTAATCAATTATGATTTTATTGTCACGGTGTAGAACCACTCGAGTCGGCTTGAAATCAGTTGAAATGAAAATCTCGGAATCGTTTCCTGATAAAAGCCAGCCGTTTTCTAATGGAATAACTTCTGAGTTGGATGAAATTGGGATATCCCACATTAGAAATCGAGGCAGAGAAGCATCCGGATTTTCTTCGAATAAAGAAAGGACTTCTTTTTTTACCTGCTTGCCATCCTTATCTCTTATCGAAATCGAATCTTCTGAGAAACGAAAAGTCCCAATTGACATTCCGAAAGATCCCAACAATTCGCCACTTAAGATTTTTTCATCGACATTATATTCAAAAGAAAAATAAGAGGAGAACCTCTTGTCCGTTTCAGATACGGTCATTTCTCCGGTACCGCTTTTCTCTGATACTTTATCTTGCCAATGAATAATGTTTTCTAAAAGAGATTCTTTAGAGATCGTTTTTTTGATGACCTGCCTTGCACAATTAAAAAAACAGAATATTATTAAGACAGATAGGAAAAAAATAATCTTATTCATTGTCTAAAATTATATAGAATATAAGGAATAAGTCAAGGTGGAATTCAAAAGTAAAAAAGTGATTGCTAAAAACAGAAAAGCTAAATTTGATTATCATATTTTAGATACATATGAGGCCGGTATTGTTCTAAAGGGATCAGAAGTAAAATCTATTAGACAAGGCAAAGTAAGTTTGTCAGACGCTTTCGCCCAGGTTGTGGGAAGAGAAATTTTTATTTTTAATATGCATATTTCTCCTTATGAAAAGGCGCAGGAAGGCTTAGATTCTAAGAGGGATAGAAAACTGCTTCTAAAAAAAAGCGAAATAAGAAAAATAGATGGTAAGCTGAAAAACAAAGGGCTTACTTTAATACCTCTTGAAGTATACTTAAAAAAAAACTTAGTAAAAATAGCTTTAGCTGTTGCTAAAGGGAAGAAAGAATACGAGAAAAGAGGAAAAATAATTGAAAAAGAGCAGAGAAGAGAGATGAAGAAATACATATGATTTTTTTTATTCTTTCTTTGAGTATTAACCTGTCGGGCAAAATGTATACATTCCGTGAGTACGGGATGGGACAACATAAATATATAATGACCAACTCAATGCTCGAAGAGATGGATTTTTCTTATTATTGGGACCTTAACACGCAAATTTTGACCATTCAAAAAGAGAACATTGTTTCCATTATGCCGGATAACCCTTTTGTTAAAGTAAACAGGGATGTTTTTCAGTTAGAAGTGCCACCTCTCCGAGAGGAAGGTAAACTGTTTGTTCCGGTTTCTTCTTTGCCCCTCATCCTTGGAAGTTTGACAAACATGGAAGCTAAATTCAATCAGGGGATACTCGAAGTCGGTGTAAAAGTTAATATCTATAAAATTGAATGGGACGTAACTCCCGGAAAGACGATTTTTAAAATTGAATGTTCACCGAGTCTGAAACATCTTTTTAATAAAGTTGAAGATGAATGGGTTCTGGTTATATTTGATCCTATATACGACAAAAGCATTTCGGAGGTTTCTCCAAAAGGTTTAATAGGGGATATTAAATTCGAGAAAGGCAATGGTTTTATAAAGTTTCGTTTTAAAGCAAAAGACGATCTCGCTATGGACGCAATAAGAGATGGTAAGTATTTGAATATTAAGGTTAAAACGTTTGAGGAAAGAAGTATAAAAACTATTGTTATCGATCCGGGACACGGAGGAGAAGATCCCGGAGCGGTTTGCAAGGGTGTACAGGAAAAAGACATTGTACTAAAAGCGTCGAAAAAAATTGCCGCGAAGCTTGCAAGAGAAGGTTTCGATGTAATAATGACAAGGACAGAAGATGTATTTATACCATTAAAAGACAGAACAAAAATTGCCGATTCGGCTAGGGCTGATCTATTCGTTTCGATTCATTGCAACGCGGCGCCAAATAAGAGAGATATGAACGGGTCGGAGACCTATTTTTTGTCAGCCGCGAGGAGCGATTGGGCAAGAACAGTTGAGGCAACGGAAAATTCCGCGATTAGATTTGAGGCAAAGAGCGGTGCAGGTTTATCTGAACTCGACTACATATTGAACGACCTTGCTCAAACTCAGTTTCTTGAGGAATCTCAGCAAGCAGGCATTTGCATTCAGGAAAGTATGGTGCAGAAATGTGATCTTTATAATCGAGGATTGAAACAGGCTAACTTTTACGTCCTCCGCCTGAATTATATGCCCGCTGTTTTAGTGGAGATAGCTTTTATAACACACGCCGAAGACAGAAAGAAGCTGTTAGATGACAAATTCCTGGAGAAAGCCTGTGACGCTATCGTTGAGGGTATAGAAGCTTATGCAAAATCAAGGACATAAGAAAGATCCGATCGGTGTTTTTGATTCGGGAATAGGGGGTCTTACTGTAGTAAGGGAAATCCGTAAAAGATTGCCGGAAGAAACGATTATATATTTTGGGGACAGTGCTCGAGTACCCTACGGAACAAAGTCAAAAGAAACAATTTTACGTTTCGCAAAGGAAGATATTAACTTTCTCCAAAGTTTCAAAGTTAAAGTTATTGTTTCCGCTTGTTTTTCGGTTTCTTCCAATGCCCTGGACGAATTAAAGAAAGAATTTGCTATACCTATTATAGGAATGATTGATCCCGGAGTTAACGCTCTATCGAATGAGTCTTGCGGGAAAGTCGGAGTAATCGGAACCAACGCCACAATTGAAAGTGACGCTTTTAAGAAAAAATTAAAGGACAAGTTTGGGGATATTGATATCTATTCCGCAGCCTGTCCGCTTTTTGTCCCTCTCGTTGAAGAAGGTTGGACGGAAGGCGATGTTCCGGAACTTATAGCAGAAAGTTATCTTACTCCCTTGATAGAAGAAGATATCGACTCTTTGATATTAGGATGTACCCATTACCCTTTACTTAATTCTGTAATAAAGAACGTAGTAGGAGATTATGTAACAATAATTGAACCCGGAAAAGAAGCTGCTAAACTTTTGGAAAAGTTTTTGATTGATAACAATCTAAGAAATAACGGAAAAGGGTCTCTTAAGGTATATCTTTCTGATATACCGAGAAATTTTGAGCGTACAGTCGTGAATTTCCTGGGAGAGGTACCCGGTGGGATTCAGCTGGTGAATCTGAAAGACTAATTAATTAACCACGAGATTACACAAGATTAACACAAGAAAATTGCACCGCAAAGACGCGGAGACCGCAGAGAAACAACAAAAAACTATATTTTGTTTTTTAAAGCCCAAAACCCCGCCAAAATGGAGAGGAACAACAAATAGCACGAATAACACGAATTATTTTTATTTTTTTTGACAAGTGACCAGCGACAAGTGACTAATGACTAAGTCACTCACATGCAGGACATGTAGTAATTGTAGTTTTTGTTTTGCCACAAAGGCACGAAAATCACAATATTTCTTGGTATCTAATTTTAAAAACAGAATTAGGATACAGATTTAAAAGAATTTTTTGTTGTTTTTCCCCTCCTGTTTCCTCTCTCCCGTTTTCGTCTCCGGTCTTCAGTCAACGTTTACCTCTTTTTTAATTTCAAACTCTGACCCTGTTTATAATGTTTATATTTCTTCTTGACTTTTTCTTTAAAATATCTACAATCCAGGAGATTAAACATGGAATATATAAACTTTAAATATATTCCAAACGGAGGAATTATGGATAAAGCAAATTTAAGATTGTATTTGATAGTATTGTTAATAACAACTTTTTTCTGGGGATGCTCATATTTACCCATACCAGGAGAATTAGGAACTGCTTTTTCGATTAAAGAGAGAGCCCTTCAAACAGGAATAGATGATGCTAAGACTGATATACCCTTCCTAGATGATTTCAGTCCCGATAATTTTGCCTACATGACTGTGCTTTCAAGAACATTGGAAGGCTCCTATTTGCTGAAGCCGGGTCTTTTTGAAGTAAACTGCGAAAGCTACTGTTTGAAGCCCGGAACATATGGTCCTTCAAGCGGTGGCGGCTATATATATGCTCCTCTAAAAGGACCCAGGGCGGAAGTTATAAAAAAAATATTGAGAGAGAGTGTAAATCACCCGGATATAGAGCAGGAAGACATACAGCTTTTAATATGGGCGATAATAGCACGTTCTAAAATTGAAGATATATCGCCTAAAGCTCGTATCGCAGCTATAAAAATGTTGACTCCAGCAGAAATTCTCGAAATAAACGGAGGTGCTCTCAGTTTGATACCCGATGATTTATTTGACAAGTTATTATCCGGATTTCCCGAACCGCTGCAAAAACTTATAGAAACGGAATCAAAAATAAGAAAGCTTCTCACTAAAACCGATGCGACTTATAAAGAAGTCGAGAAAGTAGCTGTCCTTTTTGGAAAACCGGAAGGCGAACCAGTCCGGGATATACCGGAAGGACGCTGGTCTTTACACCCCGAAGGATATTTCGTCCGCTTTTTTCCTTCGGGTTATAAAAGAACTTTACTGCAAATTTACGTACCCGAAAGATTCGACATCGAGAAAGATAAATATAACCGCATAATCAAAATAACCGATGAATGGGGCAATTCTGTAGAAACCGAATATAAAAATTCAACCATCAACAATTACACTTCGAATGAAAACAAACTAAACGTATATGCCTTTAAAAAAATCAAATTCCGTAAAATGGTAGACGGATTCTTCAGCTATATGGATTTCTCGGATTTGGAATTCTCCAATACCGGGTGGACACTGCAGGGAAACCCATCCGGCAATTTCAACACAGAAACAAACAACATACAAACCTCAAATATAGAAGAAAGATTAGAATGGTCGAAAGAACTCGAAAAACAAATAGAAAAACTTGATAAACAATTCGAAGGAAAAGCACCTGTGTCCGAACTTACTGATATTGCAATGTACTACCAGGCGATAAAAAAGTCTATTGAAGGGCATGAACTAACGGAAGAAAACACGTGGGCTCTCGAACACTGCTTCTTAATCCAGAAAGCCTGGCAATCACTTTTGTGCGAATCGGAGACAGGGATACTTAGAGAAGATTACGTCCTGAATGAACTTTACTCGGAACTTGCCAACGCAGCAGGAAGCTCAGGTACTACTATTAAAGTAGAATCCGAATCCACCACAAAAAGAGGTAACGATTCAAATAAAGAAAAAAGGAATAAAAAGAGCAAAGATGGGAACAAAGATAAAAAAGGTTCCGATTCTCCCAATTCGGCTCCCGCACATAACGGGTCACAGTTAAACGGCAATTCGGATAGACCTGTCCTTTGTTCTCATCTCAAAGACGCAATAAATAAACTCCAGAGAGAAATAGATAGACAGAAATTATTTATTGAAGTTGTCGAAGAGCATCCTGAAGCCATCGGACTATGTAAAACAGGTGCCGAATGGAGAAATTTTATAGACGCGTTATTCAATATTATCGCGTCTAATAAAGGGCTGGGTCCGGTTACCAGCACACCTTTCACCTTCATAACAAAGCCGTCCGGCGAAATTGTTTTTATCACACCACCCGACGAAAACGGGAACAGATACGAACTTACTTTGATGGATAAAAACGGAAAAGAAAATACCGATAACATAAAACTCGCGAGAAGATTTCTTCGGGACTCTTACGGAAATGCATATTTAGGTGATATCATGTTCGATATATTTTACAATCATCACGAGAAATCTCACCTGGAAGACTATAAGGCAGGTAAAAATAAGGATACCCCTTCATCCGCCGCAGAGGCAGAGATTAAAGCTTTCAAGAAAGCAATTGAAGCAAAAGAAAAGGTTTTGAAAAGGATGAAAGAGAGACTCGAAAATAAGGATTGTATTCAAGGATAGTACTAACCGGGACAGGATTTATAGAGGAACATAACTGTAAAAACGGATTTTTTCTGCTGTTAGCTATTTCTCGCACAGAGACACTATTTCTGGGTCAAAGCTCGACATTTGACAAATAAAAAATATTCGTGTTATTTGTGTGATTTATTGTTGAACTAAGCTTTTTGCCTTTGGTCTTAGTGTCTCTGTGTGAGAAAAAATTTTAAGTTTCGGGTTACACGTTTAATGTTTTGAGTTAAAAAACACGATAAAAAAATCCAATAAATCTGCGTTTATCTGCGTCCTAACTTGGGGGTTGGGATTTAGAATTTAGTTAAAACAACAAAAAAAATCTCTGTGTTCTCTGTGGTTAGATTTTTTTGGGGTCGGGGTGATGGTTAAAACAAACAGAAAATCTTGTGTTAATCTTGTGTAATCTCGTGGTTAATATTTGTTACTTACTTCTTTTTCTTTTTTAATTCCTTCAATATCTCGGATAGTAATTTATTGCTCTTTTGCGCCAGTTTATGTGATTTTTCTATTATCTGCATTTGTTTTTCACTCAAGTCGTGAGCATAATTCAGGTATCTTTTGTTCTTTTTCTGAACGTTAAAGGCGATTATTAAAATAAAAATAATAAAAAGCAAAAACAAAAATGGAAGATAATTGAGAATATCCAGGAACAAACTCGTTGGGATTTTTTCCCTCATTCTGCTGTAATATTCCTCATCTGATAGCCATTTTTCTTCCTCTGTATCGTAATATAGTATGTTGTCCTGAATCCAGGCGGAATAACTGTAGGAATATTTTTCTAAAAAATCCTTCGGTAAATTGGCAAGCTCGACTTCCACGACGCCCAAAATAAATCCTCCCTCAAAACTTGAAGTTTGTTTATCTACAGTAACATTTAGGATTTTTAACTCCCCGTCAAAAGGGAACCTTTCTGTTTTAAAATGGTATCTGTTTTCTGAAAGTTTTTCAAAGGCGAGGGTTTTAGGATCGCTTTTTTGAAAGCCTTCCCATGCTTTAATTAGAGATTCTTCCGTCGGAATCGCAAATAAAATTGCCGGGACAAATAAAAGGAACAAACTCGTAACAACAAAGAAATACGGTCGTTTTTTATTCATCTAAAATTTCCCTTTTTATATAAAGATTACCAAACATATTTATTTCAAGATTTCTATTCTCAATATAAGCCGAAAAGGGAGGGTGTCAAGTTACCCACCCCAACCTCAAAAAGTTATCTTCACACAAAGAGCACAAAGACACAAAGAAAAGAGATAATGTAATTTAAAACCCATCCCACCATACCAAAAAGATTTTCTCACATAAAAGAACACGAACAAAAAAAACTCAAAGAAACAATAAATTTAATGTTGGGTTTGGTGGGGCTTTGTGCTCTCCGTGTCTCTGTGTGAGAATTAATATGGTGTTGTGGTGATGGTGGGGAATTTTCCTCTTGATTTCTACTCCTGTTCTTGCTAAAATGTAAATATGCTAAAGAAACTCGGGCGGTATCTCTTTAAGTATAAAATCTTACTTGCTTTTCTCATCGTTGTTATGGTGCTCGTTGCAATTTTAAGTGGATTTACAATAGGCATGATAACTCCTATCGTTTCGGCAATATTCGGAGAAGAAAATACAAGCGGCGGACCCGGTGTTTTGCGCTGGCTGATTGATTGGATCACGAAGGGGGACAGGATGAATTCTTTGATACGGTTGGCTGTAGCTCTTGTTATTATTTACGGAATAAAAGCTCCTCTTACACTTCTTTTATATTTTCTTTCCGATTCACTGGAGCAGAAAACTATTTCCGATATACGAGTTGAAATGTTTTCAAGGCTGACTGAACTTTCCTTCAAGTTTCACTCGGTAACGGAATCAGGCAAGCTGCTTTCAAAAATTACAAATGATACTGAAAAAATCGAGTTTGCCTTAAAAAGAGGTGTTATAGACCTGGGGCGTAACTTGTTTCTTCTGCTTGTATATGTGGGATTGGCTTTGTGGGCTTCATGGAGGTTGTTGTTAATATCGCTTGTACTTATACCTTTTATTCTTTTTGTAGTACATTTGATAGGGAAAAGAATCCGTGGTCGTTACACCCACCTTAGAAAACAGAGAGCTTTTTTGAATGCTTTGGCTTCCGAGATGCTTTATGGAATAAGAATAATAAAATTGTTCGGTATGGAGAGATACGAGATAGAAAAATTTCGAAAAGAATCGGATATATACCGCAGGAGTTACGTAAAGAGTAATTTATTAAAGGGATTGTTGCCTGAATCCGCGGAATTTTTAGGCGCAATTTTAGCCGGAATTATACTGGTTTTTGGAGGATTTTTTATTTTTAAAGGTTTCATAACTCCCGATAAGTTTCTTATCTTTCTCGGTTGTGCTGTTCTCCTGCAGCATCCTGCACGGCAGATAAATTTATCGTACGGAGATCTTCAGCATGGTTTGACTTCTATGGAAAGCGCCCTTGAGATTATCGAGGCAGCCGAGACGATAGAAGATTCGGGCACTCTTATCTTCGATTCTTTTAAATCTTCCATTAAGTTTAAGGGAGTTTCTTTTTCTTATGACAGCAAGAACTACGCGTTGAATAACATAGATTTTACGATAAAAAAAGGAGAAACACTGGCTATAGTAGGACCTTCGGGTTCCGGCAAGACGACTCTTGTTCAACTTATTCCCAGATTTTTTGATTTACAAGAAGGCAAATTAGAAATAGACGGAAAAGACATAAGAGAGTATACTCTTTCTAGCCTTCGCAGTCAGATAGGCATGGTTCCTCAGGATGTAATACTATTTAATGATTCCGTCAGAAATAATATAAAATATGGAAAAATAGATGCTTCCGAAGAAGAATTGCATGAGGTTCTTATAAAAAGCCACCTGGAAGATTTTGTTGAAAAACTCCCTCTGGGACTGGACACAATAATCGGTGAGAAAGGGGGAAGGATTTCCGGAGGAGAAAAGCAGAGAATTGCAATTGCGAGGGCTCTGCTTAAGGATTCACCTATTTTGATTCTGGATGAAGCGACTTCTTCGCTTGACTCGGAATCCGAAAAACTGCTCCAGGACGCTATGGCGGAATTGCTTTATGGCAGAACGGCTGTGATAATTGCGCATAGGCTTTCGACAGTGATAAATGCCGATAGAATTGTAGTTCTGAGTAATGGAAAGATAATAGAAGAAGGAACACATGAGACGTTGCTGCGCAAAAAAGGGCTGTATAAGAAACTGTACGATATACAATTCAGAGATTCGAAAAGCTCAGATAAATCTTAATTAATTTTTCGGTTATATTATCCCAGGAATATTCTTTTATAAGGTGGTCTTTAAAGTTTTCACCCATTTTTTCTATTTGGTTTGACGACATATCGATAAAACCTTCCATTTTATCTGCCAGAGATGTAGGTGAATCTTTTTCGAATATAAAACCATCTTTTCCATGCCGTACCGTTTCTTTTAGCCCTCCAGTTTTAGATACTATAACGGGTTTCTTGAAATATCCGGCTTCAAATAATGTTATACTTTGAGAGATGTTTTTATGAGGTAAAATTACGGCGTCCGCGTTCCTGTAGATAAGCCCCAGCATAGAGTAAGAAGGGTAAGCTACTAAAGGGTAAAGGTTCTTTATCTCTTTTTTGATTTTATCTTTTACGATTACGCTGTAATCGAGATTCTTTTTATTTAAAATATTGATTGCCGTAGAAAGAGTTTCTAATCCCTTATATTTTTTTATTGGTCCCATGAAAAGAAAAATGGGTCTTTTGAGACGGGGAAACATTTTAGAATAAAAGTTCTTTGAGTCTAAATCGGTCGTTCTGTCAAAAGTATTGTAGAAAATTTCGGCATTTCCGTGTGGTATGGTGGTTACAGAGACGGGAATATTGAAAATTTCGTAAAATTTGTTTTTTGTTTCGTTATCGTGAACTATTATTTTTTGCATGCAGGAATATAACTTTTTTAGATTTTGTAAATCGCGAGGATGTTCCCTGTGAGGAAGAAGATTATGGGCGGTGTAAAGTATTTTTGCGTTGCCTAAGTGCGGAATTATATACTTTTCAATACTCGGCACAGTAAACCAGAGAAAATGAAGGATCGTATTTTTCTTCAATTTTCCTCGTAAACGGAGATGACCGAAGAATATCTCCGGAGTTTGCGTAAGGTTGGCGATAAATCTCTGGGTTTTTTTATTTTCGAATATACCTCTGCTGAGAGGGAGAAAAAGATTGTTCTCCTTTATCGGGGATTTTTCTCTCCAGTCTCGCGGTATGTAACCCAAAAAATCGAAGGGATATTTCTTCTTTTTTAAAGTTGAAAGAAGACAAAAATTGTAAGGTTTTGTTGTGTTTCTCGGGTCGATTAAATAAGTATTCACGTTTTATGATAAGTTCTTTTCCAGGTTTTCGATTGTAGGATTTTTTATGGGACCTTTTATCTTAATTTTTATTTTCGCGAAGGGAAGGGGCAGCATGAGTTTATCCCAGGAAGAGAAACGAAAATGTGGATGAGCTTCAATAGACACTGCAAAAATTGGCAGACCGGATCTTTTAGCGATATGTAAAACTCCTTTCTTGGCTTTTCTCCTCGGTCCGACCGGTCCGTCCGGAGTGACCGCGATATGGTTACCTTTTTTTCCGTAATTTATTAAATCTACCATTGCTTTTATCTCTCTTTCGCCTTTTTTCACTTTAAAAGGTCTATATCCGAGAAGTTTTAACACCCTGCCGGAGAGTTCCCCATCTTTGCTTGAACTCACCAGCACGCCGACACCCGTACCCATATTTGAATATACCGCGGGAAGGTAATATTCATGCCAGAAAACATATAGAACTTTAAAGTTATGTTTTTTTAAAAGTGAAACACCTTGAAACTCTATTTTCCAGCTAAAGCCCAATATACGCACTAAAAATGCTATTAGGAAAGGTTCACTAAACCATAGAAAGGATTTTATTAGCGATCCTATCATAAACCCCCTCACTACCCAATAATGGCTTTAATTTTTTTAGCTGTTTTGAAATATTTTCTCTTTTTTCGTAAACCATTTCCAGTTCTTTTGCGATTCTTTTCGGATTTACTTCTTTTTGAATTAGTTCCGGAACTATTCGTTCGGAGAAGAGTATGTTTACGAGACCGAAGTGTTTAACACGGGCTAAAATTTTTGAAATAATCCAGGAAATATATGATAATTTATATACAATGACCATAGGAGTCTGCAAAATTCCTGCTTCAATTGTCGCTGTCCCGGAACTTACAACTGCCAGATCTGAACAGTTAATAATATCGTATGTTCTTCCGTGAAAGATTTCTATGCCATTTAGCAGTTCTTTCCCGATTTCTTGAGTCATAGAAAGATCTTTTTCTTCATGCAGGGCAATCACCGCTTTACTTCCGGGATGTTTTTCCTTAAATATTCTAAAAGCTTTTAATATGGGTAGGAGTAATCTTTTTATTTCCGTTTCCCTTGAACCTGGTAGTATTGCTATTAGAGGATTGCCGGAGGGCAAATCTTTTATTTTTAATTTTCCTTCTGACTTAACGATATCTAATAAGGGATTGCCGAGAAAAAAGGACTTTATTCCTTCTTTGTCGAAGAAAGATTTTTCGAAAGGGTAAATTACAAATAAGCCTTTAAAATATTTAGATAAACTTTTGCTTCTCCATTTACCCCAAGCCCAGACCTGTGGCGTAATGAAGTAGAATATGGGTATTCCCATATTTTTAAGGGTCCTTGCTATGGAAATGTTAAATCCCGGGAAATCTACAGTAACGGCAAAGTCGAATTTATTTTCTTTTATGCAGGTCGAAATTTGTCTTCTTGCTTCTTTTAAATTTGATATTTTTGAGAAAACCTCGCTGAATCCGATAACAGCTATTTTATCAGAGGGGTAAATTATTTTAACCCCGGCTTTCTCCATTTTTTTTCCGCCAATGCCGTAAAATTTAATATCGGGGTTAATTTTTCTTAAAGAGTTAATTAAATTAGAAGCGTGCGAATCTCCCGACGCTTCACCTGTTATAAACAGAACTTTCATTGTTCATTTTTGTTCAATGATAAATCGATGTTTACTTTCTTTGCTCTGTTTTTTATTTCTTCTAAGATTATATGGGCAAGGGCTAAAGCATTTCTCGCATCCTCCCCTTTCATCTGGACAGGAGTTTTCCCAAGACAGGCGTCGATAAAAGATTTATTCTGTAGAAATAATGGTTCTTCTGTCGATATGTGAATTTCCTCTTCGTTTATTTCAGGTTCACCATTTTTAAGTTCTCGGTGAAAGACATTTACTCTTTTGTTTAAGCAATCTACAGAAACATATGAGTATTTTTGCCAGAAGCGAATTTTCCGAACCTTTATGAGTGAAATCCGGGAAGCTGTGATATTTGCTATAGCTCCGTTTTCAAATTCAAGTCTTGCGTTTGCAATATCTACGTTTTCCGTAAGGACGGGTACTCCGCCAGCGGATACGTTTTTTAAAGGAGACTCGACTGTGCATAGAATTATATCCAGATCGTGAACCATAATGTCAAGAACGACCGAGACGTCGATGCCCCTGCCGTAAAAGGGAGAAAGTCTATGTGCTTCAATGAAGAGAGGATTTTTAATGATTTTTTTTGCCGCAACAATAGCCGGATTAAATCTTTCTATATGTCCGACCTGCAATACAAGTTTTGATTTATTTGCTTTTTCAATTATTTCATCGGCTTCCTTAAGGTCGAAAGAAATGGGTTTTTCTATAAAGACGTGGTTTCCCGCATCAAAAGCTCTTATTGAGATATCACGATGGGTATTGGTCGGTGTTGCGACGAAAACGCATTTTGTTTCTTTTAGAAGATCAGTGTAATTTGAAAAATATTTACATTTATATGTTTTAGCTATTTTCTTTCCTGTTCTTTCGTCGATGTCGGAAATTCCCACAAACTTTACTTCTTTCATTTCTGCCAGTATGCGAGTGTGATGTGTCCCCATATGTCCAACCCCGATAACTCCGCATTTTATCATAAAATCCTCCCGCTTTAAAGGTCCTTAAGGCATTTGATTAAATTAGAGTATATGTTAAGAGTATGTTTGTCAATAGTAAAGAGTGAACCCCACACCCACATTTTTTAACCACAGAGCACACAGAGAAAAAAGAACACACAGAGACCACAGAGAATAAAGGATAGTGTTGTTTAAAACCCATCCCCCAATCCCAAAAATTATTATCACACTAAGAGCACAAAGAACACTAAGTGTTTGACATTTTAGATATTTTTAATTATAATTATTAGGATATAAAGAAAGTGTAAAAAATGCCGGAGGATATATGAGAAAAATATGGATAGGAGTTAGTTTAGTTGTTATATTTATTACCAGTTGCACAAAAACCTCTTATGAGGACGTAATAAGTTGTGAATCACTCAATTGGACGAGTGACGGGAAAGTGGTTTTCATTAGAGAGAAAGAAGTGTGGAAAACAGTAGAAGATATCGGTGTAAGGTCTGAGATTGTAAGCGATAGTACATGGTTGTACGAAATAAATGCTGATGGAAGTGGGAGAGAAGATAAAGGGCTTTTATTTGAAGATGCGGAGTTCGGAGACGGTGGTCTTTCTTCTGCCGGAGATTGGGTGGTATTTGGAGATGCGGATACTAACATCTGGGTGGTAAGAAGAGATGGAAGGGGTTTACAGCAAATAGGAGAAGGTAGAAATCCCGATTTTTCTCCCGATGCTTCACAGATTGTATATGAAAAACCTGATAATGGGATATGGATAATGGATAGGGATGGAGGGAATGATCATCAGATAATTGCGGAAGGAGGGGGGGTAGCCTGGTCTCCTGATGGAGGTAGGATTGCGTATGTTTCTGGAGAACTCTTTATTTCTGATACGTCAGGAAGTTTATTAGATTCGCTTGGGGGGGACTTCTCCTGATTGGAGCGCATCAAATACTAATAAACTTATTTACGGAATTAAATACCCTAATCAACGCGTTATTATTATCGACTTAACAACAAGGGAAAGAGACACCACGTCACTTGCAGGATATACAGTGAGATGGGCACCGTCAGGGAACCATGTTATAATGAAAGATATAGAAGGATGGTATATAATTAATATTAATGGTACTAATAAATGGTACCTGCAACCATGACATACTGTCATTGTAGATTGAAAAATGAAAATTATAAATTGGAAATTTAAGAAAAAAGGGAATAAAAAAGAACGATAATAGTTAAAATGAGGGAGTTTTGAAGAGGTTGTTAAAATCCAAAATTTATAAATTACAACATACAATTTGAAATTTTTTTGACAGGAGGTTATTAAAAATGAGGGGTAAAGTAAGTATAATTAAAAAATTATTTGTTATCCAATTATTTACCGTATCTTTGTTAACTCTATCTGGGGAACCATATTCGTTTTAGCCGGAACTACAGGGTTGGTTCTATTGACATTTGAAGACAAAACCTTTATTATTACGATTATGATCATTGAGTTTTGGGAGCGTATATAATGGGAAACGATGAAAAAGTTAAATACTGGATAGATATTTCTAAATATGATTTAGAAACAGCCGAAGCAATGTTAAAGAGTAAAAAGTTTTTATATGTAGGATTTATGTGTCATCAGGCTATTGAAAAAATCCTGAAAGGCTACTATTACGCCACACAAAAAGAAGTTCCCCCTTTTACCCATAATTTAACATATTTAGCGGAGAAATGTAATATTTATAAAGAATTTTCAGATGAATATAAAGACCTTATCGATACCTTGGAACCACTTAATGTCGAAGCAAGATATCCAACTTATAAAAAGAAATTACTGCAAAATCTGAATCAGAAAAAATGTTTGGGAATACTCGAGCAAACAAAAAAATTATACCAATGGATAAAAAAGAAGCTGTCCAAAAAGTAAGGAAATATTCGAATTTGGTCAAAAACCATTTCCCAGTGAAAATGGTAATACTATATGGCTCCTATGCTAAGTCAAAAGCAAGAAAGGATAGTGATATAGATGTAGCGGTGATAGTTGACGAAACAAATAAAGATTTTTTAACATCGGAAGTTGAATTATATAAATTGAGGAGAAATATAGACATACGTATAGAGCCTATTTTACTTGAAAAAAATAATGATGAAAGTGGTTTCTTAGAACAAATTTTGAAGGAAGGCTTAGTTGTATATAGTAAAGAATAAAGTATTGAGAAATGCTTTCTACAATAACGGGTGAGGTTGGTTTTAAACAATACGAAAATATATTTTTCTTTTGTTGTTCTCTGTGAGTTTAGTTTTTTTCTGTGTTCTCTGTGGTAAAATTGTTTTTTTGGGAGGTTGGGTAGGATAAAACAACATCATTTTTCTTTGTGATCTTTGTGTGCTTTGTGGTTCAATTCTCTTTAGAAAATCGGTTCTTCTTCTCCTCTGATCAGCCTTCCTATATTTTTCCTGTGAGTTATAAAAACCAGGATTGTTATCAAAACCGATATATATAAAACGCTTCTGTACATAGGCCGGGAGAGATAGAAATATAAAATCGGTAAAGAAAGAGCAGCTGTTAGGGAGCCAACGGAAATTCTTCTTGTAATAGCAACAAGTATACTCCAAACGCCGAAAGCGATGAGTGCGGGTAAGGGCATGAGCGCTACAATCCCACCGAAGCCTGTAGCTACTCCCTTTCCCCCTTTGAAACGCAGAAAAGGCGTCGTCATATGTCCTATAATTGCTCCAAGAAGGGCAAGAATACCTGCGGGTACTGAGATATCGGAAAAATAAATTACTGGCAGAAAACCCTTTAAAAAATCAAGAATAAAAACGAAAACTCCTTCTTTTTTACCGACAACCCTAAAGACGTTTGTAGCTCCGATGTTTCCGCTTCCTTTTTCTCTGAGGTTTACGCCTTTAACTTTACCTACAAGAAAACCGAAAGGAATGCTTCCGAGAAAATAGGCACCGATGAACGCTAACGCTTCCCACATAAGAACTTACCCCCTTTTAAATTTTAATGAAATTGGTATTCCTTTAAAATCGATATTCTTTCTTATTCTGTTCTCCAGATATCTTCTATACTGTTCATCAAAATTTTTATCCGCGTTCGTATTCAAGGTAATTTTTCCCCTGTGCTCTTTTAGCGAATATAGTTCAACTTTTTTTGTTGAACCCGGCGGAGGACGGTAAGCGATCGCTTTTTTTACCACGGATTCAAGTTCGGGCTTTTTTTTATCTAATTTATCGACAATTTCCAGGGCAGTAGCTAAAGATTTTTCTATCCCGTGCATTTTTAAAGAAGAAATAGACATTCTCGGTATCCAATCGAAAATCGAGAGTTCTCTGTCATAATACTTAAGAATTTTTTCCGTTTTCTCTTCCGGTACAAGATCAAATTTCGACAGTAGTATAATAAGCGGAGTTCCCCGATCAATTGCCCATCGGATTATATTCTTATCCTGTTTGCTTACCTTTTTTGTCGAGTCTACGAGAACAAGTACTATATCGGATTCTTCGATAGTTCTTATAGCCCTTAAGAAAGAGTAATATTCGAGAGAGTCCTTTAATTTTGATTTTCGCTTAAGCCCTGCCGTATCCACAAGGACAATTGTTCTTCCATTGTACTCCAGATAGGAATTGGTGCTGTCTCTTGTGGTTCCCGGTTCCTCTTTTGTGATGGTGCGTTCGTACCCCATAATAGCGTTTACATAAGTTGATTTACCCGTATTAGGTTTTCCTATAACCCCTATGGTGGTTCCCTTAGCAATTTCTCCTTCCTCGCAATTTGAAAGAATCCACTTCAGAAGGTTTTCAACTCCATAATTATGTTGTGCAGAAATTTGAAAATTCTTATCCAGCACCATCTTTCCCAAATCGGAGAAGGCACTCCAGTCTTTGCCTTTATCCATTTTGTTGATAACCAGGGCTTTTTTCCCTCTGGCTTTTCTTACGTATTCGGTAATCTTCCTATCGAGAGAAGTAATGCCTTCTTTTCCATCCACTAACAACAAAACAATGTCGGCTTCCTCAAGAGCAAAAATTACCTGTTCTCTTATCTGAGTTTCGAGCGGATCCCCTGAAAATAGAAGCCCGCCTGTATCGATTAAAATCAACGGTTTTCCTTCTCTTTCGACGACTCCATAAACCCTGTCTCTTGTAACACCGGGTTGCTTATCCACAATAGCGCTTTTTTTATTGAGTAGTCGGTTGAAAAGCGTTGACTTCCCGACATTTGGTTTTCCGACAATGGCAATTGTATTCATTTGATATTTCCGAGTTCTAACACATTGTAAGGGCTTACAATAATTCTTTTTCGCAAGGCTTCTTTTAAATTTTTAAGAGAACATCCATCTATGAACAATTCATCTCTGTTAACGATATCAGGGGGTAAAATCACAACATCGAAATCCCTTACGGAAAGAAGTCCCATTAAGTCCCAACCTCCGAGTAAAGCAGCGACCTCTACAGAATTTCCAAAGTATCTATTCCTGACCGCGATAACCTCTGTGTTTATTCCTGCTTTTCTAAATTTATCCGCAAGTTTATTTATAATATCACAGGCGAGAGTTCCTGTAACAAGAAGCACATTTCCTTCAAAATCAGGTACCTTCAGAGACTTTAGCCCATCAAGGAATTTCCTTGCCATGCCAATTCCATTCTCTAATTGAGGAAAATCATCGTAATGCTTATAAGACGGAATTGTGTTTTTTGTTTTGATATAGAATTCGTCTGCGAGATAAATGATTGTACTTCCTCTTTTTCTTTTTGTTTCTACTTGATATGGTTCGCTTAATTTTATTATTTCGTTCATCCATTTTGGAGTCGGAGGTTCGATGTAAGGCAGTCCGTCTCGCAGGGCAGTTAATCCCACAGGAACAATACCAATAGATTCAACCGCTGAGATAGACAGAAGATCTTCTATTGTTTCGTGAAGAAATTCTCCGTCGTTCACACCGGGCAAAAGAACAATCTGTGTATGCAGTTTTATTCCTGCTTCACTAAGCTTTTTCAAGTCTTCTTTTATCTTTCCCGCTTTTTTATTTCTCATCATCACGATTCTTTTTTTCGGGTTTGTTGTATGGACGGAAATATAAAGAGGACTGAGTTTCAATTTGGAAACTCTCTCAAAGTCTTTATTGGTAAAATTTGTTAGAGAAAGATAATTTCCGTAGAGAAAAGACATGCGGTAATCGTCATCTTTTGCGAGTAAAGATTCCCTCACATCATTCGGGTTCTGGTTTATAAAACAAAATGTACAATTATTCTTACATAACTTCATTTTAAACTCTGAAGGTTCTATGCCGAGTGTTTCCGCTTCTTCCTTCTCAATATTATAAAAACGGGTCCGTTTTCCATCCGAGATTTCAATATTTAGAAATGTTCCTGTTTCAAAGAATTTCAAGTCGAGCGCATCATTTATCTCTTTATTGTCAATCGAAATAAGATGATTTCCGGCTTTTACGCCGAGTTTATCGGCAATCGAACTTTTCTTTACTCTTTCTATCTTAATCATTTTTTAAATAGCCACAAAGACACTAAGTCACGAAGCCACATCCCGCCTTTATTATTTATTTTTGCTAAACCTGAACATAGATATTGTCTCTTTATGTGTTTTTGTTAATAGAAATCATTAACTTGCAGAAAGGTTGGCTAAAAATATTTAAAATATTTAATTAATGTTCAATTTTAATTTTGCCTTTATTTAAACCGGCAATTCTCAGAAGAGCGTCTTTATCTTCCCAGTCATCAAAGGTACTTTTCTTTATTTTCCCCTTCTTGATCTCAACGCTGCCGTTGCCGGCTGGTGAAGAAATCGTAATCTTGCAGTCGATTTTGTTTTCTTTCAAACTACTGATAAGGTCTACCGCCAGAATTTCTCCTAGATCTACTTCTTTCTTTCCTTTTTTAATTATTTCTATAAGTAATTTTCCGGAGTCAATTCTTTTCTTAACTTTTTTAAGCAATACATCGACATCGAATGGCTTTGTCAGATAATCGGTAGCTCCGAGTTCGTATCCTTTAGAATAATCATCGAGTTCGGATTTGACTGTTAAAAAGGTAAAGGGGATTAATGGATGTTTTTTTCGAATTGCTTTAAGAAATTCGAAACCATCCATTTCGGGCATTATAACATCTGATATTATTAAATCCGGAGTAGCTTTCTTTATAATTTCCAACCCCTCTTTTCCGTTTTCTGCTGTTTTGACCTCATACCCTGCTTTTTCAAGAGCTTTTCTTATGATCATGCGTAAGGCTTTATTATCTTCTAACACTAAAATCATTAGTCCTCCTTCCGTCTACCTTTACTGCTTCTTCGTTCTTTTCCCGACCTTCTATCTACGTAATGAAAATCTGTAGGCATTTCGATAATAAATTTCGTTCCTTCACCTGGGTTACTCTCGACGCTAATTTTTCCAAAATGTTCATTCACAATTTTCTTAACTAAAGATAAGCCGATGCCCGTTCCTTTCTTCTTTCTGGATTTGAAGTTCTTAAAAATCGAGTTTATGTCTCCTTTTATGCCCGAACCGTTATCTTTAACCCATATCTCGACCATGCTTTTTCCTAAAATCCTTCCTCCTAACTCTATTCGCCCCTTATTTCCGACCTCTTCATAAGCATTATGTATCAGATTTACCAGCACGGATTTCATAAGATTTTTGTCGCAAAAAACAGCCGGAAAATCGTCGCTGAAGCTCAAATCAATAGAAGAACCATCTCCGGTTACTATTTCTGCGCTCTCTATGCTTAATTTCTTAATATTAATCTTTTCCAGTTTTAAATCAAGAGCTCCTGATAAACTCAGGACGTCGAATGTTATATCCTGCAGATATTTTAATTCTTCAAAGAGTGTGTCGCTAATTTCTTTTACGTCGCCGCTTCCCATGTCTCTCAGCATTTTGATCCCTGTTTTGAGTCCGGCAATGGAATTTTTGATTTCGTGAGATATTAAAGATATAGCTTCTTTATCCTTTAATTCACCTTTCATTCTCCTTAAATTTTAATCTTATAATCAAACATGTCAAGCCTCCCTACCACGCCGCCAAAAAAATATTCTCACACAGAGACACAGAGAACACAAAGTAACAAAAAAAATTATATTTTGTTTGTTTAAAACCCCCATCCCCACCAAAGCTAAGAGAAACAACAAATGGCACGAATTACACGAATGGTTTTATTATTTTCGTTTTTTGACCACAGACCAGTTGCCAGTGATGATTATAGAGGTTGTATGAACCTCTTGACTTATGTGGTTCGTTTCATATATTTTCAAGGTGAGCCGGAGTGGCGGAACTGGCAGACGCGGCGGACTCAAAATCCGTTGTCCCTTTAAAGGACTTGTGGGTTCAAATCCCTCCTCCGGCATATTATTCGCCTTGCAGGCGAAAAAAGTTAAGTAGTTGAATCGTTGAATAGTTGAGTAGTCCCCCACAGCTCCCAAATGAAACCACGAAGACACAAAAAGCATAAAGTTTTATTTGTTTTTTAAGTTAACGGCTAAAAACCAACAACTAAGAGCTTATTTTGTTACGTGTAGAACATGTGTAGTACTTTTATTTTTTAGGTCAGCAGCTAAAGGCGAAGAGCAGAAATCTAAAGTGAACTAAAAATAGCGCGAATAAAGTGTTTGACATTTTTAAATCTTTTCGTATTATATTATAGTAAGGAGGATTTATGAAGTGTTTATTAAAAACCGCTTTATTCTCAGCTTTTTTGCTTTTTCGTGGTGGTTTTTTGTTCGGGCAGGCTCCTGATACCGCTTGGACAAAGACCTTTGGTGGAACCGAGTATGATGAAGGTAAGTCCGTCCAGCAGACTACTGATGGTGGGTATATTGTTACCGGTTTTATTTATTCTAACTACCAATTTGACGTTTACCTTATAAAGACGGATTCCTTAGGTGATTCTTTATGGACCAGAACCTATGGTGGAGTTAACTCGGATTATGGCCTGTCAGTCCGGCAGACATCCGATGGTGGATACATTATTGCAGGAATAGTTGGTATTGTTTCTTTGCCATCACATGATGATGCTTATCTAATAAAAACGGATTCGATGGGAGACACTCTCTGGACCAGACATTACGGGGGTCCTTCGGTAGATTTTGCCCGCTGCGTCCAGCAAACTACCGATGGAGGATATATTTTTGTTGGACGTTATTGTCCTTCTCTTGGTGAAGAGGAGGATATTTATCTAGTTAAGACGGATTCGCTGGGAGATGTTCTCTGGATGAAAACTCATGGAGGATCTCCCTCCGACCATGGATACTGCGTCCAGCAGACCAAAGATGGGGGATATATTATTGGCGGGTTTAGTTGGTCTACCGATGAAGAATGCTGGAAGAACTATTTGATAAAAACGGATTCCTTAGGTGATTCTCTCTGGGCAAGGATTTATGGAAGAGTTTACGACGACGACGACAGCGGAATATACCTCCAGCAGACCAAAGATAAGGGTTATATTATTGTGGGACAAGATCTTGAGGGTGAGGATTATGACCTTTATCTAATAAAGACTGACTCTCTGGGGGATACTCTCTGGACAAGGACTTATGGGGGTACTGAACGTGAGGTTGGCCATTCCATACAGTTAACCAAAGATGGAGGGTATGTTATTGTAGGTAGGACCGATTCTTACGGATCAGGAGATGCTGATGTTTATCTTATAAAAACGGATTCCATGGGTGATCCGATTTGGACAAAAACAATTGGAGGAACTGATGCTGATTTTGGCTATTCCGTCCAGCAAACTACCGATGGGGGGTATATTATTACCGGTTTGACTTTTTCTTATGGCCCTGGTAGAAGTGATGTTTATCTTATAAAAATAGAACCCGAAAAGAGTGGAATTGAGGAAGATATCACACCGGGTTTGTTCTTCTTGTACCCAGCTTCTCCGAATCCTTTTGCAAATGAAACAATCGTTAAGTATGAAATGGCAAAGGAGAATTATATAGACATTTCCATTTACAACATGCTTGGGCAAAGAGTGAGGAGTCTTTATTCAGGCAAACAATCTTCTGGTACTCATTTGGTTATTTGGAACGGAACCGGAGATACAGGAGAAAAACTTTCTTCAGGTATTTATTTCTTTAATATTAAGACGGGAGATAAAGAGGCTTCTAGTAAAGTAATGTTTTTGAGGTGATTATTTTGTATTATACTTGCCGAAAGGGAGTAAACGCTGAAAATTTTTAGATTAATTAAAAATTTATCCGTTTTATTGTTTTTTTTCTTATTTTTAATAAGCGAAGAGGCTTTTTGCTATTTGAATATAATAGAGGAATCGGGTAGGTTAATTTTGGAAAGCGACGAGCAAATGGTAGTTGGTGTTATAGATATGTGCGGAAGGCGTATAAGAAATTTTAATGATTCGGAAGTTACGATTTCCGGAGAAAGCTTACTCTCTGGCGTTTACTTTCTCGATATAAATAAAGAGCAAAGTTTGAAATTTACTGTTATAAATAATTTCTTGTTCGGAGTTATGGGTATAGATAAAATCCTCATCGAACAGCCGAAAACCGTTCCTTTCTACCCGGAAAGGGTGAGTATAGATGAGACTCAGAATTTTCCGGGTATTGAAGATATAATTAATGCCCCTGTTCTTGATATATCTATTTACGGACAGTACACAGTTGCGATTGGGTGTAGAAACAGTACTTGTTATGTTTATGGTTGACGCTGACGGAACCAATACAGGATTTTTCGTTTATGATACAAGAGAATGGTACTAATCCGCTTACGCCGCGGCTAATATGATTAGAATAATGCCAAAACCGAAGCTAATATCTGCGATAAGTAACGGTACGGCAGGTTATTACGCTTATCGCTTTAATCCGGATGCTGACGATGCAGATTACGACCCTGTGATTGTAGCGTGGAATGTATCAGGTCCTCTTAAGGCGACTATTCCTGTTGAAAACGGGATTTATCAGATAGTAGATATGCTTGGTCATTCAATTACACTGAAAGCGTACAATAGCGCCTTAGAGGTCGAAATCGGACCTTACCCGGTCTATATAAAGCTGCAAAGATAGCAATAAATAAAGTTATTGTTTTTTACAAATTAACTAATCAACCAATTAACTAATGTACGAGTTTTATATTAGTTGTTTATTTTTTCAGCCGGAAACTTGATGAGGCGGGGGCTTCTTTATCGGCGAGTTCGTCTCTCAAAGTCGCTTCGGTGATATATTTCCCTTCGGCGAGTTCTTCTGTTGTGTTTATGTTGACCCTTAAAAACAACTCCTCTAAATTATACTCTTCCCCAAAGTTTTTATGTTCATTGTATAAATCCTCATCCAATAGAATATCTCCCTCGGGTGATTTCAAGCGGAGATGTAATTTAATCCAGATTTCTTTTGTTTTATCCGGATTCATATTATATTTTACACCGTCTAAATTAAAATAAATCCAGACAATATCACCAGGTTTAAATGTCGCGTCGGGCTGTTCTTTATAGTCCATGTAACCACTGGGTCTTTCCGAACAAAATACAATATTGGAAAGCCCTAACTCACCAGAAACGGATTCTGCCTGCGATTTCTCTTCCTTGACGGATTCTACTTCTCCGGGTTTTTCTTCTTCCGAGATGATTGTTTCTTCGGTTTTTTCGGCTGTTTTTGTGATAACAATGACATCCGTAGCGAGTAAAACGGCTACTATGGCGACTACCAGTACTATAACGATTATAGCTATTTTTGCCTTCATAATAAATACCTCCTTTGATTTAATTATTACGATATTTTTTGTTATTTTTTTAAAGAATTAAAAATGCTTCTTGCTCTATTCTAAGGAAATTTCTGTTTATTGTCAAGGTATGAACATAGTAAATAGAATTCCCTTAAATTCCACATTTTGTCGCTGATTTACGTTCTTTGTGTTATTTGTGTGAGAATTTTATTATAGTCAGTGTGTTAGTGGGTTGGTGTGTTGGTGGGTAAAAAACAGCCCAACAGACTAACCGACCAACAGACCAACAATTTAAATTCTCTGTGCCCTCTGTGGTAAAAGAAAAGGGTGGTATGTGGGATAAATTGCCTTGACTTTTAGTTCTTATGATTTATAATCTCTCCTGATGGATTATTTTATGCTGCTTCGTCCCACTTTATTTCTCCCTTTATGGATATTTTTTCTTCTCGGAGCTCATCACGCAGAAGGAGAGATTTCTCTCGGGGCAGTTGGTGCTTTTATTCTTTATACCATGCTTATGGGGGGTGTTTATATTTTTAACCAGATTATTGATAGAGAGTCTGATAAGAAAAACAAGAAATTGTTCCTGCTTTCTGACGGTCTTATACCTCTTAAAAATGCGTACATAGAAATGACCACTCTTTTTTTAATAGCTGTTTCCGCGTCCTTCATCCTTGGTATTAATATTTTTATTGCTTTTCTGGTTTCTCTTTTTCTGGGTATTACTTATTCTCTTCCTCCGATAGAAACAAAAGGGAAACCCTTTCTGGATATCCTTTGGAACTCTTGCGGATACGGAGTTCTTGCTTTTATGGTTGGTTGGCTCGCTGTCGTCTCTGAGCCCTCTAAATCGATGTTTATTACTGCGATTCCCTATTTTTTCGCGGTTGCGGCAGTATTTGTTAATACAACTATTCCCGATATAGAAGGTGATAGAAGAGAAGGCAAAGTTACGACCGGGGTTTTTTTAGGCAAGAAAAACACGCTTTTGCTTGGTGTAATTCTTGACTTTGTTGCTATAGTTGTATCGTATTTGATGGGAGAAAGAGGATACATATGCCTTATAGGAGCGGGACTTGCGTTCCCCATATTTCTGATAGCTTATATTAAACAGACAAAGAAGACGATTTTATTTTCTTTCAGAGCTATTCCGGGAATACTTGCCATTATTGTTTTCTTTATATCTCCAATAATAATTCCGCTTTTTGCAGCGGTTTTAGGAGTTCAAAAGGTTTATTACAAGAGAAAATTCAATATAGATTATCCGTCCATGTTTAGCGGTAAAGAGAGGGATTTTTAAATATGATAACATTAATTTTATTGATTTCTATTTTTTCGCCTGAAACTGATTCGCTGTTAAATGAAGCTATTAATTGCTCATATATAGAGGACTTTGCACGTGCAGAGTCTATTTTGGTAGTAGTTAAAGAGAGGGAAGTCGAGCATCCTATTGCGTATTTTTTATTGTCTTCGCTTTATGAAATGATGTGGGTCGATCGGGGAGACAGTTCATACAGGGATAGAATATTCTCATACGCGGATTCAGCCATTAACAAGGGTAAAAAATGGACGAAAAATTATCCTGATGATCCGTGGGGCTATTTTTTTATTGGCGGGAGCTATACGTTGAAGATTTTTTATTATGTTATGAAAGAAGATTACCTGGGTACATTTGTTATGATTAATCCGGCAATTTATTATCTGGAAAAGGCCAGAGATCTCGATTCCACTTTAACTGATGTTTATTTGGGTTTAGGAGGATGGGAATATATGAAGGGTCATTTACCGTTTATGGGAAAGGATAAAGAGAAAGGGCTCTCAATGATTAGAAAGGCTATTAAGGACGCAAGGTTTGTTTCTTTATATTCGACATTGGCTTATGCTAACATTTGTATTCGGGAAGAGGATTACGATGAGGCTATATCAATTCTTGAGCCTTTACTAAGTAAGATCCCGGACTCAAGGACTTTTACCTGGCCGCTCATAAAAGCTTATTATGGGAAAAAAGAATACTGCAAATCTCTAGAAATAGCGGATAAACTTATTAGAATCTCTGCGAATAATGATTATTCGAGGTTTGAGGCTTACTACTATAAAGCAAAGATACTTTTTGACCTTGAAAAGCTTGAGGAAGCATTGATTGCCGCTGAAACGGCGCTGAATATTCAGGTTGAAAAAGATGCCCCGCATGTCAAAGATATAAGAGAAGATCTTCTTGAAATAAGGAAAGAAATAAAAAATAAGACGGAGGGAGCTTAAGACAGCGCCGAAAAGGTCTTGACATATTTATTTTAGAAGGTAAAATTACAGGGTTAGCCGGAGTGGCGGAATCGGTAGACGCATCGGACTTAAAATCCGGTGGAGAATTTTCTCCGTGTCGGTTCAAGTCCGACCTCC